>NZ_CP029553.1:688750-1352500 GCF_003173755.1 Methylobacterium terrae
TCGCTGCCGAACTGCTTGTAGAGGTTGTCCCAGGTGAGCCGCAGCGGCCGCTCCAGCCGCGAGAGCCGGTAGCCGACCCAGAACAGGAGGTCGAGCTTGCGCGCCGAGCCGGCGAAGGCGCGGGCGGCGCGGATGTCGACCGGCAGGGCGTGCTGGATCAGGTTGTCGTAGAACTCGCGGTGGAAGGTGATGGTCGAGGACCACAGGAGGCCTTGATCCGGGTGGTTGTGCAGCGGCAGCCACACGTCCATCTGCCGGAACGGCGGCACGTTGAGGGTCGAGGCGCGGGTGCCGTCCCACAGGCCGATCTGCATCGAGCAGGCGGCGAGCCGGTTGAGCTGCTCCTTGAACTGCTTGAGCGTGCCGCGCTCGCCGCCGGTGACCGGGAAGCCCATGTCGCGGATGAAGCCCGACATGCTCTGCGCCACCTCGACCTTCGGGCTGCGCTGGCGTACCGCCTCGGTGCAGAGATGCAGCAGGAGGAGGCGCGCCTTCGGGCCGTAGGGCAGCCCCTGCATCTCCATCTCGCCGGTCGACGGGTTGATGAGCCGGCCGGCATTGATGGCGAGCGTGTTGCGGCCGTACTCGCGCGAGACGTTGGTGACGCCCTTCGGCTCGCGATACGGCAGGCCGCAGAGCGCCAGCACCGAGTGGATGTGCTGGATGTTCTCGGGCGCCGCCGGCTCGTTCTCGATCACCTCGCGGACCATGTCGCGGCGGCGCGCGTTGCGCGGCAGCCGGGCGCGCTCGGCCGCGGCCTCGGCCTTGAGCACCACCAGCTTCTCGCGCGCTTCCCGTTCGGCGTCGCGCTTGGCCTGGCTGGCGCGCACGAAGGCGAGCGTCGCCTTGTAGGCGACGCTGCCCCGCGCCTTCTCGACGATCTCGACGAGATCGGCGTCGCGCACGCCCTCGACGGGCTCCTGGCCTGCGAGCTCTTGACCTGCGGGCTCTTGGCCCGCGAGCTCTTGGCCTGGTCGCGGCGGGTTCGTCATCTCCACCAAAGGGGCTCCGCACGGGGATGCGGACCCATCGGGCACGCATCGTGACTCTGTTTGGCGGAGTCGTAACGCGCGAAACCCGAATCCGCAGAGTCGAGTCCGGTGGATTCCCGAAGCACAGAGCCAGATTCCTGTGAATCTGTGTGTCTAACCGGCGAGTCTTCGTCTCGCCGGTCGACGATGGAGCCGATCGTTAATCGGTCTCGTCGCGCGTCTTCGACTCGGCGAAGGCGGCGTAGAGCTGGGGAAGACTCTGGATCAGGTAGGCGGCGAAATCCGGCTCGAGCGTGTCGTCGATGGTGAGCTGGGTCCGCTTCGGGTCGCGCTCGATCCGCACCACCGGCCGGCCGCCGAGATTGGTCCAGACCGCCGGGGTCGGCGCCGGTTGCGGCGCTTTCGCCGTCAGCCCGCCGAGCAGCCGGGCGAAGCGGTCGTCGGACGACAATTCCGAGAAGTCCGGCGCCGCCAGGATGCGGGTCACCGCCTCCCCCGCACCCTCCCGGGCCAGCGCCTCGACGAGCGCGGTCCAGCGCGGCCGCCCGGCCTTGGGCGCCGGGCCGACCGCCGCCACGACCTGCGGCGGCACCGCCCGGCCGATGCCGATCAGGCGCGAGAGCTGGGTCTTCTCGACCGCGAGCGCCGCCATGATGGTGGCGCGGTCGAAGCCGCGATCCTCGAGCGCGATCGCGAACAGCGCCCGCTCGATGTAGCTCAGATCGGCCCGGGCCGAGTTTTCCTGGCCCTGCGCGACGACGAGGTCCTCGTCGGTGAGCGCCTTGACCACCGCCCGCACCGGCCGGCCGAGCTCGGCGGCCGCTCGCAGGCGGCGGTGGCCGTAGGCGACCTGGTAGCGGCCCTCCGTGCTCGGGTGCGGCCGCACCAGGATCGGCACCTGCTGGCCGCGCTCGCGGATCAGCTCGACGAAGGCAGCGTGCTCTTGCTGGTCGCCCGACAGGCGGTCCTTGACGAAGGAACCGTCGATCAGTCCCGGATCGAGTTCGACCACCCGGTCGCCGGAGGCAACCATGGCGCGGGCCTCGGCCGCCGCGCTGGCGATGCGCCCGAGGCTGCGCCCCATGGCACCGACGGCACCGGAGCGCACCAGCGGCCGCGGCGCCTCGGGCGGCGGTTCCACCGTCGCGCCCGGGTTGCCAGCTGGCAACTCCGGTGCCGGTTCGACGGAGCGGGCTCCGAGCGCCGCGCGGAGGGCGTCCTTGCGCTTCATGCCGCCACGCGTCCCCAGGCGCGGTGCATCAGGCCTTCGATCTCGCCGTTGACCCCGTCGAGGGCCTCGATCGCCCGGTCGTAGGTGGCGCGGGTGAAGCTCTCGCGCCCGATCTCGTAGAGCGTCTGCTTCGACAGGCCGGCATCCGACACGGCGGTGGATTTGAGCATCAGGTGCGTCAGCACCCGCTCGCGGAACAGCGAGCGCATGAAGCCGACCATCTGGGTCTGGGGGGCGTCGGAGGGCTCGTAGCGGGTCACGACGTAGCGCAGGAAATCGTAATCGAGGTCGGCTCCCGCCTCCTGCACCACCCCCAGCAGGTCGGAGGCCATCAGCAGGAACTGGCACATCGACATCACGTCGAGCATCTGCGGATGCACCGTCACCAGCATCGCGGTGGCGGCGCAGAGCGCGCCGAGCGTCAGGAAGCCGAGCTGCGGCGGGCAGTCGAGGATCATCACGTCGTAATCGTCGGCGACGCTGCCGAGCGCGGTGGCGATGCGGCCGAAGAACGGCTCGGCGTTGCGGTCGGCCAGCACCCGCGGGGTGTCGTGCTCGAACTCCATCAGCTCGAGGTTGCCGGGCACGAGGTCGAGACCCGGGAAGTAGGTCTTGCGCACCACCTCACTCAACGGCTTCTGCTCGTCGTCGTGACGGATCGCGGCGTAGAGGGTCTGGTTCGGGCCGACGTCGAATTCCGGCTGGTAGCCGTGGAGCGCCGTCAGCGAGGCCTGAGGGTCGAGGTCGACGGCGAGGACCCGGTAACCGCGCAGGGCCAGGTACTGGGCGAGGTGGGCCGCCGTGGTGGTCTTGCCCGATCCGCCCTTGAAGTTCACGACGGCCAGCACCTGGCAATGCTCATCGCCGGAGCGGTGCGGCACGTAGCGCTTGGCCTTCGGCCCGTCGTCGAGCAGCTGGCGCAGCTCGTTGATCTGAGCCAGCGTGTAGGAGCGCCGGCCGCCGGGGCCGATCTCCGGCTGCGGGCCCTTGCTGGCGAGCGAGAGCTGGCGCAGGTACCCGTCCGCCACCCCGATCAGCTTCGCCGCCTCGCCGGACGAGAACGAGCGCAGGAGCTTGTGCGAGGCCGGCGGGAAGAGCGTGCGCCGCAGCGCGTTGAGCTCGTTCGAGAGCGCCCCGCCATCCTCGGCGATGATCCGGGTGATCGAGGGGCGGTCGGAGGCTGCGGCTCGCGCCTGCTCCTGCGGCTGATCTGGCATTTACGGCTCTCGAGCGCGTCACGGAAAAAATCCGTAAGACGATGCCAGCGTGGCCATGGCGGGGCAAACGATTTTTTGGTTAACGGTCGTTAACCTGCGGCACCGCAACTCCGATCGCCCGATCGCACTGGCGGGGCGGGGACCGGCCACGCCCGACCGTGCCGTCCGGCGAGAGTTGCCCCGCGCGAGAGTTGCCAGACGGGAGTTGCCACATGGCAACCCCGCGACCGATCGCAGGCGGCTCCTCCGTGAGTTCCGCTCACGCGACGGTGCACACTTGTCGATGGCCAGCGCGGACCCGATCGCTTAACCCGAGAGCCATCCGGGTGGTTGGGGCTGAGACGATGGCGATCCTGAGGACCGAAGCGGAGCTGGAGCGAGTCTACGGCGCGTTCGGGGCCGTCGGCGAGGCCTCGACCGTGAAGGTCGCCGACCACGTCACCCCGCATTACCGGCGCTTCATCGAGGCGGCGCCCTTCGCCGCGCTCGCCACCTGCGGCCCGGAGGGGCTCGATTGCTCGCCCCGGGGCGACCGCCCGGGCTTCGTGCGCGTCGCCGATTCCCGCACGCTGCTCCTGCCCGACCGCCGCGGCAACAACCGGATCGACAGCCTGCGCAACGTCGTGCGCGATCCGCGGGTCGGTCTGATGTTCCTGATACCCGGCATCGGCAACGCGCTCCGGGTCAACGGCCGGGCGGTAATCGACGACGATCCGGACCTGTGCGCGTCCTTCGCCGTCGAGGGCAAGGCGCCGCGCACCGTGATGGTGATCGGGGTGACGGACGTCTACTTCCAGTGCGCCCGGGCGCTGATCCGCTCCGGCCTGTGGCGGGCCGACAGCCAGGTCGACCCGGGGACGCTGCCGACCCCCGGCCAGATCCTGGCCGAGCTCAGCGACGGCCGCGTCGGCGGCGAGACCTACGACAGGACCTGGGCCGAGCGGGCAAAGCAGACGATGTGGTGACCGGGGCGGGGCGGATCGCACGAAGGGGGAGGGCGCCTCCGGTCGCCGCCCCGCCGGTCAGGCGGCCTGGATGTCCTGCAGGAAGCCGTCGACCTTGCTCTTGACGGCCAGGGACTGGGCCGCGAGCTCCGCCGCCGCCGCGAGCACCTGCGAGGCGGCGCTGCCGGTCTCGCCCGACGACGTGAGGACCCGGGAGACGTTCTCCGACACGTCCCTCGTGCCCCGTGCCGCCTCGCTCGCGTTGCGGGCAATTTCGCCGGTCGCGGCGGTCTGCTCCGTGACCGTCGCGGCGATCGCCGCGCTGATCTCGTTCATGCCCGAGATGGTGCGGCTGATCTGCCGGATCGTCTCCGCCGCCTGGGTGGTGGCCGCCTGGATCGCGGTGATCTGGCCGCCGATCTCGTCGGTCGCCCGGCTGGTCTGGCTCGCGAGCTCCTTGACCTCGGCGGCGACGACCGCGAAGCCGCGGCCCGCATCGCCGGCCCGCGCCGCCTCGATGGTCGCGTTCAAGGCCAGCAGGTTCGTCTGCGCGGCGATCGACGAGATGGTGGTGACGGCAGCCCCGATCTGCTCGGCCGCGGCGCTCAGGCCCGCCATGGCGGTGCCGGTCGCCTCGGCCTCCTGCGCGGCATGGGACGCCACGTCGTTGGAGCGGAGCACCTGCCGCTCGATCTCCTGCAGCGAGGAGACCATCTCCTCGGCCGCCGCCGCCACCGTCTGGACGTTGACCGCCGTCTCTTCGGCCGCCGCGCTCGAGGCCAGCGCCTGGCCGTTGGTGCTGTCGGCGACCTGGGCCATCGCCCGGGCGGTGGCGTCGAGCTCCGTCGCCGCGGAGGAGACGATGTCGAGCGAGCCGGTGACGCCGTGCTGGAAGGTCCGGACGAGCCGATCGACCCGGTTCGCCCGCGCCGCGCGGCGCTGCTGCTCCCGCTCGCTCTCGCTCGTCAGGAGGTCCGCCCGATGGGCCTTGTCGCGGAACACCTCGAGCGCCTTGCTGATCTGCCCGACCTCGTCGGTGCGCTGCGTGTCGGTGATCGCGACGTCGTAGCGCCGGTCGATCAGGGCCTCGATGGTCCCGAGGCACCGCTCCAGCGGCGTCCGGATCAGGCGATGCGTCGTCGCGAACAGGACGCCGATCAGGACGACGAGGATGATGAGCCCGGCGGCCGCGGTCTCGGCGACGCGCAGGTAGATCGGATGCGTGAAGGCCGCGGCCGGAACGTCCATGACGAGTGCCCAGGTCGTGTTCATGCCGGGCTGCGTGAAGGGGTAGACCAGCCGGACCGCCCCGTCCGGGCCGCCCCGCAGGACGCGCGGCCGCAGGTCCTTCAGGGCGCCCTCGACCTCGGCGGCGCCGACGCCGTCATAGGCTTTCATCAGCCGGTCGGGCTGCGGCGGGACGATCCATTGTCCCGCATTCGACAGCATCATGACGCGCCCGCCGTCGAAGGGCCGCAGCGCCGCGAACGTCTCCGCGAGCCAGCTCAGCCGGATGTCGACGCCCGCGACGCCCACGATGTCGCCCTTGACCCTGAGCGGCGCGGAGATCGACGTGACGAGCTGCCCCTGGCTGGTCACGTAGGGCTCCACGAGCAGGCTCTTGCCGGAGGCGACCGGTCCGCCATACCAGCTCTGCTTGGGGTCGATCGGGAACGTCGCGAAGGCGAGCGTGCCATCGTCCTGCTTCGTCCAGTAGGGCGTGAAGATCCCGGCGGCGTTCTCGAAGCCGGTTCCGCTCAGGTACCGTTCCGCGCGCTTGTCCGTCGTGTCCGACATCCACGCGCCGAACAGGTTCGGATAGTGCTGGAGCAGGGATCGGGCCGCCGCGACGGCGTCGGCCTTCCGGACGGTGCCGCTGCCCATCAGCCCCGACATCGTGCTCGCCAGGGCGTTGCCGGCGGACACCGCATCGACCACCTGGATGGATGTCCGGGCCGTCGTGCTGGCGGCCTTCTCGGCCGCGAACTGCATGATCTCGTCGTGGGTCCGCTGCGCGGCCATCCACCCGGAGATGCCGACGAAACCGAGGAGGGTCGCGCCGATGGCGGAGCCGGCGATCACCATCAACTTGCTGGAGAGACCGTTCTTGATCGTCATCACCGAGGGCCCAGGGATTCGAACTGACTCGTGCGTGAACCGTCTTGGTAAAGGCGCGGTTAGTGTCCGGGTGGGCGTAGGGACATAACAGTGTGCTGCGGGAAGGGACCGGTCCGACGCAGCGGTCGGGAAGTCGTCCGCCCGCGGTCGTCAGTCTCGGGCCGGAGCGGCCGGGGTCGCGGGTCGCTGCCGGCACTGGGGCAACCGCCGACGAGGCGAGGAGGACGGCCGCGAACGCTGGGAGATCCCGGTGCCGGATCCTCCCGGTCACGGTTCCGATACGGTCGGCCGGAAGCGGGCCGGAACGGGGGGCGGACGCCGCCGGTCGCGTCGGCCGGAGCAGGAGGGAAGCGGGCATGGAGGCCACGACGGAGAAGACGTTCGTCGCCGAGCGCGAGGACCGCCCCGGCGCGGGGTGGCTCGCGCGCTTCCGCGGTGGCCGGGACGAGGCGGCGCGGTGGTATCTCGGGGACGGCACGGTCGCGCCGCCCTCGGCCGCCGCCTGCCGCGCCGCCCTCGCGCGCCACATGCCCGAGCTCGTCCCGGCCTACGACGAGGCCTGCGGGCTGGTCGGCGACGACGACCTCGCCCACCGGGTCCTCAGCCATTACCGCCCGGCGGCGCACCGTCAGGGATGCAGCCAGGCGGTCTGGCTCGGGGAGGACGGCCCGGCGCTGGTGCGCAACTACGACTATCCTCTCCCGGTCATCACCGGCCGCATCGAGCGGACCGCCTGGTCGGGGCGGCGCGTCATCGCGATGGGGCAGCGGCCCTGGGGCGGCTGCCTCGACGGGATGAACGACGACGGGCTGGTCGCCAGCTGCACGCTCGGCGGCATCGCCCGGCGGGGCGAGGGCTTCGCCATCATCCTGATGCTGCGCTACGTGCTGGAGACCTGCGGGTCGGTGGGGGAGGGGATCGCGGCGCTACGCCGCCTCCCGCCCTCGCAGATCCACAACGTCACGCTCCTCGACCGGACGGGCGCGCACGCCACGATCCTCATGGGACCCCGGCGCGAGCCGGCGGTGGTGCCGTGGCGGACCTGCACCAACCACCAGGAGCGGGCCTCGCCCGCCTCCCGCTCGGCGCTCCGCCAGCGCGTGCTCGACGAGGCCCTGGCCGCGCCCGGGGCGACGCTCGAGACCCTGACGGCCCGCTTCTTCGAACCGCCGCTCTACTCGCGCAAGGCCGCCTTCACCACGGCCTACACCGCACTCTACCGGCCGGCCGCGGGCCGGGTCGATTACCTCTGGCCCGGCCGGCGCTGGAGCCAGAGCTTCGACCGGTTCGAGGAGGGCGCCTACACCCACGATTACGGCGCGCTGGAGCCGTGACCGTCCGCGCGCCGGCCCTTCAGCCGAGGCGGACGGACAGTTCCACGTCGCCGCCGAACGGCACCGACAGGTAGCCGCGGCCCGGGTCGCGGATGCGGGCGAGGTAGTCGGGGCTGTACTCGGCATTGTCGGCGACCACGAGGGCGCCGGGCCGCAGGCGGCCCTCCACCCGGTCGAGGATCTCGGGGTAGAGCGCCTTGGCGCCGTCGAGGAGGAGGAGGTCGACCGTCTCCGGCAGGTCGCGCCCCAAGGTCTCGAGGGCGTCGCCCTCGCGGAACTCGACGAGGTCGGCGAGGCCCCCGGCCGCGAGATGGGCCTTCGCCCGCGCCACCTTCGACGGCTCGAACTCGCTGGTGATCAGCCGGCCGCCGCCATTGTCGCGTAGCGCCGCCGCCAGGTGCAGGGTCGAGAGGCCGAACGAGGTGCCGAACTCGACGACCGAGCGGGCGCGGGCGCCCCGCGCCAGCAGGTAGAGCAGCCGGCCGGTCTCCCGCGACACCGCCAGCGGCATGTCCTTCATCCGGCCGTAGAAGTCGCGGTAGTCGGCCCGGCTGCGGATCAGCCGATCGCGCTCGTCGGCCGACAGGTCGGCCACGACGGAGAACGGCGACGACGCCTCCGCGTCGAGGAAGAGACGGTCGAGAAGCGGCGCGACGGGCGCGCTGGTCAGCGAAGATGCAGCGTGAAGCATCGTCTTTTACTTTCGTGAACGTCCTGAGGACTGGACAAGACGGAAAATACGATCGATCGTTCGCGCCCGCTATTCGCATTCCCGGCCGCGCGCATGACCGTCCGCCCAAGTCCCCGTCTCGTAAGGCGAAAACAGCCCCGGCAGTCCCGCTCGACGAGCCTCGTCGCGGCGGTCCTGGAGGCGGCTGGTCAGGTTCTGGCGGAGGTCGGGCCTGCGCGCTTCACGGCCGCCCGGGTCGCCGAGCGGGCGGGGGTCAGCGTCGGCTCGCTCTACCAGTACTTCCCGAACAAGGCCGCGATCCTGTTCCAGCTCCAGAGCGACGAGTGGCGCGACACCACCGCCCTGTTGCGCGGGATCCTGCAGGATCCCGCGCCGTCGCCGCCGGAGCGGCTGCGCGCGATGGTCCACGCCTTCGTCCGCTCGGAATGCGAGGAGGCGGCGATGCGCGGAGCGCTCGGCGACGCCGCGCCGCTCTACCGCGACGCCCCGGAAGCCGAGGACTCGCGCGTCGCCGCCACGGACGCCATCCGGGCCTTCCTGCGGGAGGCCGTTCCCGATCTGGCCGAGGCGCGGTGCCGGATCGCCGGCGACCTGATCGCGATGACGCTCGGCGCGGTGGGGGAGGGGATCTCGGAGATGAGCGCGGACGATCCGGCGGTCGAGGCCTACGCGGACGGGCTCGCCGACATGCTCTGCGCCTACCTGGCGCGGCTCGCGGCGGGCGGGTGAGGATGGAGCGGTCGTCCGTCGGCCGGCCTGCCTCCGGTCTCCCGGCGCCTGGACTCAGCGTCGCTGACGGACCCCGCACCCTCCATCGTTCCGGGCTCCGCCGCGCGGCTCCGGAACGACGCGGAGGGAAGCGGTTCGGTCGAGGCTGATCGACGAGGCTGTCAGGCGAAGGGCAATCCCCCGCCGGCTCACGCCTGCCCCTGCTCCCCCGCCCGTGCCGCCTGCGGCAGCATCTGTTCTCCGGTCCGTGCCGCCTGCGGCAGCGTCTCTTCTCCGGTCCGTGCCGCCTGCGGCAGCGTCTCTTCTCCGGTTCGTGCTGCCTGCGGCAGCACCTGCTCCGGCGGGCCCGAGGCGACGATCCGGCCGCCCTCCAGCACGTGCACGGTGTCGGCCCCCGCGAGGCTGGTGAGGCGGTGGGCGATCATGATCAGCGTGCGGGTGCCGGAGAGCCCCTGCACCGCCCGCATCACCACGGTCTCGGTCTCGTCGTCGAGGGCGGAGGTCGCCTCGTCGAACACGATCACGTCGGGGTCGTGGTAGAGCGCCCGGGCGATGCCGATGCGCTGGCGCTGGCCGCCGGAGAGCCGCGCGCCGCGCTCGCCGACGCGGGTGGCGTAGGCCTCCGGCAGGGCGGCGACGAAATCGTGCGCGCCGGCAAGCCGCGCCGCCCGCTCCACCGCCGCGTCGTCGATCGCGTCGAGGCCGAAGGCGATGTTCTCCGCGATGGTGCCGTCGATCAGAAAGATGTCCTGCGGCACGTAGCCGATGCGGTTCTGCCAGGCCGGCAGGGTGGCGGGATCGAGGCCTGTGCCGTCGACCGCGATGCGGCCGCTCGTGGGCTGGAGAAAGCCGAGGATCAGCCCGATCAGGGTCGACTTGCCCGAGCCGGTGCGGCCGACGAGGCCGATCGTGGAATGGGCGGGAATCGTGAGGGTGACGTCCGTCAGCGCCGGGCGGCCGGGCTCGTAGTCGAACCCGACCCGCTCCAGGCGGATGGCGTCGCGGAACGGCAGGCGCTCGGGGCCGCGGCGGACGGGAGGGCGCTCGCCCTGGAGCCCGTCGACGACGAGCCGCACCGCCGGCAGGTAGAAGCGCAGCAGCGCCAGCGCGTTGAACACGTTCTGGAACGCCGGCAGCATCCGGTAGCCCGCGAAGGCGAACAGGCCGAGAAGCGGCAGGATGCCGGCGGTGTCGAGCCCCTGCGAGAGGGCGAACAGCACGACGACGATGACGCCGCCGAAGGCGAGCGCCTCGATGACGAAGCGCGGCAGCTGCCCGGTGAGCAGGCTCTCGGCGCTGGCCTGCGCGTAGGCGCGGGCCGGGGCCTCGAACCGGCTCGCGAAGCCTTGCGCCCGGCCGTAGAGCTTGAGTTCGGTCAGGCCGCCGAGCGTCTCGTGCACCACCCGAAAGCGGGCCTCGTTGCCGGCCACGGCGCGCGCGCCGATGCGGGCGAGGCGCGCCCGCACCAGAAGGAAGATGCCGACGTAGAGCCCGCCGAACCCGGCGCCGAGGATCAGCGCCAGACGCGGCGAGACGACGAGCAGGAACACGATCACGGCCGTGGCCGAGGTCGCCCGCGAGGCGATGACGGTGGCGGGCGTCAGCACCCCGACGACGAGGCGGTCGGTCTCGCTCAGGATCGTCTTGGCGAGCTCGGCGCTGTTGGCGGTCGTGAAGAACAGCCGCTCGCGGTCGATGGTGCGGAACAGGAGCCGGCGGGCGAAGCCGTAGCCGACGGCGTGGCTGAAGCGCAGCTGCGCGTAGGTCAGCCCGGCATTGACGCAGGAGGTGGTCAGGATGGCGACCAGCGCCGCCAGCCCGACGACGATCAGGAAGCTGCGGTCGTCGGAGAGACCGAGCCCGTCGCGGATCGCGCCGAGGGCCGGGATGCGGGCGGCCGCTCCCGGATCGCCGACCAGCGTCAGGAACGGCACCACCGAGGCGACGCCGACCACCTCGAGCAGGGCCGCGAGCGCGAGCCCCGCCCCGATCAGCCCGGCGCGGCGGCGCTCGCGCGGGGTCATGGCGCGCAGGAGGTCGATCAGGGCGCGCATGGCGGGCTCATGGGGGGAGGGGAGGGGGGCATGCGGTCCTGTGCGGGGGACGGGATGGCGCGGGCAATCTCCTCTCCCCGCGGGCGGGGAGAGGCCCGTGCTCCCGTTCAGGGAGCACGGCAAGCGGAGGCGAGAGCCGGAGCGAGGGTGAGGGTTTGGTGCCGGAGGAGTCTCCCGGAGATACCCCCTCACCCTCGGGTCGATCCTTTCGGGATCGATGCGCCGCCTCGCCGTGTCACCCGAACGGTGACACGGCCCTCTCCCCGCCCGCGGGGAGAGGGGGGCATGCTCACGACTCGGCCGGCCCCTGCCCGCGGCGGGACCGCCCGCTCCGCCGTCAGAACATCCGCGCGGTCGCGAGCGGCACCACCACGAGGTCGAGGGCCGCCACCGCGGTACCGACGACGAGGGCCCAGCGCAACCCGGTCGCCGGGGCGGGCCGCGGCGCGACGGCGAGGACGAGCATCGGGATCAGGGGCAGGAAGTAGCGCCCCTGCGGACCGTAGATCCGCACGTCGCCGACATCGGTCCAGGACAGGTACTGCGACAGGGCGACGAGCCAGGCGGTGAGGAGCGCCGCGGCACCGAGCAGCCCCAGATCGATCCAGCGCACCCGCACGGACCGCCCGCACAGGAGCGCGAGCCCGGCGAGGCCCAGGCCCCAGGCGGCGTAGATCGCGGCCGGCAGCATCCTGTCGATCCAGCCGAAGATGCCGATCGCCCCGGCGGCGAGGATCAGGGCCCGCTTGAGGCTGAAGAAGCACTGCGCCGGCAGGGTGAGGAGCAGGCCCGGATGCGCGAGGAGCACCTGCGCCTGCGCCCGCGTGTCGGTGCCGAGGAACTGCGCCGGGCGCGGGCCGGGCCAGAGCGGGCCGGCCTCGTAGGCGAGGCGCGGCACCGGCGTGGCGATCTGCGTCGTGGTGTAGAGGATCCAGGCGACGCCCGGCAGCACCGCCAGCACCGCGGTTCCGACCCGGCGCCAGACGACCGGGCTCGTCCAGAATCGCGGCGGCAGCGGCACCAGCAGCATCGCGGCGATCGCCGCGTAGGGCGGTTTCGCCAGCACCACCAGGGCGACGAGGACGGCGGCGAGGCGCCGGCGCCACGGGTCCTCGCCGGTGAGGAGCGCGGCGGCGAGCGCGCAGGCGGCGATCATCAGGGCGTCCTGGTTGAAGGACGCCGCGAGCGACAGGCCCATCGGCAGCACCAGCACCCCGAAGAGGAGCGCCCGGCCGCGGCGCGCCAGCGCCAGGGCCGCGAACCCGAGCGCGCCGTAGGCCGCCGCACCGGCGAGCCGCCCGAGGAGGGCCGATGCGGCGTGGCTCAGCCCGAGGGCCTGCCCGGCGCCGATCGCGAGGGCGGCCGGGACGTAGAAGCCCGGGAAGTAGGTGCCGATGGTGTAGAGCGGCAGGAAGGCCGGGCGGCCGAGCGCCGGCATCGGGTCCGGTATCGGATTCACGTGGGGCGCCGGCGGCCGGCCGCGGCTCAAGGCCTCCCAGGCCGGATCGACGGTGACGCCGGCGGCCGGGCGGGCGACGCCGTCGGAATAGGTCACGGTCTCGCGGTGGCCGACGACCTGGCCGTCGAGGAGCGCCACCGCCCGCAGGAGATGGGCGGATTCGTCCGCCACCTCGCCGAGCGGCACCAGGAAGGCCAGGATCAGGCAGAGCGGCAGGCCGAGCGCCGCGAAGGCGGCGAGCCAGGGCCGGGCCCCGTCGAGGCGGCCGATCACGGCCGCTCGCCCCGCAGCGCGCCCTCGGGGGCCAGCGTGTCAGGCGCCAGCGTTTCGCACGTCGAGGTTTTGGCGAGCCGCTTCAGCTTGCGCAGCAGCAGCACCGTCGCGCCCAGGCCCAGGACCAGGACGCCGCCGCGCAGCCACTCGGCCTCGCCGGCGAGCGCCGTGCGCCCGAGCGCCCCCAGCATCACGTAGGCGAGGAGCGCCGGCAGGACGGCGAGCGTGCCGATGAGGTAGTCGGCGAGGCGCACGCTGCTGAGGCTGAGCGCGTAGCTCGTCGGGGCGAAGGGCATCACCGGCGAGAGCCGCATCAGGCCGACGAGGCGCCAGCCCTCCGCCGCCACCGAGCGGTCGAGGGCCATCGCCCAGCGCCCGCCGGCGGGGAAACCGGGCCGGCGCCCGCGCAGCAGGGCGCGGCCGATCCAGAAGCTCAGGAGCGCGCCCGCCATCGTGCCGGCGGCGGCCGCGGCGAAGCCCGGGCCGATGCCGAGCAGCGTGCCGGCGGCGATGCCGAGCAGCGAGGCCGGGAGCACGCCGCTCGCCGCGATCAGCGCCTGGGCCGCGACCAGCAGGGCGGGGCCTGCGGCGCCCTGGCGCTCGCACAGGGCGGAGAGCCAGGCGATCACGTCCCCCGGGGTACCGGGCGCGACGAGGCCGAGCCCGAAGGGCAGGGCCGCGAGGAGCGCGAGGCCGGCGAGGATCGCGAGGCGGCGCGTCACGGCTGCACCCGCACGGCGCCCGCTTCGGGGGCGGAGAACAGCGGGTCGGTCCGCAGGCCCCAGCGGTGCAGCCGGTACGCGAGCGAGGTCCTCAGCACGCCGAGGCCGTAGACGACGCTGCGGCGGAAGTTGATCGAGGAGGCCTCGGGGAAGTAGCGGGTCGGGCAGGAGATCTCGCCGATGCGGTAACCGGCGTCCATCGCCTGGGCCAGCATCTGGTTGTCGAACACGAAATCGTCCGAGCAGCGGTCGAGGGCCAGGCCCTCCAGCACCGTGCGGCTCCAGGCGCGGTAGCCGCTGTGGTACTCCGACAGCTTCTGCCCCATCAGCAGGTTCTGCACGAAGGTGAGGCCGCGATTGGCGACGTACTTGTAGAGCGGCATGCCGCCGACGAGCGCGCCCTTGCCGAGGATGCGCGAGGCCAGCACCGCGTCGTACTCGCCCGAGACGATCATCGAGGCCATCGCGGTCACGAGGCGCGGCGCGTACTGGTAGTCGGGGTGGAGCATCACCACGATGTCGGCGCCGCGGGCGAGCGCCGTGCGGTAGCAGGTCTTCTGGTTGCCGCCGTAGCCGCAATTGCGGGCGTGCCGGATCGTCGTCAGGCCGAGCTCGTCCGCCACCGCCACGGTGTCGTCGCGGCTGGCATCGTCGACCAGGATGACGTCGTCGACGATGTCGAGCGGGATCTCGGCGTAGGTGCGCCGCAGGGTTGCCGCGGCGTTGTAGGCCGGCAGGACGACGGCGATCTTCTTCCCGTGCAGCATGGAGAATCCGAGGTTTTTTTTCGTCTAGGCAACCTTGCGCAAGGTTGCCAGTCCCCCGACCGGCCCGAGGCGCGATGACCCTCGGGCTGTGTCCGGAAAACCGTAGGTGAGGGCGATCAGGGGGCGGGGGAGGTGCCGATCGCACGCAGGAGGCCGGGCAGCGCCCGGGCGAGCAGGCCCGCCCCGCGCAGGACCTCGCCGGCCTCCGCGCTTGAGCCCCGCGCCAGCGCCTGGGCGAGGCGCAGGGGCACCTGCGCCCCGAAGGCCGCCGCCGTCAGGGCGAGCGCCGTCGCCCGGCCGTGATGCTTGGCGGCGTAGCGGATCTGGCTCTCGAGGAAGCAGGCGAGGCGGTGCGCCTTGGCCGCCCGCGTCGTGCCCTGGCCCTCGTGCCGCACGCGGACGCCGGCGAGGTGGCGCACCGCGAAGCCCGCATCCTGCGCCCGGGCGCAGAGGTCGACATCCTCGTAGTAGACGAAGAAGCGCTCGTCGAAGCCGCCGAGATCCGCGAACAGCGACCGGCGGATCATCAGGAAGGCGCCCATCACCTGATCGACCGCCCGGTCCTCGGCGTGGTCCCACTCGGTCATGAAGTGCGTGGGCACCAGCCGCGCCCGGTCGAGGAGGAGCGCCTGGCCGACGAGCGAGCCGGCGCTCGGCCGCCGCGCGCAGGAGCGCTGCACCGCGCCCGCCTCGTCGAGGAGCTGCGCCCCGACGATGCCGGTGCCCGCATCCGCCGTCAGGGCGGCGTAGGCGCCGGCCAGGCTCTCCGCCGTCACCCGCGCGTCGGGGTTCAGGAACAGGATCGCGGGCGCGCGCCCCCGCGCCGCACCGGCGTTGCAGGCCCGGCCGAAGCCCCGGTTGTCGGGATTGGCGATCACCTCGGGCCCCGCGTCCGGTCCCGTTCCCGGCCCATGGCGCAGGCGCGGCAGGGCGTCGAGCGAGCCGTCGCTGGAGGCGTTGTCGACCACGACGACCCGCAGGGGCAGGGCGTCGCCGAGGCCGTCCTCCGCCGCCGCCAGGCTGGCGAGGCAGGCCCGCAGCAGGGCGCCGCCGTTCCAGTTGACGATCACGACGTCGAGGGCGGGGGGCGTCCCGGGCATCGCCGCAATCCCCGTCATGACGGCTCTCCCGGCAATCCTTTCGGCCGCCCGAGCCGGCCGCGCAGGCCGTCGAGCACCGCGCCGGCGAGCTGAGCGAGCACGCGCGGGCGGTAGCCGGAATCGGCCCAGGTGAGCAGGGCCTGGAGCGGCAGGTAGGCGGCCTGGCGCACCTTCCAGCGTCGTGGCACGTGCGCCAGCCGCCAGGCATAGACGCTGTTGCGCAGGTAGGCCGTCATCCGGAACAGGGGCTGGCGCGGCATCTCGATGCCGAAGAGCGTCGAGCGGATCACCCCGGCCCCGACCCGATGGGGGAGGGCGGTGCCCGCCTCCATCCAGCAGCCGTAGCCGCGGGCCCAGGCGCGAAAGCACCATTCGAGGTCGACGCCGTCGATGAAGAAGTCGCTCCGGAACGGGCCGATCCGCGCATAGGCCTCGAGGTCGACGAGCGAGCCGGAGGTGGCCAGGAACTCCACCGGCACGAGGGAGCCGTAATCCGGGATCTCCGGCCGGCGCGGATAGGCCGGCGCCTTGGCTCCGGGCGCCGCCTGCGGCCTCGGGCCGACCACGGCCGGCGGCAGGCTCAGGGTCCGCAGGCGCGCCAGCGCCGCCTCCAGCTCCGAGACCTGGTCCGGCGTGAACGCGGCGTCCTGGTCGAGGAGCAGCACCTGCGCGGCCCCCGCCGCGGACGCCGCCCGGGCGATCGCGTCGAGGGCGCCGCCGATTCCGATGTTGCGCCCCGCCGACAGCACGAGCGCGCCGCGCTGCTCGAGCGCGGCCGCGTCCTCCGCCGGTAGGCCGCCATTGTCGAACACGATCGTCAGGCGCGCCTCCGCCGCGACCCGGGCGCGCAAGGTCGCGACCTGCTCCGGCGTCGGCCGGAACACCGTGATGCCCACGGCGACGGGCAGGGGGGAGGTCGGGGGGATCGGCTCGGCGGCGGGCTGGCGCACGTCACCGTCCTGCGCGGCGTCGGGGTGGGTCACGGCGGGGTCGGTCACGGCAAGTCTCGTCACGGTTAAGGCCGTCGAGTCGGATGGGTCAATGCGCCGGCCGGACAGCGAAATTGCGGCGGGACTGCCCGGTCGGGACGCCGACCGGCCGCGCTTGGGTATGTGGGAATATTGCCCACGTCAAGGTGCGCGGCACCGTCCGTGGGCCTCGCTCCTCTCCACGGTCGACCAAGCGAATGCCATCTTTCCTTGGATGTGATATTCCGTATCGTGCCGCCGCAATGGCTTACGATCTCGACGCGATCCGCCCGCCCGCCGCGTGGCGGCCCCTCGCCGGTCCCCTGGAGGCGGCCTCCGACGCGCTGGTGCGCGCCGACGAGCGCCTGGCCCGGGCCGATCCCGTGCTGGCCGACGGGGCCCGGGCGCGGGCGCACCTGTTCGACGCCCAGGCCGCCCTGCATCTCGACGGCGAGCTCGTCGCCCTGGAAGATCTCGTGCTGCACGAGGCGGCGATGGACGTGCGCCGTCCGACGCTCGCGCTGGGGCGTGCCGTGGCGGTGCTCGCCGACCGGCGGCGCCTCGCCGCGTCCCCGCCGGGCTGGGCCTTCTCCGCCCCCGGCCGGGCGATGCTCGCCGGGCCCGAACCCGAGGCGGGCGCGACGGAGGACGAGCGGCCCGACGAGGAGGACGAGGACGAGCCGGAGGGCGCCGACACGGCCTTCGCCGCCATCGACCGGCTGCTCGCCCGTACCCGCCGCACCCTCGCCGCTCACGAGGCGGGCGGGCCGGTCCCGCGCCGAGACCCGGACGAAGGCCCGGTCGCCGCCTGGCGCCGGATCCTCGACGAGACCCGGGACCTGCCGGCGGCTCTGGCCGCCGCGGTCGCCCTCGACGCCTGGCTGGTGCTGGATCCGGCCCCGCGCCGGGGTCACCGCGGGCCGCTGACGGCGGCGGCCCTGCTGCGGGCCCGGGCCAAGGTCACGGTCCACCTGCCGGCGCTGTCGCTGGGCCTGCGCGAGAGCCGGGCGCCGTGGTCGCGGGCGCTGCCGCTCGCCGACCGTGTCGCCGGTCTCCTCGGGGCGGTCGAGGCCTCCGCCCGCACCCTCGGGCGCGACCTCGACCGCCTGACGCTCGCCCGCGAGGTGATGCTGCGCGCCTGCGCGGCCAAGCGCCGGACCTCGCGCCTGCCGCAACTCGTCGACCTGTTCGTCGGCACGCCGCTGGTCACGGTGGCGAGCGCCGCCCGGGCGCTCGCCGTCACCCCGCAGGCGGTGGAGGGGATGCTGGCCGAGCTGGGATCCGCCCGCCCGCGGGAGTTGACGGAGCGGCGGCGGTACCGGGCGTGGGGGATCGTGTGAGGTATTCCAGCCCTCGACCAAGCGACGCCGCGGCCGCTTCGCAAGCGGCGATCGAAATCCATCCACTGGCGCAGGATGCGTACGATCTCGATCGCGCCGCCGGCACGATCTCGATTGAAGACGATGTGTGAACCGATCACGAGCTCGACGTAGCCGAGACGGATGTCGTCGGCGCTGCGGCCTTTCGCTGTAGCGTCAGCCAGACGGTCGAAGCCGTCCGCGGTGGTCCGAACGCGTACCCCGCACCCTTCCTCGCCCCCGATTGCACCCGCCCCCGCTTGCCCCGACAATGCCCGCCCCCGCGGTCCCGCGGGCAACAAGCGCCCCGATGGGCGAGAACAAGGCATGCGCGTCGTGATCGACCAGGTTTCCCAGCGCCAGCAGGACATCCTCGCCCTCGCCCGCCTGCACGGGCGGGTCAGCGTCGAGGAGCTGGCGGCGCGGTTCGAGGTGACGCCGCAGACGATCCGCAAGGACCTGAACGAGCTGTGCGACAGCCGGCTCCTGTCGCGCATCCACGGCGGCGCCGTGGTGGCCTCGGGCGTCGAGAACGTGTCCTACGAGGCGCGCCGCCTCGTCGCCCACGGCGAGAAGCGGGCGATCGGCGAGGCGGCAGCAAGGCTGATCCCGAACAGCGCGTCGCTGTTCATCAACATCGGCACCACCACCGAGGAGGTGGCGCGCGCGCTCGGCGACCACGAGGACCTCCTCGTCATCACCAACAACCTCAACGTGGCGACCCTGCTCTACCGCCACCCGAAGATGAGCCTGATCGTCGCCGGCGGGCCGGTGCGGCGGGCCGACGGGGCGGTGATCGGCTCGGCGGCGGTCGATTTCATCAACCAGTTCAAGGTCGATTACGCGGTGATCGGCGCCTCGGCGATCGACGAGGACGGCACGCTGCTCGACTTCGACTACCGCGAGGTGCGGGTCGCCCGCGCCATCATCGACAATGCCCGCCGGGTGATCCTGGTCGCCGACAAGCTGAAGCTCGAACGCTCGGCGCCGATCCGCGTCGGCCACCTGCGCGAGCTCGACTACTTCGTCACCGACGCGCTGCCCTCCGGCGCCTTGCGGGAGATGTGCGCGGCGCATCGCGTCGAGCTGGTCGAGGCCGGGGCGGAGGCCGGCGCGCACGAGACGTCCGACGCCGCCGAGTAGCCGAAACCGATACATCGCCGAAACCGAAAGGCTTGGGCTTTCGTTCGCACCTCTCGGCTTTCGGTTTCGCTTGCGTCAGCCACCGGTCGCGACTAGATTCGCACCAGGATGCAAACGAAAGAGCCGAAAGGCTCGGACAGGGAGGTGGCCTTGGCCCCCAGGCGCCAGCAGCCCGGCGACGAGCGCGGGGTGTTCGACCTCGCGGTGATCGGCGGCGGCATCAACGGCTGCGGCATCGCCCGCGACGCGGTCGGCCGCGGCGCCTCGGTGGTGCTGTTCGAGCAGAACGACCTGGCCAGCGGCACCTCCTCGACCTCGACCAAGCTGATCCACGGCGGCCTGCGCTACCTCGAGCATTACGAGTTCCGCCTGGTCCGCGAGGCCCTGATGGAGCGCGAGGTGCTGTGGGGCATGGCGCCCCACATCGTCTGGCCCCTGCGCTTCGTGCTGCCGCACCATTCGGGTCTGCGGCCCGGCTGGCTCCTGCGCCTGGGGCTCCTGCTCTACGACAACCTCGGCGGCCGCAAGCGCCTGCCCGGCACCCGCACCCTCGACCTCACCCGCGATCCCGCCGGCGAGCCGCTGAAAGCCGGCTTTCGCCGCGCCTTCGAATATTCGGATTGCTGGGTCGAGGATTCGCGCCTCGTGGTGCTGAACGCCCGCGACGCCGCCGAGCGCGGCGCGATGATCCGCACCCGCACCCGGGTCGTCACCGTCGCCCGCACCGACGGGCTGTGGGAGATCACCGCGGAGGACCGCCAGACCGGCGCCCGCGACACCGTGCGGGCCCGCACCCTCGTCAACGCCGCCGGCCCCTGGGTGGCGAACGTGCTCACCGGCGTGGCGCGGGCCAATTCCAGCGAGGGCGTGCGCCTCGTCCAGGGCAGCCACATCGTGGTGCGGCGCCTCTTCCAGCACGACCGCGCCTACATCTTCCAGAACGCCGACCAGCGCATCATCTTCGCGATCCCCTACGAGCGCGACTTCACGCTGATCGGCACCACCGACCGCGACTACAAGGGCGACCCCGCCGACGTGAAGGCGAGCGAGGAGGAGATCGCCTATCTCTGCGCCGCCGCGAGCGAGTACTTCCGCGATCCGGTCACCCGCGACGAGGTGGTGTGGACCTATTCGGGCGTGCGCCCGCTCTACGACGACGGCGCCTCGAAGGCGCAGGAAGCCACCCGCGACTACGTGCTGACCCTCGATGCGCCGGACGGCCAGCCGGCGATGCTCTCGGTCTTCGGCGGCAAGATCACCACCTATCGCCGCCTCGCCGAATCGGCGCTCGAGCGCCTGAAGGACCACCTCCCGGCGGCCCGCAAGGAGCCCTGGACCTCGGGTGCCGTCCTGCCGGGCGGCAACTTCCCGAAGGAGGGCTACGACGAGGTCGTGGCGGGGCTTGCGCGCCAGCACCCGGGCGTGCCGGAGGCGCTGGTCGCCCGGCTGGTGCGGGCCTACGGCACCGATGCGCGGGAGATCCTGAGCGGCGCCCGCTCGCTGGCCGATCTCGGACGGGTGTTCGGGGCGGATCTCACCGAGCGCGAGGTGCGCCACCTGATGCGCCGCGAATGGGCGGTCTCCGCCGACGACGTGCTCTGGCGCCGTTCGAAGCTCGGCCTTAGGGTCACCCCCGCCGAGGCCGCCGCCCTCGACGACTTCATGCGCCGCGCCGCCGCCGCGCCCAACGCCGCCTGACGAGACGAGAGACGGGAGGGCGCCATGACCCTGATCCTGGAGAACGTGACCAAGCGGGTCGGCCCCGAGACCCATATCCGCGACGTCAGCCTCGCCCTGCCGAAGGGCTCGCTCAACGTGCTGCTCGGCCAGACGCTCGCCGGCAAGACGACGCTGATGCGCCTGATGGCCGGGCTCGAGGCGCCGAGCGATGGAAGGATTATCGCCGACGGCAAGGACGTGACCGGGCTGCCGGTGCAAGCCCGCAACGTCGCGATGGTCTACCAGCAGTTCATCAACTACCCCTCGCTCTCGGTCTACGAGAACATCGCCTCGCCGATGCGGGTCGCCGGGGTCGCGAGGGCCGAGATCGAGGCGCGGGTGCAGGAGGCGGCGGGGCTTCTCCGGCTCACCCCCTACCTCAAGCGCAAGCCCCTCGAACTGTCGGGCGGCCAGCAGCAGCGCACCGCCATCGCCCGGGCGCTCTGCAAGCGCGCCGACCTCGTGCTGATGGACGAGCCGCTGGCGAACCTCGACTACAAGCTGCGCGAGGAGTTGCGGGAAGAACTCCCGCGGATCTTCGCCGCTACGGGGGCCATCTTCGTCTACGCCACCACCGAGCCGGCCGAGGCCCTGATGCTCGGCGGGCGCACCGCCACCCTGCACCAGGGCCGCGTCACCCAGGTCGGTCCGACGCCGGACGTCTACCGCCGGCCCCAGGATCTCGTCACCGCGAAGGTCTTCTCCGACCCGCCGCTCAACACCTTGAGCGTGACGAAGGCCGGCGGCCGGGTCTCGCTTCCGACCGGCGGCCAGGTCCGGGCGACCGGCACGCTCGCGACCGTGCCCGACGGCACCTACACGATCGGCTTTCGCGCCCACCACCTCGCCCTCGATCCCCTGCAGGCCGAGGCGATCGCGCTGCCCGCCACCGTCTCGGTCGCCGAGATCACCGGCTCGGAGAGCTACGTCCATGTCGACCTGCAAGCCGATGCCGGCGAGAGCCGCCTGATCGCGCTCCTGCCCGGCGTGCGCCGGCTCGAGCCCGGCACGGCGGTGACCGCCTATCTCGACCCCCGCCACGCCCTGGTGTTCGACGGGACCGGCCGCACCGCCGCCCTCGACCTGCCGGCGGCGGCTTGAGAGGAGAGGGGATCCATGGCCCGCATCACCCTCGACCACCTCGCCCACGCCTACGGCCCGAACCCCAAGGGCCCGCAGGACTACGCGCTGAAGGAAATCGACCACGTCTGGCGCCAGGGCGGCGCCTACGCGCTGCTCGGGCCGTCGGGCTGCGGCAAGTCCACGCTGCTCAACATCATCTCGGGGCTGGTCGTCCCGACCCGCGGCCGCATCCTGTTCGACGACCGCGACGTCACCACGGTGCCGACCGAGGGGCGCAACATCGCCCAGGTGTTCCAGTTCCCGGTCGTCTACGACACCATGACGGTGCGGGAGAACCTGGCCTTCCCGTTGAAGAACCGGCGCGTCGCCCCGGCCACCATCCGGTCGCGGGTGGAGGAGATCGCCGGTCTCCTCGACCTCACCCGGGTGCTCGACCGCCGTGCCAACAACCTGACGGCGGACATGAAGCAGAAGATCTCGCTCGGCCGGGGCCTCGTGCGCCCGGACGTGGCGGCGATCCTGTTCGACGAGCCGCTCACCGTCATCGACCCGCACCTGAAGTGGCAGCTGCGCTCGACGCTCAAGGAGCTTCACCGCAAGCTCGACCTGACGATGATCTACGTCACCCACGACCAGACCGAGGCGCTGACCTTCGCCGACACGGTGGTGGTGATGCATGACGGCGCCGTGGTGCAGACCGGAACGCCCGACGAGCTGTTCGAGCGCCCCGCCCACACCTTCGTCGGCCACTTCATCGGCTCGCCGGGCATGAACCTGCTGCCGGCGCGGGTCGAGGGCGCGACCGCGACGATCGAGGGCCACGCCGTCCCGCTCGCCCGCCACTACCCGGACCTGCCGCAGGGCAAGCGCATCGAGCTGGGTGTCCGCCCCGAATACGTACACCTCGCGCCGAAGGGCCTCGGTCTCCCCGTCCAGGTCAAGCGCATCGACGATATCGGGCGCCAGCGCCTCGCCCGGGTCGAGCTCGGCGGCCGGCCCCTCGTCGCCACGGTGGCGGAGGGCCAGAGCCTCGACGGGACCGAGGCGGCCTTGACCCTCGATCCGCGCCAGATCCACATCTACGCCGACGGCGCCCTGGTGCCCGGGGAGGCCGCATGACCAAGACCGTCAACCAGAAGGCCTGGCTCCTCGTCCTGCCGGTCTTCGCCGTCGTCGCCTTCTCGGCGGTGCTGCCGCTGATGACGGTGGTCAACTACTCGGTCCAGGACACGTTCGGGAACAACCAGTTCTTCTGGAACGGCCTCGGCTGGTTCCAGGAACTGCTCGACCCGTCGAGCCAGTTCGGCGAGCGCTTCTTCGATTCGCTGTGGCGCAACCTCCTGTTCTCAGGGATCATCCTGGCGATCGAGGTGCCGCTCGGCATCGCGGTGGCGCTGTCGATGCCGCGGGAGGGCCGCTCGGTCGCGTTCTGCCTCGTGCTGATGGCCCTGCCGCTGCTGATCCCGTGGAACGTCGTCGGCACGATCTGGCAGGTCTTCGCCCGCACCGATATCGGCCTCCTCGGCTCGTTCCTCAACCGCATCGGCATCGACTACAATTACGCCGGCTCCGCGCTCGCCGCCTGGGTCACCATCGTGACCATGGACGTGTGGCACTGGACGAGCCTCGTCGCGCTCCTGTGCTACGCGGGTCTCAAGTCGATCCCCGACGCCTATTACCAGGCCGCCCGCATCGACGGGGCGAGCCAGTGGGCGATCTTCCGCACGATCCAGCTGCCGAAGATGCGCCGCGTCCTGCTGATCGCCGTGCTGCTGCGCTTCATGGACTCGTTCATGATCTACACCGAGCCCTTCGTGCTCACCGGCGGCGGGCCCGGCAACGCCACGACCTTCCTGTCGATCGACCTCGTCAAGCTGGCGCTGGGACAGTTCGACCTCGGCCGGGCGGCGGCGATGTCGCTGGTCTACAACCTGATCATCCTCAGCGTCTGCTGGGTGTTCTACACCGTGATGACCAACGTGGACGCCGGCAACCGCACGGTGCTGGCCGACACCGACCCGGCGGATGCCGGCGCCGCCGGCAGCCTGCCCCCCGCCACCACCATCCCGCTCGACCGGAGGGCCGCCTGATGCGCCCGCGCCACGTCGTGATGACGCTCTACCTCCTGTTCCTGATGGTCCCGATCTACTGGCTCGTGAACATGAGCCTGAAGACCAACCAGGAAATCAACACCAGCATGACGCTCTGGCCTCATGCCATCACGTTCGACAACTACATCCGGATCTTCACCGATCCGAGCTGGTACGGTGGCTACCTGAACTCGCTGTCCTACGTGGCGATCAACACGGTTCTGTCGATCGGCCTCGCCTTGCCGGCGGCCTACGCGTTCTCGCGCTACAGCTTCATCGGCGACAAGCACCTGTTCTTCTGGCTGCTCTCGAACCGGATGGCGCCGCCGGCGGTGTTCGCGCTTCCCTTCTTCAACCTCTACTCGGCGGTCGGCCTGTTCGACACGCCCTGGGCGGTGGCGCTCGCCCACTGCCTGTTCAACGTGCCGCTGGCGGTGTGGATTCTCGAAGGCTTCATGTCCGGCGTGCCGCGCGAGATCGACGAGACCGCGGCGATCGACGGCTACTCGTTCCCGCGCTTCTTCATCAAGATCTTCATGCCGCTGATCGCGTCCGGCATCGGCGTCGCCGCCTTCTTCTGCTTCATGTTCTCGTGGGTCGAGCTTTTGCTCGCCCGCACGCTCACCTCGGTCGACGCCAAGCCCATCGCCGCCACCATGACCCGCACGGTCTCGGCCGCCGGCATGGATTGGGGCCTGCTCGCGGCGGCCGGCGTGCTCACCATCGTGCCGGGCGCCCTCGTGATCTGGTTCGTGCGCAACTACATCGCCAAGGGCTTCGCCCTCGGTCGGGTGTGATCGGGGAGTTCGTCCGATGTCCGATTTCGCCTGGATGGCCTGGACCTGGCAGACCGCCGTGTTCTTCGCGGTCATCGCCGGCCTGCTCGCCCTGATGACCGCGCTGGCCGTCTGGCGCCCGGAGACCGAAGAGGTCGGGATCCTGCGCATCCCGACGACCCGGGGCGACCGGCTGTTCCTGACGCTGGTCGGCGCCGCCTTCATCAACCTCGCCTGGCTCGGCCTCGTCGGCCCGAGCCTCGAATGGGCGCTCGCGCTCTCGCTCGTTTACGGGGCGGTGATGTTCCGCTTCGCTTAAACGGTTCGTCGCTACGTCCGGCAGCCAGCCGGCATCAGGCGGGCCGATCACCACCAGAGGGAGGACCACCACCATGAAACGCCATCGTCTGCTCACGGCCGCGAGCGCCCTCGCGCTCACCCTGGCCGCCGGCCACGCCTTCGCCGGCATGGAAGAGGCCAAGCGCTGGGTCGACACCGAGTTCCAGCCCTCGACCCTGTCGAAGGAGGAGCAGCTCAAGGAGATGCAGTGGTTCATCGATGCGGCGAAGCCCTTCGCCGGCATGGAGATCAACTTCGTCTCCGAGACCATCACCACGCACGAATACGAGGCCCGCACGCTGGCGAAGGCCTTCTCCGAGATCACCGGGATCAAGGTGCGCCACGACCTCCTGCAGGAGGGCGACGTGGTCGAGAAGATCCAGACCCAGATGCAGTCGGGCAAGAACATCTACGACGGCTGGATCAACGATTCCGACCTCGTCGGCACCCATTTCCGCTACGGCCAGACCGTCGCCCTGTCGGACTTCATGACGGGTGAGGCCAAGGACGTCACCTCGCCGACCCTCGACCTCGACGACTTCATCGGCAAGTCCTTCGGCACCGGGCCGGACAACAAGCTCTACCAGCTGCCCGACCAGCAGTTTGCCAACCTGTACTGGTTCCGCTACGACTGGTTCACTCGCGCCGACCTCAAGGAGAAGTTCAAGGCCAAGTACGGCTACGAGCTCGGCGTGCCGGTCAACTGGTCGGCCTACGAGGACATCGCCGACTTCTTCACCAATGACGTGAAGGAGATCGACGGTGTCAAGGTCTATGGCCACATGGACTACGGCAAGAAGGACCCGTCGCTCGGCTGGCGCTTCACCGACGCGTGGCTGTCGATGGCCGGCAACGGCGACCGGGGCATCCCGAACGGCAAGCCGGTCGACGAGTGGGGCATCCGCATGGAGGGCTGCCGCCCGGTCGGCTCCTCGATCGAGCGCGGCGGCGACACCAACGGCCCGGCGGCGGTCTACTCGGTGACGAAGTACGTCGAGTGGCTGAAGAAGTTCGCCCCGCCGCAGGCCGCCGGCATGACCTTCTCGGAGTCGGGCCCGGTGCCGTCGCAGGGCAACGTCGCCCAGCAGATGTTCTGGTACACCGCCTTCACCGCCGACATGGTCAAGCCGGGTCTCCCGGTCATGAACCAGGACGGCACGCCGAAGTGGCGCATGGCGCCCTCGCCGAAGGGCCCGTACTGGAAGGACGGGATGAAGCTCGGCTACCAGGATGCCGGCTCGCTCACCCTCTTGAAGTCGACCCCCCTCGATCGCCGCAAGGCGGCCTGGCTCTACCAGCAGTTCATCGTCTCGAAGACGGTCAGCCTGAAGAAGAGCCACGTCGGCCTCACCTTCATCCGCGAGAGCGACATCTGGGACAAGTCCTTCACCGAGCGGGCGCCGAAGCTCGGCGGCCTGGTCGAGTTCTACCGCTCGCCGGCCCGCACGCAGTGGACCCCGACCGGCGTGAACGTGCCGGATTACCCCAAGCTCGCTCAGCTCTGGTGGCAGAACATCGGCGACGCCTCCTCGGGCTCCAAGACCCCGCAGGCGGCGATGGACGCGCTCGCCGCGGCCCAGGACGACGTGATGGCGCGCCTCGAGCGCTCGAAGGTGCAGGGCGAGTGCGGCCCGAAGCTCAACCCCAAGACCTCAGCCGAGCACTGGTACGAGCAGGCCAAGAAGGACGGCACGCTGGCGCCCCAGCGCAAGCTCGCCGACGAGAAGCCGAAGGGTGAGACGATCGACTACGACACCCTGATCAAGAGCTGGCCGGCCTCGCCGCCGAAGCGCGGCTGACGCTGCGGGAGCCGGGGCGTGCAGCCCCGGCTCTCCTTTCCGCGATGATCCGGGAATGGCTATGACGGCGGCGACCGCCGCGCTCGTCGCGAGGGAGATCGTCTTGGCCTACGACATGACGGAACCGCCACCTCTCTGACGAGCCCCGAAACGATGTCCTCCCTCATCCTCGCCATCGACCAGGGCACCACCTCCTCGCGCGCCCTCTTGTTCCGGCCCGACACCTCGATCGCGGGCCTCGCCCAGGCCGAGTTCCCGCAGCACTTCCCGGCCTCGGGCTGGGTCGAGCACGAGCCGGAGGACCTCTGGCGCACGACGCTCGAGACCTGCCGGGCGGCGATGAAGCAGGCCGGGGTCACGGCCCGGGACGTGGCGGCGATCGGCATCACCAACCAGCGCGAGACGACGCTGGTCTGGGACCGGCGCACCGGCGAGGCGGTGCACCGCGCCATCGTCTGGCAGGACCGGCGCTCGGCCGGGATCTGCGCCCGCCTCAAGGAGGCCGGCCACGAGCCGATGGTGACGGGCAAGACCGGCCTGATCCTCGACCCCTACTTCTCCGGCACCAAGATCGCCTGGATCCTCGACAACGTGCCCGGCGCCCGCGCCCGGGCCGAGGCCGGCGAGCTCGCCTTCGGCACCGTCGATTCGTATCTCCTGTGGCGCCTCACGGGCGGGCGGCTGCACGTCACCGATGCCACCAACGCCTCGCGCACGCTGCTCTTCGACATCCATCGCGGCGCCTGGGACGAGGAACTGACGGGGCTCCTCGGCGTGCCGGCCTCGATGCTCCCGGAGGTGCGCGATTCCTCAGGCGATTTCGGTGAGACCGACCCGGAGCTGTTCGGCGCCGCGATCCCGATCCGGGGCGTCGCCGGCGACCAGCAGGCGGCCGTCGTCGGGCAGGCCTGCTTCCGGCCCGGCATGGTCAAGTCGACCTACGGCACCGGGTGCTTCGCCCTCCTCAACACCGGCTCCCAGCCGGTCGCCTCGAAGAACAAGCTCCTCACCACCATCGCCTACCAGCTCGACGGGAAGCGCACCTACGCGCTCGAAGGCTCGATCTTCGTCGCGGGCGCGGCGGTGCAGTGGCTGCGCGACGGGCTCGGCGTGATCGAATCGGCTGCCGAGACGGGCGCGCTCGCCGAGCGGGCCGACCCGGGCCAGGACGTCTACCTCGTGCCGGCCTTCGTCGGCCTCGGCGCGCCCTACTGGGAGCCGGACGCCCGCGGCGCCCTGTTCGGGCTGACCCGCGGCACGGGACCGGCCGAACTCGCCCGCGCGGCGCTCGAGAGCGTCTGCTTCCAGACCGCCGACCTCCTCGCCGCCATGCGGGCCGACTGGGCGGACGGGGACGGCAGCGCCACGGTGCTCAGGGTCGATGGCGGCATGGTCGCCTCCGACTGGACGATGCAGCGCCTCGCCGACCTGCTCGCCGCCCCCGTCGACCGCCCCGAGGTGAAGGAGACGACGGCGCTGGGCGCGGCCTACCTCGCCGGCCTCGCCTGCGGCCTCTACCCGGAGCCCGAGCACTTCGCCGACCATTGGCGCCTGGAGCGTCGCTTCGCCCCGGCGATGGAGCCGACGCTGCGCGAGCGGCGGCTGGCCGGCTGGCGCAAGGCGGTGAGCTGTTTGGTGGGGAAGTAGACACCTGACTTACCGGCGCTGACTGAAAACCAGATGGCGCGGGATCCCCTCTCCCGAGTGGGAGAGGGGTAGGGGTGAGGGTGATACGGTTCTTATCCAAGCACTGAACGTCGTGCTGACAGCGGGACGGTCAGAGCCTGACTCGGAACCGTGTCACCCTCACCCCCGGCCCCTCTCCCACACGGGAGAGGGGAGGGAGCTTTATCTTGTCATCGACAATGCCGCGCTGACATTTTTACTTCTCCAGCCGCGCGATCAGGCTCGACGTGTCCCAGCGCCCGCCGCCCAGGCTCTGCACCTCGGCGTAGAACTGGTCGACGAGGGCCGTCACCGGCAGCTTGGCCTTGTTGCGGCGGGCTTCCGCGAGGACGATCGACAGGTCCTTGCGCATCCAGTCGACGGCGAAGCCGAACTCGAACTTGCCCTCGTTCATGGTCTTGCCGCGGTTCTCCATCTGCCAGGAGCCGGCGGCCCCCTTGGAGATCACGTCGAGCACCGCCTCGATGTCGAGCCCCGCCCGCTTGCCGAAATGCACCGCCTCCGACAGGCCCTGGACGAGGCCCGCGATGCAGATCTGGTTCATCATCTTGGCGAGCTGGCCGGCGCCGACGGGCCCCAGCAGCCGGCAGGCGCGGGCGTAAGACCCGATCACCGGCTCGACCCGGGCGAAGGTGTCGGCCTCGCCGCCGCACATCACCGTCAGCACGCCGTTCTCGGCGCCCGCCTGGCCGCCGGAGACCGGCGCGTCGATGAAGCCGAACCCGGCCTTGCCCGCAGCCTCGGACAGCTCGCGCGCCACCTCCGCCGAGGCGGTGGTGTGGTCGACGAAGACCGTGCCCTTGCCCATCGCCGCGAAGGCGCCGTCCGGCCCGGTCGTGACCTGGCGCAGGTCGTCGTCGTTGCCGACGCAGGCGAAGACGATCTCCTGGCCCTCGGCCGCCTCGCGGGGCGTCGCCGCGGCCTTGCCGCCATGCGCGCTCACCCAGTCGTCGGCCTTGGCCTTGGTGCGGTTGTAGACCGTGACGTCGTGGCCCTTGGCGGCGAGGTGACGGGCCATCGGCCCCCCCATCACGCCGAGACCCAGAAACGCGACCTTTGCCATGCGCTCGCTCCTCCCACGCCGTTGTCCCGGCGGTCGGTCCCCGGTGTAGTGAGCCGCGCCTACGCCCGTCAAACGGGCGTCGTCACCGGCGTGTCGTCACTTCGTGTCGAAAGGGATGAACTTCGCCCGGATGCGGTCGTAGCGCCCGTCGGCGACGAGCGCCGCGAGCGCCCGCTCGAACGCCTCGCGCAGGGCGCCGTCGCCCTTGCGCAGGCCGATGGCGACGCCCTCGCCCAGCAGCGGCTCGCCCGCGGCGACGTCGCCGGCGAGGCGGCAGCAGGCCTCGCCCTCGGGCCGGCTCAGAAAGGTCGCGAGATCGAGCTTGTCGCCCAGCACGAAATCGACCCGGCCGGCCCGCAGGTCGAGGGTCGCGTCGGCGAGGCTGTCGAAGGTGCGGATCTCGGCGCCCGGCACCCGCTGCTCGAGATAGGCGACCTGCGGCCCGTGCGCCGCCACCCCGATCCGGCGGCCCCGCAGGGTGGCCGGCGACGGGTTCGGCAGCGAGGTGTCCCGGCGCGCCACGTAGGCGAACGGGATGCGCAGGTAGGGTTTCGTGAAGGCGATGCGGGCGGCCCGCTTCGGGGTGGGCGCCATCGCCGCCATGATGGCGTCGTACTCGCCGGCCTCCAGCCCCTTGATGATGCCGTCCCACTGGTGGAGCACGATCGTGCAGGCGAGCCGGGCCTCCGCGCACAGGGCCTGGGCCAGCTCGACCTCCAGGCCCGCCGGCTTGCCGTCCTCGACGTAGTTGAACGGCGGATGGCCGCCCTCGGTGGCGATGCGCACCGGCGAGGGGAGGCCGGAGGGCGCCGGCTCGGCGAGGGCGGGCCCGGCGGCGAGCAGCGACAGGAGCAGGAGGCGGGAGAGCAGGCGGCTCATCCGGCGGCGGTCTCTCGTGGAAGGGCGGTGGACGGGGGGCGTCGAACCGGACGGGGGCGGACCCTGCCACGGCCGCGCCTGCCGACGCAACTCGTGCGTCATCGCGCCTCGCGAAACCGGGTCGGCGACGTTAACTCTGCGTCAGGGTTAACCGGCCTTTAAGCGCGGCGCGCTCTCATCCGGCCATGCGCCTGAGCTTCCGCCCGCCCCACCCGCCCCGCGACCGCGCCGACGCGGTCGAGATCCTGCCGCCGCTCGCCGTGGCGGAACCGGCGGCCGAGGGACCGGACCTCGGCACGGGCCGGGCCGGGCGCGACGCCGTCGACCGGGTCGAGGCCGAGCTGGTGCGGGCCGCCCGCGCCGTCGGCGTCGCCGCCCGGGACGGCTGCGCCGAGACCGCCGCCGCCGCCGCGGACGCGGCCGCCCTCGCCCGCGACCTGGGCACCCTGAGACACCGGGCCGGCGAGGCCGGCGCCCGCGGGCGGGCCCTGGGTGCCTCCGCCGAGACGCTGGCGGCGGAGGCCGAGGGGCTCTCCGGCGTGCTGGTGCAGGCCGGCCGCCACCTCGACCGCACCGACGCGCAGAGCCGGGTGCTCGAGGCCGAGATGGCGTCGGCCGCAAAGGACGCCGCCCGCGTCGTCGAGGCGGTGGCGACCCTGGCGCGGCAGGCCAACCGGCTCGCCCTCAACGCGACCGTCGAGGCGGCGCGGGCCGGCGCGGGCGGCGACCCGCTCTGGCAGGCGGCGGAGGAATTCAAGCTCCTGTCGGCCGACGCCGCCCGGGCGGTGGAGGAGGTGCGCATTCTGAGCCGCCGCCTCTCCGGCCCCGGCGCGGTGGCGATGGGCAGCGTCGCGACCTCGCTCGCCTGCCTGCGCCCGGCCTTCGCCACGACCGGCGCGGCGGCCCGGGCCCAGGCCGAGGCCGCCCGGCACCTCGCCGGGGAGGCCCTGGACCTCGCCGACGCCACCGACGACCTCGACCGGGACGCCGCGGCCGCGATTCTCGCGGCCGGCGAGGCGGCCCGGCGCATGGCGGCCGCCGAATCGGTCGGTGCCGGCGTCGCCGGGCTCGCCGGGGGGCTCGCCGGGCGCACCGTCGCGTCCCTGCGCCAGGCCGAGATCGGCGACCGGCGGGTCCACGACCGCTATCCGGTCGATCTCGCGGCGCGGGTCGGCAACTGGGGCCTCGGGCGGGTGCTGGATCTCAGCCGGGGCGGGCTGCTCCTGACCCCGCCGGAGGGCTGCGGCGCGCCGGCGGGATCCCGCCTCTCCCTCGACGTGCGCGGCATCGGCCGGCTGCAGGTGCAGGTCGCCGGGGCGAGCCCGCGCGGCCTGCACTGCGCGCTGGCCGATCCGGCCTCCGAGGCGCGGATGCGCGACGCCCTGGTGGCGGTCGAGGAGGAGAACCGGCCGCTGATCGCGGCGGCGCGAGGGGGCGCGGCGGCGGTCGGCACGGTGCTGGAGCAGGCGCTCGCCGAGGGCCGGCTCGCGCACCACGCCCTGTTCGACACGAGCTACCGCCCGGTCGCCGGCATCGAGCCGCCGCACTACCTCACCGCCGCCGTGCCGGCCCTGGAGGACATCCTGCCGCCGATCCTCGAGCCGCTGCTGCTCGCCGATCCGCGCACGGCGTTCTGCTTCGCGGTCGATCGCAACGGCTACGCCCCGGTCCACAACCGCGCCCAGGCCCAGGCGCCGCGGGCCGGCGACCCAGCCTGGAACGCGCTCCACGCCCGCCAGCGCCGGCTCTACGACGACCGGATCGGGCTCAGCGCCGCCCGCTCGACCCGGGCCTTCCTGGTCCAGGCCTGCCCGCAGGACGAGGCCGGCCGGCCGCCCCTGCGCGAGGTCGCGGCCCCGATCCGCGTGCACGGCCGGCACTGGGGGGCGCTGCGGATGGGGTTCCGGATCTGAGGGGGGCGTTCAGCCCCCCGTCGTGCTCATGTGCCGCGGCACCGCGGGCTTGGCCGCGCGGGCGATGACGAAGTCGTGGCCCTTCGGCTTGCGGGTGATCGCCTCCCTGATCGCCTCGGCCACCACGGCATCGTCGGGGGAGGCGCGCAGGGCCGCCCGCAGGTCGGCGGCGTCCTCCTGGCCGAGGCACAGGTAGAGCTGGCCGGTGCAGGTCAGGCGCACCCGGTTGCAGCTCTCGCAGAAATTGTGGGTGAGCGGCGTGATGAAGCCGAGCCGCCCGCCGGTCTCCTCCAGCCGCACGTAGCGGGCCGGACCCCCGGTGCGGTCCGGGAGCGGGGTGAGGGTGTAGCGCTCGGACAGGCGCTCGCGCACCACCGAGAGCGGCAGGAACTGGTCGACCCGGTCGGGCTCGATGTCGCCGAGGGGCATCACCTCGATCAGCGTCATCTCCATGCCGAGCCCGTGGGCCCAGTCGAGCATCGCCGGAATCTCGTCCTCGTTGACGCCCTTGAGCGCCACGGCGTTGATCTTGACCTTGAGGCCCGCCTCGCGCGCCGCCGCGATGCCGTCGAGCACGGTCGGCAGGTCGCCGCGCCGGGTGATCGCCCGGAACTTGTCGGGGTCGAGGGTGTCGAGCGAGACGTTGATGCGGCGCATGCCGAGGGCCGCCAGCTCGGCGGCGTGCTGGCGCAGGCGCGTGCCGTTGGTGGTCAGCGTCATCTCCTCCAGCGCCCCGGACGCGAGGTGGCGCGAGAGGTTGCGGAACAGCCGCATGATGTCCCGGCGCACCAGCGGCTCGCCGCCGGTGATGCGCAGCTTCCTCACGCCGCGCTCCACGAACACCGAGCAGACCCGGTCGAGCTCCTCCAGCGTGAGCAGGTCGCGCTTGGGCAGGAACGCCATGTCCTCCGACATGCAGTAGACGCAGCGCAGGTCGCAGCGGTCGGTCACCGAGACGCGCAGGTAGGTGATCGCGCGCTGGAACGGATCGATCAGCGGCGCCGGCCGCGCCGGCACGGACGCCGCCGGCATCGGATCGTCGGTACGGGGACCCCACATGCGAACACTATCCTCGGGACTTGAGGCTCTGGCGGCCGGACGTCAGCCTGCATATGAGCGCTCCCGGGATTACGGGCAAGTTGTGCCTTCAGGCGCAGGGAGACGCACCCATGACCGATGACGCGGATTGGCCGACCGAGATCCGGCTGTCGCGCGACAAGCGCACGCTCCACGTCGCCTATGCCGGCGGCGCGGCCTACGCCCTGCCGGCGGAGTACCTGCGGGTCGAGAGCCCCTCGGCCGAGGTCCAGGGCCACGCGCCCTCGGAGCGCAAGTGGCTTGCGGGCAAGCGCGAGGTCGAGATCCTGTCGGTGGCTCCGGTCGGCAACTACGCCGTCAAGCTCACCTTCGACGACATGCACGATACCGGGATCTACGCCTTCGATTTCCTGCGCCGCCTCGGCGAGGAGCAGGCGGCGCGCTTCTCCCGCTACGAGGAGGAACTGGCGACCCGCGGCCTGAGCCGGGAGCCGGCGCGGCGGCGCTGACGCGAGGCCGGCGGCGCGGGCCCCGTGCCGCCTCGACGAGAACGGGTCCGCGCCGGGGCTCGAGCGCCCGGCGCGGACCCGTTCGGGATCCAGGCGATGCCGTCGAACGGGGCCGTTCGACGGGTGCCGCAGGATTGTCCGTGCGCGCCTCAGCGCTGCACGATCACCTTCGTGCCGACCTTGGCGCGGGTGTAGAGGTCCATCACGTCGTCGTTGGTCATCCGGATGCAGCCGGAGGAGACGGCGGTGCCGATGGTCTCGGGTTCGTTGGAGCCGTGGATGCGGTAGAGCGAGCCGCCGAGATACATCGCGCGGGCGCCGAGCGGGTTCTCGGGGCCGCCCTTCATGTAGCGCGGCAGGTCGGGCCGGCGCCGGATCATCTGGGCCGGCGGGCGCCAATCGGGCCACTCGCGCTTCATCGAGATGGTCTGCGCGCCGCCCCAGGTGAAGCCCGGGCGGCCGACGCCGACGCCGTAGCGCATCGCCTGGCCGTTGCCGAGCACGTAGTAGAGCCGGCGCTCGGCGGTCGAGACCACGATGGTGCCGGCGCCGTAGGGGCCGGAATAGGCCACCGTCTCCCGCGGGATCGGGCTCAGCTTCGGCACCGAGGCGTCGAGGGGATCGACGGCCGCCGCGGCGGCGGGGGCCCGCACCGTCATGGTGAGGGGCTGGTCGAGGGGCTGGCGGGTGAGCGGGTCGATCTCGTAGGCGGCGGCGGGCGCCGCCCAGGCGGCGACGGCGCAGGCCAGCCCGGCCAGGGCGGGGACGAAGCGGCGCATAAAAGCCTCTTGGCAGGAAAGCTCGGGGGGAAGCGCGGGGCTGAGGACGGTGCGAACGCGACCGGCACCGTACGGCGGAACCAATGGCCAAGCCGTAAACGCCCACGTCCCAAAGCCAAGCTTAAATCCGGCGAAGCTTCGCGGTTGCGAGATCGGCGTTGTGCCCGCGCCACACCGTGGCGGCGCGGGCACGTTTCCGGTCCGTTACTGCAGCGCCGCGAGGGTGCGGCGGGCCCGCTCGGTGATGGCGGCGAAGTTGCCGGCGCGGATCTCGGCCTCGGGCGCGAGCCACGAGCCGCCCACCGCCGCGACGTTCGGGAGCGCGAGCCAGGCCTTGGCGTCGGCCTCGCCGATCCCGCCGGTCGGGCAGAAGCGGGCCTGCGGGAACGGGCCGCCCAGCGCCTTGAGCGCCGCCATGCCGCCCGCCGGCACGGCCGGGAAGAACTTCGCCACGGTGAAGCCGGCGGCGAGCACCTGCATCAGGTCGGAGGGCGTGGCGATGCCGGGCATGAACACCATGTCGCTCGCGGCCGCCGCCCGCAGGAGCTCAGGCGTCGCCCCGGGGCTCAGCGCGAAGCGGGCGCCCAGCGCGTGCGCGGTCTCGAGGTCGGCCGGGGTCAGCACCGTGCCGAGGCCGACCACCGCCTCCGGCACCTCGGCCATGATCGCCTTCGCGGCGTCCCGCGCCACGGGGGTGCGCAGGGTGATCTCGAGCGTGGTGATGCCGCCCGCCACCAGGGCGCGGGCGAGGGGAACCGCGTGGGCGAGCTCCGGCACGGTGATGACGGGGATCACCGGCGAGGCGGCGAGCAGCGCGTCGAGGCGGTGGGCGCGGGTATCCGTGGTCATGAGCGTCGTCCCAGGGCAGGGGTAAGGGGCAGGTCGGGCATCGCCGCCCGGGGGATCACGGCGCCGCGATGGCCGATGACCGCGCCGGCGAGGCGGTGGCCGCAGGACGCGGCCTCGGCGGGCGGGCGTCCGGCGAGGCGCGCCGCCATGTAGGCCGCCGCGAAGCTGTCGCCCGCCGCGGTGGTGTCGACGACCGCCTCGACGGGCGGGGCCTGCACCGTGACGTCGTCGTCGCTTGCGAGCACCCGCACGCTCGGCGGCGAGCCGCCGCCCTTCAGCACGATCTCGCAGCGGCCGTGATGGCGCAGCACCTCCTCCTCGCCCTCCCGGCCGTACAGCCATGCGAGGTCCTCGCTCGATGCGAAGATCAGGTCGGCCGCCGCCATCGCGTCGCGGAAGGCGGCCTGCGCCTTCGCCTTGTCGGGCCAGCCGCGGGGCCGGTAATTCGTGTCGAAGGCGACGCGCCCGCCCTTCGCCCGCACGGCCCGGCAGGTCTCGGCCAGCGCCGCCCGTCCGGCCTCGCCGTAGAGCGACAGGCTGATGCCGGAGGCGTAGACGAGGTCGTACCCCGCTAGAGCCGCCCGGGTCCCGGCGGCGCCGGGGCCGGAGAACAGGTCGCGGGCGGCGGCGCTGTCGCGCCAGTAGTGGAAGCTGCGTTCGCCGGATCCGTCGGTGCGGATGATGTAGAGCCCCGGCATCCGCCCGGGCAGGCGGCGCACCTGGCCCGTGCCGACCCCCTCGGCGGCCCAGGCCGCCAGCATCTCCTCGCTCCACGGATCGTCGCCGAGCGCCGTCACGTAATCGACCGCGACGCCGAGCCGGGCGAGGTAGAGGGCGGTGTTCAGCGTATCGCCGCCGTAGCCGCGCAGCAGGCTGCCGTCCGGCCGCTCGGACAGCTCCATCATGCACTCGCCGATGCAGGCGACCCTCGTCGTCATCGTGTCCGTTCCTCTGCCTGCCGCCCCGCGTGCGCGCTCCCCTCCCCCTTTCCGGGGGAGAGGGTGAGGTTGTGCCGCGTGGAACGTGGCGCTTCGTCCGGCGGCACGCCCACCTCCGGCTCCCTACCCCCCAAGGGGGAGACAGTGCGGTGCGGTGTCAACGCCCCGCCCTCGGCCCGCGCCTCGCTCGCCCGCGCGGTGAACTTTGTTCTGGGTTAAGTCTTGAACGATAGGGCCGGGGCGCTACAAGGTCTGCCCTAGCGTCGCCCGTCCGGGCGACGTCCGCGACGAACCCGCGACGGCTCCGGGCCGCCGCGGATGCCGAAGGCCCCCGAGCCCGTATCCCTGCCGCGGCCGGGATGGGCGGGACGACCGTTTCGAGACCGCGAGGCTGCCGCCGCTCACGCCAGACACCCGGGTTCGCCAAGACCCCACCCGTCTTCCGGAGTTCGTCCGACATGCCGCTCTACCGATTGCGCTCCATCGTCCATGACCGGGGCGCAGCCCTCTCGTTCCACGATCTGCCGGTCCAGGAACTGCCGATCGAGGCGCCGACGGTGCGCCACGCCGCCGCCCGCGTGCTCGGGCAGGCCGACACGATGTTCGGCGACCGGGCCGGAGAGGCCTGGCTCGTCGCCGAGGACGGTGCCCGGGTCTGGAGCCTGAGCCTCGATGCCCGGGAGACCGACGAGGTGGAGAGCGTCCTAGCGTAAGGCGTCCCGGTCTGAGGCGCGGCGTGCCTTGCTGGCGCCGCAAGCACCCCGCATCGGAACGGCCGCCCGAGCCTCGTGTCGAGTGTCTCGATCCGCCGAGTTCCCCGATGCCGAGTTCCCTGCTTCGATGAGAGTGCTGTTCCTCGGCGCCGCGGCCGCCCTCGTGCTGACCGCCGCGCCCGCCGCCGCCGACTGGCGCTACTGCCTCGCCCGCGGGCCCGCACGCACCGTCTACCTGTCGGCCCCGTTCTCGACCGTCGCGGCGATGCCCTCCCTCGACGCCGCCTTCGGCCGGATGCTCGACCGGACCCACCGCACCCACGATCCCGTCCAGTGCCCCCGGGCCGAGGACGCCGGAGCCCTGCGGGCGATGCGCCTGACCGCCCTGCGCTACAACCGCGAGGACGGCCAGACGGTGGTCGAGCTCGACTGGACGCCGGACCGCGACGCGGCCGGGAGGCCGTAACAGCCTCTTACACGCATAGCCGCCCCGCATCGGCCGCGCTTTCGGATAAATCGTTAGCATCCTATCTATGAGTCCGATCAACCATCGGCTCGCCCGACACGATGCGACGCGACCTCCTGCAATCCCTCACCCTGACCCTGCTCCAGGCCGGGCGCGTCTGGCGCCGGGCCGCCGACGAGGTCGTGACGGCCTACGGGCTGACCGAGGCGACGGCGCTGCCGCTGCTGCTGATCGGGCGGCTCGGCGGCGATCTGCGCCAGACGGCGCTCGCCGAGGCCCTCGGCGTCGAGGGCCCGAGCCTGGTGCGCCTGCTCGACCAGCTCTGCGAGGCCGGCCTCGTCACCCGCCGCGAGGACCCGACCGACCGCCGCGCCAAGGTGCTGCACCTGACGGCCGAGGGCCGTGCCCGCGCCGGCGCCATCGAGGCGCGGTTCGACACGCTTCGCGAGGCGGTCTTCACCAAGGTTGGCGACGACGACCTGCGGGCGGCCTTGACTGTGCTGCGCACGCTCCAGGCCGACGGCCCGAAGGGTGCGAGCCTCCGCCCGCCGGACGAGGGCGCAAGCCCGCCGCGCCGGGAGATCGAGGGGCCCACCACCGGAGGACGCTCCTGATGCTGCCCGGCTGGCGCCAGTGGCTCTTCGCCCTCAAGGTCAGCGGGGCGGCCCTCCTCGCCCTCGGCATCGCCCTGTGGGTCGACCTGCCGCGCCCGTACTGGGCGATGGCGACCGTCTACATCACCATGCAGCCGCTCGCGGGCGCCACCCGCTCGAAGGCCCTGTACCGGGTGGTCGGCACGCTGATCGGCGTCTCGGCCGCGGTCGTGATGGTGCCGCCGCTCGTCGCCTCGCCGGAGATGCTGACCCTGGCGCTGGCCCTCTGGACCGCCGGCTGCCTCTACCTCTCGCTCCTCGACCGCTCGCCCCGGTCCTACCTGTTCATGCTCGCCGGCTACACCGCGGCGCTGATCGGCTTCCCGGCGGTGACGGCGCCCGAGACGATCTTCGACACCGCGGTGTCGCGGGCGGAGGAGATCACCCTCGGCATCCTCTGCGCCTCGCTGGTGGCGAGCCTGGTCTTCCCCGAGCCCGTCGGCCCGGTGCTGGCCTCCCGCGTCGGCGCCTGGCTCCAGGAGGCCGGCCGCTGGACCGGCGACGTGCTGTCGGGGGCCGGCGAGGCGCCGGCGGTCCGGGCGCGGCGCCTGCGGCTCGCCGCGGAAGCCGCGGAGATCGACGCGCTCTCGGCCCATCTCGCCTACGACACCTCGGCCCAGAGCCGGGCGGCGCCGCTGGTGCAGCTCCTGCGCGGCCGGATGCTGATGCTGCTGCCGATCCTCTCCTCCCTCGCCGACCGGATCGCGGCGCTCAAGGGCCTCTCGGGGCTGACGCCGGAGCTGCGCGGGCTTCTCGCCGACGTCGAGGCGTGGTCGGCGGCCGGGGCTCCGGCCGTCGAGGCCGACGCGCTCCTCGCCCGCATCGAGGCCGCCGACCGCCCGCTGCCGCCGCACGCCGCGTCGCAGGCCGGTCCCTTCTGGACCGCGCTCGTGCGGGCGAGCCTCCTCGACCGCCTGCGCGAGCTCGTCGCCATCGGCCGCGACTGCCGGGTGCTGCAGGAGGGCATCGCCCGCGGCAGCGGCCGCTCGCGCGCGCCGCTCGCCTTCGCGGGCGAGTTCGGCGGACGGGCCCCGCGCCACCGCGATCACGGCATGGCCCTGCGCTCCGCCCTCGGCGCCTTCCTCGGCACGGTCGCCTGCGTGGTGGTGTGGATCGCCACCGCCTGGCCCGACGGCGCCACCGCGGCGATGATGGGCGCGGTGCTGTGCTGCATGTTCGCGACCCAGGACGATCCCGTCCCGGCGATCCTGAGCTTCGCCACCTGGACCGGGGTCGCGGCGGCCGCGATCGGGGTGCTGCTGTTCGGCGTGATGCCGCTCGTCCACGACTTCGTCAGCCTCGCCCTGGTGCTGGCGCCGGGCCTGATCCTGTGCGGCCTGCTGATGACCTCGCAAAGGACCCTGCCGGTGGGCCTCGCGCTCGGCGTCAACGGCAACGCGCTCCTGGCGATCCAGGACCGCTACACCTCGGAATTCGGGGCCTACGTCAATTCGGGCCTCGCCCTCGTCGGCGGGATCTGGATCGCCGCCCTGGTGACCCGGCTGGTGCGCTCGGTCGGGGCCGAGCACGGCGCCCGCCGGCTGATCGCGGCGAGCCGCGCCGACCTCGCCCGGGCGGCGCGCCGGCGCGGGCGCGGCGACCGCACCGCCTTCGCCCACCTGATGCTCGACCGCCTCGGCCTCCTGGTGCCGCGGCTCGCCGCCGCCGGGCCCGACAGCGATCTGTCCCGCATCGACGCCCTGGCGGCCCTGCGGGTCGGCATGAACCTCGTGTCCTTGCGCCGCGCCCGCCACGGGCTGGCGGCCGACGAGGTCGCGGCCCTCGACGACGCCCTCGACGCGGTGGCGAGCCACTACGAGGGGCCGCGCGGCCCGGCCTCCGCGGCCCTGCTCGCGCGCATCGACGCGGCCCTCGCCCGGATCGGCGCGCAGGCCGCCGGCGCGGGCCGGCGCGACGCGCTCCTCGGCCTCGCGGGCCTGCGCCGCGCCCTGTTCCCCGAGGCGCCGCCCGCCGGCGCCCCGATCCTCGCGCGGGAGGCCGCCTGATGGCCGACATCGACCTCTACGGCGTCTTCGTGCCGGCCCTGCTGGTCTGGGCGGTGGCCGCCTTCCTCGTCAACCTGGGCTTGCGCCGCCTGATCGGCGCGCTCGGGCTCTACCGCCTGGTCTGGCACCGGGCGCTGTTCGATCTCTGCCTCTACCTCGTGTGCCTCGGCGGCGTCGTGTCGCTCGCCGGCCGCCTGACCTGAAGAAACCGGATCATGACCCGCGCGCTCGCCTTCCTCGGCCGCTTCGCCGTCACCGCCGTCATGCTGGTCCTCGCCCTCGTGGTCGGGACCGCGCTCTGGGACTACTACCTCGAGGCCCCCTGGACCCGCGACGGGCGGGTGCGGGCCGAGGTGGTCGGCGTCGCCCCCGACGTGTCGGGCCTCGTGCGCGACGTCGAGGTGCGCGACAACCAGGAGGTCCGGCGCGGCGACGTGCTGTTCCGCATCGACCCCGACCGCTTCGGCCTGGCGCTTCGCCAGGCGGACGCCGTGGTGGCCGGCCGCAAGGCCACCCTGGTCCAGGCCGAGGCCGACCTCGCGCGCTACCGTCAGCTCAGCGACAACGTCGTGTCGCAGCAGAAGCTGGAGGCCACGCTCGCCGCCGAGCAGGGCGCGCGCGCGGCCTACGACCAGGCGGTCGCCGACCGCGACCTCGCCAGGCTCAACCTCGACCGGTCCGAGGTGCGCGCCTCGGTCAACGGACGCATCAGCAACCTCGAATTGCGTCCCGGCGCCTACGTGGCGGTCGGCAAGGCGGTGATGGCGCTCGTCGACGGCGACACCCTGCACGTCCAGGGCTACTTCGAGGAGACGAAGCTCGACCGCATCCATCCGGGCGATCCCGTCACCGTGCGGCTGATGGGCGAGGACCGCGACGTCACCGGCAGGGTCGAGAGCGTCGCCGCCGGCATCGAGGACCGCGAGCGCTCCGCCAGTTCCACGTTGCTCGCCAACGTCAACCCGACCTTCGCCTGGGTGCGCCTCGCCCAGCGCGTGCCGGTCCGCGTCGCCCTCGACGCGAACGTCGACCGCGACCGCCTGACCGTCGGGCGCACCGCGACCGTGGTGGTGCACCCGCGCGGCGAGCGGCCGGAGATCCGCCCCTTCGAGGGCTTGCGCCATCTGGGCCTGCGCGACGGCTGGGAGGCGCTGAAGACCAACCTGCAGGTGAGCCGTCGCTGACCGGCGCGCCGCCGCGCGACCGATTGCGATACCGATAACACTTCCGCCCCGGCCGTCACCGGATTAAGCAGCGCCACCAAGACGTGACGACCTCGACGCGGCCGGGAGGAGGCCCCATGGCACATGCACAGCACGACGCCCTCGGCACCGATGCTCTCGGCATCGGCACCATCAGGACGATCACCTGGCGGTTGATGCCGCTCCTCGGCCTGATGTACCTGATCGCCTATATCGACCGGCAGAACGTCTCCTACGCCAAGCTGCAGATGGTGGGCGACCTGGGGCTCAGCGAGGCGGCCTACGGCTTCGGCGCCTCGCTGTTCTTCCTCGCCTACTTCCTGTTCGAGGTGCCCTCGAACGTCATCCTGGAGCGGGTCGGCGCCCGGGTGTGGTTCACCCGCATCATGGCGACCTGGGGCATCATCACGATCCTGCTCGGCTTCTCGACCGGGCCGGTGATGTTCTACGTGCTGCGCTTCCTCCTGGGCGCGGCGGAGGCCGGGTTCTTCCCCGGCGTGCTCTACGCGCTCACCCTGTGGTTCCCGCAGGTCTTCCGCGGCCGGATGGTCGGCTGGTTCATGATCGCGAGCGCGCTGGCCAACGCCGTCGGCGCGGCGATCGGCGGCGCGCTGCTCGACCTCGACGGCCTGCTCGGCTACCGCGGCTGGCAGTGGGTGTTCATCGCCACCGGCGTGCCGGCGGTGCTCCTCGCCTTCGTGGTGTTCTTCATCCTGCCCGACCGGCCTTCGGCGGCACCCTGGCTCGGGGCCGACCAGAAGCGGTGGCTCGCCGACACCCTGGCGCGCGAGGCCGCCGACACCCCCCACACCGACCACCACAACCCGTTCCGGGTGCTCGCCGACATCCGCGTGGTGCTGCTCGCGCTGCTCTACGTCGCCTTCCCGCTCGCGGCCTACGGCCTGAGCTACTGGCTGCCGACGGTGGTGAAGGGCTTCGGCGTCTCGAACACGATGAACGGCTTCATCAACATCATTCCGTGGATCTGCGTGGCGCTGGCCCTGTGGTGGGTGCCCCGGCACGCGGCGCGCACGGGCGAGACCACCTGGCACATCGCCGGCCCGGCCCTCGTCGGGGCGCTGGGGCTCGTCCTCAGCGTGGTGCTGCCCGGCGACGCGGTGAAGTTCGCCTGCCTGTGCGTGGCCGCCGCCGGCATCTTCTCGGGCCAGCCGGTGTTCTGGTCGCTGCCGCCGACCTTCCTGCGTGGCGCCACCGCGGCGGCCGGCATCGCGATGATCAACTCGGTCGGCAACCTCGGCGGCTTCATCGCCCAGAACGTCGTGCCGTGGATCCGCGACGTCAGCGGCAGCACCCTCGTGCCGATGCTGTTCCTCGCCGCCTGCCTCCTCGTCGGCGTCGTGATGGTGTTCGTGGTCCAGGGCGTCCTGCGCCGCCGCACGGTGGCCGAGGCCGGGGGGCTCGCGCCGGTGCGGCGCTGAACGCCGATGATCCCTTTCTCGGGCCGGATCGGTCCGAAAAAGGGATAACGCTTCTGCCGTCAATGGTCTGACGGGAGAGGCCGGCGCCGGCATCCGGGTCGTCGGCACCCACGCCCTCTTCGCCTACGAGCGGCTGGCCGGCCTGCGCATCGCCAGCGGCCACCTCGCCACCGGCGACGTCGATCTCCCGTTCGATGCCCGCGCCCGCCTGAGCCTCGTCGCCGAAGCCCTGCCGGGCGCCGATCTGAGGCGGGAGGGGCTGATCGGGCTCCTGCGCGGCGTCGACCGGTCGTTCGAGCCGACGGGGCCCGAGAGCGTCCGGGCGGTGAACCGGGACGGCGTCATGGTCGACCTGATCCAGCCGCCGCCGAAGCACCGGATGGCGCGAGGTCCCCGCACCCGGATCGGGTCCTCGCCCGAGGATCTCAGCGCCGTCGAGATCGAAGGCCTGACCTGGCTCGTCAACTGCCCCGAGGTGAGCGCGACCACGATCGACGCCCGAGGCTACCCGGTCGGCCTCGTGGTGCCGGATCCGCGGGCCTTCGCGCTCCACAAGGCCTGGCTCGCCGCCCGCGGCGACCGCGACCCGCTGAAGCGCGGGCGCGACGCGGGCCAGGCCCGCCTCGTCGCGGCGCTCGTCGCGGAGCGCCTGCCGCATCTCCCCTTCGACGATCCGGCCCTCGGCGCGATCCCGCGGGCCCTGCGCGACCGGGCCGCGGAGATCCTGCCGCGGCCGGCCGAGAGCGGTGATCCGCTCGAGCCGGGCTGGTGAGGCTCACACCATCAGCCCGACGCCCGCCAGCCCCGCCGCCGATCCCCACAACAGCCCGCAGGCCCGCCGGTACAGCACGAGCGCGCGCCGGATGTCCTCCCCGGTCGCCTCGGCCCGGCCCGACCCCATCCAGGCATCCTCGACCCGCGTCGCGCCGTAGACCCGCGGGCCGGCGAGGCGCAGGCCGAGAGCGCCGGCCATCGCGGCTTCGGGCCAGCCGGCATTGGGCGAGCGGTGGCGGCCGGCATCGCGGCGCACGGCGCGCACCGCGTCGCGCGCCGAGGCGCCCGGCGTCAGGGCGGCGGCCGCGACGACGAGCCCGGCGGTGAGGCGCGAGGCCGGCAGGTTGACGAGGTCGTCGAGGCGGGCGGCGGCCCAGCCGAAGGCCTCGTGCCGGGGCGTGCGGTGGCCGATCATGCTGTCGGCGGTGTTGATCGCCTTGTAGAGCGCCCCCCCGGGCAGGCCCCCGACCCCGAGCCAGAAGGCCGGCGCCACGATGCCGTCGGAAAAGTTCTCGGAGAGACTCTCGATCGCGGCGCGGCAGAGCGCGGCCTCGTCGAGGCTCTCGGGGTTGCGCCCGACGATCATCGCCACCGCCCGGCGCCCGCCGGAGAGGCCGTCGCGGTCGAGGTCGTCCGCCACCCGGGCGACGTGGTCGTGCAGGCTGCGCTGCGCCGGCAGGCTCGCGGCCAGCAGCGCGCAGAGGACGAGGCCGGGAAGCCCGAGGGCGCCGCAGCCGAGGGCGAGGGCGAGGGCGGCGAGGCCCGTGGCGGACAGGACGAGGGCGAGGGCCAGCACCCCGGCGGCGCGCCGGCGCCCGTCCGGATCGGTCGCGCGGTTGAGGCGCCGGTCGAGGGCGGCGATCAGGGCGCCGATCCAGGTGACAGGGTGGCCGGCCAGCCTGTACAGGCGGTCCGGGTAGCCGAGGGCGGCCTCGATCGCGAGGGCGAGGACGAGCAGCACGAGGCTGTCGGGCGGGTGCAGCAGGGCGGTCATCGGGCGTGGACGGAATGGCGAGCGACACGGGGGAAGGGCCGATCCGGCACGGGGGCGACCTCGGCGAGGCGGGCCTTCTCTTCCCGCAGGCCCCCAGCCCTGGATCGATCTCTCGACGGGGATCAACCCGATCCCCTATCCGTGGCCGGTCCTGGAGGCCAGCGCCTTCACGCGCCTGCCGGCGGCCTCCGACCTCGCCTCCCTCGAGGCGGCTGCGGCGCGGGCTTACCGCGCGCGGCCCGAACACGTCGTCGCCGCGCCGGGGACGCAGGCGCTGATCGACCTGATCCCGCGGCTGCGGCCCCCCGGCCGGGTCGCGGTGGTGGGTCCGACCTACGCCGAGCACGCCGCCTCCTGGGCCCGGGCCGGGCACGCCGTCGCGACCGTGCCGGACCTCACCGCGCAGGCCGACGTCGTGGTGGTCGTCAACCCGAACAATCCGGACGGGCGGGTCGCGGCGCGGCGCGACCTCGCGGCGGCGGCGGCCGGGCTCGCCGGGCGCGGCGGCTGGCTCGTCGTCGACGAGGCTTTCGCCGATCTCGAGATGTTCGGCCCGGAGCCGGTCGAGAGCCTGTGCGGGGCGCCGCCGCCCGGCTGCCTGGTGCTGCGCTCCTTCGGCAAGACCTACGGCCTCGCGGGCCTGAGGCTCGGCTTCGCGGTGGCGGGCGAACCCCTGGCCGGCCCGGTGCGCCGCGCCCTCGGGCCCTGGGCGGTGTCGGGGCCGGCGATCGCGGTCGGGCGCCGCGCCCTGGCGGACGCCGACTGGCGGCGGGAGGCGGCGGCCGCTCGGGGCCGCGACGCGGTCCGGCTCGACGCCCTGCTCGAGGCCGCCGGCGGCCGGATCGTCGGCGGCACGCGGCTGTTTCGCACCGCCGACTTCCCCGACGGCCCGGACCTGTTCGCGCGCCTGGGCCGGGCCGGGATCTTCGTGCGCCGGTTCGAGGCCGCGCCGGCCCGCCTGCGCCTCGGGCTGCCTCCCGACGCGGCGGCCTGGGCCCGCCTCGCAGCGGTCCTCGGGGGCCGGTGCCCCGCCGGGACGGGGCCGGACGCCATTAAAAAGGCCGAAAACCGCAGCACTCGAAAAACCCTGGCCGTCGGGGTCACGAAGCCGGCGCCGCACGAGGGATCAGGCGAAGATGGACGCGGACGAGGTCAAACGGCGCGACAGGCTCGGCAGCATGATCGCGTTCGCGCGGCGCACCGTGCCCGACCTGCGCCGCAACGCCGAGACGGTCGAGCCGATCTCTCCCGGGCGCCGGTTGCCGGCCCTGCTCAATCCCCTGCGCTGGACCCGCGTGCCGCTCGTGCCCGCCGCCGGTACCCAGAGCCGGGTCCTGGCGCGGCTCCTGCGCAACATCGGCCTCTTCGTGCTGCTGCCGACGGCGGTGGTCGGAGTCTATCTCGTCTTCATCGCCGCCGACCAGTACGTGGTCGAGGCCCGCTTCGCCGTCCGCGGCGAGGTCGAGCCGATGGGCAACGTCCAGCTCGGCGAGTTCTCCTCGCTGATCCAGAAGAACAACAGCCAGGACAGCTACATCGTCCGGGACTACGTTCAGAGTCAGCCGATGCTCGAGAGCGCCCAGAAGGAGCTCGACGTCGCCCGGATGTTCACCCGCGACGAGGCCGACTTCTGGACGCGCTACTCCGGCGACAAGCCGATCGAGCAGCTGCTGAAGTACTGGCGCAAGCACGTCCAGGTCCATATCGACCTGGTCTCGGGCGTGATGACCCTGACGGTGCAGGCCTTCACGCCCGACGACGCCCTGGCGATCGGGCAGCACGTCGTCGCCCGCGCCGAGGCGCTGATCAACGCGATCTCGTCCCGGGCGCAGCAGGACATGCTGCGGCACAGCAAGGACGACCTGGCGGCGACCGAGGAGCGGCTGCGCAAGGCGCATCTCGCCCTGCGCGAGTTCCGCAACCGATGGGGCATCATCGATCCGGCGAAGTCGGCGGAGGCGACGATGAGCACCCTGCTCTCCCTGCGCAAGGACAAGATCAAGGCGGAGAACGACCTGCAGGTGTTGCGGGGCTCCGGCCTCGACGAGAAGTCGCGCTCGATCCAGACCATCGTGGCGAGCCTCAACGCCACCAACCAGCAGATCAAGCAGCTCGAGGACACGCTGACGAGCGACGGCATGGCAGTCGGCGGGCGGCACGTCTCGGACGCGATCCTGGAATACGAGGGCCTGATGGTCGAGCGCACCATCGCCGAGAAGCTGCACGACTCGGCCACCGTGATGGCCGACCGCGCCCGGGTGGCGGCGAACCGCCAGCACGTCTACCTCGCGGTCTTCGTGCCGCCGACCAGACCCGAGCTCTCGACCGTCCCGATGCGCGGGCACGCCCTGTTCGTCGCCTTCTTCGCCTTCCTGGTGGTCTGGGGCTGCAGCAGCCTGCTGATCGCCGGCGTGAAGGACCACAACATGTAGGGCGGCCGGCGCCGCCGGGGCCTTCGGTCCCGGCGCAGGTCGTGCGATGAGACGGGCCGGGGCGCCGGGCCGGCGCCCGCGAGGTCAAGGACGAGCAGCACCCCGATGTCCGATTTCACCGACCTGGTCGCCCGGGCGATCTCCCCGGCGATGAGCCGCGAGGAGCGCGAGGCGGTCTACCAGGTGGTCAAGCAGGCCATGCGCCGGCTCCAGGAGAGGGAGAACCTCTCGCCCGACGATCCCCGCGCCCTGCTCCAGGCTCACCTCGTCGAGGAGACCGTCCGCGACGTCGAGGCCCTGGTCACCCGCTACGTCGCGCGCCAGACCATCCTGGCGGCCGAGCGCGCCAACGAGGCGGCCAACGCCGCCGCCGCGGCGGCTGCCGGCGATTAGGCCCCGCGCGCTCACGCCTCCTCGGTCAGGCGCTTGAGCGAGGTCTGGAGCGCGTCCCCCCCGAGCAGCAGCGCCCGCGACAGGTCCGCCAGGGTGACCCAGCCGGTGACGCGCCCGCCCGCATCGCGCACCGGCAGGCGCCGGACGTGGTGGGCGGCCATCAGGTCGAGGGCGGTGCGCACCGGGTCGGTCTCGGCGCAGGACACGACCGGGCGCGACAGCACTTCGCTCACCCGGACGTTGCGCGGGTCGAGCCCCTGGGCGACGACCCGGTAGAGGATGTCGCGGTCGGTGACGACGCCGTCGAGGGAATCCGGCGTGCCGACCGGCAGGGCGCCGACGTCGAGTTCCCCCATCAGCACCGCGGCCTCCTGCACCGGGGCCTCGCCGGCGATGAACTCCACGTCCCTGCTCATCACGTCCGCGATCGTCGCGCTCATTCCGGCTCCCCGCCATCCCCGGTTCCCGGCCCACGGCCGGTGGTCCCAAGTCACCCATCAGGGCAACCCGCGAGGCCTCCCCGCGGCTCCGCATGGTGACCGGATTCCTCCCCGGAACCCACAGCTGCGAAATTTTGGCGACGGGACGGGAGCTTGGGCGAGGGCCGGCGCGTTCAGCCCACAGTCAGGCTTCTCGCCTCCGGGATCGTCGAACGCCCCCATGAACATGGAACTCACGTCCAAGCCCGCGCCGGAGAACCCGGCGGCCTCGCCTCTCGCCCGGCGCGCCACGCGCATCAGCGAGGGCCAGCCCTTCCCGCTCGGCGCCACCTGGGACGGCCTCGGCGTCAATTTCGCGCTGTTCTCCGCGCACGCCACCAAGGTCGAATTGTGCCTGTTCGACGATTCCGGCGAGACCGAGATCGAGCGGATCGAGCTGCCCGAATACACCGACGAGGTCTGGCACGGCTACCTGCCGGATGCCCGTCCCGGGACGATCTACGGCTACCGGGTCCACGGCCCCTACGAGCCGGAGGCCGGCCACCGCTTCAACCCCAACAAGCTCTTGCTCGACCCCTACGCCAAGGCGCTGGTCGGCTCCGTCACCTGGAACCCGGCGCTGTTCGGCTACGTGATGGAGAGCGGCGACGACACCACCTTCGACACCCGCGACAGCGCGCCCTTCACCCGCAAGTGCCGGGTGATCGATCCCGCCTTCACCTGGGGCCGCGACCAGAAGCCGAACGTGCCGTGGGACAAGACCGTCTTCTACGAGACCCACGTCAAGGGCTTCACCAAGCTGCACCCGGCCGTCCCCGAGCGCCTGCGCGGCACCTATGCGGGCCTCGGCACGCCTGAGGTGCTGGCCTATATCCGCAGCCTCGGCGTCACCTCGGTCGAGCTCCTGCCGATCCACTCCTTCGTCAACGACAGCTACCTGCTGGAAAAGGACCTGGTGAACTACTGGGGGTACAACACCCTCTCGTTCTTCGCCCCCGCCCGCCGCTACGCCGCCGTGCCGGACTTCGCCTTCTCGGAGTTCAAGGAGATGGTGGCCCGCATGCACGGGGCCGGCCTCGAGGTGATCCTCGACGTGGTCTACAACCACACCGCCGAGGGCAACGAGAAGGGCCCGACCCTGTCGTTCAAGGGCATCGACAACGCCTCGTACTACCGGCTGCTGCCCGACCAGAAGCGCTACTACATCAACGACACCGGCACGGGGAACACCGTCAACCTCTCGCACCCGCGGGTGCTGCAGATGGTGACGGACAGCTTGCGCTACTGGGCGACCGAGATGCGGGTCGACGGCTTCCGCTTCGACCTCGCGACGATCCTCGGCCGCGAGCCCTACGGCTTCGACGAGGGCGGCGGCTTCCTCGATTCCTGCCGCCAGGACCCGGTCCTGTCCTCCGTCAAGCTGATCGCCGAGCCGTGGGATTGCGGCCCGGGCGGCTACCAGGTCGGCGGCTTCCCGCCCGGCTGGGCCGAGTGGAACGACCGCTTCCGCGACGAGGTGCGCGGCTACTGGAAGGGCGACGAGGGTCTGCTCCCGGCGCTCGCCTCCCGCCTCACCGGCTCGGCCGACAAGTTCAACAAGCGCGGCCGGCGCCCCTGGGCCTCGGTGAACTTCATCACCGCGCATGACGGCTTCACCCTCGCCGACACGGTCTCGTACAACGAGAAGCACAATTCCGCGAACGGCGAGGACAACCGGGACGGCCACTCGCACAATCTCTCCTACAATTACGGCGCGGAGGGACCGACCGACGATCCCGAGATCCGCGCCGTGCGGATGCGCCAGATGCGCAACCTGCTGGCGACGCTGCTGCTCTCCCGCGGCACGCCGATGCTGCTCGCCGGCGACGAGTTCGCCCGCACCCAGCGCGGCAACAACAACGCCTATTGCCAGGACAACGAGATCTCGTGGATCGACTGGGGGGGAATCGGCGAGGAGGAGCGCGATCTCGCGGAGTTCACCCAGCGCCTCCTGATCCTGCGCAAGTCCCTGCCGATGCTGAGCCGCGGGCGGTTCCTCACCGGCGCCTACGACGCCGATCTCGGCGTCAAGGACGTGAGCTGGCTCACCCCGTCCGGGACCGAGATGAACCCGGAGAACTGGAACGACGGCGGCGCGCGCTCGCTCGCCGTCGTGCTCGACGGCCGGGCCCAGTCGAGCGGCATCCACCGGCGCGGGGGCGAGGCGACCCTGATGCTCCTGTTCAACGCCTATCACGACGTCGTGGAGTTCACCCTGCCGGAGGTGGTGGGGGGCGATGCCTGGATGCGGGTGCTCGACACCAACCTGCCCGACACCCAGGACCTCGCCCGGTTCGGCGTCGGCGACACCTACGCGGTCACCGGCCGCTCGATGCTGATGTTCGTGCTGCGTCCGACCGACGTGGATCACGCCAGCGAGACCTGGCGCTCCTACCAGCACGTGATCCAGGCCTTCGAGCGGGCGGAATCGGAGTGCGTGGCGTTCGGGTTGCCGCACGAGGGGTGACATCCGGGCGGGCCTGCCCACTTTGAGTCGGGCCCGGCATGCTCCGCCCCTCCGCCGCGTCACAGCGGGGGAGGGGCGTGGTCGAGGGCCTTTCGATGAGGCGCGGTGACGAAGCGGCGGCCGGTCCGGCCGCCCGCCTTCGCCGCGCGAGCGTGGAGTGGGGGCGGTGGCGAAGATCCTTCTCGTCGAGGACCACGAGGAAATCTGGGATTTCCTCTCCCGGCGGCTCAAGCGGCGGGGCTACGAGGTGGTCCTCGCCCATGACGGCGAGGAGGGCGTGATGAAGGCCCGCACCAGCCGGCCGGACATCATCCTGCTCGACATGAACCTGCCGGTGCTCGACGGCTGGTCGGCGGCGCGCGCGCTCAAGTCCGACGCCGAGACCGCCCGGATCCCGATCATCGCGCTCACCGCCCACGCCATGTCGGGCGACCGCGAGAAGGTGATCCAGGCCGGCTGCGACGACTACCACCCGAAGCCGGTCGACTTCTCGAAGCTCCTGACCCAGATCGGCGCCGCCCTCGGCACGCCGCCGTCTCCTTAAGACCGACAACCGCGGCAGGTGCGAAGCCGATGATCGACGATCCCGTGACGGCGCGCCGCCTGCGCGACGCGATGCCGGTGTTCACGGCGCTGGCGACCTGCCTGCTGGTTCTCGCCATCGGGGCGATCCTGTCCCTCGGGCGGGACGTCTTGATGCCGATCACGCTCGCGGTGCTGCTCAGCTTCGTCCTGGCGCCCGCGGTGCGGGGGCTCCAGCGCCGGCGCCTGCCGCGCTCGCTCGCGGTGCTCGTCGTGGTGCTGGCGACCTTCGCAGGCTTGGGGGGCCTCGGCCTGATGATCGCCAACGAGGCCTCGCAGCTCGCCTCCGACCTGCCGCGCTACACCGTGACGATGCGCGAGAAGATCGGGGCGCTGCGCGCCCAGGCCGGCGGCGGCGCCACCCTGGAGCGCCTGTTCCAGGCGGTGCAGGACCTGAGCCAGGACCTGCAGCCGCCGGAGGCGGCCAAGCCCCGCGGCGGTCCGGCGGACGCCGAGAAGCCGATGCTGGTCGAGGTGCGCGAGCCGAAGGCCGGCCTGCTCTCGACCCTCGGCAGCGTCGTCGCCCCGGTGCTGCACCCGCTCGCAACCGTCGGGCTGATCCTGCTCTTCACCCTGTTCTTCCTCGCCCAGCGCGAGGACCTGCGCAACCGCGCCATCCGCCTCGCGGGCTCGGGCGACCTGCGCGCCACGACCGCGGCGATGGACGACGCGGTGGCGCGCCTGTCGCGGTTCTTCCTCGCGCAGGCCGGCCTCAACCTCGCCTTCGGGGTGGTGGTGGCGGCAGGCCTGTGGCTGATCGGCGTGCCGAGCCCGGTCCTGTGGGGCGTGCTCGCCGGCATCCTGCGCTTCGTGCCGTATATCGGGGCGGTCATCGGCATGGCGTTCCCGCTCCTCGTGGCGGCGGCGGTCGATCCGGGCTGGTCGATGCTGATCGCCACGGTCGTGCTGTTCGCCGTCGTCGAGCCGATCGCCGGCCACGTCGTCGAGCCGCTGCTCTACGGCCACTCGACCGGGCTCTCGCCGGTGGCGGTGATCCTGGCCGCGACCCTGTGGACCTTCCTGTGGGGGCCGGTCGGCCTCGTGCTCGCGACCCCGATCACCGTCTGCCTGGTGGTGCTGGGACGCCACGTCGAGCGCCTGTCCTTCCTCGACGTGATGCTGGGCGACCGGCCGGCGCTCGCGCCCTCCGAGATCTTCTACCAGCGAATGCTGGCGGGCGACCCCCTCGAGGCGATCGACAAGGCCCGCCAGGTGCTGAAGGAGCGGGAGCTCGCGACCTACTACGACGAGATCGCCCTCGGCGGCCTGCGGCTCGCCCAGAACGACCGGGCGAGCGGGGCGCTCGCGGCGGACCGCCAGCAGGCGGTCGGCCAGGCGATCGAGACCGTGGTGACGACCCTCGGCGCCATGCCGGTCAGCAAGGGCGCCGCCGCCATGCGCAGCGCCGAGACCGAGGCCGCGGTCGCGGCGCTCGGGCCCGACCGGGCCGCCACCGCGATCGTGCGCCGGCCGGAGGACCTGGCCCCGGCCTGGCGCGGGCAGGCCCCGGTGTTGATCGTGGCCGCCCGCGGGCCCTTCGACGTCGCTGCCGCCGGCATGCTGGCCCAGGTGCTCGGGCGCCACGGCCTCCAGGCCCGCACGACCTCCCAGGACGCCCTGAACCGGGGCGAGCGGCCGGACATGGAGGGCGTGGCCCTGGTCTGCCTGTCCTACATCGAGCCGATCAGCACCTCCCACATCCGGCTCGCCGCGCGGCTGGCCCGGCGGGCGAATCCGGGCGTGCGGGTGATGGTGGCGGTCTGGCGCGAGCGCGACCCGGCCGGCCGCGACCGCCTGCGCCGGGCGACCTCGGCCGACATCCTGGTCACCACCATCACCGACGCCCTCGACGCCGCCCTCCGGCTCTCGGGCGCGGGCGAGACCCGCGAGGCCCCGCGCCGGGCGGCCTGACCGGATTTTTTCCTCCGCCGCGGTCCCCGGGACCGTCCCCCGCACGGGGGCGCGGTCGCGATCCGCGGCATTTACGGTTGTGCACCAACGCCGGGTGTAGGATCCCGGGCGGGCGCGGGACTTCGGTCTGCGGGCCATCGGAGCGACGATGAGTGTGAAGCGAACGCCGACCGAACTCGGAATCCGGCCGACCGTGGCGGACGTGCCCACCGACGTCGCGGACCACCACAGCGACATCTTCTTCGCCGCCGTCGAGATGACGCGGATGCCGATGATCGTCACCGATCCGCGCCAGCCCGACAACCCGATCATCTTCGCCAACCAGGCCTTCCGGGCGATGACCGGCTACGCGCCCGAGGAGCTCGTCGGCCGCAACTGCCGCTTCCTGCAGGGCCCCGAGACCGACCGCGAGACGGTGGCGGAGGTGCGTCGCGCCATCGCGGCGCGCGAGGAGATCGCGACCGAGATTCTGAACTACCGCAAGAACGGCTCGACCTTCTGGAACGCGCTGTTCATCTCGCCGGTCTACGACCCGACCGGCGAGCTGGTCTACTTCTTCGGCTCGCAGCTCGACGTGTCGCGCCGGCGCGACGCCGAGGAGGCGCTGCGCCAGTCGCAGAAGATGGAGGCCCTGGGCCAGCTCACCGGCGGCATCGCCCACGACTTCAACAACCTGCTGCAGGTCGTGGTCGGCTACGTCGACATCCTGCAATCGGGCCTCGAGGACCCGGCGACCGACCCCCGCCGGATGACCCGGGCGGTCGACAACATCCGCAACGCCGCCGAGCGCGCCACGACCCTGACCCAGCAGCTGCTCGCCTTCGCCCGCAAGCAGCGCCTCGACGGGCGGGCGGTGAACCTCAACAACCTGGTCGAGGGCATGCGCGACCTCGCCGGGCGCACCCTCGGCGAGGAGATCGCCGTCGAGGCGGAGCTCGCGGAGGGCCTGTGGAACGCCCGCCTCGACCCGACCCAGACCGAGGTCGCGCTCCTCAACATCCTGATCAACGCCCGCGACGCGATGCCGGGCGGCGGCACCGTGACGCTCCGGACCGAGAACCACGCCTTCACGGCGGACGATCTGCCCTCCGGCCTGGCCCAGCCCGGGCGCTACGTCTCGGTGGGGGTCACCGACAGCGGCGACGGCATGGCGCCGGAGATCCTGTCGCGCGTCATGGAGCCGTTCTTCACCACCAAGGAGGAGGGCCGCGGCACCGGCCTCGGCCTCGCCATGGTGTACGGTTTCGCCAAGCAGTCCGGCGGCACCGTCGTGATCGAATCGCGGTCGGGCCACGGCACCACGGTGCGGCTCTACTTCCCGATGAGCGACAGCGAGGAGCGCCCGGCCCCCGGCCCCGGGCAGCGGGCCGACCAGCGCTCCGGCACCGAGACGATCCTGGTCGTCGACGACCGCCGCGACGTCGCCGAGCTCGCCCGGGCGATCCTGCGCGACTTCGGCTACACCACCCTGCTCGCCACCGACGGCCGCCAGGCGCTCGAGCTCCTCGACGGCGGCGACAAGGTCGACCTCCTGTTCTCCGACCTGATCATGCCCGGCGGCATGAACGGCGTGATGCTCGCCCGCGAGGCGCGCCGCCGCCAGCCCCGGCTCAAGGTGCTGCTCACCACCGGCTACGCCGAGGCCTCGCTCGAGCGGACCGACGCCGGCGGCACCGAGTTCGAGATCATCAACAAGCCCTACCGCCGGATGGAGCTGGCGCGGCGGGTGCGCGCGGTGCTCGACGGGCCGACCGGGGTGACGTGAGCCGTCCAAGGGGCGGCGGGAGCCGGGCGGTACGTCTAGTTCCCCGCATCTCCTACCTCGTCCCACCTGCGACCTCGTCCTGAGGTGCCGGAGCGCAGCGGAAGCCTCCTTCGAGGCTCGTTTCATCCGCACATTAAAAGGCATGCACCTTAGAGCCGGTTTGAGCGGATTGTACTCAGGCAATATGGTGGAATTTATGGGATATCCTGCCATTTTACCTCATCCTAAGGTGTCAGTCGATCGAAGATCGACTGACCTCGAAGGAGGGCTCCAGAAGTCGCTGAGATCCCTGGAGCCCTCCTTCGGGACTCCCTCCTGTGCGATCTTCGATCGCCGGACAACTCAGGATGAGGTGACTGGGCAGGATGATCAAAACTGCCTCAAGCCTTGAGCGAGAAAATCGCGCTCAAACAGGCTCCTAGGATAGGGTCGCGGGTAGGAGATGAGGGGGAATCAAAATAAATTAATAGTTTCAGCGAATGCAAGCGTGCGCTTCCGCGTCGTGTCAGGGTTTCCGCGTGACGATAGCATTCATCACCATCCGGAACAGTTCCTGAGCGTCGTTGGTGCAGCCCTGTCCGCCGTGCCGTGCCGTCTCTTCCTTGTGCTCTCGCGCGTTCGACGAGGCGTAGAAGAACAGCGGCGTTGTCCTGTCGAAGGCGCGTAACGCGTCGAGCAGGACATAGCCCTCCTGCGGTCCCTCGCGCCGCCCCATATCCGAAATCACGGTAGCGAATCTGCGGGACTTCAGCTGTCTGAGAGCATCCTCGGTCGTTTCCGACAGGACGAAGTGGATGCCCATCGCCTCGAAAGCCTTCCGCTCGTACCTGTTGTTGTCCGGCCGGTCATCGACCCACAGGATGCAGCGCCGCCAGCCTTCCGGCTCGCTGGCGATGGTCGACGAATTTTGCACAGCCTTCACGACGTCGTTGATCTGTGTCTGCGACGCCGTCGCGCTGTCCTTCGAGATGGCAGCTGTCAGCGAAGCCGCGGCTTGCAGCTTAGACTGGAGATGCATCTCCACGTAATGCGCCTGGTTTGTGAAGTCGCCTGGGCTGTATAGATCCTTGCTGTGATAAGCAACAAGCCATGCAAATATCGAAATAACAACAAATGGAAATATAGAAATAAAGTAAACAAGAATGATTCGTTCGCCAGGCGTGAATGATCCGCCGACGGAGACGAGCGCTGCGAAGGCGTAGATCAGGACGACGAAGAGGGAGATGGTGCCGAGGGGGTTGCGGGACAATCCTGCGGCGGATTTTGCAAACCCCGAGACTGGTCCGATCTCACCGAGTGCCATCGCTTGCCTCAAAGAAAAGGGCGCGCCCAACAAAGCAGGCGCGCCCTCGATTAGCAAGCGCGAAATTCACTTCGCGTTAGATATATTGGCAACGGCTCACGCCGTCATGGCGGTCTTCAGGTTCTCGTCGATCTTGTCGAGGAAGCCGGTGGTCGAGAGCCACTTCTGGTCCGGGCCGACGAGGAGCGCGAGGTCCTTGGTCATGAAGCCGGCCTCGACGGTGTCGACGCAGACCTTCTCGAGGGTCTCGGCAAACTTGGCGAGATCGGCGTTGCCGTCGAGCTTGGCGCGGTGCGACAGGCCGCGGGTCCAGGCGAAGATCGACGCGATCGAGTTGGTCGAGGTCTCCTTGCCCTTCTGGTGCTCGCGGTAGTGGCGGGTCACCGTGCCGTGGGCGGCCTCGGCCTCGACGGTCTGGCCGTCGGGGGTGAGCAGCACCGAGGTCATCAGGCCGAGCGAGCCGAAGCCCTGCGCCACGGTGTCCGACTGCACGTCGCCGTCGTAGTTCTTGCACGCCCAGACGTAGCCGCCGGACCACTTCAGGGCCGAGGCGACCATGTCGTCGATCAGGCGGTGCTCGTAGGTGATGCCGGCCGACTGGAACCGCGACTTGAACTCGGCCTCGTACACCTCCTCGAAGATGTCCTTGAACCGGCCGTCATAGGCCTTCAGGATGGTGTTCTTGGTCGAGAGGTAGACCGGGAACTTGCGGGCGAGGCCGTAGTTCATCGACGCGCGGGCGAAGTCGCGGATCGACTCGTCGAGGTTGTACATCGACAGGGCGACGCCGGCGCCCGGGAACTTGAACACCTCGCGCTCGATGACGGTGCCGTCGTCGCCCTCGAACTTGACCGTCATGCGGCCCTTGCCCGGGACCTTGAAGTCGGTGGCGCGGTACTGGTCGCCGTAGGCGTGGCGGCCCACCACGATCGGCTGGGTCCAGCCCGGCACCAGGCGCGGCACGTTCTTGCAGATGATCGGCTCGCGGAAGATCACGCCGCCCAGGATGTTGCGGATCGTGCCGTTCGGCGACTTCCACATCTCCTTGAGGTTGAACTCCTTCACCCGGGCCTCGTCCGGGGTGATGGTGGCGCACTTCACGCCGACGCCGTGCTTCTTGATCGCCTCGGCGGCCTCGATCGTCACCTTGTCGTTGGTGGCGTCGCGATGCTCGACCCCGAGGTCGTAGTATTCCAGCGGAACGTCGAGGTAGGGATGGATCAGCTTGTCCTTGATGGACTGCCAGATGATCCGGGTCATCTCGTCGCCGTCGAGCTCGACGACGGGGTTCGCCACCTTGATCTTCGCCATGTCTGATCCAGCCTTCCGTGATCCGGGGGCCGCCCACAAGCCCGCGTTGGCTAAGCGGCCGGCCGTGGCGCGGTCATAGCGCGCTGCACAAACAGGGGGAAGCGCCGGGACGGAATGGTTTTTCCTGGGCGTCGCGAAAAAAGCCCCGGCGCGGGGGCGCCGGGGCTGCAAGGAGGTCCGCTCTAACAACACGGATCGGGGCCGGTGGGTTCCCGTTCTCGGCCGGCCGCTTCATTTCAAGCCCGGTTTCCGATATCGGTAAGCCGGGTCGAGCCCTCCGCGCCGGACCATGATCGAGAGCCTGCACCTTCGCAATTTCAAGAGCTTCGCCGACGCCACCCTCACGGTCGGCGGGCTGACGGTCGTCGTCGGGGTGAATGCCAGCGGGAAGAGCAACCTGCGGGATGCGTTCCGATTCCTGCATGGGATCGGGCGGGGGTACACGCTGCCGGAGATCATTGGCGGGAAGTATGGTGAGGGCGGGTATCGCGAGTGGGGACCGCTGCGGGGGACTGCGTCCGAAATCGTCAGGTTTGGACAGTCGAACTTTGCTCTCGAAATAGTCGGCAGGGCCGCGAGCGGCAGCCAATTTCGCTATAAGATTATCGTACCGCGCGAAGATGTGGATGGTCGATTCTATGTGGGGGCAGAGTCTCTTCAGTTAGAGACTGGAGAGGAGGCACAAGCAGTATTTCATACTCTGAATGCGCCGTTCGGGCGCGATGTTGGTCTATGGCTTAGAGGCGATCCGATGGTTGTGATTGGTACAACGGACGATCATGGCTACCTCAATCGGGCTGTCCTTCGAAGCGATCGGCCGATCCTGACGCAACTTACGGCTTGGCACGATGTCCCACAGTATCTGCGCAACACGATCGAGCAAGTTGCCGCCACCCTCGCCGCCATCCGCTTCCTCGACCTCTCCCCCGAAGCCATGCGCCGGCCTTCGTTCCCCGGGCAGACGGTTCTCGGCGAGAGCGGCGAGAACCTCGCGACCGTCCTGCAAGCCCTCTGCCTCGACCCCGAGCGCAAGCACGCCCTCATCGCCTGGATCTCCGAGCTGACGCCGCTCGAAATCACCGATTTCGAGTTCGAGAGCGACGCGACGGGTCGCGTCATCCTGTTCCTGCGCGACGCCGAGGGCGGGCGGATCTCGGCCTTCAGCGCCTCGGACGGGACGCTCCGCTTCCTCGCCATGGCGGCGGCCCTGCTATCGGATTCCGGCCGCAGCCTGTTCTTCTTCGAGGAGATCGATACCGGCCTGCACCCGTCGCGGATGCGGGTGCTGATCGACCTGATCGAGCGCCGCGTCGCCGAATCCACGCTCCAGGTCGTGACCACCACCCATTCGCCCGACCTGCTTACCCTCGTCGGCGACAAGACCTTCGAGAGCACGTCGGTCGTGTATCGACCGCCCGGGGCCGGCGGGTCGGTGATCCGCCGGGTCGGCGAGCTGCCGCGCATCGCCGACTTGCGAAAAACCCAGACCCTCGGCCGGCTGCACTCTTCCGGCTGGTTCGAGGATGCGCTCTACTTCGACGACCCGGCCGAGGCCGCCGAATGAGATTCCTCGTGATTCCCGAGGATTTTCGCAACGACCAGCACCTCCTCGCTCCGATCCTGACGGCGCTCCTCGCCTCGCTCGGCTTCGCGCGGCCGAAGCTGAAGGTCTGTCTCGATCCGCTCATCGGCGGCATCGACGAGGCGCTGAAGCCGGAGCGGTTGCAGGAGGTGGTCGACCGCTACCGCGGCATGGTCGACGTCTTCCTGCTCTGCGTCGACCGGGACGCCAGCCCGCATCGCCGAGCCCGCCTCGACGCCATCGAGGCCCGCTTCGCGCCGCTCGTCTGCTTCCTCGCTTGCGAGGCGTGGGAGGAGCTGGAGACCTGGGCGCTCGCCGGCCTCGACCGGCCGGGATCGGCGCCTTGGGCGGCGATCCGCGCCGAGCGCGACGTGAAGGAGCGCCATTTCGCGCCCCTGGCCGCCGCTCGTCGACTGACGTCGGAGCCGGGCGGCGGGCGCCGCACGCTCGGGATCGAGGCGGCGAAGCGCGTCGACCGCATCCGGCAGCGCTGCCCCGAGGATTTCGACCGGCTGGCCGGCCGGCTCGCCGCGTTGAGAGTGCGTGAACCATGACCACCACGCCCCGCCCCGTCATCATCCTGGTCGAGCCGCAGCTCGCCGAGAATATCGGCATGACCGCCCGCGCGATGGGGAATTTCGGGCTCGACGCCCTGCGCCTCGTCGCCCCGAAGGGCGGCTGGCCGATGAAGGGGGTGCGCGAGACCGCCTCGAGCGCCACCCACGTCCTCGACGGCACGACCGTCTTTCCCACCATCGCCGAGGCCCTGGCCGACCTGAACTACGTGCTCGCCACCACGGCGCGGGAGCGGGGTCAGATGAAGCGGGTCTTCGGGCCCGACGAGGGGATGGCGGAGGCGGCCGGGCGGCTCGCCGCGGGGGAGCGGGTCGGCATCCTGTTCGGGCGCGAGCGGGTCGGGCTGTCGAACGACGAGGTCTCGCTCGCCGATGCCATCGTCACCTTCCCGGTCGATCCGGAGCACGCCTCGCTCAACCTCGCCCAGAGCGTGCTCCTCGTCGGCTACGAGTGGCGCCGGGCCGCCGGCCGGGCGGCGCTGCCGTTCTCCGGCGCGATGCGCTCGGGGCCGGCGCCGCGCGAGGCCCTGATCTCACTGTTCCAGAGCCTGGAGGCCGACCTCGACGCCGCCGGCTACTACCCGCCGGCGAAGCGCGACGGCATGATCCGCAACATGCGCGACATGTTCCACCGCATGGCGATGACCGAGCAGGACGTGCGCACCTTCCGGGGGGCGCTGCGCGCGCTGGCGCGGCGTCCCCCGGAGGAGTGACGCCTACAGCTTCACCACCAGCTTCCCGAAGTTGCGGCCCTTGAGCAGGCCGATGAACGCCTCGGGCGCGCTCTCCAGCCCCTCGACCACGTCCTCGCGGTAGCGGATCCGGCCCTCGCGCAGCCACTGGCCGACGTCGGAGAGGAAGGCCTGTTCCTGGTCGGCGAAGTCCCAGACGATGAAGCCGCGGAAGGTCAGGCGCTTGCTCAGGACCGCCCGCATCACCGCCGGCACCCGGTCGGGGCCGGGGGGCAGCTCGGTCATGTTGTAGTTGGCGACGAGGCCGCAGACCGGGATGCGGGCGAAGTCGTTGAGGAGCGGCAGCACCGCGTCGAACACCGCGCCGCCGACATTCTCGAAGTAGACGTCGATGCCGTCCGGGCAGGCGGCCGCCAGCGCGCCCGGCAGGTCGCTCCCGCGATGATCCACCGCCGCGTCGAAGCCGAGCTCCTCGGTGAGATGGCGGCACTTGTCGGGCCCGCCGGCGATGCCGACCGTGCGGGCCCCCTTCAGCCTGGCGATCTGCCCGACGAGGGAGCCGACCGGGCCGGTCGCGGCGGCCACCACCACGGTCTCGCCGGCTTTCGGCGCCCCGATGGTGAGGAGGCCCGTATAGGCGGTCATGCCCGGCATGCCGAGCACCCCGAGCGCCGTGGTGACGGGGGCTGCCGCGGCATCGAGCTTGCGCAGGCCCTGGCCGTTCGACACGGCAAAATCCTGCCAGCCGCCATAGGCCAGCACCGTGTCGCCGACGGAGAAGCCCGGATGGTGCGAGGCCGCCACCTCCGCCACCGTGGCGCCGACCATCACCTCGTTGATCTCGACCGGCTTGGCGTAGGATTTCGCCGCGCTCATCCGGCCGCGCATGTAGGGATCGAGGGAGAGGTAGCGGTTGCGCAGCAGCACCTCGCCCTCGTGCGCGACCGGGACCGCGCTGCGCTCGATGCGGAAATGGGACGGATTCGGCTCGCCGTGGGGCCGGGACGCCAGGACGATGCGGCGGTTCACGTCGGACATGCGGGGACCTCCCTGCAGGGATGTTTCGAGCCGGAGCGACCGCGGCCGCGCCCGGCACCGGTCCGCACTTGGGTCGGTCGGCCCCGCGCGTCAACGTCGCGCTGGCGGCGGGGTGCCAGGGCTTTACTTCGAGAAGGAGCCTCCGGACGGCCCGTCCGGGGCGATCCGCGAAAGGGTCCGGCATGCTCCCGTCCTCGCTCCTCGCCGGCGCGCTCCTCGTCGCCGCGTCCGTGCCGGCGCTCGCCGCCGGCTCCGACCTCGACCGCTACCGCTGGAAGTCCCGGGTGCTGGTGATCGCGGCCGATGCCGACGATCCCCGCGCCGCCGCGCAGGGCCGCATCGCCGAGGCGGCGGCGCCCGGGATGCGCGAGCGCGACCTCGTGGTGGTGCGGGCGATCGGGGAGGGGAGGGAGGCCGCTTCCTTACGCCGCCGCCTCGGCCTGCCGGCGACCGGCTTCCGGGCGGTGCTGGTCGGCAAGGACGGCGGGGCGAAGCTCACCGCCGCCGAGCCGATCCCGGCCGAGCGGCTCTTCTCGACGATCGACGCCATGCCGATGCGGCAGGATGAGGCGTCAGGACGCCGGAACTGACGGGCCCGCCACGACACCCCGCCACGAACACCGGAACCCACCACAAAAAAGGGCCGCCCTGCGCGGGCGGCCCTCGTCCGAATCGCGGCCGGTCCGCCGCTCAGTAGCAGCGGGTCACGAGAACGCGGCGGTAGCCGTAGGGCGTCCAGCGCACCCGGGGCACCTCGTAGCAGCCGCCGCCATAGCCGTAATCGTAGCCGCCGCCGTAATAACCGACGGGGGCATAGCCGTACCCGCCGTAGCCGTAGCCGCCGTAATACGGGTAGGCCGTGGCCGCCGCGAGGCCGAGCCCGACGCCGAGCCCGAGGCCGGCCGCGCCCCAGCCGTAGCCGCGGCGATAGCCGTAGCCCCCGCGCCAGCCCCCATAGCCGCCGCGCCAGCCGCCGAAGCCCACGCCGCGATAGCCGCCGAAGCCGCCCCGGTAGCCGCCGAAGCCCACGCCGCGGTAGCCGCCGCCGAAGCCCCGGCCGAAGCCGCCGCCGCCGAACCCGCCCCGGAACCCGCCGCCATGGAAGCCGCCGAAGCCGCCGCCGCCCCGGAATCCGCCACCGCCGAAGCCGCCGCGCGCCTCGGCGGTGGCCGGCACAACCAGCAGCGCGCCCGCGAGGGCCGCCGACGCCGCCAACATGCCTTTCATGATCCGATCTCCTGATCGCGAGAACCGTGCGCCCCCAGGCTGTCAGAACGCCGAAGCACGATGGTCGGTTCGTGCTGCAAAACGTCACGATCGCTCTATACCGGTATCCCGAAAACCGGCCGTCGGGCCAAGATGTGCGGACCAAGATGGGCAGACGAGGAGCGGAGAGACACATGGTGGGAGTGGCGGGACGGATCGGGGCGTTGCTGCTCGGAGCGGGCCTGTGCTGGCTGTCGGCCGGCCCTGCCCCTGCGGCGCCCAGCCCTGCCCCTGCGGCGGCTCCGTCCGCTCCGGCGGCCCTGTGCCGGCCGCAGAGCCACGAGGGCCAGGCCTATGCCGTCTGCACCGTCGACCTGCGGCGTGCCCGGGTGAAGCTCTTCTGGCGCGGTCCCGACGGCCTGCCCTATGGCTCGCTCTCGCGGCTCGCCGGCCAGCAGGGGGCGCACCTCGCCTTCGCGATGAATGCCGGCATGTACGATACCGGCCTCGCGCCCGTCGGCCTCTACGTCGAGGAAGGGCGCGAGCTGAAGGCGGCCAACACCGCCAACGGCCCGGGCAACTTCCACATGAAGCCCAACGGCGTGTTCTACGTCGCGGGCGATCGCGCCGGGGTGCTCGAGACCGGGCGCTACCTGAAGGCGCATCCCCGGGCCGAGTTCGCCACGCAGTCCGGCCCGATGCTGGTGATCGGCAACCGCATCCATCCCAAGATCTCCGAGGACGGGCCGTCGCAGAAGATCCGCAACGGCGTCGGCGTGCGGCCGGACGGGCATACCGCGGTGTTCGCGATCTCGGAGGCGCCGGTGAGCTTCGGGGCCTTCGCGCGGCTGTTTCGCGACGCGCTCGGCTGCCCCAACGCGCTGTTCCTCGACGGCAGCGTGTCGAGCCTCTACGCCCCGTCGCTCGGCCGCCAGGACCTGAGCCGGCCGCTCGGACCGCTGGTCGGCGCGGTGACGAAGTGAGGCGGGCCAAGTAAGGCGGGCCAAGCGAGGCGGGCCAAGCGAGGCCTTGCGAGATGAGGCGGGAAGGGGCGGGCGGTTCCGTCGAGCCCGAAAATGCTCTAGGGGGACCACGATGAACCGCACCGCGCTCTATGCCGGCTCCTTCGATCCGGTGACCAACGGCCATCTCGACGTGGTGCGCCAGGCCTGCCGCCTGGTCGGCCGCCTCGTGGTGGCGATCGGCGTGCATCCGGGCAAGGCCCCGCTCTTCACCGCCGAGGAGCGGGCGGACCTGATCCGGGCCACCTGCGGCCCGCTCGCCGCCGAGACCGGCACCGCGCTCGAGGTCGTCACCTTCGCCGACCTCGCGGTGGCGGCGGCGCGCCGGCACGGCGCCAGCCTGTTCATCCGCGGTTTGCGGGACGGCACCGATCTCGACTACGAGATGCAGCTCGCCGGCATGAACGGCGCCATGGCGCCGGAGGTGCAGACCGTGTTCCTGCCGGCCTCGACCGGCGTGCGGCCGATCACCGCCACCCTGGTCCGCCAGATCGCCGCCATGGGCGGCGACGTGCGGCCCTTCGTGCCCGCGGCGGTGGCCGACCGCCTTCGTGCCCGCTTCGCCCCGCCCGCCTGACGCGGCCCTTCTTCCATCCAGGAGACACCCGATGATCCGCTGGCTCGCAGCCCTGGTGCTGTCCGTCGCCGCCCTCGGCCTTAGCCCCCCGGCGAGCGCCGCGCCCGACCAGAACACCGTCTACCTCGACACCAAGGACGGCCGGATCACCATCCAGCTGCGCCCCGACCTCGCGCCCAAGCACGTCCAGCAGCTCAAGGCGCTGACGAAGCGCGGCTTCTACAACGGCATCGTGTTCCACCGCGTGATCGACGGCTTCATGGCCCAGACCGGCGACCCGACCGGCACCGGCATGGGCAAGTCCGACCTGCCGAACATCCCGGCGGAGTTCTCCAAGGCGCCGTTCAAGCGCGGCACCGTCGGCATGGCCCGCTCGCAGGACCCGAACTCGGCCAACTCGCAGTTCTTCATCTGCTTCGGCGACGCCTCGTTCCTCAACAACCAGTACACGGTGGTGGGCGAGGTGACCTCGGGCATGGACGTGGTCGACAAGATCAAGAAGGGCTCCTCGGCCCAGAACGGCAGCGTGCAGAACCCGGACAAGATCGTCCGGATGAGCCTGGCGCAGGACGGCCAGTAGGCCTTGCCCGGCGGGTTTCGTTACGCCGGCCTCGCGCTGGCCCTGTCGGCCTCGCCCGCCGCCGCGCAGTTCGACGTGTACGACAACCCCTCCGTGCTCTCGCTGCCGACCACCCTGCGGGCGACCGTGCGGGTGCCGGTGGCGGCGCCGGAGGGGCCCGCCGACACCCTCGCGGGCCTCTATCCCCGGCTCGCCGCCTGCTGGCGGCCGCCGTCCGATCTCGGGACGGCCGCGATCACCGCGCGCTTCGCGCTGCGGCGCGACGGCAGCCTTCAGGGCACCCCGCGGATCACCTTCACGCGCGTTCCGCCCCGGCGGCGGGACGCGCTCGTCGCCGAGACCCTGGCGTCGCTCGCCCGCTGTACCCCGGCGCGGCTGACGGCGGGGCTCGGCGGCGCCGTCGCGGGGCGTCCCATCGCCCTGCGTTTCGTCTACCCTGGTCCGAATCAAGGAGACCGACCATGACCGACAGCAACCGACTCGTGATGGAGACCAGCAAGGGCCGTGTGGTCATCCAGCTTCGCCCCGACCTTGCCCCCAACCACGTCGAGCGGATCACGACCCTCTCGGAGCAGGGCTTCTACGACGGCGTGCCGTTCCACCGCGTCATCGATGGCTTCATGGCCCAGACCGGCGACCCGACCGGCACCGGCACCGGCGGCTCCGACCTGCCGGACCTGAAGGCCGAGTTCAACGCCGAGCCCCACGTGCGCGGCACCTGCTCGATGGCCCGCACCAACTTCCCGCACTCGGCCAACTCGCAGTTCTTCATCTGCTTTGCCGACGCCCGCTTCCTCGACAAGCAGTACACGGTGTGGGGCAAGGTCGTTGAGGGCATGGACGTGATCGACCAGATCAAGCGCGGCGAGCCCGTGCGCGACCCCGACACGATCAAGACGATGCGCGTCGAGGCGTAAGCCTTCGTTTCGGCAGGCTGTCGCCTGTCGAGATGCGCGGGTGAACCCTCCCCCCTCTGCGGGGGAGGGTGGCGAGCGGATGCGAGCCGGGAGAGGGCAGCGCGACGCTGCTCCAGGCGACGCCCTTCGGAACGGTTCAGTCGTTTCCGGAAGCGGCGTCCCCTCTCCCGCCCGGCGCACGAGTGCTTCGCACTCGCAGCCGGGCACCCTCCCCCGCAGAGAGGGGAGGGTTACGGTTCCGAGCTGTACTGGATCGGCAGACCACCTTCGCCCGCCACCAGCCGCTCCGCCGCGAAAAAATCCTCCGGCGTGTTGAGGTTCAGGAACGGGTCCACCGGCTCCGTCGCCCACGCCGCCTCCGCGGCGTTGTGGCGGGCGATCCACATGCCGACCCGCCGCAGGCCCCGCTCGACGAGCGCCGCCCGCAGGTCGTGGCGCAAGCCCACCGCCCAGACCCCGTTCACGAAATGCAGCTGCCCGCCCGAGGCCGCGACCGCCATCTCGACGCCGTCGCGGGCGCGTGCCGCGTGCAGGCGGGCGACGAGGTCGTGGGGCAGGAACGGCGTGTCGCCGGCGACGCTCGCGACGTAAGGAACGTCCGGGTGGTGCGCGGCGCAGAAGTCGAGGGCGGCGAGCACGCCGGCGAGGGGGCCCGGCGCGTCGGGGATCGAATCCGGCACCACGAAGCCCGTGAAGGCGCGAAACCGGCCTGCATCGCCGTTGGCGTTGAGGATCAGCCCGGCGGCGCATTGCGGGCGCAGACGCTCCGCCACCCGCTCGAGCAGCGTTTTGTCGCCCAGCCGCAGCAGCGGCTTGTCGCCGCCGCCCATCCGGCGGGAGAGCCCGCCGGCCAGGATCACCCCGAGGGTCGGGGGAACACTCACTCGATCACGATCCGGGGCGCCGGGCGCGGGCCGGCGCCGCCGCTGAGATTCGTCCAGAGCGCCGAAGCAATCGCCCGGTAGGCGGCGGCCTGCGGCCCGTCGGGATCGACCGCCACGACGGGACGGCCGGAATCGGAGGATTCGCGGATCGTCATGTTCAAGGGCACCTCGCCCAGGAACGGCACGCCGAGGGTCTCGGCCTCGTGGCGGGCGCCGCCATGGCCGAAGATGTGCGAGGTGCCGCCGCAATGCGGGCAGACGAAGGTCGCCATGTTCTCGACCACGCCGAGGATCGGCACCTCGACCCGGCGGAACATCGTCACGGCGCGCCGGGCGTCGATGAGCGCCAGGTCCTGCGGCGTCGAGACGATCACCGCGCCGGCGAGCGGCGTGGCCTGGGCGAGCGTCAGCTGCGCGTCGCCGGTGCCGGGGGGCATGTCGACGATCAGGACGTCGAGCTCGCCCCAGGCGACCTCGCGCAGGAGCTGCGTCAGGGCCGACTGCACCATCGGGCCGCGCCAGATCATCGCCGTGTCGGCGGAGATCAGGAAGCCGATCGACATCACCGCGAGGCCGTAGCCGTTGAGCGGCACGATGCGCTGGCCTTGCGGCGTGTTGATCGTCTCGGGCTTGCGGTCGAGGCCGAAGAGCTTCGGGACCGAGGGGCCGTAGATGTCGGCGTCGAGCAGCCCGACCTTGAGCCCTTGCGCGCGCAAAGCCAGGGCGAGGTTGCAGGCGGTGGTCGACTTGCCGACGCCGCCCTTGCCCGAGGCCACCGCCACGATGTGGCGCACCCCCGGCAGGGCCGGGCCGGGGCGGGGACCGCCCTGCGGGCCGCCTTGCGGCGCACCCGGAGCGGCGGGGCGCGGAGCGGGACTCGCGCCGGGTCCGCGCTCGGCGGTGAGGCTCGCGAGCGCCGCCTTGACGCCGGGCAGCTTGAGAACCGCGATCTCGGCCGCCTGCCGCACCGCCTCGAAGGCCTTGGCCTCCGGCGGCGCGATGCCGATCGAGAACACAACCCGGCCGGAGGGGTCGATGACGATCTCCGACAGGCGACCGGAGGCCGGCAGGCTGGTTCCCGCCGCATCGACCGTCACGCCCGCGAGCGCCTTCAGCACGTCGTCCCGGGTGATCGCCACGTCGCCTCGCTCCTGTCCGCAACCCGTATCCGTTCCCGCGTCATGTAACCCCTGCGCCGCGAAACGCCAGCGCGGCGGGAACGGCCATCGGTGGGGGGCGGCGTGGGCCCGTGCCGCGCCCGCTGCGAATCCGCCCAAAAAATCGTCGAACCTCCGCCAAGGATGGCGCGGCCTGCCGCGTCTGACGGATCGGAGCGGGGCCGGCCGGCCGCGCGACGGAGGCGGAACCTCGGGCATGCAGCCGCTCGCGACACAGATGGACATGACGGGGGCCGGGCCCCCGCCCGGGACGGCGCCGCCGGATCCCGATGCCGACCTCGCCGCCCGGGCGGCGCGGGGGGACCGCACGGCCTTCGAGGCGCTGCTGCGGCGCCACTACGACCGCATGCACCGCATCGCCTGGCGCATGACCGGCTCGCGCCACGACGCCGAGGACGTGGTGCAGGAGGTGTGCTGCGCCCTGGTGGAGCGGATCGCGGGGTTTCGCGGCGAGGCCCGGGTCTCGACCTGGCTGTTCGGCATCGTCGTCAATGCCTGCCGCGACCATCACCGCCGCCGCACCACGCTGGCGCGGATGAAGGAGGGATTGGGCGTGCTGCTGCGCCTCGGCCCCGCGCCCGACGGGCGCGACCTCCATCGCCGCGCCTGGCTCGCCGGGGCGCTCGCCCGCCTCGATCCGCGCTTGCGCGAGACCGTCGTGCTCGTGGCGGGCGAGGGGCTGACCCATGCCGAGGCGGCTCACGCCCTCGGCGTCGCCGAGGCCACGGTGTCCTGGCGCCTGCACGAGGCCCGCCGCCGCCTGAAGAGCGATCCGCTCACGACCGATCCGGAGGAGCGCCATGGCGCCTGACACCGATTGCCTGCCGCCCGCGCCGGTCCCCTCCGCCGAGGCCCGCGAGCGGGCGCTCGCCGCGGCTCTGGCCCGGTTCGACGCCGCGCACGGCGAGAAAGATCGCGCCACGGGCCAAGCTTCCGCCGGGCCGGCGCGTCGCAAGGAGCGTCGATCCCCCCTGGGAGGCCCGCTCATGCTTCGCACCCGTCCCCTCGTCGCCGCCACCCTGGTCGCCGCCCTCGGCCTGCCCGCTGCCTGGGCCATCCTGCGCGAGCGCGCCGAGGCGCCCCCGGCGCCTGAGGCGACCGCACCGTCGCCATCTTCTGAGCCCGCTCCGGCCGCCGCCGATACTGCGCGGTCCGCCGCCCCGCCGCCACCCGCCGCCCCGGCCCCGCTCGCCCAGCGGATGCTCCCCGAAGCCAACCCGGCCTACAGCGACTTCGCAAGGGATCGGAGCCGCGGAGCGCTGGCCCTCCAGGCGCCGATGCCGAGGCGCGTCGCCCCGGCTGCGGACGCGCTCCCGGCCCCCGCCGAGCCCGTCGGCCGCGACCGCTTCCCGGAGGCCCGGCCGAGCGGCTTCCAGGCGGTGGCGCAGGCGCCGGTCTCGACCTTCTCGATCGACGTCGACACCGCCTCCTACGCCTTCGTGCGCGCCAGCCTGAACCGCAACGTGCTGCCGCCGCCGAACGCCGTGCGCGTCGAGGAGATGATCAACTACTTCCCGTACGCCTACCCGGCGCCGACGAGCTCGGAGGAGCCGTTCCGCATCACCACCTCGGTCTTCCCGAGCCCCTGGGCCGAGGGGCGCAAGCTGGTGCAGATCGGCATCAAGGGCTACGCCGTGGCGCCGGAGACCCGGCCGCCGGCGAATCTCGTCTTCCTCGTCGACACCTCCGGCTCGATGGCGGGGCCGAACCGGCTGCCGCTCGTCAAGCAGGCGCTCGGCCTGCTGCTGACGAAGCTCGACGCCCGCGACCGGGTCGCGATCGTGGCCTACGCGGGCGCGGCCGGCACGGTGCTGCCTCCCACCCCGGCGAGCGAGCGCCAGAAGATCCTGGCGGCGATCGACGGGCTCGGGGCCGGCGGCGGCACGGCCGGGGGCGAGGGCCTGCGCCAGGCCTACGCACTGGCCGAGCAGGGCTTCGAGGCCAAGGCCGTCAACCGGGTGGTGCTCGCCACCGACGGCGACTTCAACCTCGGCATCACGGACCGGGACGAGCTGAAGGGCTTCGTCGCCCGCAAGCGCGAGACCGGTATCTTCCTGTCGGTGCTCGGCTTCGGCATGGGCAACCACAACGACGCGCTGATGCAGGCGCTGGCGCAGAACGGCAACGGCGCGGCGGCGTACATCGATACCCTGAACGAGGCCCGCAAGGTGCTGGTGGAGGAGGCGACCTCGACCCTGGTGCCGACCGCCAAGGACGTGAAGATCCAGGTCGAGTTCAATCCGGGCGAGATCGCCGAGTACCGGCTGATCGGCTACGAGACACGGGCGCTCCGCCGCGACGACTTCACCAACGATAGGGTCGATGCGGGCGAGGTCGGCTCGGGCCAGAGCGTGACCGCGCTCTACGAGGTGGTGCCGGTGGGCGGTCCGCGGGCGATGCCCGACCTGCGCTACGCCGGCAAACCCGCCGCGCCGGCGGCGGGATCGCGCGACTACGCCCACGTGGCGATCCGCTACAAGCGGCCGGACGCGGAGGCGAGCCGGCTGATCGAGGCGGTGATCGATCAGGCCCGGGAGGCGAGGACCCTCGCCGAGGCGCCGCAGGAGGCCCGCTTCGCCGCCGCCGTCGCGGCCTTCGGCGAGATCCTGCGCGGCGGGACCCATACCGGCGCGTTCCGCTACGCGGACGTCGCGCGGCTCGCCGCCGGGGCACGGGGCGACGATCCGTTCGGCTACCGGGCGGAGTTAGTCGGCCTCGTGCGCGCCGCGGAAACGGCTGCGGCGCTGGCTCCGGCGCCGCGCTGAGCGCGTGGCCGCGGCTCGCCCTGGAGACGGTCAGCCGGAGAAGGCCAGCTGTCCGCTCATCTCCGGCGTGTAGGTGACCCCGGAGAGGTCGGGCACCCAGTCGTGGTCGTGCATGTCCTCGGGACCGAGTGTGGTGGCGAGCGCCACCACTCGGGCGCCGGAGGCCCGGCCCGCCGCGAGACCGGCCGGAGCGTCCTCGAACACCACGCTCCGCCCGGGCGCGCAGCCCAGGCGCCGGGCCGCCTGGAGGTAGCCGTCCGGATCGGGCTTGCCAGCGACGACATCCTCGGCCGTCACCAGCACCTCGGGGATCGGCAGCCCGGTGAGTGTGAGCCAGGATCGGGCGATGGCCCGATCGGCGGAGGTGACGATCGCCCAGCGTGAGCTGGGAAGGGAGCGCAGCAGGTCGACGGCGCCGGGAATCGCGGTGAAGCCGTCGCACGCCGTCGCGGCGGCATCAGTGAGAGCCGCGGCCTCTACCTCAGGATCGACGCCGGGCGGTGCGAAACGCCGAACAGTCTCGATCGTGCGCCGTCCATGCGAGACCCGCAACAGCGCCTCGGCATCGACGCCGTGCCGGTCGCACCAGCGCCGCCACAGGTCGGTGATGACGGCCGTCGAGTCGACCAGCGTCCCGTCCATGTCGAAGAGCAGGGCCTCGGCGGCCATCGTGGTCCCGGCTGGGATGCGCATCGGGTGACCCACTCGCTGATTCCGATCCGCACTCTTACCGGAAATTCCCTCGCGGCAGGAAGGCCCGCGCCCCGCTGCCACCGTCCCGCACCTCTTCGACCGGCGCCCCGTAGAGCCGGCCGAGGGTCGGGGCGTCCAGCACCTCCGCCACCGGCCCCGCGGCGAGGGGGCGGCCGCCGCGCAGGAGCAGCGCCCGGTCGGCGTAGCGGGCGGCCTGGTTGGGGTCGTGGGTGGTGAAGAGGAGGCCGAGCCCGTCGGCGCGCAGGCGCAGGATCTCGGCCATCACCCGGCCCTGGTTGCCGAAATCGAGGCTGGCGGTCGGCTCGTCGAGGACGACGATGCGGGGTTCCTGGGCCAGCGCCCGGGCGACCAGCACCAGTTGGCGCTCGCCGCCGGAGAGCCGCGTCACCGGGCGCTCGGCAAGGTGGGCGATGCCCATCCGGGCCAGGGCCGCTTCCGCCGCCGCATGGTCGGCCCGGGACGGGGCGGAGAGGAGGCCGGTGCGGCTGGTGCGGCCCATCAGCACCACGGCGCGCGCCGTGAACGCGAAGGCGCTGGCGGCGGCCTGCGGCACGTAGGCCATGGCCCGCGCGCGCTCCCGGGCGGTGAGATCGCCGAGCGGCCGGCCCTCGACCCGGATGGTTCCGCCCAAGGCGGGGAGCAGGCCGAGCAGGGTCTTGAGCAGCGTGGTCTTGCCGCCGCCGTTGGGGCCGAGCAGCGCCAGCGCCTCGCCGGCGGTAAGCCGCACCGAGAGATCGCGGCCGATCTCGCGGCCGGGATAGCCGAAGGCGAGGGCGTCGGCGTCGAGCAGGATCACGACCAGTCCCGCTCCGCCCGGGCGAGCAGCCAGAGGAAGACCGGCGTGCCGACGACGGCGGTGAGGATGCCGAGCGGCACCTCGACCGGGGCCAGGGTGCGGGCGAGCGTGTCGATGGTGAGCAGCGTGCCGGCGCCGAGCAAGGCGGCGGTCGGGATCAGCCGGCCGAAGCCGGGGCCGACGAGGAAGCGGGCGAGGTGCGGCACCACCAGCCCGACCCAGCCGACGATGCCGGCCGCGGCCACGCTCGCCGCGGTGACGAGGGTCGCGGCCGCCACCACGGCGATGCGCAGCGGGCCGGTGGCGAGGCCGAGCGAGCGCGCCTCCTCGTCCGGCAGCGACAGGACGTCGAGGCGCCAGCGCAAGAGCAGGAGAAGCCCGGTGCCGAGGGCCACGGGACCGGCGAGCGGCAGGAGGTCGGACGGGTGCGTGCCCGACAGGCTCCCGAGCAGCCAGAAGGTCATCGCCGGGAGCTGGTTGTAGGGGTCGGCGAGGTACTTGATCAGCCCGACGCCGGCCCCCAGCAGCGAGCCGATGACGACGCCGGCGAGCACCAGCACCAGCACCGGATCGCGCCCCGACAGGGCGGCGCCCAGCCCGTAGACGCAGGCGACCGCCAGGAGCCCGCCCGCGAAGGCCAGCCCCTCGATCGCCAGCACCCCCAGCGAGAGCCAGATGCCGAGGACCGCGCCGAGCGCCGCCCCCGAGGAGGCGCCGAGGATGTCGGGCGAGACGAGGGGGTTGCGGAACAGGCCCTGGAAGGCGGTGCCGGCGACCGAGAGCGCCGCGCCGATCAGGATCGCGGCGGCGATGCGGGGACCGCGGATCTGCCACACCACCGCCTCGACCGCCGGTCCGACGTCCGTGGCGTGGCCGGTCAGCCGCCCGAGGAGCACCCGGGCGACGTCGAGGAGCGAGACCGGGTAGCGCCCGACCCCGAAGGCGAGGGCGGCGGCGAGCAGCAGGGCGAGGAGCGCGAGCCACGGCCCGCCGATCCGGACCGCCCGGGCGCCCACGAGTGCGATGCCGTTCACGGTGCTCCCGCCAGCACGCGCTCGAGGGCGGGATCGTCCGGCGTCACGTGGTAGAGCCGGCCGTAGAGGTCGCGGGCGATCCCGCGGATGTCCTCGGGGAACTGCGCCGGGTAGAGGACCTTGCCGAGCCACCACAGGCCGGCGAGGCGGTTGACCGAGGGCGGGGCATCGACCCAGCCGAAGGGGAGCGACGGGCTCACGTGCAGGCGGTTCGCCCGCAGGGCCGGCGTCGCCTGCCAGAGCGGGTCCTGCCGGGCGGCGGCCGCGAAGGCGGGGTCGAGGGCGACGATCACCTCGGGCGCCCAGGCCACCACGTCCTCGGGCGAGACCTGCGCCAGGCTGCCGCCGGGACCCGCGACGTTGACGGCGCCCATCAGCGCCAGCGCCTCGACGTTGATCGAGCCCGCCCGCGCGGTCTCGAGGCCGCGGGGGCCGCGGGCGAGGTAGACCCGGGGGCGCCGGTCCTCCGGCACCGCGGCGACGCGCTCGCGGATGGTCGTGAGGGTGCGCTCGGCGACGCTCGCGAGCGCCTCCGCCGCGGCCTCGCGCCCGACGAGGCGGCCGAGGGTGCGGTAGGTGGCGGGCGCGGCCGCGAGGCGCCCGTCGAGGAGCGCGTACGGGATCCCGGTCTGGCCCTGGACCCGGTCGGCGAGGGAGCGGTAGGTCTCGGCGGTCGAGCCGACGTCGAGGATCAGGTCGGGCTTCGCGGCCAGCACCGATTCGAGGTTGGCGGTGTTGCCGCGCCCGGTGAGCCGCCCGACCTCCGGCAGGTCGGCGGATCGCGCCAGCAGGTAGGGCCTCTCCGCCGGGCGGATCGCCCGCGGCCAGCCGAGCAGCACTTCGGGCGCCAGCGTGTAGAGCAGGATCGCCGCCGGCGGACCGGCGGGGAACACCCGGGCGACGGGTTGCTTCAAGCCGTCGAGGACCCGGCCGGCATCGTCTCGCAACGGATCGGCGGCACGTGCAGGCACGTGGGCCGCCGCGAGGGCGGCCGCGCCGAGGAGCAGGGAGCGCCGGTCGGGCCGCATCGTCTGGAAAAATCAGTCCGTGGCGATCATCACGTCGCTGGACTTGATCACCGCCTTCACGGTCTTGCCGGGAGCGAGGCCCAGCTCGTCGGCGGATTCGTTGGTGATCGCCGCGGTGACGACCTGCCCGCCGGCGAGCTCGACCCGGACATGGGCGGTGGTGGCGCCCTTCTTGACCTCGACGACCTTGCCGTCGAGCTGGTTGCGCGCGCTGATCTTCATCACGGACTCTTCATTCGCGTCGGACTGGCCGGCGTTCCGCCGCGCGGCCGCCGTCCCCGCACAGATAGGCGACTTCCCCCCGCCCGGCGAGCCGGGCGCGGCCGAAATCACGGCCGAGTTTCGCCGGCGGGGAACCGAAACCAAAGCCGGCATCGCCCGTTGTCGTGCAGCTTCGAGCGGGCCCGCCCGCTCGCGACGTTTGTTCGAGGGAGACCGACGGATGCATCAGGGCAGCCACCGCGACCACGAGGGCGCACAGAAGCTCTTCGCGATGATCAAGGACGTGAAGATCGCGATGATGACCACGGCCGATTCCGACGGGCAGCTGCGCAGCCGCCCGATGTGGAACCAGGACGCGGACGAGGCCGGCGACCTGTGGTTCTTCGTCAAGCAGGACGCGCCGGTGACGAACGAGATCGGCCGCGACAACCAGGTCAACCTGTCCTACTCCGACCCGTCGAGCCAGAACTACGTCTCGGTGTCGGGCAAGGCCGAGATCGTGCGCGACAAGGCGAAGATCGAGGCCAAGTGGAGCGAGAGCCTGAAGACCTGGTTCCCCGGCGGCAAGGACGACCCGTCGATCGCGCTGATCCGCGTCCATCCCGAGAAGGGCGAGTACTGGGACAGCCCGAACTCGACGATGCTGCACCTCTACGGCTACGTGAAGGCCGCGGTGACCGGCGAGTCGCCGAAGACCGAGAAGAAGGCGGTCGACCTCGGCGCCCGCTGAGGATTGCGGATAAGACCGGGCGGGCGCTCGTCCCGGGCCCTCGCCCCGGCTCGGGCGCTTGACTCGGCGGCCCGAACCGTGCCGGCTTCGCACCCTCCGTCGCCCCGCCCGAGGGGCGACGGCGCGACCGCTCGCAGGAAGCGGTCCTGAATCAGGCAGGCACGGGCGATGCTCGATCTCGCGACCAGGGTCTACAACCATACCTGGAAGATCGACCCGATCATCCGATCCGTGCTCGACACGGATTTCTACAAGCTCCTGATGGCCCAGACGATCTTCCGGCGCCACCGGAACGTCTCGGTCACCTTCGGGATCCAGAACCGCACCCGCCGGGTCCGTCTCGCCGACCTGATCGACCCGGGCGAGCTGCGCGAGCAGCTCGACCATTGCCGGTCGCTGCGGCTCACCCGCGGCGAATCCACCTGGCTGCGCGGCAACACCTTCTACGGCCGGCGCCAGATGTTCTCGCCGGACTTCATGGACTGGCTCGAGAACTTCCGCTTCCCCGACTACCTGCTGGAGAAGCAGGACGGCCAGTACGTGCTCACCTTCCACGGCCCGTGGATCGAGACCACGATGTGGGAGGTGCCCGCACTCGCCATCCTCAACGAGCTGCGCTCGCGCGGCGTGCTCAAGGGCATGGGCAAGTTCGAGCTCCAGGTGCTCTACGCCCGGGCGATGACGCGGATCTGGGAGAAGATCGAGCGGCTGAAGGCCCTGCCGGGCCTCTCCATCGCCGATTTCGGCACGCGGCGGCGCCACGGCTTCCTGTGGCAGGACTGGTGCGTCGAGGCGATGATCGAGGGCTTGGGCAACGGCTTTCTCGGCACCTCGAACTGCCTGATCGCGCTGCGCCACGACATCGAGGCGGTGGGCACCAACGCTCACGAACTGCCGATGGTCTACTCGGCCCTGGCGGAGGGCGAGGAGGAACTGGCCCGCGCGCCCTACCTCGTGCTCGCCGACTGGCAGCGCGATTACGCCGGCAACCTCCTGGTGATCCTGCCCGACACCTACGGCACCACCGGCTTCCTCGAGCGCGGCCCCGCCTGGATGGCCGACTGGACCGGCATCCGCATCGATTCCAAGGACCCGATCGCGGGCGGCGAGGAGGCGATCGCCTGGTGGACCAAGCACGGCCGCAACCCGCGCGAGAAGCTGGCGATCTTCTCCGACGGGCTCGACGTCGACGTGATCGAGCGGATCCACCGCCACTTCCACGGCCGCCTGCGCATCGGCTACGGCTGGGGCACGCTGCTCACCAACGATTTCCGCGGCCTGGTGCCGGACGGCCGCCTCGATCCGATCTCGATCGTCTGCAAGGTGATCTCGGCCAACGGCCACCCGACCGTGAAGCTCTCCGACAATCCCACCAAGGCGCTCGGGCCCGAGGAGGAGGTCGAGCGCTACAAGCGGGTCTTCGGCGTCGGCGCGCAACAGGCGGTGCCGGTGCTGGTCTAGATGCGGCAGGCCGGAAGGGGCGGACAATCTCGCGCGCCGCGTCGTCCAGGTGACGCGGCGCGGCGCCGTTGCCGCCGGGCCCCGCCGCGCCTCCAGGGCCCGCCACGGTCGCCGCGTGGCGGGCCGATCGCTACTGCAGCTTTGCCCGGTAGGTCTCGCCGGCCTTCGCCTTCAGCTCCGCCCCCGCGTCGCGCCCGATCGCGAGCGCGTCGGCGGCCGGACCGCTGCGGTGGGTCGTCCAGTGGGCGCTGCCGTCGGGCAGGAACAGGATCCCGTCGAGGGTGAGGCTGTCGCCGTCGATCTGGGCGAGCGCGGCGATCGGGGTGCGGCAGGAGCCGTCGAGCTCCTCCAGAAGCGCCCGCTCGGCGTTCACCGCGATCGTGGTCGTCGGGCAGGCGACGGCCTGGAGGAGGGCGATCACCTCGGCATCGCCGGCCCGGCACTCGATGCCGAGCGCTCCCTGAGCCACCGCCGGCAGCATCTCGCTCACCGGCAGGATCTCCTGGGCGCGGTCGGCGAGGCCGAGGCGCTCGAGCCCCGCGATGGCGAGCAGGGTCGCGTCGCAGGCGCCTTCCTCGAGGCGCTTCATCCGGGTGTTGGCGTTGCCGCGCAAGGGGACGATCCGCAGGTCGGGCCGGCGCATCAGCACCTGGGCGCCGCGGCGCAGGGACGAGGTGCCGACCCGGCTGCCCGGCGCCAGCGCGGCGAGGCTCGCCGCCCGCGGCGACAGGAAGGCGTCGCGGGGATCGTCGCGCTCCAGGATGCAGGCGATGACGAGGCCGTCCGGCAGCCAGGTCTCGACGTCCTTCATCGAGTGGACGGCGACGTCGACCTGGTCGGCGAGGAGCGCCTGCTCCAGCTCCTTGGTGAACAGGCCCTTGCCGCCGATCTCGGAGAGCGGCCGGTCGAGCACCTTGTCGGCCACCGTGGTGACGACGACGAGCTCCATCGCGCCGGGCTCGGCGAGGGCGGGATGGGCCGCCGCGATGCGGTCGCGCACCATCCCGGTCTGGGCGAGCGCCATCGGGCTGCCGCGGGTGCCGATGCGCAGGGGACGTCGGGCCATGTCGGGTGCCGTGGGATCGAGGAGCCGTCGGACTCGCGAGTAGCGAACCCTGCGCCCCGTGTCACGACTCCTGTTGCGGGAGCCTCTCTCGCGGCACCTGCTCGTCGGCGGGCCGGCCGCCCTGCGGCGTGCCGGTGGCGGGCTTGGTCTCGCCCGCGCCTGCGGCGCGCCGGCTCGCCCCGAGGCTGTCGTTGGCCAGCCCCTCGCCCGGCTTCGGGTCCGGCTCGCGGTCGTCGGTCATGGGCGTCTCCGGTCGTGGTCCCGACGGGAACGATCGGGAACCGGCCCGGGTTCGGGCCGCCCTCCGTTCAGAATCCCTGGACCGCCAGCACGGTGTGCTCGACCTGCGGCGGGGCGGTGAAGTGCTCGGAGACCAGGGCGCGCCAGGCCTGGAAGTCCGCCGACTCGCGGAAATCGACGGTGTGGTTCTCCAGGGTCTCCCACTGCACCATCAGACGGTAGCGGGTCGGGATCTCGACCGAGCGCTGCAATTCCATGCTGCGGCAGCCCTTGGCGCGCCGAAACAGTTCCGCGGCCTGGGCGACGCCGGCCTCGAAGGCCGCCTCGTGCCCGGCCTTCACCTCGATCTGCGCGATTTCCAGTACCATGCGACCCTCCCGTGATCGGCGCGAGCCATGCGCGCGTGCGCCGGCCTTGTCCAGGCGGCGCGGGTTGCGAGAGTGGTGGATCGAGCCCGGCGGGCGGTTGCCAACCCGGAACAGGACGCGCACAAACCGTAGATGACCTGTGCATGGGGGGCAACCGGCCCCGGCCGGCGCCGTTTCCTTGCCGGAGCGTGACAGCGGAGTTCGGTCCTCATGGCGACGCTGAAGGAATTCGAGGAAGCCCTGCGCGAGAACGGCATGCTGATGGCCCTCGCGATCCTCGAGCGGCTGCGCGAGCGCGACCGCGCCAACCGGGTGGTGAAGCCCGGCCGCCGCATCGTCGGTAAGAAGATGACCCCGGAACTCGCCCGCCAGATCCTCGATCTGCACGGCTCGACGGAGATGACGCAGCAGGAGATCGCGTTCAAGCTCGGCGTCAACCAGGGCCGGGTGAACGAGGTGATCAAGCGCGGCAAGTGGCTCTCGGGCGACCAGACCGCGCCCGAGGCCGTGGCCCGCGACAAGGGCAAGGCGCGCATCCAGGGCGCCGAGCCGAAGCGGCCGCGCAAGGCCGCGGCCAGGAGCGCGGCCAAGAGCAAGACCGGCGCCGCCAAGGACAAGGCCGGCAAGCCGCAGAAGCGCCCGGCCACGGCCCAGCTCGCCTTCGGGGACCTGTAGGCGCCGGGTCGGATCCGATGGGCAGATCCGGCTTCCTCCCTACGTGATCCGGATCGCGTCCAGCGAAGAGCCGATGGGACGTCGTGCCGGCCGCCGGCCCGGCGCATCGCGCGGGACAGCCCACCGTCGACGGACCCATGTCCTCAGTCGCATTGGGCGCGCGCCCGCGATGGTCTAACTCTGGAGGGCCGAAGCCGCCCCGACCGATGGGCGGCCGGGAGGACCACGCCATGAGCCAGGCCATGTACGACGCCGCCAACCTCAAGAAGCTGCCCGCCCTGAAGAGCCTCGCCCCCGAGGCGATGGGGGCGTTCGAGGCCCTCGACAAGGCGGCGCTCGCCGACGGCGCCATCCCGCGCAAGTACAAGGAATTGATGGCGCTCGCGGTCGCGCTGACCACGCAGTGCCCCTACTGCCTCGAGGTGCATCGCGAGGCGGCCAAGAAGGCCGGCGCCACCGAGCAGGAACTGGCCGAGACCGTGTTCGTGGCGGTGGCCCTGCGGGCCGGCGCGGCGCTGACCCACGGCACGCACCTGCTGCCGTGACGCGAATCCTGCCCTGAGCACGACGAAAAACGCCCCGGCCTCGCGGCCGGGGCGCTCCCCCTGACGGGATGAAGGCGCTTTACGCGGCCTTCTGGACGCTGCCCTCGATCGATTGCGGGCGGGAGCCCGAGGCGATCTGGATCTGGCGCGGCTTCTTGGCCTCCGGGATCTCGCGGACGAGGTCGACGTGGAGCAGGCCGTTCTCCAGCACCGCGCCGGTCACCTGGACGTGGTCGGCGAGCTGGAAGCGCCGCTCGAAGCCGCGGGCCGCGATGCCCTGGTGCAGGAACTCGGCCTGCTTGGCCTCGGCCTTGCGCTCGCCCTTCACGGTGAGCGCGTTCTCGCGGGTCTCGATCGACAGGTCCTGATCGGTGAAGCCCGCCACCGCGAGGGTGATGCGGTAGGCGTTCTCGGCCGTGCGCTCGATGTTGTAGGGCGGATAGGTCGGCGCCGCATCCGAGGTCACGAACTGGTCGAGAGCGGAAAACAGGCGGTCGAAGCCGACGGTCGAACGGTACAGGGGAGCGAGATCGAACTGACGCATGACATATTCTCCGTCTGAAGCAATATGTAGTCTTGTGGGTCCGCCGCTGGGGCCGGGCCCGGTCTTGCGCGCCGCCGTATCGGCCGGCGCCCCTCGCATATTGGGGTGGGCTCTAGACTGGTCAAGGCCGGTGCAAGCGGGACGTCGCGAATTTTTTTCGAGCGGGCCGGCGCAGGGGCCGGACAGGCGCGGATCCCGCCCCACTTGTTAGGGGGTGCCGTGCGAGGATGCGGCGGATGACAGAACCGGGGAGCCTGCCGTGACCGTTCCGCTGCTCGCCACGCCCGACAACCCGATCCCGCCGGGAGCGACGCTCCTGACGGTGCGGACCGCCGACGGCCTCTCGTTGCGGGTCGCCACCTGGGCGCCGACCGCGCGGACGGTCCAGGGCACGGTCTGCCTGGTGCAGGGCCGCGCGGAGTTCATCGAGAAGTACTTCGAGACCGTGACGGAGCTGCGCGACCGCGGCTTCCACGTCGTCGCCTTCGACTGGCGCGGGCAGGGCGGCTCCGACCGCACCGTCGAGGACCCGCACAAGGGCCACGTCGACGATTTCGCGGAGTACCGCCTCGACCTCGCGGCGGTGGAGGCGCAGGTGATGGAAGGGCGGCTGCCGCGGCCCTTCTTCGGCCTCGCCCACTCGATGGGCGGCGCGATCTGCCTCACCGCCGCCCGGGAGGGCTGGCTGCCGTTCAGCCGCCTCGTCGTGCTCGCCCCGATGGTGGCGATCTGCATGATCCGCCGGCCGAAGGCGGCGATGCGCCTCGCCGCGGTCCTGCGCGCCCTCGGCTTCGGGCGCCGCTACGTGCCGGGCGGCTCGGCGGTCTCGATCGCCACCAAGCCGTTTCCGAACAACCGCCTCACGGCCGATCCCGCCCGCTACGCCCGCAACGCCGCGGCGGCGCTCGCGGTCGGGGCCGGCGCCATCGGCGACCCGACCATCGGCTGGCTCGCCGCCGCCTTCCGGGCGATGCGCCGCTTCGAGGATCCGCGCTATCCCCTGGGCCTTCGCGTGCCGGTGCTGGTGGTGGCCGCGGGCGCCGACCCGGTCTGCAGCACCCCGGCGGTGGAGCGGTTCGCGGCCAGGCTCGCGGCCGGCCACACCATCACCCTGCGCGGCGCCCGCCACGAGATCCTGATGGAGCGCGACGCGGTCCGCGAGCAGTTCTGGGCGGCGTTCGACGCCTTCGTGCCGGGCTCTGCGACCCCGGTGCCGGGCTCCGCGACCCCGGTGCCGGGCTCCGCGACCGCCGAGGAGGAGCGCGAAGCGGTCGCGTGAGGCGGGGGCCTCCCGCTCACCCCCGCCAGCGCAGGCGATCGACGAGGGCGCGGAGCGCCGGCGTCGCCTGCCGGACCGGGTGATAGAGGTGGAAGCCGGGGAAGGGCGGGCACCAACCGTCCAGCACCCGCACGAGGCGGCCCGCCGCCAGGTCCTCCGCCGCGTCCGCCTCCAGCATGAAGCCGAGCCCGGCGCCGGCGCGCACCGCCGCCGCCGTCAGGGCGCCGTCGTTGACGACGAGCCGGCCGCCGGGGCGCAGGCGGATCTCGCGCCCGCCTCGGGCGAAATCCCACGGCAGCAGCCCGCCGCCGGCGAGGCGGTAATTGACGCAGTCATGGGCCTCGAGGTCGGCCGGGCTCCCGGGCGCGGGACGGCGCGCGAAGTAGCCGGGCGTGCCCACCACCGCCATGCGCTGGTCCGGCCCGACCCGGACCGCCACCATGTCGCGTTCCACCGCCTCGCCGAAGCGGATGCCGGCATCGAAGCCCGCCGCCACGATGTCGGTCAGGCGATCGTCGACGACGACCTCGACCGAGACCGCCGGATGGTCGAGGAGGAAGCCCGGCAGGGCCGGATCGAGGACGCGGCGCGCCGCCGCCGAGAAGGTCGTCAGCCGCAGGGTGCCGGAGGGCTCGCCCCGCCAGTCGGCGAGGCCGGCGAGGCCGCGGGCGACCTCGGCGAGGGCCGGGTCGAGGGAGCGCAGCAGCCGCTCGCCCGCCGGCGTCGGGGCGACGCTGCGGGTCGTGCGGGCGAGGAGCCGCACGCCGAGCCGCTCCTCGAGCCCGCGCAGCGCGTGGCTGAGCGCCGAGGGCGACAGGCCGAGCTCGGCCGCCGCCCGGGTGAAGCTGCGGGCCCGGGCCACCGCCGCGAAGGCCGCGAGATCGTCGAGCGTGCCGCGCCGCATTGCTGAGCTTCCTTCACAAGCGCTTGCCGCCGATCCGGGCTAATCGCCCGAAGGCCCCCGGGCTATGCCTGTCCCACCATCGAGGACATGCAGCAATGGACCTGTCGGATTATCGCACGCTCGGCCGCTCGGGGCTCGGCGTCAGCCCGCTCGCGCTCGGCACCATGACCTTCGGCACGGCGCGCTGGGGCCTCGACGAGGCGGGCGCGCGCGCCGTGTTCGACGCCTATGTCGAGCGCGGGGGCAACTTCGTCGACACGGCCGACGTCTATGCCGGCGGCGAGAGCGAGGCGATGCTCGGCCGCTTCATCGCCGAGCGCTCCTTGCGCGACCGGATCGTGCTCGCGACCAAGGCGGGATTCGCGGCGGGCTCCGGGCCGCATGCCGGCGGCAGCGGCGCCAAGCACCTCCACGCCGCCCTCGACGGCTCCTTGGCGCGCCTGCGCACCGAGTGGGTCGACCTGTACTGGCTGCACGTCTGGGACGGCGTCACGCCCGCCGAGGAGATCCTGGAGACGATGACCGGCCTCGTGCGGGCCGGCAAGATCCGCCACTGGGGCGTGTCGAACGCCCCGGCCTGGTTCGTCGCCAAGCTCGCCACCCTGGCCGCGGTGCGCGGCCGGCCGGGACCGATCGCCCTGCAGTACTTCTACTCCCTGGTGAGCCGGGAGGTGGAGGACGAGCACGTCCCGCTCGGGCGCGAGTTCGGGATGGGGCTGGTCCCGTGGTCGCCGCTGGCCTACGGGCTCCTGACCGGCAAGTACGACCGCGCCGCCGTCGAGGCCGCCGCCCCGCGGGAGGACGGCCTGCCGCGCGAGGCCGCCGCCGGCGGGGCGCGGCCGGAGGGCGACCGGCGGCTCGACGGCGCCAATCCGTTCGGCGACAGCCTGTTCACCCCGCGCAACTGGGACGTCGTCGCGGCCCTGCGCCGGGTCGCGGCGGCGCTCGGGGAGCCGCCGGCCCGGGTCGCGCTGGCCTGGGTGGTGGGGCGGCCGGGCGTGGCCGCGACCCTGATGGGCGTCGGCCGCCCGGGTCAGGTCGCCGAGAATGCCGGCGCGCTCGCCCTCGTGCTGCCGCCGGAGCACCGCGCCGCCCTCGACGCGGCGAGCGCTCCGGCCGCGCCGCGCCTGGTCTACGCCCTGGCGCGGCCGCCGCTGCGCGAGCGGGCGGTGTTCGGGGGCGCATCGGTGCGGGGTACGACGGACGGGCCGGGGTAAGCCGGCTGGCGGACGATTCCGGCGGGCGGTCCATGAAGGCGCTTCCTGCCGGCGCTTCCTGCCGATGGCGACCGGGAAAGCCCGGTCGCGGAACGCTGCCGGGCCCACGGCCGCGCCGGTCGTCGAGGACCGTTCGGCTCACGATCGTCTCCGTCCATCGATCCGGTCCGGAACGATCGACATCGTCCGATTTCCATGCGAAATCATTCGGGCAGTACTTCCGCAAGATTACAGGTTAATGGAAATTTACGTAAATTTGTAATTATCGTAGTGTAGGCCTGTCGTAGAACGGCAGTTGCGTTGCTTGGAACAGCATTCGCCCGGCCTTTGTCCGGTATGACAGAATTCCTCTCTGTCCGGCGACAGCACATCCCCTGCGATTGCGCGAACGGGCAAAACAGAGTGCGCGCTCGGGCAAGCGCGGGTTCTGCCGCTGCGGTAGGTTGGATCCAAGTTGGACGGTGGTCGTCGACCGGAAATGTTCGCCGCTGCGAAATCTAAGTACTATGCGGTAATCCATATAACGGTACAGACGTCGACAAGTCGCATCCTGGCTTGATATGTCAAATTGCGTATTATAGCAGGATGTAAAGCGATGAAAAACTCTGATATTATAAGGATGACATCGGCTATTGCTGCAGCTTACGTATCTCGGAATCGCGTGTACTTGACCGAGGTGCCGGATCTGATCGCTCGCGTCCATGCCGGTCTGCTCGCGCTCACGACCCCGCCGGGGCACGGGCGGGCGCAGGCACGGCCGAGCGAGTCCCAGATCGCAGCCTCGGTGAAGCGCAACCGGATCATCAGCTTCATCGACGGCAAGCCCTACAAGTCGCTCAAGTGGCAGCTCGTGGCCCACGGCCTGACCCCGGACCAGTACCGGGCACGGTTCGGGCTGCCCGGTAATTACCCGATGGTTGCGCCGACCTACGACAAATCCCTTCGGCGCGACGACGAGACGGTCGCGCCGTCGAAGAAGCGCTCCTGACGGCAGGACCGTAACGGTCCGGGGAGGCACGCGGGCCGGAGCATGGACGATGGCAGGCCTCCGGGCCGGTCGCCCGTCCGTCTCCCCTGGCGTTCGGCGGCCGGCGAATGCCTGCCGTTCCGGCGTCGCTCGCTTCGTCGCTCCTCGGCCCGGCCCGCTCGACGGCGCCCGTCGCGACGTCGCGGGGGCTCCCGGCACGGCGGCGGGAGGACGTGAAGTTCAAGTGCAGCCCATTGATCCCGCGTCGGTGCCGACCGTGATCGACGCGTCTCGGCGCGTATCGAGGAGGATGAGCCAATGGGTGCGATTTTGTTCGAACGCATCTTCGAGCGGGCGCGGGCGACCTTGTCGCGCCTGTTCGATGCGGCCGCCGACGGGTGCATCGACATCCGGGAGGTCGAGGCCCTCGTCCATCCGGTCGTGCGGGCGCTGCAGGATGGCGGCGTGCAGCGGTGGCTCGTGGCCGTCCACGCCCATCCCAGCCAGGATACCGTCCAGCACTCGATGCACGTCGCCGGCCTGGCCGCCAACTTCGCCCATCATCTCGGCCTGTCCCCCTGGGACTGCGTGACGCTGGTTCGGGCCGGCCTGCTGCACGACATCGGCAAGGCGCGCATCCCGCGCGCGATCCTCGACAAGCCGGGCGCCCTGACCGCGCCGGAGATGGCCCTGATGCGCATGCACGCCGCGATCGGCCACGAGATCCTGTTCGAATCCGGGGTGCGGGACCCGGTGGTGCTGGCGGTGACGCGGCATCATCACGAGATGCTCGACGGGTCGGGCTATCCCGACCGGCTCGCCGGAGGCACCATCCGGGAGCTCGTGAGGCTCACGACCGTGTGCGACATCTACGCGGCGCTGACCGAGCTGCGGCCCTATCGCCCGGGGATGACGCGCGCCGACGCGCTGGCGATCCTGCGGGACATGGCTCCCACCCGGCTCGATCCGGTCCTGGTGCGCGCCTTCGAGGCCTCTCTCGATGCGCGCTGCATGATGGAGGCGGGGCGGACGATCCGCCTCTACCCGTCGATCGCCCGCGCCGCCCTGCGCGAGTGCGACGCCCCATAGGGCCGCCGACGGTTCACGCGCCGGAGTTCAGCGCCGTCTGCCGGTACTCGCTCGGCGTGGCGCCGTAGCGGTCCTTGAAGCGGCGGGCGAAATGCGCCTGGCTGACGAAGCCGCACCCGTAGGCGAGCGCCCCGATCGACAGATGCGCGTGCCCGGGATCGGACAGCCGCCGGGCGGCGGCCTCCAGCCGGCGCTGCCAGAGCCAGTCCGCGATCGGCTGCCCGCGCTCGTGGAACAGCTGCTGCAGGTGGCGCAGCGACACGCCCAGCGCCGCCGCCAGCTGCGGCGGGTCGAGGGTCGGGTCGCCGAGATGGGCCTCCACGTAGGCCTTCGCCCGCTGCACGATCACGGTGCCCTGGAGGGGGCGGGGCGTCTCCTGCGCCAGCCGCTCGGCGAGGCTCGCGACGATGAGGTCGGCGCCGATGCGGATCATGCGCTCGGCCGTGTCCGGGCTCATCTGGCGGTTCACGCGGATCAGGTCGTCGAAGAAGGTGCGCACCAGGGACGCGCCGGGCAGGTTGCCCGGGACGCTGAGGCCGGCGAACAGGGGCGCTGCGCCGAGCGGGCCCTCGAGCCGCTCGCGCGGGAGTTCGATCAGCAGCGAGCTCGTCGGGCCGGGATACTCGTAGATCAGCGGCCGGTTGCGGTCGAAGACCGTCAGGTCGCCGGGCTGCTGCACCGCCGCCCGGTCGTACTGGCGGCTATGCGCCGTCCCGGACAGCCGGATGACGACCGCGAGCGTACCCTGCTTGCAGTGGCGGCGGATCGTCAGCGGCGTCGCCTCGACGCGGTGCGCGCCGACTGCCGAGCGCGTCAGCAGCATGCTGCCGATATCGACCCCCTCGATCGTCGCCCTGAACGGCCCGTCGCCGGCCGGCGTGATCTCCGCCGGCACGAAGCGCGACCTGACGACGTCGAGATAGGTCGTGAACCGCTTCGGCGAGGGCGTATCGTCCGACGAGAACAACTTGCGCATCGGCGCTACGCTCCCCCGGCTTTCCGGCCGGCATCCCGGATGCGGGGGGTGTGGCGGGAGGACGGTCCGGCCATGCGGGGATCAGGCCGTCGGAGCCGGGGCCGTCCGCCGGTACTCGCTCGGCGTGACGCCGTAGCGGTCCTTGAAGCGGCGGGCGAAATGCGCCTGGCTGACGAAGCCGCACCCGTAGGCGAGCGCCCCGATCGACAGATGCGCGTGCCCGGGATCGGACAGCCGCCGGGCGGCGGCCTCCAGCCGGCGCTGCCAGAGCCAGTCCGCGATCGGCTGCCCGCGCTCGTGGAACAGCTGCTGCAGGTGGCGCAGCGACACGCCCGTCGCCGCCGCCAGCTGCGGCGGGTCGAGGGTCGGGTCGCCGAGATGGGCCTCCACGTAGGCCTTCGCCCGCTGCACGATCACGGTGCCCTGGAGGGGGCGGGGCGTCTCCTGCGCCAGCCGCTCGGCGAGGCTCGCGACGATGAGGTCGGTGCCGATCCGCGTCATGCGCTCGGCCGTGTCCGGGCTCATCTGGCGGTTCACGCGGATCAGGTCGTCGAAGAAGGTGCGCACAAGGGACGCGCCGGGCAGGCTGGCCGGGACGCTGAGGCCGGCGAACAGGGGCGCTGCGCCGAGTGGGCCCTCGAGCAATTCGCGGGGAATCTCGATGAACAGCGAGCTCGTCGAAGCCGGATACTCGAACGCCAGCGGCTTGTTGCTGTCGAAGACGACGAGGTCGCCGGGCTGCTGCACCACCGCCCGGTCGTACTGGCGGCTATGCGCCGTCCCGGACAGCCGGATGATGACGGAGAGCTTGTCGTGCTTGTCGTGGCGGCGGATCGTCGACGGCGTGGTGTCGACGGCCTGGCCGTTGAAGCTCGACCGCGTGATCAGCATGCCGCCGATATCGACCCCCTCGATATGGGCGCGAAAGCGGCCGTCGCCGATCTTGCGGCACTCGCTCGGGACGAAGCGATCCCGGACGATGTCGAGATAGGTCTCGAATTTCTTCCGCGAGTTCAGATCGTCGGTCGAGATCAGGGTCTTCATCGAAGGTCGATGCAGGTCGTGTATTCGCAAGTCAGCGTCAGGGGCTGACTAGCAGCCAGGCGCATTGATGGCTAGCGAATCGAGCGCTCTCCTGAATGGAAAGATAGAAAATTTTCCTAGTTACATGAGCTGACTATCGACTGCGCCTACAGGATCGGCATATAAAATTTCCAATATAATCCGGCGGGGTATCGACATCATCGGATCCGGTTGTATCGGTTAGACGTCGGCCGTCCGTTAGGGCAAGGAGATGTGTATCATTGTCGCAGGGCCTTCCCTGTTCCCCGCGCCGACGGTCTCGCCCTGCGCCGCGCCGCGCCGCGCCGCGTCGCCTCGCTCGACCGGTCGGCGGCGCCGAGGCCGCGTCGAGCATCCGCGCGCCACCGCTGGCGTGCGTGGTCTGCCGGGAATCCCCTGGGCGGCACCCGATCGCGACCACGTTCGGCCTGAACCCTATCCGGCCGTCTCCAGGGGCATGGCGGCCGATGCCGCGCTCATCGTCAATCGCCCGCGGCCGCCCCGCTTCGCCGCGTAGAGGGCATTGTCCGCTTCCTCGAGCAGGTCGTCCAGGCGATGCGCGGGATCGCGCGCGAGGGCGGCCCCGATGCTCACCCCGATGCGGGCCTGGACCGCGCGCCCGGTGTCGAACGGCTGCGCGGTCGCCGCGATGATCGAGCGGCCGACGGACCGGACCCGCGCCTCGTCGGCCTCCGGCATCAGGAGGACGTACTCGTCGCCGCCGATGCGGCAGGCGGTGTCGCGGAGTCCCGCGTGACGGCGCAGGATATCGGCGACGTGGACCAGGACCCAGTCTCCCGCGGCGTGCCCGAAGCGGTCGTTGATCTGCTTGAAGCCGTCCAGGTCGAGGCACAGGACGGCGACGCTGGAGGGCCCCTCGGTCGTCCCGAGTCCCGACAGGTGCCGCGCGAGCGTGTCGCGCATGCACGCCCGGTTGGGGAGCTTCGTCAGGGGATCGCGCAGGGAGAGGCGGTAATGGGCGCGCTGATTGCGGATGGCGCCGACGAGGGTCCTGTGGGTGCGCCGCGTCAGGATCCAGAAGGCGACGGTCGCGCCCGGGACCAGGAGGGCGAAGGGGCGGGTGACGTCGGACGGGCCGGTCGCCAGGCCCAGTTCCAGCGCACCGGTGAGCATCGCGATGTTGAGCATCGCGAGGACCGGAAAGGCCGTGAAGAGCGAGGCGACGTAGCCGCAGAATCCGACCGTCAGGATGATGGCGAGGATGGCCGCTCGATCGGAGCCGGCCTGGCTCAGGACGAGGATGTCGACCGAGACGAGGGCGATCAGCCCGATATTGACCGGCACGAACCGCAGGGGAGGCGTGCCGGCGGAGCCGTGACCCGTCCGCGCCTGCCGCCGGCGCAGCCTCCAGCGCACGACGAACAGGGCGACGTCCGCGGCGACGAAGACGAGGATCCACGCCCAGCCCGTGACCGTCAGGGCCCAGACCCAGCCGATCTGCGTCCAGAACAGCACGGCGAACGACATGTGATCGTCGTCGTTCAGCGAGACGAGGGACAGTGCACGGATCTCGGGATTGCTCTCCCCCTCCTGGTGGAGCAGAACGTCCGTCGCACGCACGAGGAGTGAGGATTGGTTCATCCTGCGGATCGGGCCGAGCGAAGTGGAGGCTCGAACCTTACCCAAGGAAAGTTGATCAATCGTGCACGAACGGGTCGCGCCTCAACGGCTGCGACGCGGCATCCGCCGCGTCGGATTCATGCTCCGGGTGCCTCGCTTGGCCGCCCGGGTCTGCCCCGCCCGGGCAGCGCCGATGGCGACGCCTTCAGGCGTTCAGCAGCGCCAGGGCCGCCTCGTGCAGCCGCTTGTCGCCGGCCGCCACGATCCGCCCGCCCTTGGCGGCGGACGTCCCCTCCCAGGTGGTGACGACGCCGCCGGCGCCCTCGATCACCGGGATCATCGCCACGATGTCGTAGGGCTTCAGCTCGGCCTCGACCACGAGGTCGATGTGGCCGGCCGCCAGCATCGCGTAGGCGTAGCAGTCGGCGCCGTAGCGGGCGAGGCGAGCCGCCTTCTCGACCCGGCCGTAGGCCTCCCGGTCGGAGGTGCCCTCGCCGAACAGGCGCGGGTCGGTGGTGTGCAGGACCGCGTCCGCGAGGTCGCCCTTGCGGCGGGTGCGCAGGCGGCGGGTGCCGTGCGGGCCCTGGTAGTGGGCGGCCTCGCCGTCGCCGAAGAAGCGCTCGCCGGTGAAGGGCTGGTTCATCAGGCCGTAGCAGGGCACCCCGCCACGGGTGAGCCCGATCAGCGTGCCCCAGATCGGCAGGCCGGCGATGAAGCCGCGGGTGCCGTCGATCGGGTCGAGCACCCAGACGTACTCGGCGTCCTCGCGCTCGGAGCCGAACTCCTCGCCGAGGATGCCGTGGTCGGGGAAGCTGCGCTGGATGAGCTGGCGCATCACCGCCTCGCCGGCCCGGTCGGCCTCGGTGACCGGATCGAACGCGGCGGTTCCCGCGGCCTTGTCCTCGGTGGCGAAGGAGGCGCGGAAGAAGGGCAGGATGGCCTGGCCCGACTGGGTGGCGAGCTCGTCCACGAACCGCGCGAAATCCACCACGCTCATGCTGTCCCCGATTCCGGCTCGGCGGGCCGGCGGCCCGCTCCCGCCGGATCGAAACGGCCGCGCGGTCCCGGCGTCAAGCCCCGGTGGCCGTCAGGCCTCGGCCCGCTCCGGCTCGCGGGCCGGGCGGCGCGCGGCGGGCGCATCCGGGGAGGGCGATTCCGGGACGGGCGAACCCGGTGGGGACGGCTCCGGGGCGACCCCGGTCGACGGCACGTCCCGCACCGCCTCCAGGCAGGCCTCGACGCCCTCGCGCAAGGAGACCGCGTAGTGGTCGGCGCCGAGGGTGGCGCGGGCATCGGGATCGGTCAGCACCGCGTCGTCCGCCGGCCACAGGCCGACCAGCACCTGCGCCTCCGGCGCCCGCCGCCGCAGCCGCTGGACGAGGTAGCGCAGATGGGCCGGCGTGCCGCTGATCTCGAGGTAGGAGATGCAGACCATCCGCGCGTCCTCGGCCGCGAGGGAGGCGATGCCGGAGCGCGTGACGTCCTCGAACGGCACCACCCGGGTGCCGAAGCCGTGCTTGCCGAGGAGCTGGGCCAGCATCATCGAGGCGGCCTCGTCGAGGGGCCCGCGGCCGGCGACGCAGAGTACCGCGCCCTCGCGCCGCCACGCCTCCGGCAGCTGGTCCGGGGCGGGCGCGTCCGGCACCGCGGGGGCGGCCTCGCACGGCGCCTCCTCGTCCTGGCGGCCCGACAGGAGGCGGCCGGCGAGCGTCGGCTTCGTGTCCGGCGCCGCGTCGTCGCGGTCGGAGAGGTCCTCGATCAGCTGCGCGATGCCGACGCGGATCCGGTCGAGCTGGCTCTCGGTGAGCACCCCGCGGCGGGCATCCGTCGCGGCGAGCTGAAGGCCCTTGAGCGCCACCTCGTCGTAGTAGGAGGAGAGTGAGCACTGGGCGAGGATGGCTTCGGCGAGTTCCTGCGCCTCGTCCGGGTCGTCGGCCAGCATGCGCTGGTAGAAGTTCTCGACCGGGGTGAGCGCCGGCCGGTCGCCGAACAGGACGTCGAGGAATTCGAGTTTGTCGACGTGGCGGCCGAGCACCACGAGGCAGACGGTGAGCGGCGTCGAGAGCAGGAGCCCGACCGGCCCCCACAGCCAGGTCCAGAACAGGGCCGAGACCAGCACCGCGAAGGGCGACAGCCCGGTCGAGTGGCCGTAGACCAGGGGCTCGATGAACTGGCCGACCAGCGGCTCCAGCACGACGAACAGGGCGGCGGTCGCCAGCACCATGTTCCAGCCCGGATCGACGGCGGCGGCGAGGGCCAGGGGCAGCAGGGCCGACAGGAAGGCGCCGATATAGGGCACGAAGCGCATCAGCGCCGAGAAGATGCCCCACAGGATCGGGTTCGGCACGCCGATCAGCCACAGCCCGACGCCGATGACGAGGCCGAACCCGGCATTGAGGGCGAGCTGGACCAGGAAGAACCGGCTCAGGCGCCGCGCCGCGTCGTCCATCGCCACGGTGGTGCGGTGCAGGTCGCTCGAGCCGACGAGGCGGATCATCCGGTCGCGCAGGTCCTCGCGCTGCACCAGGATGAAGATCAGCACCACGAAGACGATGCCGAGCGTGGCGAGCGGCGAGAGGACCGGCGCCAGGACCTTCTCGGCGAGCTCGACCGGGCTCGGGTCGCGGTCGCGCACCTCGACCAGGACCGGCTTGTCGGGGTTCTGCACCGCGGGCGGCGGGGCGGGCTTGCCGGGTGCCGGCTTCTGCTCGGGAGGCTTCTGCTCCGGCGCGCCGGCCTGCTGGAGCTGGTGGTTGATGCTGCGGATGTAGCCGGCGACGTCGCCGAGCGGCCCCGCCTTCAGGTTCTCGGCCTTCTGGGCGATGGTGCGCTGGTAGCGCGGCAGGCCGGTCGAGAGGTCGGCGACCTGCATGCCGATCAGGCCGCCCAAGCCCGCCACGACGGTGAGCAGCAGCAGCACCGCGACGCCGACGGACGGGATCCGCCCGAGGCGGAGCTTGCGCAGGAGCGCCACCAGCGGCCCGATGACGAAGCTCAGGAGCACCGCGATGGCGATCGGGATCAGGATCTCGCGGCCGAAATAGAGGGCCGCCACGATCACCGCCGCGATGACCAGCGGCGCCGCGAGGCCGTCGCCGGGGGTCTCGGCGGCCTGGATCCGGGCCGGCTTCATCGGCAGGACCCGCCTGCGATCGTCTCCCGCTTCGGCCATGCGACGCATACTCGACTCTTGCGCGGCGCACCCGTCTCGCCCCGCTTCCACGAGGGAGGAACGGGGTGGCGGGCGAAACGATCCGCCGGTGACGCAGGGCCAACCTCGCGAAAACGTGTGCGGGCCTACTCGATCCGCACCATCACGCTGTCGCTCGCGCCCGCCGCGTCGAGGACCGAGATGCGCACGAAGCCGGCGCCGTCGGGCTGCCACTCGGCCTGGCGCCGGTCCGATTCGGTCACCGGCAGGCCACCGACGAGCCAGGTCAGCGGCGGCGTGCCCCCGAGCGCCTTGAGGGCGAGGCCGGCAGGGGGACCGCCCTCGGCCCCGAGGTCGATCCGCGCCCCGTCCGGCGGGTAGGCGATGCGCAGGCGGTCGGCCGGGCCGGCGTCGCGGCGCAGGGCGCGCAGGGGCGGGGGAAGGGCGGAGGTCGTCGCCACCAGGGCGTCGCGAGGGCGCGGCACCGCCTCGGGCTCGCCCCCGAGGCGCGCGAAGGCGTCGAACAGGAGGGGCGCGGCGGCGATCCGCCCGACGAGGCCCGGCACCCCGGCCCCGTCCGGCCGGCCGAGCCAGGCCGCCACCGTGGTGCGACGGTCGAACCCCACCGCCCAGGCGTCGCGGTAGCCGTAGGACGTGCCGGTCTTGTAGGCGAGCGGGTTCGGCAGGGCGCTCTCCGGCGGGGGCGTGCCGCGCAGGACGTCGGCGACGTACCAGGCCGCCACCGGCTCGGCGATCCGCGGCAGGACCGCCTTGGGCATCGCCGGACCGTCGAGGCGGCGCCGGAGCACCGGCACGCCGCCGCCGCGGGCGAGGCCCGCATAGAGCCGGGCGAGGTCGGCGAGCGTGATCCCCAATCCCCCGAGCGCCACCGGCAGGCCGGGCGCGGCGTCCTTCGGCAGGACGATGGCGGCGCCGGCGCTCCGCAGGCGGGCGATGAAGCGGGCCGGGCCGACCGCCTCCATCAGCTCCACCGCCGGCACGTTGAGGGAGAGCTGCAGCGCGCGCCGCGCCGTCACGGTGCCCTGGAAGGTGAGGTCGAAGTTCTCGGGCGCGTAGGACGCGCCGAACCGCGACGGACGGTCCTCGATCAGGGTCTCGGGATGGGCGAGGCCGGCCTCGAACGCCATGGCGTAGACGAAGGGCTTCAGCGCCGAGCCCGGCGAGCGGACCGCCCCCGTCATGTCGATCGCGCCCGCGCGCGCGGGATCGAGGTAGCCGGCGCTGCCGACCTGGGCCCTGACCTCGCCGCTGGCGTTGTCGATGACGAGAAGGGCCGCCGACAGGCCGGGGCCGAGCGAGGCCGCCCGCTCCGCCGCCAGGGGTTCGAGCCGGGCCTGCAGGCGGGCGTCGAGGGTGAGGCGGTGGATGGCCCGGCCCGGCTCCTGCGCCAGGGCCGCCTCGGCGGCGTGGGGAGCCAGCATCGGGAACGGCTTTCGCCCGTGCGGCACCGGCTCGGCCTTGGCGGAGGCGGCCTCCGCCGCCGGCACCACGCCGCGGGCGGCCGCGAGGTCGAGCACCCGGTCGCGGGCGCGCCGCGCGGCCCGCGGGAAGCGGTCGGGCCGGCGCGCCTCCGGCGCCTGCGGCAGGGCGACCAAAAGGGCGGCCTCGGCGAGCGTGAGGCGCGCCGGCTCGCGCCCGAAATAGGCGAGGCTCGCGGCCCGGAGGCCCTCGACCGGCCCGCCATAGGGCGCGAGCGCCAGGTAGAGCCGCAGCACCCCGTCCTTGCCGAGACGCCGCTCCAGTTCGATCGCCCGGGCGATCTGGCGCAGCTTCGCGCCGAGCGAGCGCGCGCCCCGCGGCTCGACGAGGCGCGCCACCTGCATCGACAGGGTCGAGGCGCCCGACACGATCCGCCCCGCCGCGAGCCACTGCCCGGCCGCCCGCAGGAGCGCCAGAGGATCGACGCCCGGATGGTCGCGGAAGCGCCGGTCCTCGTAGGCCGTCAGCAGGGCGAGGAAGCGGGGATCGGTCGCCGCGGGCTCGAGCGGCAGCCGCCAGCGGCCGTCACCGGTCGCGAAGGGACGCAGCAGGGTGCCGGCGCGGTCGAGGACGACGGGGGAGCGGGCCTCGGCGGCGGTGAGGTCGAGGGGAGGGAGCCGGGCGAGGGCGACTCCGAGCCAGGCGCAGGCCGCGAGGCCGGACACGGCCGCGACGCCCGCGAGACGCCACGCCGCCCGTCGCCACGCCGCCCGTCGCCTCGCCGATGTCTCGCGCTCGCTCATGCGGCTCTTCCGCGCCCGCCGCGACTCTGCCCGCCCGCCGCCGCCGGGGCAATCCCGGCCGCGGAGGGGACCGCGCTACGGGCCGGGCGCCGCCCCGCACCGCTCGATGAAGCCGACGGCGCGGGCGCCGCCCGCGGCCGAGCTCACCGAGACCATCGCGACCGGCCCCGGGGAGGTGCGGTGCGGCGGGTCGGCGAGCGCGAGGGCGGGCAGCAGCAGGCCGGCCGCGGTCCCGCAATCGCCGAGCTGGAGCGCCGGCGTCTCCGGGTCGGCGGCGAGCCCGGCGATGCCGGCCTCCGGGCCGGCCGCCCGCGCCACCGCGACGCCGAACTCCTCGGCCCGCCAGCGCTCGCCGTTGAGGTCGGCGAGCAGACGGTCCGGCGGCAGGAAGCGCGCGCCGCGCGCGAAGGCCCTGGCCAGCCCCCGCCCGACGAGGCCCCTGGGCGCAGCGACGTCCTCCTCCTCGACGCCGCGGAACACGCCGAGCACGTGACCGAGCGCCGATCCGGGCGGCCGCAACTCCACCGGGCCGAGCGCCACCACCGCCGCCGCCTCGCCGGGGATCAGGCCCCAGGGATTGCCGCGCATCAGGATCCGTCCCTCCACCGCGAGACGGTCGAGCAGGAGCGGGTGGATGTGACTGTCGAGGGCGCCGACCAGGACGTGGTCCTCCCCCTCGTCCCGGACCGCCAGGGCCGCGTAGGCGAGATCGGACAGGGCCTCGGCCGGCCCGCCCGGGCGGAGGTCGATGTCGCGCAGCAGGCCCGCATGGGGTCCGAGGAGGAGGGCGCGGATCGCCTCGCGGTCGGGCCCGTCGCAAAGGTCCGGCCGCACGGTGAGCCGCAGGAGCCAGCCGCCCGGGGGCGGCGCCACCTGGCCGGCGCAATCGGCGAGCGCCGCGGCGAGCAGGCGCCGCAGCCGCTCGTGGTAGTCCCGGCATTCGGTCGTCGGGATCGCCCGGGCGAGGGTCGGCGGCAGCCCGTCCGCGCCGACGAGGGCGCGCTCGAGCCGCTGCGCCCGCTCGCCGGCCGCGTAGCGCCGGGTCGTCTCGGCGAAGCTGGTGCCGAGCGGAGAGCAGAGACCAACCGCGAGGATTGCAGGAACACGTTCAGCCATCATAGCCCTCAAATTTGCTCAAGCGAGTGAATATCTGATTTGGCAAATCATCGTGCGCAATTTTGAAAATTAAATTTATATTTACATATTTATCATAAATATCGTTCAGCGTCGACCTATCATTAAAAACATTTTTTTATCAGTCAAACCGACGAATCCACTTCAAAGTTTCTTCCATGCTATCGAGTGGCGCAGGCGCGTCGAGGAGTGGGCGTGGGTAATTCTCGAAACGGATGGATTTCAGGGCGTGGGCCACGCTCTTGTAGGCTGGGGGGGACAGCCCAAGATTTATATCGCCGAGTACAGGCCTGGCGCCTGCTTGGATGATGATGCCACCCTCAAAAGGATGGATTAGGCAATCCTCGGTGAGCGAGTTCCTGAGAGATTGTAGCCCACCGAGCACGTTGATGAACGTCTCGTCGATGATCGTAAGCCAATTGATCGTTCTAATAGATCTTTGGTTTTGACGATTCATTATTGAGTACCATCGCGAGGACTCCGGCATATCAAGTCCGATAAATCTTTTTATGAGGGGAAATGCTGTAAGTCTATCTTCTAAGCTCTCCTGCCCTTCATTGAAAACGACGGAAAGTCCTGCCGTTCCATACGATGGCCGGATCCATTCGCACCATCGTTTCACGAGACTAATATATAATCCATAGCCATTGACCTCTGGCCAGCTGGCAGGAATATATGCTGACGCGCTAGAGAAGCGGCGATGCGGCGTTGCGGAAGTTACATTCATAAAATAAAGCGTTGGCTCTTCATTATCTAAGCCCTCGGGAAAACCATAGACGGCGGCATCAAAGCCCTGATTTTCATCGTAATCATAGGGCGCTTGAGCGCGGTTGTCCAAATATGTCACTAGGCTGACTTCGCCGAGCGGCGCGAGTTGTAGCGAGTCGTGCGGGTGATAGTGGGTAATGTTTTCCCGGAATGTTTCTACGTAATCAAGAATCAATCGCGACAATACTTGCTTAAGCTCGACATTGTCACCCCCATCGATAGACATGTCTACATAGTGGCCAAGTCGCAGGCTGGAATTTCCCCGAGCCGAACGAACTCCAATGCAGTCTAAATCTGCGAGATTAAATTTGCTATCAGCAATAAGATGAGATATCGACATTCTGCTCTCCCGCATTTCCGGTAATCTATCATTGTGTTGCAGATAATCCAAGTGCACCAACGCCTAAAGTTCCCGCAACTACAGGCACTCCAAAATACAAGACGGCCCCTCCAGTGCCTAAGACCGCCGCAGCGCCGAGGCCGGTCGCTACGTATGGATGATCGTTGGAAAACTGCTTGACCTTACCTGATAGCGATGTTGCTGGAGCCGTGGCTGTGCCGTCCTTGTCATCTCCACTCCCCGAGCAGTCGCAATCTTTTTTGAAATTTATGTCTTCTCGAACCAAGCCATTATCCGCTGCTATACTATTTAAATTCTCAGATTGTCCGCGACGCAATCGGTCGCGCGGCCCTTTATATTCATGAATGCCGCCTAGGTCCATGTCTATGAAATCGCCGGGACGTTTTCCTCCGCCACGCAACGGTCTTCCGTCTGGACCCTGGCGCATTTGCCAGATGCCATCAACGATTTCCCAAGCAACTTCTGGCATGATGTTGCGTCCGAGTTTCCTAGCCCAAGACTCGACTTTATCTGCTACGCACTTCCCTGACATAGTTCCTGCGGCTTCGCACTCACAAGCAGCTTTACAAATTTGCTCGGCGAGAACTCGATTTTTCTCATCCCGTGGCTTGCCTGTATAATACCCCCCGACACTGACGGTATTCCCCCGGTTCATCAGCATCTTGTCGGTCAGCCGGGTGACCGGCCGGCCCTCCATGAACACGTTCGGCGACCACGACAGCCACGTCGCCTCGTGCCGGTTCACCCCCGATGTCACGCCCCCGCCCGTCCCGGGCTCGTCGTCGTAGGACGGGTAGAAGCGCGAGCCCTTCACCCCGTTCATCGCGCCCCCGTGCGAGCGCACGCTCACCGTCCCGTTCTCCAGGTCGCGGGCGTAGGCCACGTTGGAATACGGCACCGGCGCCACGGGCGAGCGGCACACGTCCGGCAGCGTCGCCCGCACGAAGCCGATCGCCGAGTGCTTGTGGCACAGGGTCAGGTCGTTCACCTTCACCGTCTCGGTCGACGTCGGCCCGCTCATCGCGCCACCCCCGCCATCTGCCGCACCGTCACGGTCGAGCCCTCGACCGCGTGGTCGCGCCCGTTGCACGCCACCGCGGCGTTGAAGATCAATTCGACCCGGCGCGCGCTGCCGTCGAGGATCGCCGCGACGAGGCGCAGCCGGTCCTGCACGCGGGTCGCGCCGATGCGGGTGCGCGCCTCCAGCAGGACCTGCGGCAGCCGGAAGGCGTAGGGGCCGTCCGGGTGCAGGCCCTCGACCTCGACCGGCTCGCCGCCGCGCAGCACGCCCGGATAGATCTGGTCGGCGGGGGCGGTCTGGTGGAAGCGCTCCGAGAAATCCTCCGGCGGCAGCGGCGCGCGCGTCGCCATCCAGGTCTCGTCGTAGGTGCCGGCATGGTCGAGGCGCGGGCGCCAGGCCGGCTGCAGCGGCCCGAAGCCGTGCGGCGGAGGCAGCGGCCGGCCGGGCACGACCGGCCGGGCCGGATCCTCGATCAGCGGCAGCGCCAGTTCGGCGCCCTCCGGCAGATCCGTCCACCGTGCCGTCCAGCCCCGGCCGACGGGGTTGTCGGGGTGCGGCTCGGCGGCGGCGCTGCCGGGTTCGGCGAACGGGTCGGCGCCCCCGAGGGCGGCGCGCCAGACCAGCCGCACGCCGGCGAAGTCCTCCGGGCCGTCGAGGGCGAGGCGCCCGCGGCGGCCGCCGATGCGCCGCAGCACCCGCGGGCCGGTGATGCGGGCGCGCTTCTCGATCGCTCCCACCCGCACCCGCACCGCGCAGCCGCGCACGGCGGCCTCGCCGGGCGCGCAGGCGGTGCCCCGCACCAGGATGTCGGCCGCCGGCCGGAACGGCGCGATGTCGGCGGCGGCCTTCAACTCGCGGAACTGCCCGTCGGCGTAGTCACCGGCGAGCCGGACCGGGGGTGGGTCGGGCTCCACGTCCAGAAGGCCGTCGGCGCGCACCGAGAAGCAGGCCCTGACCGCCACCACCCAGTGCTCGACCCCGTGCCGGTCGCGCAGGAACGACCCTTGCGCCGCGAACGGGGTCCGGTCGTCCACCGCCCACATGGCGGCGGCTCAGTTGAGGTCGATCACGGCGGCGTGGAGCGCGATCGCCTCGTCGGCCGTCCCGACGATCCGCACGCCCTCGACCCGGACGGTGCCGTCGCGCTTGAGCACCAGGCGGGCGGCGCCGTTGGCGATGACGAGATCGCCGGTGGCGGCGTCGATCCGCACCATCCGGGCGAGCGCCGCGAGGTCGGCGGGCGGCGTCCCGATCGGCGACGTCTCGGCGGGGTCGAGCGGGTGCGCACCCGCCAGGTCGTGGCGCATCTGGTTCATGACCCTGCTTCCCCGCTTCCCGCAGCGACGGTCGAACCGCCGATGATGCAACCTACATTCGCCTCGCACGAAAGTCGATGCAGCCTGCATGACGCAGAAGTCGGAGAGACCATTCGCCGGGATCGTGGCGGGCACGATCCTTCGCCCCGGCGCATTGCCGGGAGACGACAGCACCGCGGCGACGGGTTTACTCGGTCATGTTGTCTCGCAGGTTTTCTCGCAAGGGCACCTCGGGCGCCGGCGAGGTCGGGATCGCGGCCGGGAGGAGAACCGCGCGCCGCCCCCGACGAGCGGCCGGGCCGCCGCGCCGGCGATCACGCCCCGGTCCGCGCGGGGCGCTCCCCGGCGGGGGACTTGCCGGAAGGGGACTTGCCAGAAGGGGATTTGCCGCCACGGCGCAGCAGGCCCGACACGACGTTCGCCGCCGGGATCAGCGCCCCACCGACGAGGAGGCCGACGAGGCCCGACGCCACCGCCGTCACCAGCCACTCGACGACGCCGCGGATCGACGGAACGAGCGCTCCCAGGCTCGCCGCCGCCGCGTGCGCCGCATGCGCCGGACCCGACAGGCCGTACTCTTCCAGCCCGTGCAGCAGGATGCCGCCGCCGACCCAGACCATCGCCGCCGTCCCGACGATGGAGAGGAGCTTGAGCAGGACCGGCATCCCCTTGACCACGAAGCGGCCGATCCCGCGGACGAGGTGGCCGAAGGGCGGTCCGGCCCGGCTGCCGGCGAGCGCCATCCCGGCATCGTCGGCCTTCACGATCACGGCGACGGCGCCGTAGACCGCAACCGTGATGCTGATGCCGACGACCGCCAGCACGGCCGCCTTCGTCCACACGCTGCCCTCCGGCAGGGCGGCGAGCGTGATGGCCATGATCTCGGCCGACAGGATGAAGTCGGTCTTGATGGCGCCGGCCACGCGGCGCTCCTCCAGCGCCGGATCGTGGCCCGCGCCGGCCCCGGGTTCCTCCTCGTCGCCGTGTCGGCGATGCGGAAAGACCGCCTCGTAGACCTTCTCGGCGCCCTCGTAGCAGAGATAGGCGCCGCCCAGCATCAGGAGCGGGGTGATCGCCCAAGGCGCGAAGGCGCTGAGCGCGAGGGCGCCGGGGAGCAGGAACAGGAGCTTGTTGCGCAGCGAGCCGAGCGCGATCTTGCCGACGATCGGCAATTCGCGCTCGGCCGCGAAGCCCACGACGTAGCGCGGCGTCACCGCCGCGTCGTCGATGACGACGCCGGCGGCCTTCGTGCCGGCCCGCGCCGCCTGCGCGGCGACGTCGTCGAGGGAGGCCGCCGCGCTCCTCACCATGAAGGCGACGTCGTCCAGAAGAGCCAACAACCCGACGCTCACCACACCCCCCCCCGGCCCACCACGGCTTCGCTGGAAACGGGGCAGAAACGGTTTGGATCCGGGCCGCGATCCGGACGGGCGCCGTCCCTACAGGAACGGCGCCGGATCCTTCGGGTCGCGGGCCGGCTTCACGTCGCGCCGGTTCCACCAGCCGCCGCCGAGGGCCTGGAACAGGGCCGCGGTGTCGGCGTACTGGTTGGCCTGGGCCTGGGCCTGGGTCACCACCGCCTGCAGGTAGGCCGACTGGGTGATGAGCAGCGAGGCGCTGCTGACCGCGCCGAGGCCGAATTGCTTGCGCACCAGCTCCACGCTCTGCCGGCTCGCCGAGACGGCGGCGTTGGCCGCCGCGACCGCGCGGCCGTCGGACTGGAGGGCGCGCAGCGCGTCGGCGACGTTCTGGTAGGCGGCGATGACGGTGGCGCGATACTGCGCCTGGGCCGCCACCAGGGTCTCCTCCGCCGCCTGCTGGCGCCGGAACAGCGTGCCGCCGTCGAAGAGCGGCTGGGCCACCGCGCCGGCGATGGTCCAGAGGCTGGCCGCCGGGTTGAGGAGCGCCGCGAAGTTGGTGGCGCTGGCGCCGACCGCGCCCGAGATGGTGAATTGCGGCAGGCGGTTCGCCACCGCGACGCCGACCTGGGCGCTCGCCGCGTGCACGGCGGCCTCCGCCGCCTTGACGTCGGGGCGCTGCTCGACGAGCCGCGAGGGCAGGCTCACCGGCAGGTTGCGGGGCAGGTGCAGCGAGGCGAGCGTGAAGGTCTGGCTCACCTCCTCGCTCGGGAAGCGGCCGGCGAGCGCGGTCAGGAGGTTGCGCTGCTGCGCCAGCGCCCGCTGCAGCGGCGGCAGCAATTGCTGCGACTGGGCCAGCAGCGCGGTCTGCTGCACCACGTCGGCGCCCGCGACCTGGCCGGCATTCGACTGCTTGGTGATCAGGTTCAGAAGGTCGGTCTGGGCCTGGATCACCTTCTCGGTCGCGGCGATCTGGGCCCGCAGCGCCGCCTCCTGGATCGCCGCCGCGACGACGTTGGAGGTGAGCGTCAGATAGGCCGCCTCGAGCTGCCAACGCTGCCCCTCCTCCTGCGCCGCCTGCGATTCCAGCGCCCTGCGGGTGCCGCCGAACACGTCCGGGGCGAAGCTCACCGTCACCTGCGGGGTGACGAGGCTGTAGAGCAGGGAGTTGTCGTTGAGGGGCGATTGCAGGTCGCCGCCCGGCGCCTTGTTGTAGGAGGATTGCGCCCCGAACCCGACCTGCGGAAAGAGCGCGCCGCGCTGCGCCTCGGTTGTCGCCCGCGCCGCGCGCAAGCTGGCCTGGGCCGCGTCGAGGGTCGGGTTGCGGGCGAGCGCTTCCGCCACCAGGCTGTCGAGGGCGCGGGAGCGAAACAGCCTCCACCACTCGCCCGGCACGTCGCGCCCCTGCGCGAAGGTCTGGCTCACCGCACCGTTGCGGCGGTCCTCGTCGCTCGTCGGCGGATTGCGCAGGCCCTCCCGGGTGTAGGCGGCGACCGGCGGCGGCGTCGCGCCCTGGAAGTCGGGCCCGACCATGCAGGCCGAGGCCGACGAGGCCGCGAGAGCGGCCGCCAGGATGCGGGCGGCGGTGCGGGCCGACGGGCGCGGTCCGGCGCGGTCCGGCGCGGCCTCGTCGCCCGGGCGGGCGCCGCCCTCCGGTGCCGGACCGGGCGCGGGCGCGCCGGCGCGCGGCGGCACCACGATGGCGGTCGAGAGGCGCAGGAGGGCGCGCATGGGAAGGGGCAGCTTCACGTCGGCGGGGGAGGGCGAGGGCGGGGCCGGCAAGGGCGAGGGGAGATCGGCCTGCATCTAGCTCACTCCGCCGGCTCGGGCTGTCGCGCGGGAGCGACAGGCACCCGCGGACGGTGGCGCGAGAACGCCGCGATCAGCACCGGCAGCACCACCAGGATCAGGATCGGGGCGAGCAGGATGCCGCCCACCACCACGAGCGCCAGGGGTTTCTGCACCTGCGAGCCGATGCCGGTCGAGATCGCGGCCGGCAGCAGGCCGACGCAGGCCGCCACGCAGGTCATCATCACCGGGCGCATCCGCACGTCGGCGGCGTGGTGGATGGCCCGCGCCCTCTCCCAGCCCTCGTCCATCAGCTGGTTGCAGTAGGAGAGCAGGATCACGCCCTCCATGGTCGAGATGCCGAACAGCGCGATGAAGCCGATCGCCGCCGACACCGAGAACGCCGTGCCGGTGAGGACGAGGGCGAAGATGCCGCCGATCAGCGCCATCGGGATCACGCTCAAGGTGAGAAGGGTGTCGGTGAGCGAGGCGAAATTGACGTAGAGGAGCAGCGCGATCAGCCCGATCGTCAGGGGCACCACCAGCTTCAGCCGGGCGATCGCCCCTTGCAGGTTCGTGAACTCGCCGACCCATTCGAGGTGGTAGCCGGCCGGCAGCTCGACCTGCTCGGCGACGCGCCTCTGCGCCTCGATCACCGCGCCGCCGAGGTCGCGCCCGCGCACGCTGAACTTGACCGGGATGTAGCGCTCCTGGTTCTCGCGGTAGATGAAGGCCGCGCCCGAGACGAGCTGAACCCGGGCGATCTCCGAGAGCGGCACCTGGACCACGCCGTTCGGCGCGCTCACGCCGACCGTGATGTTGCGGATGGTCTCGAGCGAGCGGCGGTATTCCGGCGCCAGCCGCACCCGCATCGGGAAGTGGCGGTCGCTGCCGTACTCGTAGAGGTCGCCGGCGGTCTGCCCGCCGATCGCCGCCGAGATGGTGGTGGCGATGTCGCCGGGCGCGAGCCCGTAGCGGGCCGCCCGCGCCCGGTCGATGTCGATGCGCACCGTCGGCTGGCCGAGCGAGGTGAACACCGCGAGGTCGGTCACCCCCGGCACCGTGGCGAGCGCCGCCTTCACCTCGTTGGCCGTGCGGGTGATCTGCTCGAGGTCGGTCCCGTAGATCTTGACCGAGTTCTCGCCCTTCACGCCCGAGGCCGCCTCCTGGACGTTGTCCTGGATGTACTGCGAGAAGTTGAACTCGATGCCGGGCAGCTCCTCGCGCAGGCGGCCCGAGATCTCCTCGATCAGCTTCTCCTTGGTCAGGCCCGGCCGCCACTGGTCGGCGGGCTTGAGGGGCGCGAAGATCTCGACGTTGAAGAAGCCGGTGGCGTCGGTGCCGTCGTCGGGCCGTCCCTGGTGCGAGACGACCGTGGTCACCTCCGGGTAGGAGCCGATCAGCTTGCGCATCCGCTCGACGTAGGGGTTGCCCGCCTCCAGCGAGATCGAGGCCGGCATCGTGCCGCGGATGTAGAGGTTGCCCTCCTCCAGCGTCGGCAGGAACTCGAGGCCGAGCGTGCGCATCGCGAGGCCCGTGCAGCCGAGCATCGCCACCGTCACCAGGATCGTCAGGATCCGGTTGTCGAGGGTGAAGCCCTGGAGCGGCCGGAACAGGGCGCGCAGCACCTTCACCACGACGGTGTCGCGCTCCTCGACGTGGTTCGGCAGGATCAGGGCCGAGAGCGCCGGCGACACCGTGTAGGTGGCGATCAACCCGCCGACCAGCGCGTAGGCATAGGTCTTCGCCATCGGCCCGAAGATGTGGCCCTCGACGCCGGTCAGCGTGAAGAGCGGCAGGAAGCCCACGATGATGATCGAGGCGGAGAAGAAGATCGCCCGGTTCACCTCGCGGGCGGCCGCCGCGATCAGCCCGATCTTGACCCCGCTGCCGCGCTGATGCGGCCCCTTGTGCTCGGCGAGGTGGCGGAAGATGTTCTCCACCATGATCACCGTCGCGTCGACGATGAGGCCGAAATCGATCGCGCCGAGCGACAGGAGATTCGCCGATTCGCCCCGCGCCACCATGATGGCGATGGCGAATCCCAGCGCGAAGGGAATCGTGGCGGCGACGATGATCGCGCTCTTCAGGCTGCCGAGGAAGAGCCACTGCACCAGGAACACCAGCACCACGCCGAAGACGAGGTTGTGCATCACCGTGTGGGTGGTGGTGTGGATCAGCGCGCTGCGGTCGTAGAGCGGCACCACCTGAACGCCCGGCGGCAGGATGCCGGACGCGTTGATCTTCTGGATCTCGGCCTCGACGCGCTGGATCGTCGGCAGGCTCTTGCCGCCGCGGCTCAGGAGCACGATGCCCTCGACGATGTCGCCGTCGTTCTCGTGGCCGACCATGCCGAGGCGCGGCGCGTTGCTGACCTGGACCTGCGCCACGTCGCCCACCAGCACCGGCACGCCGTTGACCTGGCTGATCATGGTGCTGCGGATGTCGTCCATGTCGCGGATCAGGCCGATGCCGCGCACCACCGCCGATTGCTCGCCGACATTGAGGGTCTGGCCGCCGACGTTGGTGCTCGAGTTGTTGAGCGCCGTGACGAGCTGGACCAGGGTCAGCCCCTGCGCCTGGAGCCGGCGCAGGTCGACCGCGACCTCGAATTCCTTGGTCTTGCCGCCGAAGGCCGAGACGTCGACGACGCCCGGGATCGCCTTGAAGCGGCGCTGCAGCACCCAGTCCTGCAGGGTCTTCAGGTCGGTCGAGGAGAAGCCCGGCGGGCCCGCCACCTGGTAGCGCATGATCTCGCCGATCGGGCTCGTCGGCGAGATCTGCGGCTGGGCGTTGTTGGGCAGGGGCTGGAGCTGCGACAGGCGGTTGAGCACCCGCTGCAGCGCTTCCTGGTAGGTGAAGTCGTAGGTGAACTGGATCTTCACGTCCGACAGGCCGAAGACCGAGATCGTCCGCGTCACCGTGGCGTTCGGGATGCCGGCGAGCTGCACCTCGAGCGGGATGGTGATGTAGCGCTCGATCTCCTCGGCGGACTGGCCGGGATTCTGGGTGATGACGTCGACGAGCGGCGGCACCGGGTCCGGATAGGCCTCGATGTTGAGCTGCTGGAAGCTCGCGTAGCCGATCCCGAGCGTCGCCAGGAACAGCAGCAGCACCAGCACCCGCTGGCGCAGGGCGAAGTCGATCAGGCGGTTCATGTCGCCCCTCCCGCGGGGGTTCTCGAATCAGGGGCCGGGGGTCAGGAGGCCTTCTCGCCGGAAGCGGCCCGGTCGATGAACAGGCTGCCGCGGGTCACCACGCGCTCGCCGACCTTGAGGCCGTCGACGACCTGCACGAGGCCGCCGCCGGTGAGGCCGAGGGTGACGCCCCGCGACGCGATGGTGCCGTCCGGCCGCTCGACCCAGACCCGGGCGCGGGCGCCCTCGTAGACGATCGCCGCGGCGGGGATCGCCGGGGCGCTCTCGTCGCGCCCGGTCAGGATCGTGAAGGTGGCGAACATCTCGGGGCGCAGCAGGCCCTCGGCGTTGTCGATCTCGGCCCGCACCGGCAGGCGGCGGGTCGCCGGGTCGAGGGCGGCCGCCATGTAGCTGATCCGCGCCTTGAACACCCGGTCGGGAAAGCCGATGACGCTCGCCTCGAGCTCCTGGCCGATCTTGATCCGCGGCACCTCCGTCTCGCGCACGTTGGCGACGAGCCACACGGTCGAGAGGTCGCCGATGACGAAGGCGGGGTCGCTGCCCGAGCCGAGATACTGGCCGAGGCCCACCTTGCGCTGCACGATGGTGCCGGCGATCGGCGCGCGGATCTCGGTCTCCGGGCTCATCGCGCCGCTCCGCGCGAAGGCGTCGATCTCCTGGTCCGACTTGCCCAGCAGGCGCAGGCGGTTGCGCACCGCCTGGAGGGCGGCCTCGGCCGAGCGCTGGTCGCTCTGCGCCGCGATCACGTCGTTCTGGGCCTGCTGCCAGTCCTTCAGCGCCACCGCCTTGGCCTGGAACAGCTCCTGGAGCCGGGCCGCCACGGTCTGGTTGAGCTTGAGCAGGGCGGAGTTCTTGGCAAGCGAATTCTGCGCCGCCTGATAGTCGTTGAGGGCGGAGACCATGTCGGCGGCCTCCAGGGTGAACAGCACCTGGTTGGCCTTCACGCGGTCGCCCGCGCGCACCATCACCTTGGTCACCCGGCCCGCATAGGGCGAGTAGACCGGGACGTTGTCGTCCTCGTTGACGCCGATCCGCCCCTCCGCGAAGCCCTCGGGCCGGAACTCCCGGGCCTGCACGGTCTCGATGCCGAAGCTCGCGAGCTGCTGCCTGGTCGGCCGGAAGACAGGCGCCACCGCGGTCTCGCCCGGCTCCGGCGCCTGACCCGAGGTTCCCTGGCCCTCCACCCCCTCGCGCTGCACCAGTAGGCCGGCGAGGCGCTCGCGCACGGGCGAGAGGGCGGGCACGAGCCACAGCGCCAGGCCGCCGCCGGCCAGGAGCAGGATCGTCACGGCCCAGCCGAGGCCGCGCCGCCGCCGCGCCGGCGCCCGGGTGGTCAGGGACTCCTTGGTCAGGGGATTGCTGGTGTCCATCGCGCGCCGACCATTCGTCGGGGGGCGGCCGAGGTCCGGGACGCTCCCGGCGACGGGCCCCGGCGACGGGGCGCGTCCGAGCAGTCCCAGGCCGGCCGAACGGCCCCCGTCTGTGCCTCGATACCGGTATCCACCGGCGTCCTGCCGTCTCCTTACGTCAATTCCATGACAGGGACGGACGACGAGGCAGGTTCCGGGCCGCGGCGCCGCACCTCGCGGGCGGCGCCCCGTGGCCGTCTCTTGGCGAGCAAACCGAACCCAAGTCAAGGACGCCCGGACGCCCATCCACCCGCCGCGGGGGCCCGCGGTCGAGGCCTGCCGGAAGAGCCGATCCCGGCGGGAAAACCCTGTATTTGTCGTATCTTGCCGCCGCTGAAAAATTCTTTTCGACGGCAGGGATTAAGCCGTCAGGACGAGTCCGGACGGGACTGTTAGATCGTGAGGCATCGGCCCGGCGCCTTGACCCAAGGGACGGCGTGGCCGAGTTTCCAGGGTCCGGCGCGGTGCCCGCGCGCGAGAGCCCCGATGACCCGAATGTCCGTCCGCGACCCGATCCTCCACAGCACGCCGATCGCCGAACTGCGTCCGACCCAGATGACGGTCGGGTACCGGGAGGTCGCGGCCAAGCGCGAGCGCTGGCGCGAGATCGACGACAAGGACCGGGAAGCGTTCCTCGGCTCGCACATGATCCCGGTCCTGCTCGGGCCCAAGAAGCGCCGCTACGTCATCGACCACCACCACCTCGCCCGCGCCCTCCAGGAGGAGGGCGTCGAGAGCGTGTTCACCACCGTGGTGGCCGATCTGCATCACCTCGAGAAGGACGCGTTCTGGGTCGTGGCCGATCACCGCGCCTGGGTCCACCCCTACGATGCCGACGGCCTGCGCCGGGACCCCGGCGACCTGCCCAAGCGCATCGAGGACCTGGCCGACGATCCCTTCCGCAGCCTCGCCGGCGAGTTGCGCCGCGCCGGGGGCTTCGCCAAGGACACGACGCCGTTCAGCGAGTTCCTGTGGGCCGACTTCCTGCGCCGGCGCATCAAGCGCAAGGACGTGACGCAGGACTTCTCCGACGCGATGGAGGAGGCGATGGCGCTCGCCCGCTCCAAGCACGCGGTGTACCTGCCGGGCTGGTGCGGGCCGCACGGGGATTGAACGCCGAGCTTGAGGCAGGGCCGTCTCACGAGTGATCGCGCGCCGATCGCAGCGCTGTCCCGGTCCGGGGAAGCCGGTTGCCGGGCGGTGCTGACAAGGTCATCCGCGGGGCCAGCTCTCGTCTCATGTCACGCGAATTCGCAGGTCGATACCGTGGGGAGGTGCCGAGGTCGGGTTTCCGGCGACCTTGACATCGTCGTACTGACCGCCCCGGCCATCGGCGACGACGGCGCATCGATTCCGGCCGGCACCGAGGGGACCATCGTTTCCGTGGACGACCCGGGTGCGATGTCCGTCGTGGAGTTCGCAGAGCCGGACGGAACGTTCGCGACTGTCGAGCCTCATGACATTCGCCTCGCCGAGAACATCGGGCGCTGATCGCGGCGCGGGCCCCATAGCCTGGGCGATCGATGGTCGAAAGATTTCGGAGTACTTGCCGAATCTCGCGCATCCCTATGGCGGTCCAAAGGCGAAGTACCTGATGCGCTTCGGCTTCAGGCCTGAAGAACCCGGTATCCCGGCAATAGCGAATGCAGGGAGGTCTCCTCCCACCCCTCGCTCCGGGAACCCCGATCCCCTCCCATCAAGTTTATTTGCCGCAGGCCGCCCGCCCGGCCTAGTCTCGGCCCGGGCGCGACGGAGGTCGCGCCGGAACGAGGGACCTCCGCGATGTTCGAGTCGCTCCTGAAGGGCATCGGCGCCGAGCCGGTCGACAACGAGACCCACTTCTACCGGTTCGAGCCCAAGCCCGACATCACCGCCTACGAGCTCGCCCTGATCCTGCGGCGCTTCGGCGCCCTCACGGCGGGGGCGGCGCCGCTGCACGGCGTGATGCTGATGCCGTGGGAAACCCTCGAGGAGGAGTACGCCCGGCACTTCGAGCTGGCACCCCACGGCATGTTCCAGGGCTGACGCTCCCGGTCGCGAGGGCCGACGGCCCGGGCGGGATCCGCAGCCCTGAGGCGGCGCGGCAACACTCGGTTTACCATTCCGTCCGATGGTCGCGGCTGGTGAACGAGGGGCCCAGCAAGCCATGATGTCCCGCGCGGAACGCTCGCATCTGGGCGATTGGTGGTGGACGGTCGACCGGGCGCTGCTCGCCGGCCTCGGCGTCCTGATGACGGCCGGCCTGGTCTTCCTGATGGCCGGCGGTCCCCCGGTGGCCGAGCGCCTCGGCCTGCCGACCTTCCACTTCCTCAATCGGCAGGTGATGTACCTGCTGCCGACCATCGCCCTGATCCTGGCGGTGTCGTTCCTGTCCCTGCGCCACATCCGGCGCATGGCGCTGGTCACCTACGGCCTCGGCATCGTGCTGTGCATCGCGGCCACCAAGTACGGGCCCGAGATCAAGGGCGCGCACCGCTGGATCCAGTTCGGCTCGATCGGCGTCCAGCCCTCCGAGTTCGTCAAGCCCGCCTTCGTGATCCTGGCCGCCTGGGCCTTCGCGGAGGGCGCGCGGCGGCGCGACATGCCGGGCGGCACGCTCGCGGTGCTGCTCTTGCCGATGACCATCGTGCCGCTGATCCTGCAGCCGGATTTCGGCCAGACCATGCTGGTGACGATGGTGTGGTGCGCCATGGTGTTCGTCGCCGGGCTGCACTGGTTCTGGGTCGGCGGGCTCGGCGGCGCCGGCCTCATCGGCGTGGCGGCGGCCTACGAGTTCCTGCCCCACGTGCGGGCCCGCATCCAGCGCTTCATGGACAAGGATTCGGGCGACAACTTCCAGACCTTCTGGTCGCAGGAATCGTTCAATTCCGGCGGCTGGCTCGGCACCGGCCCGGGCGAGGGCGTCGCCAAGCGCCACCTGCCGGACGCCCATACCGACTTCATCTTCTCGGTGGCGGGCGAGGAGTTCGGCGTGATCGTCTGCGTCGCCATCGTGCTGCTGTTCGCCTTCATCGTGATGCGCGGCCTGGTGCTCGCCCGGCGCAGCGACGACATCTTCTGCCGGCTCGCCATCACCGGACTGACCGCCCTGTTCGGCCTCCAGGCCTGCATCAACATGGCGGTGAACACCCGGATGATGCCGGCCAAGGGCATGACCCTGCCGTTCATCTCCTACGGCGGCTCGTCGCTGATCTCGCTCGCCCTCGGGATGGGCTTCCTCGTCGCCCTCACACGGCGCCGCCCGCGCACGACGCTCCTCAACCGGGACGAGGGCCTGGCGCACTGATCCTCGCCCCTCCGGGGGGGGCGACCTGTTCCAAAGGGGCGACTTTTCCCCCGAAGGGGTGACCCGGCGGTCCCGTCGTGACACACGGGGCCGCTCGACCCGACCGGAGACCGCATGTCCGGAGACCGCCCATCCATGCCCCGCCCCGCCCCGGCCGCCCGATGACCGTCGCCCAGCCCCTCGTCCTCCTCGCCGCGGGCGGCACCGGCGGCCACCTCTTTCCCGCCGAGGCCCTGGCGCTTCGCCTGCGCGAGCGCGGCATCCGGGTCGTGCTCGCCACCGACAGCCGGGTCGCGGCGCTCTCGGGCGAGTTCCCGGCCTCGGAGATCGTGGCGGTGCCCGCCGCCACCCCGTCGAGCGGGCGCTCGGCCCTGCGCCGCGTCACCGCCTTCGCGACCCTCGGGCGCGGCTTCGCGGCGGCGGTCCGTGAGGTGCGCCGCCTCAACCCGGCGGTCGTCGTCGGCTTCGGCGGCTATCCGACCGTGCCGCCGCTGCTCGCCGCCCAGATGCTGCGGGTGCCGACGCTCCTGCACGAGCAGAACGCCGTGATGGGCCGGGCCAACGGGTTCCTGGCCCGCGGGGCCAGCGTGATCGCCACCGGCTTTCCCGAGGTGCGGGGCGTGCCGGCGAAGGCGCGGGCGCGCCGCGTCCATACCGGCAACCCGGTCCGCCCGGCGGTGCTGGCGGCGGCCGCGATACCCTACCCGGCGGTCGGGCCCCACTCGGCCCTCCAGCTCCTCGCCTTCGGCGGCAGCCAGGGCGCCCGGGTGATGAGCGACGTCGTGCCCGACGCGGTGGTGCGCCTGGATCCCGCCCTGCGCGCCCGCCTCACGGTGATCCAGCAGGCCCGCGCGGAAGACCTCGCCCGGGTGCAGGCGCTCTACGAGGGCGCGGGGCTCGCTGCCTTCGCGGTGGCGCCGTTCTTCAAGGACCTGCCGGCCAAGATGGCGACCTCCCACCTCGTCGTCGCCCGCTCGGGCGCCTCGACGGTGGCGGAACTGGCGGTGATCGGGCGGCCGTCGATCCTGGTGCCGCTGCCCGGCGCCCTCGACCAGGACCAGGCGGCGAACGCCGCGGTGCTGGAGCGGATCGGCGCCGCCTTTCCCAGACCACAAACGGACTTCACCCCTGAGCGGCTGGCCGGCGATCTCGGCGCGCTGCTCGGCGATCCCGACCGGCTCGCCGGGGCGGCGGCCGCCGCCGGGGCGTCGGCCTGCCCGACGCCGCCGAGCGCCTCGCCGCCCTGGTGGTCGAGACCGCCGTCGCGGCCCGCTAGCGGCCCTCGATCGATCAGGGCGGCCCGCGAGCGGCCGTCACCCCAAGAAGAAGACACGCAAGGACCCCGACTCCCATGAAGCTGCCGAACCAGCTCGGACCCATCCACTTCATCGGCATCGGCGGCATCGGCATGTCCGGCATCGCCGAGGTGATGAACAATCTCGGCTACACGGTGCAGGGCTCGGACGCGTCCGACAACGCCAACGTGCGCCGCCTGACCGAGAAGGGCATCCGCACCTTCGTGGGCCACCGGGCCGAGAACCTCGCCGACGCCGCCCTGGTGGTGGTCTCGACCGCGATCCGCCGCGACAACCCGGAGCTGGTCTCCGCCCGCGAGCGCCGCCTGCCGGTGGTGCGCCGGGCCGAGATGCTGGCCGAGCTGATGCGCTTCAAGTCCTGCGTGGCGGTGGCCGGCACCCACGGCAAGACCACCACCACGTCGCTCGTCGCCACCCTGCTCGATGCCGGCGAGCTCGACCCCACCGTCATCAACGGCGGCATCATCAACGCCTACGGCACCAACGCCCGCATGGGCGAGGGCGACTGGATGGTGGTCGAGGCCGACGAATCCGACGGCACCTTCCTGAAGCTGCCGGCCGACATCGCCATCGTCACCAACATCGATCCCGAGCACCTCGACCATTTCGGCTCGTTCGACGCGATCAAGGACGCCTTCCGGGCCTTCATCGACAACATCCCGTTCTACGGCTTTGCCGTGATGTGCATCGACCACCCGACGGTGCAGGACCTCGTCGGGCGCATCGAGGACCGGCGCATCATCACCTACGGCGAGAACCCGCAGGCCGACGTGCGCCTGATCGACGTCGACCTGAAGGGCGGCCAGAGCCGGTTCCGGGTGATGATCCGCGACCGCCGCCCCGGCTTCCGGATGGAGATGGAGGACCTCGTCCTGCCGATGCCGGGCAAGCACAACGCGCTCAACGCCACCGCCGCGCTCGCGGTCGCCCACGAGCTCGGCGTCTCGCCCGACGCGATCCGCAAGGCGCTGGCGAATTTCGGCGGCGTCAAGCGCCGCTTCACCCGCACCGGCGAGTGGAACGGCTGCCAGATCTTCGACGATTACGGCCATCACCCGGTCGAGATCCGGGCGGTGCTGAAGGCCGCCCGCGCCTCCACCGACGGCCGCGTCGTCGCCGTGGTGCAGCCGCACCGCTACTCGCGCCTCGCCTCGCTGTTCGACGATTTCTGCACCTGCTTCAACGACGCCGACACGGTCATCGTCGCCCCCGTCTACGCCGCCGGCGAGGCGCCGATCGAGGGCATCGACCGCGACACCCTGGTGGCGGGCCTGACCTCCCGCGGCCACCGCAACGCCGTCGCGCTCGAGCGCACGGAGGATCTCGCCGGCATCGTCGGCGGGCTCGTGGGGCCGGGCGACTACGTGGTGTGCCTGGGCGCCGGCAACATCACCCAGTGGGCCTACGCGCTCCCGGGCGAACTCGCCTCGATCGGCGAGAAGGCGGCGTGAGGCTCTGATACTCCGATGCGTGGCCCCGACGATCCCGGTACGGCGCGGGCCCGCACCCTGAGGCGGACCCAGACCGATTCCGAGCGGGCACTCTGGTCGCGATTGCGTGACCGGCGCTTGGCGGAAGCGAAGTTCGTGCGCCAGATGCCGATCGGCCGCTACTTCGCCGATTTCACCTGCCGGGAGGCGAAGCTCGTCGTCGAACTCGACGGCAGCCAGCATGCGGAGAGCGGCTACGACCGTGAGCGCGATGCGTGGCTGGCCTCTCAGGGCTGGCGCGTGCTTCGGTTCTGGAACGGCGAGATCGCGCGCAACCTGCAAGGCGTCCTCGAAACCATCCTGGCTGCCATCACGGAGCGCCACTCCTCCTCCTCTCCCCGCGGGCGGGGAGAGGGCCGTGTCCCCCTCGTTGGGGACACGGCGAGCCCGCAGGGCGAGGGTGAGGGGGTGTTTCCGAAGAAGCCACATCCGGCACCACCCCCTCACCCTCGGCTGCCGCCTCGTTTCGCCCCCGACAAGGGGGGCGAAACCCTCTCCCCGCCCGCGGGGAGAGGGGATGGGCGGCCTTCATCCCGATCGGATCCATGACGACCTCCGCCGCCATCCTCGCCGCCCTGGAACCCGCCGCCCTGCGCGGTCGCCTCCTGCCCGACCATCCGCTCGCCGACCTGACCTGGTTCCGGGTCGGGGGACCGGCGGACGTGCTGTTCACCCCCGCCGACGAGGACGACCTCGCGGCCGCTCTGGCGGCCCTGCCGTCCGGGGTTCCCGTGACGGTGATCGGGCTCGGCTCGAACCTGATCGTGCGCGACGGCGGGGTGCCGGGTCTCGTCATCCGCCTCGGCGGCAAGGCCTTCGGGTCGATCGCGATCGACGGCGAGACGATCCGGGCCGGCACCGCGGTGCCGGACATGAAGCTCGCCCGCGCCGCGGCGGAGGCCGGGCTGGACGGGCTCGCCTTCTATCGCGGCATCCCGGGCTCGGTCGGGGGCGCGCTCCGGATGAATGCCGGGGCGCATGGCGGCGAGACCACCGACGTGCTGGTCGAGGCCCGCGGGATCGACCGCTCGGGGATCCTCCACGTCCTCTCGCACGCCGAGATGGGCTTTTCCTACCGCCACTGCGCCGCGCCCGCCGACCTGATCTTCACCCAGGCGACCTATCGCGGGAGGCCCGGCGACCGGGCGGCGATCGAGGCCGAGATGGACCGGGTGACGGCGGCCCGCGAGGCGGCCCAGCCGATCCGCGAGCGCACCGGCGGCTCGACCTTCAAGAACCCGGACGGGGCCAAGGCCTGGCAGCTCGTCGACGCCGCCGGCTGCCGCGGGCTCATCCGCGGCGGCGCCCAGGTGTCGGAGATGCACTGCAACTTCCTGATCAACCGCGGCGGCGCCTCGGCGGCCGACATCGAGGGCCTGGGCGAGGAGGTGCGGGCGCGGGTGCGCGAGACCTCCGGGATCGACCTGCACTGGGAGATCAAGCGGGTCGGCGTGGCCGCCCGCTGATTCGCGAATCATCCGGGCGTTAACCACCCGGGCGGCCGACAGGCCCGAAGGCCCTGCGACGGGATGACCGGGCCTTAACCGACGACGGGCGGGCACGGGGCCCGGGCAACGCCGGCGATCCCGAGGCCCGCGAGTGTCCCGCCGTCCCGTGGAGGAGGCGATCCCGCGGCGGGCAAGTCCTTGTCGAAGCAGGGGCTTCGGGCCGCGATCCGGGTTCCCCGCCGCCCGGGCCGTCGGCGCCCGGACGGCCGGGCTCCGGCCGATCGCCGGGGGAGGCCGCGCCGCCGCACCGGGCCGCGGCGGACGCGCGATCCCTGTGCGGGGACCGAAAATTTTACCGGATATTTACCAGCGAGTTCGAGAGTTGGCGTTAACGGCGCATCAAGCACTTGGATGCCGGGCGTGAGCCGTGCCGACCTCTCGCGACGACGCGGACCGGTCCCTTCAGCGACCGGTGCGCCCGCAGCTTCAGGCCGACACGGGGACAGCCCGGACGACCGAGACCCAAGCCCTGCGCCGGAGATCGCAGCCCATGCCGGGTATCGTTTTCGGTGAACTCGTCCGATGGATGGTGGTGGACGTTTCCCTGAGCCGCTGACCGTCGCCGGCTATGCCGGCGAGGAGGCCGGCACGCCCGCGCCCCAGCCGGGGACGGCGCCGACCTGGGGCGCTCCCGCGCGCGAGGCGCGCCTCGGCGGGGTGATCCTCGCCCGCGTCCTGCCGCGGTTCCTGCGCCCGCGCCGCGCCTCGGTGGCGGTGCCGATCGAGCGGCGGATGCCGCGCCATCTCGGGATGGGCCTGGCCTTCGGGTTCTTCGGCCTCGTCGCGGTGGCCGGCTTCGTGTCCGGCGGCGGCTACGCCGAGATCTCGGCCCGCTACGGCACGCCCGCCGACATGGCCGCGCGGGGCCTCGGCTTCGGCCTCGACAAGGTCACGATCTCGGGGCTGGTGCAGCTGCGCTCGGCCGAGATCCTCAAGGCCGCCGGCATCGACCAGCGCAACTCGCTGCCCTTCCTCAGCGTGGTCGACGTGCGCGACCGCCTGTCCACCGTCCCGCTGATCGGCGCGGTGTCGGTGCGCAAGATCTACCCGCGCGAGCTCCTGATCACGCTGACCGAGCGCGAGCCGAGCGCCCTGTGGCAGCGCAACGGCGAGATCGCCGTGATCGCCGCCGACGGCACGGTGATCGACCAGATGCGCGACGGCCGCTTCTCCGACCTGCCGCTGGTGGTGGGCGACGAGGCGAACCTGCGCACCAAGGAGTACCTCGCGCTGCTCGAGGCCGCGGGGCCCCTCCGGGAGCGCATCCGGGCCGGCACCCTGGTCTCGGGGAGGCGCTGGACCCTCAAGCTCGACGGCATCGACGTGCGCCTGCCCGAGGCCGGCGCCCGCGAGGCGGTCGCTCGCCTCGTCAAGCTCGAGGCCGAGTCGAGCCTGCTCGAGAAGGACATCATCGCGGTCGACCTCAGGCTGCCCGACCGGGTGGTGGTGCGGCTGACCGAGGAGGGCGCGGCGGCGCGCCTGGAGGCCCAGAAGAAGCAGCAGAAGAAGCCGAAGGGGACCGAGACATGACCCGCGCGCGAGACGTGACGCCCGCGGGTCTGCCGGGATCCTTGCCCGCCGGTTCCACCCGCCCCGCCATCACCGTTTCCTCGTCCGTGAGCGTCGCGTCATGAGTCTCCTCCAGCACGGTCTCACGCCGCGCTTAAAGCCGCTCTCGGCGCGCCGCAGCGCGACCCTGTCGGTGCTCGACATCGGCACCAGCAAGATCGTCTGCCTCGTCGCCGAGCTGCAGCCGGTCGAGACCCTGGCGACCCTGCGCGGCCGCACCCACCTCGCCCGCATCATCGGCATCGGCCACCAGCGCTCCCTCGGCCTCAAGGGCGGCGCCGTGGTCGACCTCGAGGCGGCCGAGACCGCGATCCGCCAGGCGGTCCACGCCGCCGAGCGCATGGCCCGGGTCGAGGTGCAGTCGGTCATCGTCAGCCTGTCGGGCGGCCGGCTCGGCTCGCAGCACTTCGACGCCAAGGTCCCGGTGCGCACCGGCGCCGTCACCGGCTCGGACGTGCAGCGGGTGCTGGAGGCGGCGAGCACCCACAGCATCAGCCCGGGGCGCGCGGTGCTGCACGCCCTGCCGACCGGCTACTCCCTCGACCAGCAGAGCGCGGTGGTCGACCCGTCGGGCATGCTCGGCGAGCGCCTCGGCGTCGACCTGCACGTCGTCACCGCCGAGATCGCCGCCGCCCGCAACCTGATGCTGGCGGTCGAGAACACCCACCTGCGGGTCGAGGCGGTGATCGCCACCCCCTACGCCTCGGGCCTCTCGGCGCTGGTCGACGACGAGGCCGAGATGGGTGTGGCTGTCGTCGACATGGGCGGCGGCACGACGAGCGTCGGGGTGTTCTCCGGCGGCCACCTCGTCCATTGCGACGCGCTGGCGGTCGGCGGCCACCACGTCACCATGGACATCGCCCGCGGCCTCTCGACCCGGGTGGCGGCGGCCGAGCGTCTCAAGACCCTGTACGGCGCCGCGATGGCGACGGCGTCGGACGAGCGCGACATGATCGCGGTCCACGGCGTCGACGAGGACGAGCGCGACCTGCCCCACCACATCCCGAAGTCGCACCTCGTGCGGATCATCCGCCCGCGGGTCGAGGAGGTGCTGGAGCTGGTGCGCGACCGCCTGCGCAACGCGGGCTTCGCCGCCCAGGCCGGGCGCCGGGTGGTGCTGACCGGCGGCGCGAGCCAGCTCGTCGGCCTGCCGGAGGTCGCCCGCCGCATCCTGCAGGGCCAGGTCCGGATCGGCCGGCCGCTCGGCATCAAGGGGCTGCCCGAGGCCGCCAAGGGACCGGCCTTCTCGGCCGCCGTCGGCCTCCTGGTCTACCCCCAGGTCTCGCATGTCGAGCACTTCGAGCCCCGCGGCCAGTCCGGCCATGCGGGCCTCGGTTCCGACACATACCTCTCCAAGGTCGGACGCTGGATCCGGGAGAGCTTCTAACGGGATCGCCTCCCGGCGCGGGCCCCGGAAACGGGCCGCATCGGCGGGGTGGGACGGCAAGCGGCGCCGATGAGGCGCCAACCAGAAACGTAACGATCATCAGAGGCTCGCGCATCATGGCCATCTCCCTGCAAGCTCCGGACATCCGCGAACTGAAGCCCCGCATCACCGTGTTCGGCGTCGGCGGCGCCGGCGGCAACGCCGTCAACAACATGATCGAGTCGGGCCTCCTCGGCTGCGAGTTCGTGGTCGCCAACACCGACGCCCAGGCGCTGACCTCCTCGAAGGCCGAGCGCGTGATCCAGATGGGCATCGGCGTGACGCAGGGTCTCGGCGCCGGCTCGCAGCCGGACGTCGGCCGCGCCGCCGCCGAGGAGGTGATCGACGAGATCCGCGACCAGCTCTCGGGCGCCCACATGTGCTTCATCACCGCCGGCATGGGCGGCGGCACCGGCACCGGCGCGGCCCCGGTCATCGCCCGCACCGCCCGCGACATGGGCATCCTGACGGTCGGCGTCGTGACGAAGCCGTTCCAGTTCGAGGGCGTGCGCCGCATGCGCACCGCCGAGTCGGGCATCAACGAGCTGCAGCAGGCCGTCGACACCCTGATCGTGATCCCGAACCAGAACCTGTTCCGGGTCGCCAACGAGAAGACCACCTTCGCGGACGCCTTCGCGATGGCCGACCAGGTGCTCTACTCGGGCGTGGCCTGCATCACCGACCTGATGGTGAAGGAGGGTCTCATCAACCTCGACTTCGCCGACGTGCGGGCGATCATGCGCGGCATGGGCAAGGCGATGATGGGCACCGGCGAGGCGTCGGGCGAGAAGCGCGCCAACCGCGCGGCGGAAGCCGCGATCGCCAACCCGCTCCTCGACGACGTCTCGATGAAGGGCGCCCGCGGCCTCCTGATCTCGATCACCGGCGGCAACGACCTGACCCTCTACGAGCTCGACGAGGCCGCCACCCGCATCCGCGAGGAGGTCGATTCCGACGCCAACATCATCCTGGGCGCCACCTTCGACGAGAGCCTCGACGGCATCATCCGGGTCTCGGTCGTCGCCACCGGCATCGAGCCGGCCCTGATCAACGCCAACGCGATCGGCTCGCCGGAGATCGCCCAGACCGAGCAGCGCATCGCCGAGGTCGCCGAGCGCCTGCGCGCCGAGGCCCGGGCCCGCGCCGCCGCCCCGTCGGCGCCCCCCTCCACCGCCTCCTTTCGTCCCGCCGAGGCCCCGGTAGCGCGGGCCCCGGCGCCGGAGCCGGTGGCGCATGCCCCGATGCACGCTCCGATGCATCAGGCCTCCGCCCCCGAGCCCGTGCGGATGGAGCTGCCCCCCGTCCACCAGGCCGCCGGCCTGATGCGCGACGAGGTGCAGATCACCCCGGCCCAGCCGCGCACCGCCCCGGTCTACGAGCCGGCCCCGGCGCCGGCCCCCGAGCCGCAGATGCCGATGGCGTCGGGCCCGTTCATCCCGCCGTCCCCGGCGGTGGTGCGCGCGCCGCGCATGCCCCGGGTCCAGGACCTGCCGATGCCGGCCCAGAACCAGATCCGGGCCAGCCGCGGCGAGGAGCCGGTGCAGCAGGTGACCCCGGACGCCAAGCGCACCTCGCTCCTGCGCCGCCTCGCCACCGTCGGCTTCGGCGGCCGGCGCGAGGACGAGGCCGGCCAGCCGGCGCAGGCTCCCGCCCACGCCCCCGTGGCGCACGCCCCGCAGCCGGCGCCGCGGCCGATGGCCCAGGCTCCGATGCAGCAGGCTCCGATGCAGCAGGCCCCGGTGCAGCACCACGCCGCCCCGGCCCCGCGCCAGGCCGCCCCGCAATACGCCCCGCAGGGCTACGCGCCGCAGCCCCAGGGCTACCGCCCGGCGCAAGGCAACCTCGACCCGCAGGGCCGCGCGGTGCCGGCCGGCACCCGCATGATGGACGACGACCAGCTCGAGATCCCGGCCTTCCTGCGCCGCCAGGCGAACTGAGACGACCGGACCGGGACGACGGACGGGGCCCGCCGAAAGGCGGTGCCCCTGCGTCGCCCGGAGAGCGCCACGATCCCGCCACGCGGGCCGCCGGTGCCGCCCAAAAGACACACCCCGAGGCCCCCCGGCCTCGGGGTTTACGCGTTGTTCAAGCTTTTGATGCAGAACGGTTTTTCGCGGTCGAAGCCGGGCCGCCGGACTGTTACAGAGCGTAAGAATCCGTGATTTGGCCGTGCTTGAGAGCGCGACTATAGGTGTCCTACGCACAAGGGCGAAGGCCGCGCCACCCGCCGGCACCGACACCCACAGGGGCTTCAAGCAACGGACGGATCGCCTCGAACGTGGGCCCGGCAACGGGACACGCTGGTGAGTCGCGGCCGAGGGCTGAGGTAATGAGAACAAGTCAGCAGACGACCCTACGCTCGGCCGCGAGCCTTTCAGGCATCGGCGTCCATTCCGGCAACCCCGTCTCGATCACTCTCCATCCCGCGGAGGCGAATCACGGCATCGCCTTCCTGCGCACCGGCCTCGCGAACGGCCGCGACCGCCTGATCCAGGCCCACCACGCCCAGGTCAGCGCCACCGAGCTCTGCACCGTCATCGGCAGCCGCGAGACCGGCGCCGTCGCCACCATCGAGCACCTGATGTCCGCCCTCTACGGGCTCGGCATCGACAACTGCCTCGTCGAGATCGACGGGCCCGAGATGCCGATCCTCGACGGCAGCGCCGGCCCCTTCGTGACGGCGATTGAGGCGGTCGGCACCACCTCCTGCGGCACGCCCCGCCGCTTCATCAAGGTGCTGAAGACCGTCCGGACCGAGAAGGGCCGCGCCTATTCCGAGCTGCGCCCGTTCGAGCGCGGCTTCCACCTCGACGTCGAGATCGACTTCGAGAGCCCGGTGATCGGCCGCAGCCGCAAGGCGCTCACCCTCACCCCCGCCGCCTATCGCCGCGAGATTGCCCGCGCCCGCACCTTCGGGATGATGCGCGACGTCGAGCGCTACTGGAAGGCCGGCTTCGCGCTCGGCGCCTCGCTCGAGAACACCGTCGCGGTCGGCGACGGCGGGGTCGTGAACCCCGAGGGCCTGCGCTACCCGGACGAGTTCGTCCGCCACAAGCTCCTCGACGCGGTCGGCGACCTGGCGCTCGCGGGCCTGCCGATCCTCGGCGCCTACCAGTCCTTCTGCGGCGGCCACGGCCTCAACGTCGCGGTGCTGACCGCGCTCTTCGCCGACCGGTCGAACTACGCCATCGTCGAGGGGGCGGCCGCCCGGCGCGAGCCGGTCTTCGCCGAGTTCGGCGTCGGCCTCGGCGCCGCGGTCTACGCGCCCGAGCTCTGAGACCTCGTCTCCGCGGGCTGTTGCGATCGGGCAACGGCCGGCCGCTTTCGCCGCTCCGCGGCGCAACCTCCACCTCTTCGCGCCGCTTTGGCGCCCTATTCGCCCCGCAGGGTTAAGAGGTTCCTGACCGATGGCCGCTCCGCTCTTTCCGGGCATGGCGGCCGTCACGGGCTTGGCGCGCCGCGCCGGCCTGCGCTAAGGGGCTCGTGAATCAGCGGCGTGCAAAGCCGCCTGCTTGGGGAAGAACCCGAATGCCGTTCGCCCACCCGCTTCGCGACGCGAAGGTGACCGTTCTGCGGACCGTGCTGCTCGGGGCGTGCGGCCTGGGGCTCGCCGGTTGCGACGCGATCGACTCCATCAACCCGTTCGCGAACGAGAAGTACAAGCCCGAGGTCGTCGCCGACGTCCCGGCCGACAAGCTCTACAGCCAGGGCCTCGGCAAGCTCGAGGACCGCGACTACGAGGGCGCGACGAAGCGGTTCGAGGACCTCGACAAGCAGTACGCCTATTCCGACTGGTCGCGGAAGGCGGTGCTGATGACCGCCTACTCGAACTACGAGGGCGGCCGCTACGAGGACGCGATCACCGCCTCGAAGCGCTACCTGCAGCGCCACCCGGGCTCGAAGGACGCGGCCTACGCCCAGTACCTGCTGGCGATGTCCCACTACAAGCAGATCCCGGACGTGACCCGCGACCAGGACCGCTCCGAGAAGGCCCTCGTGGCGCTCACCGAGCTGGTGCAGAAGTACCCGACCTCGGAATACGCCGCCGACGCCAAGGCCAAGATCCAGATCACCCGCGACCAGCTCGCCGGCAAGGAGATGGAGATCGGCCGCTACTACCTCGAGCGGCGCAACTTCCCGGCGGCGATCAACCGCTTTCGCGACGTGGTGAGCAAGTACCAGACCACCCGCCACGTCGAGGAGGCGCTGGAGCGCCTGGCCGAGGCCTACATGGCGCTCGGCATCACCGGCGAGGCCCAGACCGCCGCGGCGGTGCTCGGCCACAACTTCCCCGACTCGCCCTGGTACAAGGACGCCTTCAACCTGCTCCAGAGCGGCGGCCTGCAGCCGCGCGAGGAGAAGGGATCGTGGATCAGCAAGGCGTTCCGCGGCGTGATCGGGATGGACACCCGCACCGCCGAGGCGCAGTAAGGGCCTGACGGCTCGGGGCCGGACATGCGGCCGTGGCGCGCACTCGCGCCGCGGCCCGTTCGGCTGTAGATACCCGCCCGAAATCGTCCTCCGAGTCCCTTCCTCTTCAACGTCCCGGCAAGGGTGGCATGCTGGTTCAGCTCGCGATCCGCGACATCGTCCTGATCGATAAGCTCGAGCTGAACTTTCGCGAAGGCCTGAGCGTCCTGACCGGGGAGACCGGCGCCGGCAAGTCGATCCTCCTCGATGCCTTCACGCTGGCGCTGGGCGGGCGCGGCGACGGGCGCCTGGTGCGCCAGGGCGAGGCGCAGGGGCAGGTCACGGCGGTGTTCGACGTACCCGCCGACCATCCGGCCCGGACGCTGGCGGCCGCCGCCGACATCGACACCGAGGGCGACCTGATCCTGCGCCGCATCCAGGTCGCGGACGGGCGCACCCGCGCCTTCGTCAACGACCAGCCGGTGGGCGTGCAGGTTCTGCGCGCGATCGGGGCGGCGCTCGTCGAGATCCACGGCCAGCACGACGACCGGGCGCTGTCCGATTCCACCACCCACCGGGCGATCCTCGACGCCTTCGGCGGGCTCGGATCGCGCCAGGCCGCGGTGGCGGACGGGGCGCGCCGGGTGCGCCAGGCCCGTACCGCGCTCGCCGAGCACCGTGCCCGGGTCGAGGCCGCCCGCAAGGAGGTCGATTTCCTGCGCCACGCCGTCGAGGAGCTCGCCGCCCTCGACCCGAAGCCCGGCGAGGAGACCGAGCTCGCCGAGCGCCGCACCGCGATGCAGCAGGGCGAGAAGGTCGCCCGCGAGCTCAACGAAGCCCTCGACGCCGTCGCCGGCCAGGGCTCGCCGACCGCCCATCTCTCGGCGGCTTTGCGCAAGCTCGAGCGCCGCGCCGCCCAGGCGCCGGGCCTCGTCGAGCCGAGCATCAACGCCCTCGACAACGCCCTCGTCGCCCTCGACGAGGCCCGCACCAGCCTGGAGGACGCGCTCCAGGCGGCGGAGTTCGATCCGCGCGAGCTGGAGCGGGTCGAGGAGCGCCTGTTCGGCCTGCGCGCCGCGGGACGAAAGTACAACGTCGCGGTCGACGACCTCGCGGCGCTCCGCCAGCGCTACGAGGGCGACGTCGCGGTCATCGATGCCGGCGAGGAAGCGCTCGGCCGGCTCGAGGCCGACCTCGCCACCGCCGATGCAGCCTATCTCGAGAAGGCGCAAAGCCTGAGCAAGGGGCGGCGCAAGGCGGCGGCCGCCCTCGACAAGGCGGTGCAGGCCGAGTTGCCGCCCTTGAAGCTCGAGCGCGCCCGCTTCATCACCGAGATCGTCACCGATCCGGAGGCCCGCGATCCCGCGGGCCTCGACCGGGTCGAGTTCTGGGCCCAGACCAATCCGGGCACCCGGCCCGGGCCGATGATGAAGGTCGCCTCGGGCGGCGAGCTGTCGCGGTTCATGCTCGCCCTCAAGGTGGTGCTGGCCGACAAGGGCTCGGCCCCGACGCTGATCTTCGACGAGATCGATACCGGCGTCGGCGGTGCGGTGGCGGACGCGATCGGCGCGCGCCTCGCCCGGCTCTCGGCCCGGGTCCAGACCGTGGCCGTCACCCACGCGCCCCAGGTCGCCGCCCGCGCCTCGACCCATTTCCTGATCGCCAAGGAGGCGGTGAAGGGCTCCGACCGGGTCGCCACCCGGGTCAAGCCGCTCGCCGCGATGCCACGCCAGGAGGAGATCGCCCGGATGCTCGCCGGCGCCACGGTCACCGAGGAGGCGCGCGCCGCCGCGGCCCGGCTGCTTCAGGCGGCCGAAGCCTGAGCACGGCGTCCGAGGGCCGCGCGGCTCTCGACAGGCGTTTCTGAACGGTTAAGCTTCAAAGGCGATTCGCGGAACGGCCGCTCCCGGTCCCGACATGGTGAACAAAGAGCAAATTTTAACTCTTTTTTTACCACGTCCGGCGAGAGTGCTTCGTCTCGGCGCGGGTCAGCCTTCCTTCGGACCCGCGCGACGGTACGGGGCCAGCGGTCCGATGAAGCAGGAAGTGAGTTCGTCTCGGGAGTCCATCCAGGATCCGACCCTGCCGGCGATCTGCGTCGAGGCGCAGCATCGGCTCGGGCGGACGTTGCGCTCGCTCTACGAACGCACCGTGGATGGCGAGCCCATCCCCCTCGATCAGGTCGATCTGCTGCTGCGCCTGCGCCACCGCGAGCGCGAACTGCAGCGTCAACGCTGAGGGATCGGGTCCAGGATCCGCGCCCGGCCTCGCCGGGTGCTACCCGCCCCGAACGGGGGAGGCCGTCCGGATCGAGGGGCGGCCGGAGAAGCCCGGCCGCGATCATTCGCTCGTCGTGTCACGCCGGGCCGGCCCGTGGGAGCCCGCCCGGCACGGTCCGCCTCACCGCCGGCGGCGGTCGCGCACCCGGACCGGGACGAGGGCCGGAGCCTGGGCCCGGGCACCGGCGAGCGCCAGGGCGCCCGCAAGGCCGAGCGCCGCGACGATCCCCGTCACGACCATCGGGGAGGCCGTGAGGAGACCCGCCAGCAGGGCGAGCAGCACGAGGCCGGCACGCAGGGCATTGGAACGGATCATCTTCGAGCCTCCATCCAGACGCCGGGAAGAACGTGTGGTGCGAAATCGGAGTTCCGCCCGGCCGCTCCCCAGCCGCAATCCGAATGTGGGGTGCCCGATCGGTTTGCGCTACCTGCGACAAACGGAACCCAAAGTCAGGCTTGACGTTGTCTGAGCACGATCGGCCCGAGGGGGCCGAGACAACAGACAAGAGGGTCTCGCCATGCTGGGTTGGGCTGTTACTTTCCTCGTCGTGGCCCTGGTGGCCGCGCTGTTCGGGTTCGGCGGCATCGCCGGCACGGCCGTCGAGGCGGCCAAGCTGATCTTCTTCGTCGCCGTCGTGCTGTTCGCGATCTCGGCCGTGGTCGGCCTGATGCGGGGCCGTTCGCCCACGCTCTGACGCGACGGGCCCGCGTCCCCTCCCGCGCCGTCCCTCTCTCCCGCGAGGGACGGCGTCGCCGCCGTGCCGCATCCGCGACTTCAGGCTTCCGGCGGCGAGGAAGGGGAGGGCGGGGCCGCCTCGGCGGCGTTGCGCTCGAGTTCGGCGATCAGATCGGCGAACCGGTCGGGAATAGGTTGCTGCATCAGCTCGTCATACATGGCACGCAGGTGCGAGCCGATGCGTCCCTGGACGCTGCGGTCGAGAGCGGGCTGCTCGGGCCCAGGCCCCGGATCGTCGTCCCCGGACGCTCGCGGGCCCTGTCCCCCCGGGCCCTGCATCCCCTTGCCATCGATCATGCCGTTCCCCTTCGCCCGTCCTGGACACGCGGACAGAGCGATGCCATGGCGCCCGGTATGCCGGGTCGCGCGCTTGCGGCGACAACGCACGCCGGCGCAGTGAGTTCCGCGCCGGTCGGAACGAACGCGGCCGCGGGGCGTTGAGGGCGTGAGGGCCGTCGCGCACAACGACAAGACCAAGGGGACCTGAATGTCGACAGCACAACTCGTGGTGCAGCACCTGCCTTACCTGCGTCGCTACGCGCGCGCCCTGACGGGCAGCCAGGTGGCCGGCGATGCCTACGTGGCCGCGACGCTCGAGACGCTCGTGAACGAGCCCGAGACCCTCGGGCGCAGCACCAACGTCAAGGCCGACCTGTTCCGCGTCTTCACCCGGATCTGGAACTCGCTCTCCGTCAACGGCCAGACCGAGCAGGCGCAGCACGACCTGCCGGCCGAGGTGCGCTTAGGCCAGATCACGCCGCTGCCGCGTCAGGCCTTCCTGCTCTCCTGCCTCGAGGGCTTCTCCGAGGAGGACGCCGCGACCATCCTGGGCGTCGACGTCTCGGAGGTCCGCGACCTCGTCGACGAGGCCGGCCGCGAACTCGCCGCCGACATGGCGACCGAAATCCTCATCATCGAGGACGAGCCGCTGATCGCCATGGACCTCGAGGCCCTGGTCGAGGGCCTGGGCCACAACGTCACCGGCGTCGCCCGCACCCGCACGGAGGCCGTCAAGCTCGCCTCGACCAAGCGTCCGGGCCTGATCCTCGCCGACATCCAGCTCGCCGACGGCTCCTCGGGCCTCGACGCGGTCAACGATCTCCTGAAGTCGTTCGAGGTGCCGGTGATCTTCATCACCGCCTACCCGGAACGCTTCCTCACCGGCGAGCGGCCGGAGCCGGCCTTCCTGATCGCGAAGCCCTTCCAGCCCGCCAACGTCTCGGCGGTGATCAGCCAGGCGCTGTTCTTCCAGCAGAGCGCCCGCCGGCGCGAGGCGCCCGCCACCGCCTGAGAGCCTGTTTGACGTGTAAGGACGGTCTCGCGAGACACTCAATTATCCCACCCGCGACCTCATCCTGAGGTGCGACCGACGGAAGCCTCGAAGGAGGCCTCCAGCGATCGCGAGACCTCTGGAGGCCTCCTTCGAGGTCAGTCGATGAACAATCGACTGACACCTCAGGATGAGGTTGTGAGGGGGAATAAGATTTGCCACTCAGCCAAACAGGCTCTGAGGCATCAGGTTCACATCACCCCGTACCGTCGATCCGACGCGAGGTCCCGGGCTCACCGAGAGGTGGGTGCCGGGACCTCGTCGTTCCGGGGTCGGACGAGGCACGAGACAGCCTCGGTCCATACGCAGCCATCGCGCCGAGATAAGACGCGGCGCGCGCGGTGCTCCGGCGGGAGCGAGGTCGGGGGGATTCCGGGAGGGGTGGAGGCGTGCCCGCCCGGCGCACGGGAGAGTGGCGAGTCTCGGGCCCGGACGGGGGACGTGCACCATGGCGGAAGGCACCCCGCAACGATGTCGCACGGCCTCTCCCATCCGCAGGAATACTTGCGTTTGCAGGAATACTTGCGTTTGCGGGAATACTTGGTCGGTCCCGAAAACCCGCTCTCAATACAAAAGAACGGGCCGGATCGGGATCCGGCCCGTTGAAAGAGTTTCCGGCCAATGCACAAGGGGAATGCGGGGAGGACCAGGTGGCCGGGTTGCCATATCAACGGGAATCCCACCGGATTGGTTCCGTGCGGCGGCGAGCGCGATGCCTTTTCCGTTGCATGTGGCGAAATTGCTTCGCTTGGTCCTCGCTCAGGGCCGTGCCGCGTCGGTTAACGCCAGGTTGACAGGGTGTCCGGCATTCTCGCCATGAACTGTCCCGTCCGGGCACGACGTCGGGAACTACTTGGGACGGGCGCGCGTTAAGGAAGCATTCTAAAGCTTCGCCGCGAGGGCCACGCGTATGCTCCGCCCGCACTTCTTCTTCGGCATTACGGTCCCGGCCGCGCTCCTCGCCCTGGTCGGTCAGCCGCTGATCGAGCACTCGGTCGAGGCGCTCGCCCGCCCGGCCGGCGTCGAGCAGGCGGCGATCAAGGGCGACCGCCTGGCGCCGGTCCGGCCGGCCGCGAGGGCGCAGGTTCCGGTCGCGGTCGAGATCACCGGTCTCGGCGCTGCCAAGGTCACCATGCGCAACGCCGCCGGCGACGTCGTCTACCAGGCCGACGCGACCCGCAACACGACGCTCGTCGCCCGCGACACCGCGGTGCCCCACGTCACGGTGCGCGAGCGCGCGGGCGCTCCCGTGGCGCAGCGCGAGCCCGTCGCGGCCGGGCAGACCGGCCGGCGGATGCTGGAGGGCTGCGAGGGAGCGATCAGCGGCCTGGCCGGCCACGAGGCCCGCCGCCTGCTGCCGAGCCGCTGCCTGGCCGATGCCGGCGACGTCATCCCCGCCCGCGTCGCGACGCTCTAGCGCCCCCGCGCGGGATACCAGCAGAGAGCCGCCCCATGATCGACCTGCGTGACTACGAGGCGCCCTCGCCTCAGCCGCTTCCGCCCGAGCGGGCCCACCGCGACGGATATGTCGAGCCGGATGTCGACCGGCTCGCGAGCCTGCTGGCCGGCGTCACGGCCGTGCGGCCCGTCGACGACGTGATCTGCGCCGCCCTGGCGCGACGCAACCTCGTGGTCACGGCCCGGGCCCTCGCGGCCTGAGAACGCACCACTCCCGAAACGAGGCTCCCCGGGCGCGGCAGCGCCCGGGGAGCCTCGTCGCGTCTCGTGACCGCAGCGACGGCTCACGCTGATGCGCCGGAGGCGAGACGGGCTCCCTCCGGCGCATGAGCGTAAGTCTCGTATGGTCCGTGTCGAGCGGGTGCCTTACGAACCGGGCGGACGCCCGGTCACGCGGAGCGGGTCCTCGGCGGGCTGGGCCGGCCGGGCCTGATCCGCCCCTCACTCGTCGGTGGCGCGCCCGCTGCCCGAGGCCTGGCCGCCCTTGCGGCCGGCCGACGAGGCCAGTTCGCGATCCTGCGAGAAGGACCGCTTCTCGGCCGGCACGCTGCGGCCGCCCTTGCTGGCGATCTCGCGCTGACGCTCCAGGTCCATGGACGCGAAGCCGCGCTTCGAGGTCGAATTTCCGGTAGCCATGATTGCCTCCTTGGCCGGTGTTCTCAGTCCGGACAACCTTCAGCGGAAATGATGGTTCCTGCCACGCATGCGGGTCGCCGCACTGAAGGTCCCGAATCGGGGCAGTAGAGGTGGGCCCCTGCGACACTCCGCCGGATCGGTGACTTGGACTAACAGCACGCGGCCGGCGCGAAACTTGGCCGTAGGGCGTCCTCGTCACGCGGAACCCGCCGGGTGGCCCGGCGTTCGCCCCTGATTCCGCGGCGGAGGCATCGGTTGCGGGGCGCACGGCCCCGGCCTGCCCGCCGCGCAGCCGCGAGCGGAGCAGCCCGATGACGAACAAGACCATGGTGAGCCGCGAGGCCGCCGCCCATCCGGAGACGGCGCCGGCCCCCAACCGCGGCGCCACGCCGCCGATGCCGGCCGAGGAGGGCAGCCCGCGCCCGACCACCACCGAGGAGCCCGGCGACTCGCCCCAGCCGAACCGCCAGTTCGGCGACGAGCCGATCGGCGGCCTGACCACCCGCAAGGAGTACACCCGCCGGGATTAAACCCGGCCCGGCCGGCGACGCCCGACGCGGCGGCGGTTTCCAGTCCCGCTCCGGCCCTCTACACAGGCAGGCGGGATCTGGGGCGGCAAGACCATGAGCGGCGGGGCGGGAGCGGCGGAACGGGCGGGCGGCGTCGCCGAGGGAGCGGGGGGCGCGGCCGGCGACGGATCTGCCGTCGCCCGCAACGCCCGCGCCGCCCCCCGGGCCGCGCAGGAGCCGGTCCCGGCCCGCGCCGGCAACGACCCGGAGGCCGCCGACGCCTCCGGCGGCCTCGACCGCAGCCTGTTCCGCTACATCTGGCGGCACTCGAAGCGCGATCAGATCCTGATCTGTTGCGTCGTGCTCGCCTCGCTGCCGCTCTACTTCGCCTCCCTCGACCTGCCGCGGCGCATCGTCAACGAGGCGATCCAGGGCCACGCCTTCGAGAAGGGCAACGAGACCGCCAAGTTCCTGGTCCTGCGCCTGCAGATGCCGGACTGGTTCGGCCACGACGTCTCGCTGTTCGACGGCTTCGACGTCGACCGGTTCGAGCTCCTGTTCGGCCTGTCCTCGATGTTCCTGCTGCTGGTGCTGATCAACGGCGCCTTCAAGTACTGGATCAACGTGGCCAAGGGCGCGCTCGGCGAGCGCATGCTGCGGCGCCTGCGCTACCAGCTGTTCTCGCTGATCATGCGCTTCTCGCCGGACGCGCTGCGCCACACCAAGGCCTCCGAGGTCGCCACCATCATCCGCGACGAGGTCGAGCCGATCGGCGGCTTCATCGGCGACGCCTACATCCTGCCGGCCTTCCTCGGCACCCAGGCCGCCACCGCGATGGCGTTCATCCTGCTCCAGAACGTCTGGCTCGGGCTCCTCGCGGCCGGGGTGGTGGGGGTGCAGTTCGTGGTGATCCCGCGCCTGCGGCGCGAGCTCCTGCGCCTCGGGCGCCAGCGCCAGCTCGCCTCGCGCCGCCTCGCCGGCCGGGTCGGCGAGGTGGTGGACGGTATCGCGGCGGTGCATTCCAACGGGGCCGAGGCCTGGGAGCGGGCCGAGATCGGCCACCGCCTCGGCGGGCTGTTCGACCTGCGCCTGCGCATCTACCGGCGCAAGTTCATGGTCAAGTTCCTGAACAACCTGCTGGCGCAGATGACGCCGTTCCTGTTCTACTGCATCGGCGGCTACTTCGCCCTGAAGGGCCAGCTCAGCATCGGCCAGCTCGTCGCGGTGATCGCGGCCTATCGCGACCTGCCGCCGCCGCTCAAGGAGCTGATCGACTGGGACCAGCAGCGGCTCGACGTGCAGGTGAAGTACGAGCAGGTGCTGCAGCAATTCCTGCCCGAGCGCCTGCTGGGCCTCGACGCGCCCGGCCGCGACGACTCCTTGTGCGGGCACCTCGCCGCCGAGGGCGTCGGCGTCCAGGAGCCGCACGGGCCGGTGCTGGCCAACGTCTCGCTCGAACTGGCGCTCCCGGCCGTGGTCGGCATCGTCAGCGACGGCGGTCCCGCCGCCTCGACCTTCGCCCGGGTGCTGGCGCGGCGGGCGACGCCGACCTCCGGCCGGGTCACCCTCGAGGGCCACGACCTCGCGGAATGGTCGGGCGCCGCGCTCACCCGGCGCATCGCCTATGCGGGGGTCGACCCGATCCTGTTTCCGGGCTCCCTGCGGGACAACATCGTGTACGGCCTCAACCGCCGCCCGCCCGAATCCGCCGCCACGGACGCGAAGGCCCTCGCCGAGGCCCACCGGACCGGCAACCCGGTCGAGCCGTTCCCGGCCGACTGGACCGACTACGCCCAGGCCGGCGTCGCGGATGCGAGCGCCCTCGACGCCCTGATCCTCGACTGGCTCACCCGCATCGGCATGGGCGAGGAGGTCTACCGCTTCGGCCTCCTCGGGCAGGTCGATCCGGAGCGCCACCCCGACCTCGCCGCCTGGCTGATCGAGGCCCGGACCGCCTTCCGCGAGCGCCTGGCGGCGGAGGGGCACGCCCACCTCGTCGAGCCGTTCGACCCCGCCCGCTACAACCGTCAGGCGACGGTGGCCGAGAACCTGCTGTTCGGCGTGCCGACCACCACGGCGCTCACCGGCCGGGCACTCGCCGAGCACGCGGTGGTGCGCCTCGTCCTCGATCGCACGGGGCTCGCCGACGACCTCGTCACCATGGGCGAGCGGATCGCCGCCACGATGCTGGAGATCTTCCGCGGCCTGCCGAGCGGGCATCCGCTGTTCGAGCAGTTCTCGTTCCTCTCCGCCGACGAACTGCCGGAATACGAGGCGATCCTCGCCCGCCGCACCGCCACCGAGGCCTCCGCCGAGCGCCACGGCGGCGGCGCGCTCAACCGGATCCGGCGGCGCTGGATCGGGCTCGGCCGCTACGGCTCGGCCGACGCGACCCGGCTCATCGCCCTGCCGCTCGCCTATATCGAGCCGCGCCACCGCCTCGGCCTGATCGACGACGCCTTCCGCGAGCGGCTGGTCGCGGCGCGGGGCGAGCTGCGCACCACCCTCGACGAGGCCGGCCTCGGCGGCGTCGACTTCTACGACCCCGACCAGGTCTGCGCCGCGGCCCCCTTGCGCGACAACCTCCTGTTCGGCCGCATCAACCAGTCGGTCGCCGACGCCGTCGAGACCGTGACGGCCACCGGCACCGCCCTCGTGCAGGAGATGCGCCTCGCCCCCGCCATCACCCGGGTCGGGCTCGACCATCAGGTCGGCCCGGAGGGGCGCTTCCTGTCGAGCGGCCAGCGCGCGGTGGTGAGCCTGGTGCGCGCCCTGATCCGCCGGCCCGACCTCCTCGTCCTCGACGGCGCCCTCTCGCCGATGGGCGAGAACCGCGCCCGCACGGTGTTGGGCCTGCTGCTCGAGCGGTTCGGCCGCGAGAACAGCCTCGTGGTGGTGCTGCCGAACGACCGCGTCGCCGACCGCTTCGAGTGGGTGCTGCGGGCGGCGGGCACGCAGGTCCACGGCCCGGAGCGGCCGGCGAGAGGCGAGGGAGCCCCCGCCGAGGGCCATGAATCCGCCCCCGGCGGTGGTGAGTCCGCCTCCGGCGGCGAAACCGCGGAAACCGTCGGCGAAGCGTCCCCCGAAGCGTCCCCAGAAGCGTCCCCCGGTGGCGAAGCGTCCCCCGGAGAGACGGCGGCGGGGGCTGGCGTTGCGGGCCCGGCTGCGGCAGTCTCCGGACGCGCCGGGGATGAGACGGGGCCGGAGCCGGCGCGCGTCGAGCAGGATGTGAAGGCATGACGCTTGAGACCGAGGTGCAGTCGCTGCGCCAAGTGCCGATGTTCCGCGAGGTGGATCCGGCGCGCCTGAAGCTGCTCGCCTTCACCAGCGAGCGGGTGCATTTCGCCGACGGCCAGCGCTTCTTCGACCGGGGCGACGCGGCGGACGCGGCCTACCTGATCCTGGAAGGGGAGGCCGCCGTCACGCTGGACGGCCCGGGGGGACCGATCCGCCTGGCGCTCCTCGGGGCCAACGCGCTCGTCGGCGAGATGGGCATCCTGGCCGACCAGCCCCGCTCCGCCACCGTGACCGCGGTGACGCCGACGACGGCCCTGCGCATCGACCGCCGGGTCTTCCTCGAACTCCTGAGCCAGTTCCCGCAGATCGCCATCGCGGTCATGCGCGAGCTTGCCCACCGCCTCGAGATGACGAACCAGCAGCTCGCGCAGATGCGGACCGGCTGACACGACCAGCACCGGCGAGGCGCGCCCGAGCAAGAGGCCGCGCCCGCGACAACGGGGGAGACGCCATGGATCTCGCAGCCGGTCTGAGGGGCCGCCACGTCCTCGTCACCGGGGCCTCGAGCGGCCTCGGCGACCACTTCGCCCGGCTCTGCGCGGGGTGCGGCGCCGCCGTCACGGTGGCGGCGCGGCGCAAGGAGAAGCTCGACGCCCTGGTGGGCGAGCTGCGCGAGGCCGGCGCTCCGCAAGCTCGCGCCGTCGCCCTCGACGTCGCCGACCCGGACTCGATCGCCGCCGCCTTCGCGAGCCTGCACGCCCTGCCGGACGTGGTGGTCAACAATGCCGGCATCGCCGAGGGCGGAGCGGCGATCGACCTCGACCTCGCGGCCTTCGACCGGGTGATCGACACGAATCTCCGCGGGGTCTGGGCGGTCTCGACCACGGCCGCCCGGGCCTGGCGCGACGCGGGGCGCGGCGGCGTGATCGTCAACGTCGCGTCGATCCTCGGCCTGCGGGTCGCCGGCGGCGTCGGGCCCTACACGGTCTCGAAGGCCGGCGTGGTGCAGATGACCCAGGCGCTCGGCCTCGAATGGGCCCGCTACGGCATCCGCGTCAACGCGCTGGCGCCGGGCTACATCGGCACCGACATCAACCGCGAGTTCTTCGAGACGCCGCCCGGCCAGGCGATGCTCAAGCGCATCCCGATGCGCCGCCTCGGCCGGCCGGAGGATCTCGACGGCGCCTTCCTGCTGCTCGCCGGCGACGCGTCGGGCTGGATGACCGGGGCGACGCTCCCGGTCGATGGCGGCCACCTCGTCTCGGGGCTGTGACCGTCATCCTGTCGCCGATCGCGTACCCTACCGCAGCGCCTGCGAACGGATCCGTCCGAAGGCGCTGGCTCAGCCCGAACGGGCGTCGGCGCTGATGCGCCGGACGCCCCGGCATCGACGGGCCGACGCCGGGGCGCGAGGGTGTCAGTCGGTCAGCCGGACCTGCGCGAAGGTGTTGAACAGCGTCGCCATCGCGTCGCCGATCGAGCCGGACTTGCCGGCCGTCATGTAGAAGTCCTTGCTGGTCGCGCAGGCGGTCAGCTGGGACGGGATGTCGTCGCGGCGCGTGCCCCGGCCGCCGACCTGGCTCGGCTGGCCCAGGGTGGCGTTGTAGCCCCAGTCCCAGGGCATCGCCAGGTAGGGCGTGTAGATCACGCCGACCGAGACCGGCAGCTTGGCGGAGCCGCCCGGAGCCTTGAGGGCCGCGCATTGCGCCGGATCGAACGGGGTGACGAGGGCGCGCTTGGGCTCGTCCCAGGTCCAGGACCGTCCCGGATCGGCGACGCCGTCGGTCGCCAGGATCACGAGCTTCTTCGGGGTGGTGATGCCGTCGCCGCTCGTGCCGACCGCCCTGGTGAAGTCCGGCATGATGGTGCCGAACAGCGTCGCGCCGTCGCTCTCGCCCGAGGCGCTCGGCGCCTTCGGCAGGTTGCCGGCCACCTGCGACAGGTCGCTGGTCAGGTCGAGCACCTTGGTGAGCGCCGTGCTGAACGCGTAGATCGAGATCCGCATCCGCTTGCTGACCGCGTCCTGCTTGCGCAGCCAGCCGACGAAGTCGAGGATCCCCTGGTTCATCTCGTCGAGGCGTAAGGTAATGCCGTTCGCCTTGGCCCAAAGGTAGCTGTCCTTGCCGCTGTTCTTGACGGCGACGCCGTCGTGGCAGGCGAAGGCGCAGTTCAGGTTGGCCTGGAGCGCGTTGATGTCGGCGGTCGTCGCGCCCAGCGCCATCGAGCCCGACACGTCGATCAGCAGGTAGACGTCGATCAGCGGCGACAGGTCGACGCTGGACTTGGCGACGCCGGAATACGGGATCGCCTTGGTGCCGGCGAGGCCCATGAGCGTCGTCTTGGTCGAGGCGGCGTAGCTGCCCGAGACGGTGACGCCGCGCCCGGCGAGGGCGACGTCGAACCGCGCCTGCGGGGCGTTGGCGGCGGCGGACGCGAAGCTGGTGAAGACCTCCGCGGCCGCCGCCGCCCCGGCCTGGCGGAGCTCCGCGTCGGTCTTCCCCTTGGCATCCGCGGCCTTGACCGCCTGGGCGCCCGCCAGCACCGCGGCGTCGAGGGCCGCGTCCAGGCGCGCCTCGTCCTTGCGGGCCCGGGCGTAATCGACGCCCGCGCCCGCGAGCGCCAGCAGCACGAAGCTCGTCAGGGCCGTCAGGATCGCGACGTTGCCCCCGCGGTCGTGCCGGAGGGCCGAGATCGTCCGCGGACGAGGCATGGGGGGCAGGGGAGCGGGCATGACGGTGGACCGGAGGAGGTCTGTCCGTCATCCCACGTCGATTGTTTCCCCGGGGTAAATCCGTTTCCTGAATGCACGGGCGTTCAGCCCGTCGGGTAGGTGATGAACTCGAGCAGCGAGCCGTCCGGATCGCGGAAGTAGACGCTGATCCCGTCCCCGACGGCGCCGTGGCGCGGGACGGGCCCCAGCTCGACCGGCACGCCGTGGCGCTCGAGATGGGCCGCAGCCTCCTCGATCGCCCCGTGCCAGCGGAAGCAGAGGTCGCTGTTGCCGGGGGCCACCGGCAGCCGGGCCCGGGGCTCGCCAATCTGGCCCGGCCCGTGGCAGTTCAGCTGCACGCCGCCGAAGCGGTAGGCGTAGCCCCGGCCGACCGGGATCACCTCGGCCCCGAGGACGTCGCGGTAGAAGGCGGTGGAGCGCTCCCAGTCCGAGACGTGGATGACGCAGTGGTCGAGGTGGATTGCCGGGCGCAAAACCGCCTCCGGCGGCCCGGTCACGATTTCGGGCAGGTTCTCGGTCTCCGGCATCGTGGATCTTCCCCAAGGATGTCCGGAGTGGGAATCCGGGCGGCGCTCCGGAGGTTCCGGTCCGGCGCCCGTCACTGGACCCGTCACTGGGCCAGGCGAACCGGCTGGTCCTTCGGCGGGCCGACGCCGGCCGGCACCGGCACGCTCGAGCCGCCGTAGTTGGAGTTGATGAAGAGGTTGGCGCTGCCCATCGTCCGGATCGTGCGCGCCACCACCACCGTCCAGGGCGACTGGTCGGCGACCCGGTTGTTGTTGCCGTTCACGGTCAGGCTCGCGTTCGGCAGGTAGACCGTGCCGAGGAGCCTGCGGGCGTTGCTGGTCGAGATCTCGACGTCGCCGAAATAGCTCCGGTCGGTGATCAGCACGAAACCCGCATAGGGCCCGCTCTTTCGGCCCTCGAGCTGCAGCACGGCATTGCCGGTGATCTGCGCCGACAACAGGCCGCGGAGGATGACCACGACGTCGCTGCCGGTGATCGTCGATTGCCCGCCGACGCTGAGGCCCGGCCCGACGAAGTAATGGTCCCCGGGAGCCAGGACGAGGGTCGCGTTCCCGAGCAACGAGATCGTGCCGCAATGCACGCCGGGATTGAGGTAGAACGTGCCGCTCCCGAGGCTGAGCGAGAGCGAGTCGCACAGGAGCGGCCCGGCGATCGCCATGCCGGTGAAGGGGTCCGTCACCGGCGGGGCGTCGGTCACGGCATCCGGGCGGATCGCCCCCGAGGCGCTGCCGGCGGCGCGGGCCTCGCCGGCCCAGACCGTGGCGCCTCCCGACACCGTCAGGTTGGCGTTGCTCTGCACGAGGCAGTCGCTCGCCGTGATCTGGGAATTGCCCTGGACGGCGATGCTGTCCTGGCCGATCCCGAGGGGGCCGGCGCCCTGCGATCCGAGCACGCACAGGGGCTTCCTCGCGGTGCGGATCGCCGTCGCGGCGGCCTCGAGGTTCCAGCCTCCCGGCGGCAGCAGGCTGCCGAAGAACGACGCCCGGTGCGCGGTCTGGCGCACCGTGACGGCGCGCGACGCGGCATCGATCGAGGCGGTCGAGGCGATCGTCCAGCGCAGGCGCAACGGCGCGGCCGAGCCGTCGGCGTAGAGGCGCGTGCGCTCCGCCGTGGCGGCGGACTGGTCGACGCCGTATTCGCCCGCCCCCTGGAGCGCCGCCGCATCGACGTTGCTCTGGAGCTTCGCCTTCGCGAGCATCACCTCGGTCACCTCGGCGACGCCGACCGCGCCCATCGCCAGGATCGGCAGCAGCAGGCCGAACAGCACGACGACCGTGCCGCCCCGACAGCGTCGGAAGCGCGCGAGGTGGGGGCCAAGGTCCGGGCGCAAGCGCATCGTCGGGACGGGACAGCTATCCAGTGTATGGCCGGATCAGCTACCATCGACGGTTGTTGTTCGATGCCGCGAAGCCATCACGGCTCCGTTCTGGGCGACAAGTCCGAACAAACACCTAACGCGATTGTTCGGTTGTGCTTGCGCTGGGCACGATGCACTGAGCGGTTGCAGCGCCCGGCCCCGTCGGCGCCGGGCGCCCTTGCGTCAGCCGGTCACGTCGTGCTCGATCGCCCCGAAGAGCGAGTGGCCGCCGGGATCCTTCATCTCGACCCGCAGGCGGTCGCCCGCCGCGAGGTAGGGCGTGCGCACCCAGCCGCCGCTCAGGGCCTCGGCGGCGCGGGCCTCGGCGAGGCAGGCATAGCCCGCCCCGCCCTCGGCGGCGGGGCGGCCGGGGCCGCCGTCGATGCCGCGGTTCGAGACCGGGCCGGCGCTGACGATGGTGCCGGCCCCGAGCGACCGGTGGCGCGCCGCCTCCGCCACCAGGGCGACGAGGCCGCGCCCGAGATCCGCCCCGGCATCCGGGCAGCCGAGGGCCTTGCCGTTGCGGCCGACGAGCAGCGGGCGGTGCAGGCCGCCGTCGCGCCAGGCCTCCCCGAGCTCGTCGGGCGTCACCGCCACGGGGGCGAGGCTCGCGGCGAGCGCCGGCGCCTCGGCGCCGTCGAGATCGAGCCCGTCGGGCCGGAGGCGGTCGTGGCGGATCACCTCCGCCACCAGCGTCACCAGCCGGATCGCGGCCCCGGCGGCGGCGGCGTCGGCGCCCTGCGCGAGGTCCCCGGTGATCGCCGCGAGGCCCGCCGAGAGGTCGAGGGAGGCGGCGGGATCGTCGTGCCGCAGGGGATCGCGCGGCCCCAGGAAGGCGTCGGAGGCGGCGTGGCGAAGCGCTCCCGTCTCGCCGGCCGGGGCCTCGGCGCCCGCGGCCTGGCGCAGCAGCGCCGGGTAGCCGGGCCAGGCGGCGGCGTGGCAGCGGGCATAGGCCCGGGGGAGGGGGGCGGCGCAATCGTGCTCGTGGAAGCGGAACGAGGGCACCGAGCCGTGCTCGAGCTGCTCGGCCAGGGCCGCGAGGGCGGGGGCGTAGCGCTCCCACTCGTCGAGCGCCCGCTGCAGCGTCGGCACCACGATGAAGGCGTCGGTGGCGCGGGTCAGGTCGCGCGAGACCACGACGAGGCGGCCGTCGCGGCCGTGCTTGAGGCTGGCGAGCTTCATTCGGCGTCCCTCCTTGGGCCCGCTGGCGCGGGCGTTCGGGCCCGCTGTTCACGGGCATTCGGCCTGCCGGGGCGGCAGGCCGGCGGCCCGATTCTTCGGGCGCGTTGCCCCATCATGGACCGGCCCGGCCGCGGAGGCTACGGCCGGGATGCGGGGATTCCTCTGGGTCATCCGAAATCCGATCGACTGCTTCGCGATGCGGATTTCGGCTTCGCTCATGCGCGTGGAGCCGTCGGCTCCCCCGCGCGGGCTCGTGACACCATCTCCGGAAGGAGGCTTCCGGAGATGGTGTCGGTCGGCGGGCGTCAGACCGTTCCGTGGACGAGGCCGTGGATGAAGCCGAGCTTGGCGATCACCGGCGGGGCCAGCACGAAGGGGTAGAGGTCGCCCTGGCCCATCGCCCGGTTGACGCTGTTCAGCGCGAAGACGAAGGGCAGCCAGGCCTTGACGATCTGCTCGATGCTCTGCGCCTCGTAGGGGTCGAAGTCGATCCGCGCCGCGAGCTCGCCGCCCGCGTCGAGCAGCGGATGGACCTGCATGCCGAAGGCGCTCGCCATCTCCAGCGTGTCGACGATGTGCAGGTAATGCGCCCAGGTCTCGGCGAAGTCCTCCCACGGATGGGTGGTGGCGTAGGCCGAGACGTAGTTCTCCTGCCAGTTGGCCGGCGTGCCCTGCTCGTAGTGGCGCTGGAGCGCCGCGTTGTAGTCCTGCGAATCGTCGCCGAACACCGCCCGGCAGGCCTCGAGCCGGCCGGCGTCGCGCACCAGGAGGTCCCAGTAATGGTGCCCGACCTCGTGGCGGAAATGGCCGAGCAGGGTGCGGTAGGGCTCGCCCATCTGGCGCCGCCGCTTCTCGCGCTCGGCGTCGTCGGCCTCGACGAGCGCGATGGTGATCACGCCGTTGTCGTGCCCGGTCATGACCTTCGGGCCCCCGTTCTCCGGCGGGTCGGCCAGGAAGTGGAAGATCAGCCCGTGCTCCGGGTCCTCGGCCCGGGTCTTCAGCGGCAGGTTCCAGCGCAGGAGGCTGTAGAACAGCCGGTGCTTGGCGAATTCCATCTCGCGCCACTTGGCGAGATGGTCCGGGTTCGAGACGTCGGGGATCGTGCCGTTGTGGCGGCAGGCGAGGCAGAACGCATCGCCCGAGCCCGGCGGCACCAGCCAGTTGCAGGCATCGTGCACCGCGTTGGCGCAGAACCGGCTCGGCCGGTCGGGCACCGCGAGCGGCGACCAATCCTCGGCCCCGGCCGGCGCGAGCGCCGAGAGCGTGCGGGTCTCCGGCAGGTAGGCGAGGCGGTGGCCGCAGCGCTGGCAGGCCCGGTTCTCGAAATACAGGATGTTGCCGCAGGACTGGCACTGGAACAGCTTCATCGGGATCTCCACCGGGTGCACCACCCGCCGCACGGTGCAACGAACGTGCTAGCGGGGCGGGGGTTGCGGTGCCGCCGCCTCTCGTTGGGCAGCCGCGCCTTCAGACACACGCGAAAAAGCGGATCCGGGAGGCAGCGGTTCGATCGATACCGGCGGGCGGCGAGTTGGAACAGATCGTGCCTGCGGGCATTCCGGGCAGGCGTCAGCGACAGGCCGGCATGCCGTTCAGCGCCCCCTGAAGATCGGCGATGATGTCGCTCGGCTCTTCCAAGCCGACACCGAGGCGCACCAAACCTGCGGGCAGACCCGACGCTGCCAGTTGCTCGGAGGTCATCATGCCCGCCCACATGGCGGCCGGATGGACGACGAGGGTCGAGAAGGAGCCGAAGCTCGCTGAACGATGGGCGTGGCACAGGCCCGCGACGACCGCCTCTCCACCTGCCAAGCCACCGCCAACCTCGAAAGACAGCACGCCGCCGAAGCCGCTCATCTGGTCCCTCGCCAGGGCGTGTTCCGGGTGCTGCGCGAGACCGGGATAGTGGACTGCGGCGACCGCGGGATGCACCGACAGATATCGTGCCACGGTGATCGCCGTCGCGTTGTGACGCTCAACGCGAAGCGGCAGCGTGCGGAGTCCCCGCAGCGCCAGCCACGCGGCAAATGGATCGAGGGTTGCGCCGAACAGGCACGCCTTGTCCGACGCAGACTTGATGCGCTCGGCCGAACCGACGAGGATCCCGGCTGACAGATCGCTGTGTCCGCCAATGTACTTGGTTGCGCTGTGCACCACCAAGTCCGCTCCCAAGCTCAGCGGCTGCTGATTGATCGGCGAGGCGATGGTGTTGTCCACCAGCGTGACGACACCGCGAGCGCGGGCGATGGCCGTGACGGCCCGCAAGTCGGTCAGCCGCATCATCGGGTTTGAGGGTGTTTCCAAAACGAGGAGACGGGTCGTGGATCGGATGGCGCTCCTGAACGCATCCGGGTCGCGCTGGTCCACGAATGTGACATCGATCCCGAGGTATGGAGCGAGGTTCCGCAGCCAGCCGACAGTGCCTCCATAGAGCACCTCCTGAGCGACGACGTGATCGCCTCGGCCAACGACATCTAGGATGGCCACCATGATCGCGGCCATGCCCGACGCCGTCGCGAGTGCGGCCTCGCCTCCTTCCAGCGCCGCGACCGCGTCCTCGAAGGCGCGGGTCGTCGGATTGCCGTAGCGGGTGTAGAAGGCCGGGTGCCGCGCCTGCGTCGCCATGGCGGCGAAGCAGCCCGGGGTCTCGGCCCAGAAGGTGGAGGTCTGGAACAAGGGCGGCGCGACGGGGTGAGAGGTCACGGGTTCCTCGACCGCGATGCGCGCGAGGAGTGTGGACGAGGCCAGGGGCAGGGACATGCGGAGCCTTGACAGCGCGGGTGAGCCGGCGAGCATCAACACCCGCCCCTCCGTCACCGTCTTGTCCGATCCTGCTGAGCGCCATCCCTCGCCCGACCGTGCCCTGTTCTGGCCCGAACGGGATGGTGTGTCGGTGATGGCCGCGCGCTTCGTCCGTCATCGCTTCCGGCCGCATACCCACGATACCTTGATGATCGGCCTGATCGAGGCCGGCACGAAAGGCTTCGCGCGTGAGCGGGCGTCCCACGTGGCTGGACCGGGCACCATCTCGGTGGTCAATCCGGGCGAGATGCATACCGGGGAAAGGCTGGCCGGGCCGGAACTGCGCTACCGCGCCCTGTACGTTCCTCTGGGCATCCTGAGCATCGCAAGCGATAAGGCCGGCCAGGCGACGAGCGAGATGTCCTTTGCGGCGGGAACCATTGATGATCCGGCGACCCATGCCGCTCTCATGCTGGCACACGATGCCATAGCGAGTGGAGAAGGGCGCCTCGCCCGAGAGTGCCTTCTGCTCGACGCGGTCGCGGGGCTGATCCACCGGCACGCAGTCCGGCCCGTGACATTGCCCCGGCCGCTCCCCATCCCTCGGGCGGTACGGCGGGCGCAGGACATCCTCCACTCCCGCTTCTCCGAGGAGTTGCCGATCGGCGAGATCGCCGCCGCGACGGGGCTGAGCGCCTTCCACCTTATGCACGCCTTTCGCCGCGCCATGGGCCTCCCGATCCATGCCTATCAGATCCAACTCCGCGTCGAGGCGGCCAAGCGCCTGCTCGACTCCGGCCTCGCACCCGCCGATGTCGCGCTGGAAGTCGGCTTCGCCGATCAGAGCCACCTGACCCGCCGGTTCAAGGACTTGGTCGGAACGTCGCCGGGTCGCTACCAGCGCGCCATGCTGACGGCTTGACGAACGCGACGACCCGTTCGGAACCTGCGAGCTGGGGTCATCCGCGATCAGGTCCGCTCCTGCTCCGCCGGACCCATGTCCCCCACGCCCTCACACTCAACCCGCGAAATCCCCTATCACCAGGGTCACAACCCGAACCGGGCCGCCAGATGCCCGCGAGACGAGGAGACGCCGATGGCGATGAACGGGGCCGAGAGCCTGGTGCGCACCCTGGTGGCGGGGGGCGTGGAGGTGTGCTTCACCAATCCGGGCACCTCGGAGATGCACTTCGTCGCCGCTCTCGACCGGGTCGAGGGGATGCGGGCGGTGCTGTGCCTGTTCGAGGGCGGGGCGACGGGGGCCGCCGACGGCTATGCCCGCATGGCCGACAAGCCGGCCTCGACGCTGCTGCATCTCGGGCCCGGCCTCGGCAACGGCATCGCCAACCTGCACAATGCGCGGCGCGCCCGCTCGCCCCTCGTCAACATCGTCGGCGAGCACGCCACCTATCACCGCACCTTCGACGCGCCGCTCACCTCCGACATCGAGGGGCTGGCCGGCCCGGTCTCGGCCTGGGTCCGCACCGGCATGAGCGCCAAGGCCGTCGCGGCGGACGGGGCCGACGCGATCGTCGCCGCCCGCACGGCGCCCGGCGGCGTCGCCACCCTGATCCTGCCCGCCGACACCGCCTGGGAGGAGGGGAGCGGGATCGCACCCCTGCCGGCGATTCCTGAGCGCCCGCGGGCGAGCGACGAGGCGATCGCCCACGCGGTCGCGGCGCTCCGCAGCGGCGAGCCGGTGCTGCTGCACCTCGGCGACCGGGCGGTGCGCGGCGAGGGACGGCGCGTCGCCGACCGCATCGCGCGCAAGACCGGCGCGAAGCTGCTCGCCATGACCTCGAACGCCCGCATCGACCGCGGCGCCGGCACGGTGCCGATCGAGCGCCTGCCCTATCCGGTCGATCCGGCCCGCGAGGTGCTGGCGCCCTACAAGCACATCATCCTCGTCGGCGCGACGCTGCCGGTGGCGTTCTTCGCCTATCCGGGCAAGCCGAGCGCGCTCGCTCCGCCGACCTGCGACGTCTTCGCCCTCGCGACCCCGGAACAGGACCAGATCGACGCCCTCGAGCGCCTCGCCGAGGCGGTCGGGGCGCCGCCCGAGGCGCCGATTCCGGCGGGCCCCCGGCCGGAACTGCCGGGAGAGGGCCGCCTCGACCAGGATTCGATCGCCCGGGTGCTCGGCGCGCTGATCCCCGAGGGGGCGGTCGTCTGCGACGAATCGGTCACGACCGGTCGCAACTTCTTCCCCGCGACGCACGCGGCGGCGCCCCACAGCTGGCTCCAGCTCAACGGCGGCTCGATCGGGCTCGGCATCCCGATGGCGACCGGCGCCGCGGTGGCCTGCCCGGACCGCAAGGTGATCTCGCTCCAGGCCGACGGCAGCGCCCTCTACACCGCCCAGGCGCTCTGGACCCAGGCGCGCGAGCGCCTCGACGTCGTGACGCTGATCTGGTCGAACCGCTCCTACGCGATCCTGCGCCACGAACTGACCAATGTCGGCGCCAATCCGGGCCGCAAGGCGATCGACATGCTGACCCTCGACGATCCGCCGATCGACTGGGTGAGCCTGTCGCGCGGCTACGGCGTCGAGGCGCGCCGGGTCGAGACCCTGGCCCAGTTCGTCGACACCCTGACGGGGGCGCTGGCGCGGCGCGGGCCGTTCCTGATCGAGGTGGCTTTGGCGTAGCGGGGTCGTCGCGATTCGCGGCGCAGCCGGCCGGCCTCAAGGGCCCGGACCGGCTCCGGATCGGACGGGTTGGGCGGCTCGAAGGTCCCGGGGCCGTCTCGGCCCATCCCTACTTTCCCGGCCTTTGAGTCCGGGAGGACACAACCCGCGGCGGCGGGAGCGGCTAGGCATGGGGACGATTCTCGGGGACTGCCCCTCCTTGGGGACATCCCCTCCTTGGGGACAGCCCTTGCCGAAAGGTTACCGCCACATGCTCCCGCGCCGCCTCGTCCTCGCCCTCCTCGCCGGGCTGCCGCTCGCGGCCTGCAACGCCCGCGGGCCCGCGACCGTCGCGGCGGTGGATCCGGACGCGGCCTGGTACATCGGCACCATGCCCGACCAGCCCTACGACGTGCCGCTGGTCGACCGCAGCCGGATGGATCCGAAGTACCGGCGCCAGACCGTCGCCTATACCGGCCTGGAGAGGCCCGGCACCGTCGTGGTCGATATCGACGAGCGGGTGCTCTACCTCGTCCAGGAGGGTGGCCAGGCGCTCCGCTACGGCGTCGGCGTCGGCAAGCTCGGCTTCTCCTGGAAGGGCACCGCCACGGTCGGCCGCAAGGGCGTCTGGCCCGATTGGGGCCCGACCGCCAAGATGGTCAGCCTCAATCCCGACCTGCCGCGCACGCGCAAGGGCGGCGTCGACAACCCGCTCGGCGCCCGGGCGCTCTACCTCTACCAAGGTGGCCGCGACATCCTGTTCCGCATCCACGGCACCAACGAGCCCTGGAGCATCGGCGAGCAGATGTCGTCGGGCTGCGTGCGGATGCTGAACGAGGACGTGGTCGATCTCTACAACCGCGTGCCGGTGGGCACGACCGTGATGGTGAAGCGCAACGGGAAGTACCGGGTCTAGGGGAAAGCGTCCGGCCGGACACGCCCTCGAACCCTCCCCCGCAGAAGGGGGAGGGCTCGATCGCGCGTCTCACAGCGGCGGGTGCATCCAGAACTGGGCGATCAGGGCCGCGCCCAGGAACGTGCCGGCATTGGCCATGAACGACACCACCACGATGCGCCAGCCGAGGCGCCGGAAGGCCGGGAAGTCCTTGGCGAGCGACAGGCCCGCGAAGGCGAGGATCGGGGTGGCGAGGGCCAGGAAGTTGATCCGGCCCGTCGCCGCCGCGATCTCGGCCGAGAACGGCGTGCCCGGATAGGTGAGCGCCATGCCGATCAGCGACACCCACACCACCGCCGGCAGCCGGCGCCCGGCCAGGCGATAGAGCACCTCGCCGACCACCACCGCGCCGACGATGATCGCGCCTCCCACGAGCACCTGGCCGTCCGGTCGCGTGCCGTAGGTGAGCCAGTTGCCGACGAGGCCGAAGGCCGCGGTGGCGAGCCAGATCAGCACGAGGGCGGGCAGGCCGAAGGCCGGGGCGGCGTGCGCCGTCGCGGCGGCCGCCGGCTCGGGCGCGGCCTCCGGCCGGCCGCGGCCGCGCCCCAGGATCGGCTCCAGCACGCCGTAGGCCCAGACCGTGAAGGGCAGCGACAGGAACAGGGTGAAGTAGGTGCCGATGGTGGTGGTGATGAGGTTGCTCGCCGCCGCGAAGGTGGCGACCTCCTTGGCCATCTCGGGGGTCTGCTGCGCCGCGATCGCGCCGGCGGCGGCCGCCATCATGCTGCCCGAGCCGACGCCGGCCCCCATGGCGAGCGCCAGCGGGTTGAAGATCCCGAGGCTCGCGACCAGCCCGGCCAGCACCGCGATGAACACCGCCCCGAACACCGTGCCGGTCAGGTACTCGGCGAGCACGCCGCGGCCTTCCGGAGAATCCATGCCGTAGCGCTCGCCGATGATGGCGAGGCTGGGCTCGCGCCCGACCGAGAAGGTGGCGCCGATCGCCTCGCGCTTGACGCCGAGCAGCAGCGCCACCGGCAGGCCGAACACCATCGTGCCGAAGAAGTGGCCGAATTCCTGGAAGGCGAGGGCCCAGCCGGCGCCCAGGATCTTCGGCAGCGAGGCGCCGACGAGGAGGCCGAGCTTGGCGACGAAGAGCAGGAGCGCCGGCTGCAGGATCGCCCCGGCGGCGACCTGCAGCGACACCGGCAGCCGCAGGGCGTGCGGCAGGCGCGGCGCGGCGAGCCCGAGGCCGCCGCCCATCAGCAGCGCCCAGAGCAGTGGCAGGAGGATGATCTTGCCGTGACCGAGCGGGATGGCGACGTTGCCGATCAATTCGGCGAGCGTCACCACCACGAGGGCGAGGAGGAACAGGACCAGGAGGCCGGCGCGGCCGGTGGTGGAGGGCGGCGCGACGGCGGGGCTGCCGGTCGCGAGGGGGGCGCTCGTCATCGGGGCGCTCGTCATGGCGAAATCTCCGGTTGCGGGGACGGTCCGGAGGGGCCGCCCCCCGGACCGGGGGAGTGTCAGGCGCCGACGCCCGGCGCGTAGCCGAACGAGGCGGCGGGGGCGGCGGCGGTCTCGACCCACACGCTCTTGACCTGCGTGTACTCGTGCAGGGCCTCGATCCCGCTGGAGCGGCCGTAGCCGCTGCGTCCCGAGCCGCCGAAGGGCGAGGCGACGTGGATGGTCTTGTAGGCGTTGATCCAGAACGTGCCGGCCCGGACCGACGCCGCCACCCGGTGGGCGCGGCCCACATCCCGAGTCCAGACCGCGCCCGCGAGCCCGAACGCCGAATCGTTGGCGATGCCGACCGCCTCCTCCTCGGTGTCGAACGGGATCACCGTCACCACCGGCCCGAAGATCTCGGTGCGGGCGCAATCCATGGCGTTGTTCGCCTGCGCGAGGATCGTCGGGCGGACGTAGTAGCCGCCCTCCTCCGGAGTGCCGTCGCTGCCGGCGGCGAGGCGCGCGCCCTGGTCGAGGCCGCCGCGGATCATCGCCATGACGTGCCGGTACTGGGTGGCGTTGTTGATCGGCCCGACCTCGGTCTGCGGGTCGAGGGGATCGCCGACGCGGATCCGCTCGGCGCCCGCCGCCAGCATGGCGACGAAGCGGTCGTGGACCGGGCGCTCGACGAGGAGCCGCGAGCCCGCGACGCAGGACTGGCCGGCCCCGGCGAAGATCGCGGCCTGTGCGCCCAGGCACGCCCGCTCCAGGTCGGCATCGGCGAAGACGATGTTGGCCGATTTGCCGCCGAGCTCGAGCACGCAGGGCTTGAGGTGGCGCGCCGCTCCTTCCGCGATCCGCGCGCCGGTCGCCGGCGAGCCGACGAAGACCACCTTCGCCACCGCGTCCTCGGCCAGCGCCGCCTGGCCGGTGGTGTGGCCGTAGCCGGCGAGCACGTTGACGACGCCCGCCGGCAGCCCGGCCCGCTCGGCGAGCGCCGCCACGGCGAGCGAGGTCAGCGGGGTCAGCTCCGAGGGCTTGAGCAGCACCGAGTTGCCAGCTGCCAACGCCGGGGCGAGCTGCCAGCCGCAGGTGAAGACCGGGGCGTTCCAGGGCGTGATCTGCAGCACCACGCCGAGGGGCTCGCGGCGGGTGTAGTTGAGGTGGCTGGTCGGGACCGGGATCACCTCGCCGTGCAGCTTGTCGGCCCAGCCGGCGTAGTACTCGAACATCTCCGCGACCTTGGTCGCCTCGACGCGGCAGTCGCGGATCGGCTTGCCGGCGTTCAGCGCCTCGAGGCGGGCGAGGCCCTCGATCTCGGCCCGGATCGCGCGGGCGATCTCCTGCATCACCCGGCCGCGGGCGGCCCCCGTCAGCGCGGCCCAGCGGGCCTGTCCGGCACGCGCCGCCCGGGCGGCCTCGGCCACCACCGCGGGGCCGGCATCCGGGTACTCGGCGAGCGGCATCCCGGTCGAGGGATCGACGAGGCGGATCGGCTCGCCGGTGCCGGGGACGATGCGGCCGTCGACCCAGGAGCCGATCGGAGTGCCGATCGGGGTGCCGATCGGGGTGCCGGTGGAGGACATCCCGGGGAAGAACGGGCGCAAGGCGGCGGCGAGCGCCTGCGGTCGTGTCTCGGTCATGGTGTTGCCTCCCGATCAGGCGAGCTGGAGCTTGACGATGGCGTTGAAGTCGGCGTCGTCCGGTGCCGTCGCGGCGCTGTCGCGCCACAGCCGGCCGACTTCGGCCGAGAGCGGCAGGTCGAGGTCGAGGGCGCCGATCAGCGCTTCGGCGAGGCGCACGTCCTTGCGCATCAGCGTCATGGTGAAGCCGGAATCGAAGGCGCCGTTGAGCACCCAGGTCGGGAAGTTGACCTGCGTGACGCCGCTGCGGCCGGAGCCCGCGTTGATCCCGGCGAGCAGGCGCTCCGGATCGACGCCGGCGTCGCGCGCCATCCGCACGGCTTCCGCCGCGGTGATCAGGTGGGCGGCGCAGAGCAGGTTGTTGGCGAGCTTGGTGACGTGGCCGGCGCCGACGCCGCCGACATGGACCCGCGTCGCGCTCATGGCCGCCAGGACCGGCTCGGCGCGGGCCACGGCCGCGTCGCTGCCGCCGATCACCATGGTCAGGGTCGCGGCATGCGCGCCCTTCGGCCCGCCGCTCACCGGCGCGTCGACGAGGGCGATGCCGGCGGGCTCCAGCGCCGCCGCGATGCGCCGGGTGACGTCCGGATGCGAGGTCGAGGTATCGATGACGAGGAGATCGGCCTTCCCATCGGGGCCGGACTTGGCGCCGTGGAGCGGCCCGTCCGACCCGAGCAGGACCGCCTCGACGACGTCCGGCGTCGGCAGCGACAGCACGACGGCCTCGCAGGCTTGCCACAGGGCGCGCGGGCCCTCGGCCACCGCGACGCCGTCCGCCGCCGAGGCCGCGCGGGCGGCGGGCGCGGGATCGTAGCCGATGACCGCGAAGCCGCGCCGCCGCAGAGAGAGGGCCATGCCCCGGCCCATGTTGCCGAGGCCGATGACGCCGATCGTGCGCATGGTCTGATGTCTCCCGATGGCTGCCGGGATCGTGGCCGCGGCGCCTCCTGGGATCGGGAGAGTGGGTCACTCCGCCGTTGAGCGGAACGGCGCTGGCCGGTATTTTGCGTTGACTTGCCGGCAACGCACCTGGCGAGCGGGCTTCTGCCCGGTTGGAGGAACGACCCGATGCAGAGCCTCGACGAGCGCTGCCTGCGCTACCTGGCGGAGGCGGTCGGCTGCGGCTCGGTCCGCGCGGCGGCCGACAAGCTCAACGTCAACGCCTCGGCGGTGAGCCGCCAGCTCGCCCAGATGGAGGTTCAGCTCGCCACGCCCCTGATCGAGCGCCACCGCCGCGGCGTGCGCGCGACCCCGGCCGGCTCGCTCCTCCTCGACTATTACCGGCGCCAGACCTCCGACCGCGAGGACATCCTGGCCAAGCTCACCGACCTGAAGGGCCTGCGCCGCGGCCATATCGACGTGGTGCTCGGCGAGGGCTTCGTCGGCGACCTGATGTCGGGCCTGCTCCAGGGCTTCTGGGCCCGCCACCCCGACCTGACCATGACCCTCGACCTCGCGGCGACCAACGACGTGGTGCGCCGGGTCGTCGAGGACGAGGCGCATCTCGGCCTCGTCTACAACCCGCCGCCGGAGCCGCGCCTGCGCACCCACCTGGCGACGCCGCAGCCGATCCGCCTGCTGGTGCGGACCGACCATCCCCTCGCCGATCATCCCGGCCCGGTCCGCCTCGCCGATCTCGCCGGCCACCGCCTCGGCACCATGCACCCGGCCTACGGCATCCGGCAGATCATCGCGGCGGCGGAGCGGGCCGAGGGCGTGCGGCTCGACCCGACCCTGATCACCGGCTCGATCGGCGTGCTCAAGCAGTTCGCCGCCTCCGGCACCGGCGTGACCCTGCTGCCGGCCTTCTGCGCCGCGCAGGAGATCGCCGAGGGGATTCTGGTGGCGCGGCCGCTCGCCGATCCGGGCCTCGACGGCGTCGAGGCCCGGATCGTCACTCGGCTCGGCCGCCAGCTCTCGCCGGCGGCGGCCAAGCTGCTGCAGCACCTGGCGCGCGGGATGGCGGGGGAGGGGCGGGGGCGGGTGGTGTGAGACGTCTCGTGAGCGGATCGAGATCCCGTCCGGCTTGGAGGTGTCGCGTCTCTCCCATCCATCGCCTCATCCCGAGGTGCGACCGTCAGGGAGCCTCGAAGGAGGGTTTCAGGTATCGCCGTGCCTTCTGGAGGCTCGTTTGAGGTCAGTCGATTTTCAATCGACTGACACCTCAGGATGAGGTTGGAGGGTGAGACATCCTGCACTGTCGATCGAACGGGCTTTTACTTGGAATCGTGATCTTCGGGCTCCGCTGCCCGGGTCCGGAACGACCAAAGGGGTGCTCATTCGAGGTGGTTCGACGCGGCTTGCCCGCCCATCCCCGCATCGAACGCCGCCCGGAAACCCGGCAGCGCCAGTTCGTGCAGCAGGTCGCGCAGCAGGCCCGCCCGCTCCAGCCCGAACGCCGCCTCGAACCGCGCCTGCGCCTCCCGCCACAGCGGAGTCGCCTGCTTCAGCTTGGCGATGCCCGCATCCGTCAGCGCGATGCGCCGCGCCCGGCGGTCCCGGGGATCGGGCACCACGCTGACGTAGCCGTCGCGGGTCAGGGGCTTCAAGGTGTGGGCCAGCCCCGAGAGGTCCATCACCATCGCCTCGGCCAGCTCGCCCATGGTCGGGCTGCCGAGGCCGCGGATCGTCGCGAGCAGGCCGAACTGCGTCGTGCGCAGGCCGCTCGGCGCCATCGCCTCGTCGTAGAGCTGCCCGACGCTGCGCGTCGCCCGGCGCAGGGCCGCGTTGCTGCAACGGGTCGGTTGGATCGTCACGCCCACCTCCGCGCCCCGCCGCGGCGGGGATCCGGTCCAGGATATGCAGACTTGCTCCGCCCTCCGCAATGCGACCGCCCGGTCCGCGAGGCCGGGCAGGGGGACGAAGGATAGAGACGAAGGATCGGCGGGGGCCGGGGGTGGAGACGCCGCGCCCGCCTCCTCTATATGCCTCGCCCGGGCACTCCCTCGATCCGTCGGGGGCGGCGCGGCCCCTTGGACGGATGGGAGAGGGATGACGCAAGACGGGCAGGCCCCGGACCTCGCCGCGGAGAACGAGCGGTTGCGCGCCGCGCTGGCGGCGGCGGAGCGCGCGCGGGCGGCGGCCGAAGCCGAGGCCGAGGCGGCGCGGGCCGCGCTCGCCGCTTTCTCGGACGGCTGGGCCTCGCCCGGTCTCGGCGGCCCCTTCGTCGATCCGCGCCTGCGCACCGCGTTCAGCATCGAGACCGTCGGGGCGATCGTCTTCGACATTGCGGGTCCTTCAACAGGCCGGGTGCGCGAGGCCAACGACACCTTCCTGGCGATGAGCGGCTACGACCGCGACGACCTGGATCGCGGCCTCCTCACGGGCGCCACCCTGGTGCCGGCGGAATGGCAGGCCACCTCCCGGCGCGTCATCGCCGAATTGCAGGCGCAAGGGCGCTCCGACCCGACCGAGCGCGAGTACCTGCGCAAGGACGGCTCGCGCTTCTGGGGCCTGTGCGCGGCGACCCGCCTCGAGGACGGCACCGGTTTCGAGTTCATCGTCGACATCACCGGAAGGCGTCAGGCCGAGGAGGCGCTGCGGCGCAGCGAGGCGCGCTACCGCACGCTGTTCGAGGCGATCGACGCGGGCTTCTGCGTCGTCGCGCTCCGCTTCTCCGACGAGGGCCGGGCCGAGGACTACCGTTTCCTCGAGGTGAACCCCGCCTTTGGCCGCCACACCGGACTCGACGCCGCGGCGGGGCGCTGGATGCGCGAGCTCAGCCCCGACCACGAGCAGCACTGGTTCGACCTCTACGGACGGGTGGCGCTGACCGGCGAGCCGGTGCGCTTCGTCCAGCCGGCCCGGTCGCGGGGCGAGCGCTGGTACGAGGTCCACGCCTTCCGGGTCGATCCGCCGGAGACCCGGCACGTCGCGATCCTGTTCAACGACATCACCGCGCAACGCCGGCTCGAGGAGGCCCTGCGCGGCCTCAACGAGACCCTGGAGCGCCAGGTCGCGGCCCGCACCGCCGAGCGCGACCGGATCTGGCAGGTGAGCCGCGACATGCTCGGCGTCGCCGATGCCGACGGCGTCTGGCGCAGCATCAACCCGGCCTGGACCACGACGCTGGGCTGGCAGCCCGACGAGGTGGTCGGGCGCAGCTCCGCCTGGCTGGAGCATCCGGACGACCAGGACCGGACCCGGGACGAGATCCGGCGCCTCGGCTCCGGCGAGCCGACCCTGTCGTTCGAGAACCGCTTTCGCACCCGGGACGGCGGCTACCGCACCCTGTCGTGGCGAGCGGTGCCGTTCGAGGGCAACCTCTACTGCGTCGCCCGCGACGTCACCGAGCAGCGCGAGCGGGCGCAGCGCCTGGTCCAGGCCGAGGAGGCCCTGCGCCAGTCGCAGAAGATGGAGGCGGTGGGCCAGCTCACCGGCGGCGTCGCGCACGACTTCAACAACCTGCTCACCATCATCCGCTCCTCCGTCGACTTCCTGCGCCGGCCGGAACTGCCGGAGGCGCGCAAGGTGCGCTACCTCGACGCCGTGTCCGACACGGTGGACCGCGCCGCCAAGCTCACCGGCCAGCTCCTCGCCTTCGCCCGCCGCCAGGCGCTGGCGCCGGAGGTGTTCGACGTCGTCGCCCGCCTCCAGGGCGTGGCCGACATGCTCGACACGGTGACGGGCGCGCGCATCCGCGTGGTGACGGAGGGGCCCGATCGGCCGTGCTTCGTGCGCGCCGACCTCAGCCAGTTCGAGACCGCGCTGATCAACATGGCGGTCAACGCCCGCGACGCGATGGAGGGCGAGGGGACCCTGACCCTCTCGGTCGCCTGCGGCGCGGGCAAGCCCGAGATCCGCGGCCACGCCGCCGCCCGGGGCCCGTTCGCGGCGATCTCGCTCACCGACACCGGCACCGGCATGGTTCCGGCGGTGATCGACAAGATCTTCGAGCCGTTCTTCACCACGAAGGAGGTCGGCAAGGGCACGGGCCTCGGGCTGTCCCAGGTCTTCGGCTTCGCCAAGCAGTCGGGCGGCGACGTCGACGTGACGAGCCGGGTGGGCCAGGGCTCGACCTTCGTCCTCTACCTGCCGGAAGTGGCAGCGCCCGCCGACCCAGGCCAGGCGCCGCCGGCCGACGAGGGCATGGCCCCGGCCCGGGCCGGCCAGCGGGTTCTGCTCGTCGAGGACAATGTCGGCGTCGGCCGCTTCGCGGCGCAGATCCTCGACGACCTCGGCTACGTCACCACCTGGGTCACCAACGCCGAGGCCGCCCTCGACGTGCTCGGGCAGGATGCCGGCTACGACGCGGTGTTCTCCGACGTGGTGATGCCCGGCATGGGCGGCATCGAGCTCGCCAAGGCCTTGCGCCAGCGCCATCCCGGCCTGCCGGTGCTGCTCACCTCCGGCTACAGCCACGTCCTGGCCCAGGAGGGCTCGCACGGCGTCCCGCTCCTGCACAAGCCGTACTCGGCCGAGCAGCTCTCGCGGATGCTGGCGAGCGCGATCGGGCAACGGCGGTCCGAGGCCGCGCCGGGCGGCTGAGCCGTCAGACGCGCCCGGCGAAGCTGCGCCGGTAGGCCGCCGGGCTGGTGCCGAGCCGCGTCCGGAAATGGTGGCGCAAGGCCGCCGGATTGCGAAACCCGCTCGCCTCGGCGACCTCCGCGAGCGACACGGCGCCCGGCCGCTCCAGCATCTCCCGGGCGACGCGCAGCCGCTCGGCGATGATCCACTCCCCCGGCGGCAGGCCGGTCGCCGCGATGAAGCGGCGCTGGAAGGTGCGCAGGCTCATCCCGGCGAGGCGGGCCATCGCGGCGAGCGGTCTTTCCTCGTGGAGGCCGGCCCGCATCGCCTCGATCGCCGGCCCGAGGCGGGCGGCCTCGTGGGCGCGCAGCACCGGCGCCTCGATGAACTGGGCCTGCCCGCCCTCGCGGTGCGGCGGCACCACGAGGCGGCGCGCGACCGTGGTTGCGAGGTCCGGCCCGAAATCGCCGCGCACGACGTGGAGGCAGAGATCGATGCCGGCGGCGCTGCCGGCGGCGGTCAGGATCCGGCCCTCGTCGACGTAGAGCACGCCCGGATCGAGGGCGATGGCGGGGTGGCGCGCCCGGATCGCGTCCGCGTAGCGCCAGTGGGTCGTGGCCCGGCAGCCGTCGAGGAGCCCGGTCGCCGCCAGGACCGCGAGCCCCGAGCACAGTGACATCAGCCGGGCGCCGCGGGCATGGGCCCGCGTCAGCGCCCGCACGAGGTCCGGCGGCACGGGTGCGTCGATCGCCCGCCAGCCCGGCACGACGACGAGGTCCGCCTCCTCCAGCACCGCGAGCCCGCCCTCGACCGCCACCGTGAGGCCGCCGGCGGCGCGCAGCGGCCCGGGCTCCGCCGCGCAGACCGCGTAGCGGTACCAGCCGGGCCCGGCTTCCGGCCGCGGCAGCCCGAACACCTCGCTGGCGACGCCGAACTCGAAGGTGCACAGGCCGTCATAGGCCAGCACCGCGACGCGCGGGCCGGAGGTGTGACTCGGAAAAGCTGGGCTGTTTGGCACGATCTCGACGCAGAACGGCAGGCGGCCCGGTCTCGGGCGGCGGGACGAGGCCGCAGGATAGGCCGGCTCGACGCGCCGCTCAAACGGCGCCGCCGACCCGCCAGGAAGCCGACCCCGCCATGCCGAACCCCGCCATGCCGAACCCTGCCATGCCGAACCCTGCCATGCCGAACCCCGTCACCGCGATCCCGCCCGCCCCCGCCGCCGAGGTCGCGGCGCATTACGCCCGCCGCCTCGCCCGCGAGACCGATTGCGCCGACGTGTACGCCGCCTTCGCGCAGGCGGATCACGCGACGGGAGACCCCGGCTTCGTGCTCCTCGACGTGCGCGGGCCGGCCCTCTACGCGACGGGCCACGTCCCCGGCGCCCTCAACCTGCCGCGGGGCAAGATGACCCCCCGGCGCATGGCCGAGTGGCCGGCCGGTACGGTGTTCGTGGTCTATTGCGCCGGTCCCCACTGCAACGGCGCCGACAAGGCCGCCCTGCATCTCGCCGGGCTCGGGTTGCCGGTGAAGGTGATGATCGGGGGGATCACCGGATGGGTGGATGAGGGGTTCGGGTTGGCGGAGGGGTGAAGCCTCCAGGCCGAATCTGTTGGCTCCGACCGCGTCGACGCCAATCCCGTCATTCCGGGGCCGCGAAGCGGAGCCCGGAATGACGATGGAGGGATTCAGGTCTGCCGGATCTCTCGGGTGCTTCGTCGCACCATCGCGCAGAGACGGGCCGGATACCTCCGGCCCGTCCCGTCCGTCACACCGCCGCGAAAGCCCGCAGCACCGCCTCCGCCGCCTCGCGGGTCGTGGCCGTGCCCTTGAGGTCGCGGGTGCGAGAGGCGGGTTCGCGCAAGGCCGTCTCGATCGCCGCCACGATGGCGTTCGCAGCCTCCACCTCGCCGAGGTGTTCGAGCATCATCGCGGCGGTCCAGATCTGGCCGACCGGGTTGGCGATGCCCCGGCCCGCGATGTCCGGCGCCGAGCCGTGGACGGGCTCGAACAGCGAGGGGAAGCGGCCCTCCGGGTTGATGTTGGCCGACGGCGCGATGCCGATCGTGCCGGTGCAGGCGGGGCCGAGATCCGACAGGATGTCGCCGAAGAGGTTCGAGCCCACCACCACGTCGAACCGGTCGGGGTTCAGCACGAAATGGGCCGTCAGGATGTCGATGTGGTACTTGTCGTAGGCCACGTCCGGGTAGCGCTCGCCCATCGCCTCGACCCGCTGGTCCCAGTACGGCATCGTGATGGCGATGCCGTTCGACTTGGTGGCCGAGGTCAGGTGCTTCTTGTCCCGCGATTGCGCGAGGTCGAAGGCGAATTTCAGGATCCGGTCGACGCCGTGACGGCTCATCACCGTCTCCTGGATCACGATCTCCCGCTCGGTGCCCGGATACATCGTGCCGCCGACCGACGAGTACTCGCCCTCGGTGTTCTCGCGCACGACGTAGAAGTCGATGTCGCCGGGCTCGCGGCCGGCGAGCGGGCAGGGCACGCCCGGCATCAGCCGGACGGGGCGCAGGTTGACGTACTGGTCGAACTCGCGCCGGAATTGCAGCAGCGAGCCCCAGAGCGAGACGTGGTCCGGCACGGTGGCCGGCCAGCCGACGGCGCCGAAGAAGATCGCGTCGGTGGGAGTCAGGATCTCCTTCCAGTTCGCCGGCAGCATCGTGCCGTGCTCGGCGTAGTAGTCGCAGGAGCCGAAGGCGTGGTGCTGCAGGTCGAGGCGGAAGCCGAACGTCTCCGCGGCGGCTTCCAGGATGCGGACGCCCTCCGGCACCACCTCCTTGCCGATGCCGTCGCCGGGGATGACCGCGATGCGGTAGTGGCGGGACTTGGTCGTCATGTCCGAAAACCCTCTCACGCCAGCGCGGCGCGCACGTCGGCGATGGCGAGGACGTCGTTCAGCGTCCGCTCGAAGCGGGCGAGCAGGGTGTCGATGTCCTCGTCCGTGCAGCAGAGCGGCGGCGCGAAGCCGACGATGTCGTCCGCGAAGGCGCGGAAGATCACGCCGTTCCTGTAGCCGAACCGGGCGAGGTGGCCGGAGATGCCGAGGTCCGGCGAGGGCTTCGTGCGCTTGGCCTTGTTCGTGACGAGCTCGACGCCGGCGAGCAGGCCCCGCACCCGCACGTCGCCGACGAGGGGGTGGTCGGAGAGCCGCCTGAGGCCCGCGGTGAAGCGCTCGCCGGCGCGCCGGCCGTTCTCCAGGATGCCGCCCTCGGTGTAGAGCCGCAGGACTTCCAGGCCGACCGCGGCGCTGACCGGATGCGCCGAGTAGGTGAAGCCGTGGCCGATCGGCTTAGCCTCAGGCGCCCCGTCCGCGATGGCGCGGTAGATCCGGTCCGACATCAGCACCGCGCCCATCGGGCTGTAGCCCGAGGTCAGGCCCTTGGCGGTGGTCATCAGGTCCGGCACCACGCCGTCATGCTCGCAGCCGAAGAGCGGGCCGGTGCGGCCGAAGCCGGTGATGACCTCGTCGGCGACGAACAGGATGTCGAGCTCGCGGGCGGTCTCCCGCATCGCCTTCAGCCAGCCGTCCGGCGGCACGATCACGCCGCCCGAGCCCTGGATCGGCTCGGCGAAGAACGCCGAGACGTTGTCGGCCCCGAGTGCCTCGACCTTGGCCTTCAGCGCCGCCACCGAGGCGGCGATCACCACCGCGTCGTCGTCGCCGGCCGGGTTGCGGTAGGGATAGGGCGAGGGGATGTGGTGCTGGAGCTGGGTCGGCGCGTCGAAGCCGTCGTGGAAGGCGGGGATCGCGGTCAGCCCGGCGCCGACGGTCGAGGAGCCGTGATAGCCCCGCTCCAGGGCGATCATGTGCTTCTTCGTCGGCCGGCCGGTGACGTTGTAGTAGTAGCGGATGAACCGCACCGCCGAATCGACCGCGTCCGAACCGCCCAGCGTGAAATAGACGTGGTTGAGGTCGCCCGGCGCCAGCTCGGCGAGGCGGGCGGCGAGCCGGATCGCCGGCTCGCTCGAGAAGTGGAAGTAGCCGGTGGCGTAGGGCAGCCGCCGCATCTGCTCGGCCGCGACCTCGACGATCGACTCGTGGCCGTAGCCGACATTGACGCACCAGAGGCCCGAGAACCCGTCGAGCAGGGTGTGGCCCTCGGCGTCGGTGAGCGTCGCGCCCTTCGCCGATTGCAGCACCGTGGCGCCGCGCGCCTCGTGGCCCTTCCACGAGATCACCGGGTGGATGAGGTGGTCGCGGTCGAGCTCGATCAGGGAATTGGGGCGCATGGCTTTGAGGGCTCCGGGCGGCGGGTCTGCAGGATGCCGGGGGTCGGGCGGGATTTTTTGCCGAGATCGGGGGGCGATGCCGCGTGGGGTGCGGTTTGGAGGGGGTGGGGCGGCAGAATCGGCGGGGCGATGGATCGAGCGAACAGGCCGGGCGTGTGATGCGCGGATGACCGTAAGGGTCGCGGGTCTTCCCCTCTCCCCGCGGGCGGGGAGAGGGCCGGGTCACCGTCCAGGGGACACGGCGAGCGCAGGCGCAGCCGGAGCGAGGGTGAGGGGGTATCTCCGGAAGGGGTTTCTCCGGAAACACCCCTCACCCTCGCCCTGAGGGCTTGCCGCCGACCCGACAAGGGGTCAGCGGCCCTCCCCCCGCAGGCGGGGAGAGGGGAGACCCGCGCCTCCTCTTTCCTGGGACGGCCCCACCAACCGCGGAGAGGGCGCGCTACGCCGCCGCCCCGCGCCCCGCCCGCACGTCGTCGAGCCACCCCGTCCGCAATTCCGGCACCGAGGACAGGAGCAGCCGCGTATACGGCTCCTTCGGGTCCGCCAGCAGCGCCTCGGTCGGGCCGGCCTCGACGACGCGGCCGTGCTGGAGCACCATGACGGCGTCGCTGATCGAGCGGATCACCCCGAGGTCGTGGCTGATGAAGACGTAGGCCACGGTCAGCTCGCGCTGGATCTCGACGAGGAGGTCGAGCACCGCCTCGCCCACCACCGTGTCGAGGGCGGAGGTGACCTCGTCGCACAGGATCACGTCGGGCTCGGCGGCGAGCGCCCGGGCGAGGTTGACGCGCTGCTTCTGGCCGCCGGAGAGCTCGCCCGGGCGCCGCTCGGCGACGCTGCGCGGCAGGCGGACCTGGTCGAGGAGCTGCATCAGCCGCTGGCGCCGCGCGCCCGCGCCGAGGCGGTGGTAGAAGGCCAGCGGCCGCTCCAGAATCTGGGCGATGCTCTGGGCCGGGTTCAGCACCGTGTCGGCGTTCTGGAACACGATCTGGATCCGCCGCAGGGTCTCGCGGTCGCGCCGGTCGAGCGCCGGCGGCAGCGCCTTGCCGTCGAGCCGCACCTCGCCGCGGGCGGCCGGCACGATGCCGGCGACGACGCGGGCGAGCGTGCTCTTGCCCGAGCCCGATTCGCCGATGATCCCGAGGGTCTCGCCCCGCCGCAAGCTGAAGCCGACATCGTGCAGGATCTTGATCCGCGGCAGGCCGTCGGGTCCGGCCGGGCCGTAGCCGGCGGTGATGGCGGTGGCCGCGAGCACCGGGGCCTCGCCGGTCTCGGGGAGGGCCTCCGGCCCCTTGCGCTTGACCGGGGCGGCGGCCGCGATGAGCTGGCGGGTATAGGGGTGGGCCGGCGCGCTCACCATCTGCGCGACGGGGCCGATCTCGGCCAGCCGCCCGTGGCGCAGGACCGCGATGCGGTCGGCGATCTGGGCCACCACCGCGAGGTCGTGGCTGACGTAGATGCCGGTGATGCCGCGCTCGCGGATCGCCGCCTTGAACGAGATCAGCACCTCGATCTGGGTCGTGACGTCCAGCGCCGTGGTCGGCTCGTCGAAGATCACGAGGTCGGGATCGTTGAGGAGCGCCATGGCGGCGAGCAGCCGCTGGAGCTGCCCGCCCGAGACCTGGTGGGGGTAGCGGTCGCCGATCGTGTCGGGATTCGGCAGGGCGAGCTCGCGAAACAGCGCCTTCGCCTTGGTCGTCGCGGCGTCCGCCGTGAGCGAGCCGTGGATCAGCGCGCTCTCGATCACCTGCGCCATGATGGTGCGGGCCGGGTTGAACGAGGCCGCCGCGCTCTGTGCGATGTAGGCGATGCGGTTGCCGCGCAACCCCCGCAGCGCGGAGGCGGAGCAGGCCAGGACCTGCGTCCCGAACACGTCGATCGAACCGCCGCGGATGGCGCAGCCCCGGCGGGCATAGCCCATCATGGCGAGCGCGATGGTGGTCTTGCCCGAGCCCGACTCGCCGATCAGCGCCAGCACCTCGCCGCGGGCGATCGTGAACCCGACCTCGTGGACGATCGTCGTCTCGGCCCCGTCCTCGCCCTTCGCCGCGACCTTGAGGGCCTCGACGCGGACGCTACCGCTCTTGTGCGCGTGCGCCATGGTCAGCGTCCTCCCGCTCGCGCCCGGCCGGGCAGGTTGTCGACCAGGAGGTTCACCCCGATGGTCAGGATCGCGATGGCGACCGCCGGCATCACCACCGCCGGGGCGCCGTAGCTCAGGCCCGCGATGTTCTCGCGCACCAGCGAGCCCCAGTCGGCGTAAGGCGGCTGCACGCCGAGCCCGAGGAACGACAGGCTCGACAGCAGGAGCACCACGAAGACGAAGCGCAGGCCGAAATCGGTGGCGAGGGGCCCGACCATGTTGGGCATCACCTCGCGCAGCATGATGTAGAGGCGGCCCTCGCCGCGAGCTTTTGCTGCGAGCACGAAATCCTCGGCCGCGATGTTGACCGCGAGCGCCCGGGTGATGCGGTAGCAGCCCGGCACGTAGATGAACGCCATGGTGAGCACCAGGATCGGCAGCGACGAGCCGAGGCCGGCGATCAGCACCAGGGCCAGCATCTTCGAGGGGATCGAGGTGAGCGCGTCGAGGAGGCGGCTGAGCCCGCTGTCGATCCAGCCGCCGACGACGGCCGCGAACAGCCCGAGCCCGATCCCGGCGGTGCAGGCGAGCGCGGTGGCGAGCGCCGCGATGCCGACCGTGTAGCGGGCGCCGAGCAGGATGCGGCTCAGCATGTCGCGGCCGAGATAGTCGGTGCCCAGCGGATAGGCTTTGGTGATCGGCCCGAACACGTCGACGTCGACGATCGCGCCGGCGTCGTAGGGGCTGAGCGCCTGGCCGAACACCGCGAGCACGATGCCGGTGAGCACGATGGCGGCGCCGATCCCGGCGACGGGGCTGAGGCGCAGGCGCAGGCGCGGGGCGGCCGGGGCGATGTCGGTCACGGTGTCGCTCATGCCAGTGTCTCGTTCACGCCAAGGTTTCGGTCACGCATGGCGCAGCCTCGGGTTGGAGAGGATCGCGACGATGTCGGCGGTGGTCACCAAGAGCAGGTAGACGGCGCAGAACACGATGGCGCAGGCCTGCACCACCGGCATGTCGCGCATCGACACGCTGTCGACCATCAGCTTGGCGATGCCCGGGTAGTTGAAGATCGTCTCGACGATGATGACGCCGCCGAGCAGGTAGGACAGGCTGAGGGCGACCGCGTTGGCGATGGCCCCGACCGTGTTCGGCAGGACGTGGCGCAGCACGATCCGGGCCGGGCTCGCGCCTTTCAGCGCCGCCATCTCGACGTAGGGCGACTTCATCGCCTCGATCACCGCGGCGCGGGTCATCCGCACCATCTGGGTGATGACCACGAAGGACAGGCTCATCACCGGCATCGCCACGGCGCGCAGGAATTGCAGCGGCGTCGCCGAGCGCGGCATGAAGGAGAGGGCCGGCAGCCATTTCAGGTGCACGGCGAAGATCAGCACCGCCAGGGTGGCGACCAGGAATTCGGGGATCGACACCGCCGAGATCGTCACCACGCCGACCGCCCGGTCGTAGGGCGAGCCGCGCCAGACCGCCGCGGTGATGCCGAGGGTCAGCGCCAGCGGCACCGAGATACCCGCCACGATGCCCGCGAGGATGAGCGAGCTCGACAGCCGGGTCCAGATCAGGTCGCCGACCGGCTGGCGGCTGACGAGCGAGGTGCCGGCGTCGCCCGTGAGGAGCCCGCCGAGCCAGGACACGAAACGCTGGAGCGCCGGCACGTCGAGGCCGAGCGCGTGGCGCAGGCCCGCCACGGCTTCCGGCGTCGCGCTCTGGCCGAGGATCGCCTGGGCGACGTCGCCCGGCAGGAGCTGGGTCGCCCCGAACACGACCACGGAGACGAAGAGCAGCGTCGCGAGGGCGACGAGCACCCGGCCCGCGATCAGCTTCACCATGCGGCGGCTCATGCGCCCTCCCTGGTCCTCGAGGGGCCGGCCCTCACGGGCGGGCCTGTCGGTGCAAGTGTGGTGCCTCCGGGGAGGCCGGTTGATCCGATCGATGAACTCGACGGACCTGAAATCCACTGTGTCATCCCGGGGGGGCCGCGTAGCGGAACCCGGGACGACGGGGTGGGAGGGGGACGCGTCGCTCCCTCCCGCGGCCGTTCGATCGGCCCTTACGCGTCGAGCCAGACGTACTCGCCGAAGGTGTAGCCCATCAGGCCGCCGGTCGGCATCGGGCGCAGGCCCTTGATCTTGTTGGAGTAGCAATCGAGGTTGCTGATGAAGGCCGGGATGCCGATGCCGGCGCCGTCATGCACCAGCACCTGCGCGTCGTGGTACATCTGCTTGCGCTTGGCCTCGTCGCGCTCGGCCCGGGCGGCGACGATCAGCTGGTCGAACTTCTCGTTCTTCCAGCGCGACTCGTTCCAGTTCGCGTCCGACTTGAAGAACAGGCTGAACAGCAGGTCGGCGGTCGGCCGCGGGTTGACGTTGCCGAAGCAGAACGGGCTCTTCATCCAGTAGTTCGACCAGTAGCCGTCGGACGGCACCCGCTGGACGTCGATGGTGAGGCCGAGCTTCTTGGCCTCCTGCTGCAGCAGGACGGCCATCTCGACCGAGGCGTCGGCCGCCGGCGAGGCGACGAGCGGGATGGTCGAGCCGAGCACCCCGGCCTTGTTGAGGTGGAACTTCGCCTTCTCGGGGTCGAAGGCCCGCTGCGGGATGTCGGCGGCGTGGTAGCGGTTCGAGGACGGGATCGGGTGGTCGTTGGCGATCTCGGCGTAGCCGCGGAAGATCGCGGTCCGCATCTGGGCGCGGTTGAGCAGGTACTTCATGCCGAGCACGAAGTCCGGGTTGGTGCCCGGGCCCTCGTCGAGCCGGGCGATCAGGTCGGTGTAGAGGCCGGCCTTGGTCTCGAGCACGCCGAAGCCGCCGGCGCTCTCGATCACCCGCAGCGAGCGCGGGTTGATCACCGCGGCGATCTGCACGTCGCCGGACATGAGGGCGTTCAGCCGCGCCTGCTCGTCGGGAAGGCCGAAGAACTCGATGCTGTCGACGAACGGGCCGGGCTGGCGCCAGTAATTCGCGTTGCGCAGCGCGATGGTGCGCACGCCCGGGGCGAACTCCTTGCAGGTGAACGGCCCGGTGCCGATGCCCTTCGAGAAGTCCGTCGTGCCGGCCTGGACGATGTGGAAATGCGCGGTGCCCAGGATGGTCGGCCAGTCGGCATTGGCGCCCGAGAGCACGATGGTGACCTCGTTCGGGCTCGAGGCCTCGATCGACGTCATCTGCTTGGCCAGCGTGTTGGCCTTGGAGCCCACCGCCGGGTCGAGGTGGCGCTTGAGCGAGTAGATCACGTCCTCGGTCGTCAGCGCCTTGCCGTCGTGGAAGGTCACGCCCTTGCGGATCTTGAAGATCCAGGTCTTGGCGTCCTGGCTGTCGAAGCTCTCGGCCAGTTCCGGGGCCGGGGCGCCGGTCTCGTCGATGCGGACGAGCTTGTTGTAGAAGAAGTTGCAGCGGACGTAGTCGCTCGCGTTCGACTGCTTGGCCGGGTCGAGCGTGTCGGAGGTCGAGCTGGTATAGGTGCAGACGCGGATGTTGCCGCCGCGCTTCGGCGCCTGGGCCAGCGCCTGCGTGGCGCTGCCGAACACCGCGCCGCCGGCCATCAGGCCCATGCCGGCCGAGCCGAGCAGGCCCAGGATGTCGCGCCGCGACGCGCCCCGGCGCCCGTCGAGGGCGCGGCCGCGCTCGGCCGGGCTCATGGTCTCAAAAGCGTCTGCGTCCCGCTGCGACATCGTCTTCCCCTCCGGCAGGCCTAGCGGCACCGTTCCTGGTGCGGTGCGATCGCTCGATGCTGCACCGCCAAATTTTTGGGCATGTTCCGTCCGGCCCAAACAATCATCACGATCTTCGTAGGATTGTCAACAATCCGAATCCTCGCGCGGCGACTTGGCGGGAACTTCGCGAAGTCCCGGTCGCCGGCCGCTGCTCCGTGCCGTGGGAAGCGCCTTCTGCGGCAGGTTCTGCCGTGCGGGCGCCCGGCATCGGCCGGGGTGCGGCCCGCGGTCCGGGCTATGATTCGGGAGACGCCACCGCGAGAGCCCCGATGCCAGACGCCGCCGCCCTCCTGTCCGACCTCGTCGCGATCCCCTCGGTCTGCCGCACGCCGAACGGCGCGATCGTCGCGCTGGTGCGCGACCACCTCGCCCGACACGGCGTCGAGGCCGCGGTGCTGCCGGGGCCGGAGGGCGACCGCGCCAACCTGTTTGCAACCATCGGCCCGCGCGACGTGCCGGGGATCGTGCTGTCGGGCCATCTCGACGTGGTGCCGGCCGGGGAGGGCTGGACGGGCGATCCCTTCGCCCTGCGCCGGAAGGGCGACCGCCTGGTCGGGCGCGGCGCGGTCGACATGAAGGGCTTCGTCGCCTGCCTGCTCGCCCTGGTGCCCGAGATGGCGGCGGCGACGCTCCGCCGGCCGATCCACCTCGCCCTGTCCTACGACGAGGAGGTCGGCTGCGTCGGCGTCCGCCACATGATCGCGCGGCTGCCGGAGCTCTGCGCGGCCCCGGCGGCTTGCATCGTCGGCGAGCCGTCCGAGATGCGGCCGGTCCTGCGCCACAAGGGCAAGGTCGCGGGACGCCTGACGGTGCGCGGCCGGGCCGGCCATTCCTCGCGGCCGGACCTCGCCGACAACGCCGTGCATCTCGCCGCCGACATCGTCGGGCTGGTGCGGGCGACGCACGAGCGCCTCTCCCGCGAGGGACCGCACCACCCGCTGTTCGAGCCCGCCGCCTCGACCCTGCAGGTCGGCGTGATCGCCGGCGGCACCGGGGTCAACGTCGTGCCCGACACCTGCCGGGTCGAGTGGGAGGCCCGCGCGGTGCCGGGCACCGACCCGATGACGATCCACGACGCGCTCCAGGCCGGCATCGCCGGTCTCGTGGCGCCGCTCCGGGCGGCGGGCCGGGAGGTCGCGGTCGAGAGCGAGATCCTGTCGCTCTACCCGGCCCTCGACCTTCCCGACGGCGCCCCGTTGCGCGGCCTCGCCGAGGCCTGGTCCGGCCGCGAAGCCCTCGGGGCCGTGAGCTACGGCACCGAGGCCGGGCTGTTCCAGGCCGCCGGCATCCCGTCGATCATCTGCGGCCCGGGCCGGATCGCCGAGGCGCACCGGCCCGACGAATCGATCGGCCTGTCCGACCTGGAGGAGTGCTGCGCCATGCTTCGGCGGGTGATCGCCGATCAGGCTTGAGCGTAAATCGGAGTAAAAGATAGACGAACCGGATCACCGGGCGCGCGTTGTCGGGGTCAGGACCTGAAAAACTCGGGATCCAACAGGAGAGCAGCATGCGTTCGATTCTCGCAGGACTCGCCGCCGGCCTTCTCGTCGCCGGCGCGGCCTCGGCTCAGACTGCCGCGCCGTCCACTGCCCCGGGCACCATGGGCACCGGCCCCGCCTCCACTGGCACCGTCGCGCCGATGCCGAACAACACCGGCGGCAGCGCCGGCGGCGTCGTGGCGCCCGGGCCCAACGGCGCCTCGACCGTGACCGGCAATTCGGCCGCCGGCGGCAATGCCGGCCAGCCGTCCCGCGCGGTGCCGCAGGGCAGCAGCGGCAGCGGCAGCCGGTAACGGCGCCGATGGCCGGCGCCATATCCCGTTCCTATCGCGCGCGACCGTCGATCGTATTGGAATTACCCCTCCCGGCGCGGTAACACCGCGTCCAACAGCAGGCCGGCCGCCGTCAGGGCGGCCGGTCGCCACGGGAGGAAGACGCATGAACGCCCATCAGCACTTCATCGGCGGCACCTGGGTCGGCGGCGAGGCGACCCTGCCGGTCCTCAACCCGTCGCACGGCCAGGAGATGGCCCGCATCGCCCGCGGCGGCGCCAAGGAGATCGACGAGGCCGTGAAGGCCGGCCACGCCGCCATGGACGGCGAGTGGGGCCGCCTCGACGCCGCCTCCCGCGGCCGGCTGATGCTGAAGCTCGCCGAGCTGATCCGCCGCGACGCCGAGATCCTGGCCAAGATGGAGAGCGAGGACGTCGGCAAGCCGATGACGCTCGCCCGCAACGACGCCCAGGTCTGCGCCCGCTACTTCGAGTATTACGGCGGCGCCGCCGACAAGGTGCACGGCGACACGATCCCGTTCCAGAACGGCTTCACGGTCATGACCGTCTACGAGCCGCACGGCGTCGTCGGCGTGATCGTGCCGTGGAACTACCCTCTCCAGATGACCGGCCGCTCGGTCGCCCCGGCGCTCGCCATGGGCAACGCCGTGGTGCTCAAGCCCGCCGAGGACACCTCGCTCTCGGCGCTGCACCTCGCCAAGCTCGCGGCGGAAGCCGGCTTCCCGGCCGGCAGCCTCAACGTGGTCACCGGCCTCGGCGAGGAGGCGGGCGCGGCCCTGGCCTCGCACAAGGGCATCCACCACATCAGCTTCACCGGCTCGCGCGAGGTCGGAACCCTGATCCAGACGGCGGCGGCCAAGAACACGATCCCGGTGACGCTCGAGCTCGGCGGCAAGTCGCCCCAGGTCGTCTTCGCCGATGCCGACCTGTCCGAGGCCGGCACCGTCATCGTCAAGGCGATCACCCAGAATGCCGGCCAGACCTGCTCGGCCGGCTCCCGCGTGGTGATCGAGGATTCCATCTACGACAGCTTCACCGCCGACCTGGCGAAGCGCTTCAAGGACCTGCGCGTCGGCTCGGGCGAGCAGGACCTCGACCTCGGCCCCGTGGTCAACGCCAAGCAGTGCGAGCGGGTGCAGGGCTACATCGATCTTGCCCGCCGCGACGGCCTGACCATCCTGGCCGAGGGCGAGCTCGGCACCAACGTCCCGGGCGACGGCTACTACGTCCGCCCAACCCTGATCGGCGACGTGCCGCCGGACCACCGCCTGGCCCAGGAGGAGATCTTCGGCCCCGTGCTGGTGGCGATCCGGGTGCGCGACGAGGCCGAGGCGCTCGCGGTCGCGAACGGCACCGAGTACGGCCTTGCCGCCGGCATCTGGACCCAGGATCTCGGCAAGGCCCTGCGCCTGTCGAAGGGCATCAAGTCGGGCCAGGTCTTCGTCAACAATTACGGCGCGGGCGGCGGCGTCGAGCTGCCCTTCGGCGGCGTGAAGGGCTCGGGCCACGGCCGCGAGAAGGGCTTCGAGGCGCTCTACGGCTTCGGCTCGATGAAGATGATCGCGATCAAGCACGGGGTCTGATCATCATGGCAGCGGGGAGTGGAGTCAGGCCGCTCAGCGGCCTGACCGTGGTGGCGCTCGAGCAGGCGGTGGCGGCACCCTACTGCTCCTCGCGCCTCGCCGACGCGGGCGCCCGCGTCATCAAGATCGAGCGGCCGGAGGGCGATTTCGCCCGCGGCTACGACGCGGCGGTGAACGGCCTGGCGAGCTACTTCGTCTGGCTCAACCGCGGCAAGGAGAGCCTGGTCGCCGACATCAAGGACCCGGGCGATGCCCGGCTCCTGCACGCGGTGCTGGCCAAGGCCGACGTGTTCATCCAGAACCTCGCGCCGGGCGCCGCGGCGCGGGCGGGCTTCGGCTCGGAGGAGTTGCGGGCGCGCTACCCGCGCCTCATCACCGTGGACGTCACCGGCTACGGCTCCGGGCATTCCTACTCGGACATGAAGGCCTACGACCTGCTGGTCCAGGCCGAGAGCGGGCTCGCCGAGATCACCGGCCACCCGGCCGGCCCCGGCCGTGTCGGGGTGTCGGTCTGCGACATCGCCTGCGGCATGGCGGCCCACGCCGCCGTGCTGGAGGCTCTGATCGCCCGCGGCATCACCGGCGAGGGCGCCAAGCTCGAGGTCAGCCTGTTCGACGGCATGGCCGACTGGATGAACGTGCCGCTGCTCTACTTCGAGGGCACCGGCCGGGCGCCGCAGCGGGTCGGCCTCGCCCACCCGTCGATCTGCCCCTACGGCGCCTTCCCGACGAGGGACGGGGCCCTGGTGCTGCTCTCGATCCAGAACGAGCGCGAATGGCGCAAGTTCTGCGCCGAGTTCCTGCGCCAGCCCGATTTGCCGTCGCGGGAGGGGTTCGAGAGCAACAACGCCCGGGTGGCGAACCGGCCCGAGGTTGACGCGGTGGTGGCGCGGGTCTTCGCAGACTTGAGCCGCGACGAGGCGGCGGCGCGGCTGCGGACGGCCGGCACCGCCTACGGCTTCGTCAATGGCCTCGCCAACCTCGTGTCGCATCCGGCCCTGCGCCGGGTGACCGTCGAGACCCCGGCCGGCCCGGCCTCGATCGTCGCGCCGCCGGCGCTCCGCAACGGCCAGGCGCCGGTGATGGGCCGCGTGCCGGGGATCGGCGAGCACAGCGAGGCGATCCGGCGGGAATTCGCGGCGTAAGTTCTCTTCACCGCCTACTGGTCGAGCACACTCCCCTCTCCCGTGTGGGAGAGGGGCGGGGGGGTGAGGGTGCTACGGTTCTTATTCGAGCACTGAGCGTCGTGCTGGCAGCGTGACGACCCGAGTTTTGATCGGCAGCGCGTCACCCTCACCCCTACTCCTCTCCCAAACGGGAGAGGGGATCCCGCGATTCGATGAACACCCTGGAGGACCGCCATGGCCACGATCCGCGAAGAAGACCTGGTCGCCTCCATCGCCGACGCGCTGCAATTCATCTCGTACTACCACCCGGCGGACTACATCGAGAACCTCGCCGACGCCTGGCGGCGCGAGGAGAGCCCGGCGGCCCGGGACGCGATGGCGCAGATCCTGGTCAATTCCCGCATGGCCGCCTTCGGCCGGCGGCCGATCTGCCAGGACACCGGGACGGCGCAAGTGTTCATGAAGGTCGGGCTCGGGGCCCGCATCGTGTCGAACCGCTCGCTCCAGGAGATCGTCGACGAGGGCGTGCGCCGGGCCTGGCGCGAGGAGCGCAACCCCTTGCGCGCCTCGGTGGTCTCCGAGCCGCTCTTCGGCCGTCGCAACACCGGCGACAACGCCCCGGCGATGCTCCACGTCGAGATGGTGGCGGGCGACGCGATCGAGGTCCACGTCGCCGCGAAGGGCGGCGGCTCGGAGAACAAGGCGAAGTTCGCCGCCCTCAACCCGAGCGACTCGGTCGCCGACTGGGTGGTGCGCACCGTCGAGACGCTGGGTGCGGGCTGGTGCCCGCCCGGCATGCTCGGCATCGGCGTCGGCGGCTCGCCCGAGAAGGCGATGACGCTCGCCAAGCTCTCGCTCCTCGACCCGATCGACCTGCCGCAGATCCGCGCCCGCGGCCCCGCCTCCAAGGAGGAGGAATTGCGGCTCGAGATCTTCGAGCGGGTCAACGCCCTCGGCATCGGCGCGCAGGGGCTCGGCGGCCTCACCACCGTGTTGGATGTGAAGCTGAAGACCTTCCCGGTCCACGCCGCCTCGCTCCCCGTCGGCCTGATCCCGCAATGCGCCGCCGACCGGCACGCCCATTTCACCCTCGACGGCAGCGGCCCGGCCGTCTTCACCCCGCCCTCCCTCGACCTCTGGCCGCAGGACATCAGCGTCGCGACCGCCGCCGGGCGGCGGGTCGACCTCGACCGGCTGACCCGCGAGGAGGTGGCGACCTGGCGCGCCGGCGAGACGCTTCTCCTCTCCGGTCGCCTGCTCACCGGGCGCGACGCCGCGCACCTGCGCCTGACCCGGATGCTGGAGGCGGGCGAGGACCTGCCGGTCGATCTGCGCGACCGGGCGATCTACTATGTCGGCCCGGTCGATGCGGTCGGCGACGAGGCGGTGGGTCCCGCCGGTCCCACCACGGCGACCCGGATGGACAAGTTCCTGGAGCCGATCCTGTCGCGGACGGGCCTCCTCGTCATGGTCGGCAAGGCCGAGCGCGGTCCGGCCGCGGTCGAGACCATCGCCCGCCACGGGGCGGCCTACCTGATCGCGGTGGGCGGCGCGGCCTACCTCGTCTCGAAGGCGATCAAGTCGGCGCGGGTGCTGGCCTTCGCCGATCTCGGCATGGAGGCGATTCACGAATTCGTCGTCGAGGACATGCCGGTGACGGTGGCGGTCGATGCCGCCGGCACCTCGGTCCACCGCGACGGGCCGGCGCGCTGGCGCCGGCCGGTCCGGGAGGCGGTGCCCGCGTGAGGCGTGGCGGGGGGCTTCACGCCCCCCGCATCGCGTTCATGGTCAGGAGCTCGTAGGTCGCCGCGGTCTCGCCCGAAGCGGTCCGGATCTCCACGTCCCAGCGCACCTCGCCGTACTGCGCGTTGCGCGGCGACTTCTCCTTGGCGGTCAGCCGTACCCGGATCGCCTCGCCGGGCTGGATCGGCTTGAGGAAGCGCAAGGAATCGAGCCCGTAATTGGCGAGCACCGGACCCGGATCGGGATCGACGAACAGGCCGGCGGCAAAGGACAGGAGCAGGTAGCCGTGCGCCACCCGGCCGGGGAAGAACGGGTGGCCCTTCGTCGCCTCCTCGCTCATGTGGGCGTAGAAGGTGTCGCCGGTGAAGCGAGCGAAGTGCTCGATGTCCGCGAGCGTGATCACCCGCTCGGCCGAGTGGAAGCTGCGGCCGATCTCCAGGTCCTCGAAGTGGCAGCGGAACGGATGCTCGGGCCGGATCGCCTCCGGCGCGCCCTTGATCCAGCTCTCCGTGATCCGGCTCAGCATCGCGGGCGAGCCCTGGAGCGCCGTGCGCTGCATGTAGTGGGACAAGGCCCGCACGCCGCCGAGCTCCTCGCCGCCGCCGGCCCGGCCGGGTCCGCCATGCATCATGTGCGGCATCGGCGAGCCGTGGCCGGTCTGCTCCTTGGCGCAGTCGCGGTCGATGACGACGAGGCGGCCGTGATAGGCCCCGACCCCGAAGACCAGATCCGCCGCGGCCGCCGGGTCGTGGGTGTAGAGCGAGGCGACGAGGCTGCCCTCGCCGCGATTGGCCAGCACCGCCGCCTCGTCGAGCCCGTCATACCCCATCACGGTGCAGACCGGGCCGAACGCCTCGAGGCCGTGCACCTGCCGGGCCCGGAGCGGGTCGGCGCAGTGGAGCAGCATCGGCGGCAGGAAGGCGCCCGTCTCCGGGTCCGCCCCCTCGACGGCGAGGCGCGCCGGGTCGCCGAAGACCAGCTCGGCCTCCGCCTTCAGGGCGTCCACCCGGGCCAGCACGTCGCGGCGCTGCGCGAGGCCGACCACCGGCCCCATCCTGACGTCCTCGCGGGCGGGGTCGCCGATCCGCACCGAGGCCAGGCGCTGCCGAAGCGCCTCGATCACCGCCGGCACGTGGGCGCGGGGCGCCAGCGCCCGCCGGATCGCGGTGCATTTCTGCCCCGCCTTGACGGTCATCTCCTTGGCGACCTCCTTGACGTAGAGGTCGAATTCCGGCGTGCCCGGCCCGGCATCGGGGCCGAGGATCGCGGCGTTGAGCGAGTCGCGCTCGGCCACGAAATGCACCGCCTCGCGGGCGATCACCGGATGGCGCTGGAGCAGCTGCGCCGTCTCGGCCGAGCCGGTGAACGACACCACGTCCTGGCCGGTCAGATGATCGAACAGGTCGCCGGTCGGGCCGACGACGCATTGCAGGGCGCCGTCCGGCAGGATGCCGGATTCGGCGATCAGCCGCACCAGCGCGTGGGCGACGTAGGCCGTGATGGTGGCGGGCTTCGTCACCACCGGCACGCCGGCGAGGATCGCGGGCGCGAGCTTCTCGAGCAGCCCCCAGCACGGGAAGTTGAAGGCGTTGATGTGGACGGCGCAGCCCGTCCGGGCCGTCATCACGTGGCGACCGACGAAGCTGCCGCCGCGCGACAGGGGCTCCACCGCCCCGTCGATCAGGAAGGTCGCGTTCGGCAGTTCGCGCCGCCCCTTCGAGGCGTAGACGAACAGCGTGCCGATGCCGCCGTCGATGTCGATCAGGTTGTCGGTGCGGGTGGCCCCGGTCTGGTGCGACAGGGCGTAGAGCCCGTCCCGGCGCTCGTTGAGGAAGGCGGCCAGCCGCTTCAGCATCTCGGCGCGCTGGTGGAAGGTGAGGCGCCGCAGGGCCGGACCGCCGACCCGGCGGGCATGGTCCAGCACCTCGGCCATGCCGGGTCCGCCTTGCGAGAGGCCGCCGCTGCCGACCTCCGCCACCACCGCGCCGGTCACGGCGCTGCGGATGCCGGTCCAGTCTCCCCCCGGCGCGATCCAGCGTCCCTGGACGTAGCTCTCCAGCCGCATGGCGTCCTCCCGTCCGTTCTATGCCCGTTATTCTCGGCCCATTATTGACCGACCGGCCGGTTGGTCAAGCGTGGCTCGACAGGTCCGGTCCGGCGCCGCTATCGGATGGTCGCGCTTCCCGAAGGACCCGAATGGCCGACCTCCTCGCGCCGCTCATCGACCATTTCCACGCCCGCACGCCGATCCGCGCCGGCTCCCTGGTGGTCACGGTCTTCGGCGACGCGGTGGTGCCGCGGGGCGGGGTGCTGTCGCTCGAATCGCTGCTCGCGATCACCCGGGCGTTCCGCATCGGCGACGGGGTGGTGCGCACGGCCTTGTCGCGGCTCGTCGCCGACGGCTGGTTCGAGCGCTGGAAGCTCGGCCGCAACAGCTTCTATCGCCTGACCCCGTCCGGCGGCGGCGCCTTCGCGCGGGCGACCGCCCGGATCTACGGCCCGGCGGCGCCGGCCTGGTCGGGCGCCTTCGACCTCCTGGTCCTCGACGGCGCCGGCGAGCGGCGGTCCGAACTCGCGGCGTCCGGCTACGGCAGCCTCGGGTCCGACCTGATGATCGGGGTCGTGCCCGCGACGGGGCCGGGGGAGGGGGGCATGATGGAGGCAGTCCTGCGCCTCGCCGCCCGGCCGGAGGATCCGGAGACCGCGCGCCGCCTCGCCGCCCGGGCCTGGCCGGTGGCGGAGGTGGGCGAACGCTACGCCCGCTTCACCGCCACCTTCGCGGCGGCCGGGGACAGCGTGGTTTCGGCCCCCCCGACGGGGCTCGACGCCCTGGTGCTGCGCATCCTCCTGATCCACGAGTACCGCCGCGCCGTCCTCAAGGACCCCCTGCTGCCCGCCGACCTGCTGCCGGAGGACTGGCCCGGGGCCGCGGCGCGGAGCGTGTGCGCCGCGATCTATCGCGCCGTCGCGCCGGCGGCGGAAGCCTGGCTCGACGCGAACGCGACCACAGATTCCGGTCCGCTGCCGCCGCCGGGAGTGAAGTTCGCGGCGCGGTTCGCCGCCTGAACGCCGCCATCCCGGCGGCCTCCCGCACCGCAACGTGTTACGAAAAATATTGCAATTCAAAAATTCCGTGACATATTGGGATCCAGAACGCTGAGGGAGGCGCGGCCATGTACACGCAGGCCTTGAACGCCAAGGACACCACCGCTCCGGTCGCCGGACCCGAGGAGGCCGCGCGCGCCGACCGGTTCCAGGCACGGATCGACGCCGAGGAGCGGATCGAGCCGAACGACTGGATGCCGGAGGCCTACCGGCGCACGCTGACCCGGCAGATCTCGCAGCACGCCCATTCCGAGATCGTCGGCATGCTGCCGGAGGGCAACTGGATCACCCGGGCGCCGACGCTCAAGCGCAAGGCCGCCCTGCTCGCCAAGGTGCAGGACGAGGCCGGCCACGGGCTCTACCTCTACTCGGCGGCCGAGACGCTGGGCACCAGCCGCGAGGAGATGTTCGAGCAGCTGCTCGCCGGCCGCGCCAAGTATTCGTCGATCTTCAACTACCCGACCCTGACCTGGGCCGATATCGGCGCCATCGGCTGGCTGGTCGACGGCGCGGCGATCATGAACCAGATCCCGCTCTGCCGCTGCTCCTACGGCCCTTACGCCCGCGCGATGGTCCGCGTCTGCAAGGAGGAGAGCTTCCACCAGCGCCAGGGCTACGAGATCATGCTGACCCTCTGCCGCGGCACGGCGGAGCAGAAGGCGATGGCGCAGGACGCCCTGAACCGCTGGTGGTGGCCCTGCCTGATGATGTTCGGCCCGCCCGACGCCGAGAGCCAGCATTCCGACCAGTCGGCGAAGTGGAAGATCAAGCGCTTCTCCAACGACGAGCTGCGCCAGAAATTCGTCGACGCGACGGTGCCGCAGGGCCAGTATCTCGGCCTGACCTTCCCCGACCCGGACCTCGCCTACGACGAGGCCGCCGGCCACTGGCGCTACGGCGCCATCGACTGGGAGGAGTTCAAGCAGGTGCTCGCCGGCAACGGTCCCTGCAACCGTCAGCGCATGAAGCAGCGCCGCGACGCCCACGCCGCCGGCGCCTGGGTGCGCGAGGCCGCGATGGCGCATGCCGAGAAGCGCACCCGCCGCGCCGAAGCCGCGAAGGCCGCCGACTTGCCGCAGGCGGCGTGAGGGAGGGGACGATGCCTGAGCAGAAGATTCCGCTCTGGGAGGTGTTCATCCGCTCCCGCAACGGCCTGGCGCACAAGCATGTCGGCTCGCTCCACGCCGCGGATTCCGCCATGGCGCTCCAGGCCGCCCGCGACGTCTACACCCGCCGCGGCGAGGGGCTGTCGCTCTGGGTCGTGCCCTCCGCGGCGATCGTCGCCTCGGACCCGGCCGACAAGGACGTGATGTTCGAGCCCACCGCCTCGAAGATCTACCGGCACCCGACCTTCTACGAGGTGCCGGACGAGGTCGGGCATATGTGAGGGCGAGGTCCGCGCTTCACGATCGGGCGCGGGTTTCTCTTCTCCCCGCGGGCGGGGAGAGGGCCGAGCCCTCCGTTCAGGGGGCGGCGAGCCCGCAGCGAACCCCAGGTTCGCCGCGGGGGTGAGGGGGTGTTTCCGGAGGAGTCTCATCCGTCGAGACCCCCTCACCCTCGCTCCGGCGACGCCTCCGCTCGTCACGACCCCGACAAGGGGGCCGTGACCCTCTCCCCGCCCGCGGGGAGAGGAGAAGATTCGCGCCTCATCCTCTACGGCGTCGTCGCTTACCCGAGGCCCCCATGCCCACCACCTCCCTCAGCCTCACCGAGACCCCGCTGCTGGCCGGCATCCTGGCCTTGGCGGACGACGCGCTGATCCTCGGGCACCGGCTCTCCGAGTGGTGCGGGCACGCGCCGATGCTGGAGGAGGACATCGCGCTCGCCAACATCGCCCTCGACTGCGTCGGCCAGGCCCGCTCCTTCTACGCCTACGCCGCCGAGGTGGCGGGGGAGGGGCTTTCCGAGGACGACTTCGCCTATCGCCGCGAGGCCGGGCAGTACCGCAACTGCCTGCTGGTCGAGCAGCCGAACGGCGACTTCGCCGGGACGATCGTGCGCCAGGTGCTGGTCTCGGCCTTCATCGATCCGTATTACCGCGCGCTCACGACCTCCCGCGACGCGACGCTCGCCGCCATCGCCGCGAAGGCCGAGAAGGAGACCGCCTACCATCTGCGCCATTCCGGCGAGTGGCTGATCCGGCTCGGCGACGGCACCGACGAGAGCCATCGGCGCGCCTGCGCCGCCCTCGACGAGCTGTGGCCCTATACGGGCGAGCTGTTCGAGGTCGATGCCGTGGAAGGAGCGCTGATCGAGGCCGGCACGCTGCCCGACCCCCGCGCCCTGCGCGGGGCGTTCGACGCCACCCTCGACCACATCCTCGGGGAGGCGACGCTGGCCCGCCCCACCGGCGGCTGGATGCAGAGCGGCGGCCGGGCCGGGCGCCACAGCGAGCATCTCGGCTTCATCCTGACCGACCTGCAATACCTGCAGCGCGCCCATCCGGGGGCGACCTGGTGACCCCCGCCGACGCCGATCTCGCCCGCCGGGCGCATGAGGCCGCCGCGACCGTGTGCGACCCCGAGATCCCGGTTCTCACCATCGCGGATCTCGGCGTGCTGCGCGAGGTGACCGTCGAGGACGGCCGGGTCGAGGTCGCGATCACGCCGACCTATTCGGGCTGCCCGGCGATGGACGTGATCGGCATCGAGGTCCAGACGGCGCTCGCCGAGGCCGGCATCCCCGACGCCCGGGTGCGCCTGGTCCTGTCCCCGGCCTGGACCACCGACTGGATGAGCGAGGCCGGCAAGGACAAGCTTCGCGCCTACGGCATCGCGCCGCCGGCGGGAAAAGCCTCGCGCCGGGCCTTGTTCGGCGAGGAGACGGTCGCCTGCCCGCATTGCGGCTCGGCCGCGACGGAGAAAGTCTCCGAGTTCGGCTCCACCGCCTGCAAGTCCCTGTGGCGCTGCCGGGCCTGCCGCGAGCCGTTCGATTCCTTCAAGTGCATCTGAGGCGCCGATGACCCCCCGCTTCCATCGCCTGCGCGTCGCCGAGATCCGCCGCGAGACGCCGGACGCCGTCTCGATCGCCTTCGCGGTGCCCGAGGAGGCGCGCGAGGCCTTCGGCTTCTCCTGCGGCCAGTACCTGACCCTGAAGGCCACCGTCGATGGCGAGGAGGTGCGCCGCTCCTACTCGATCTGCTCCGGCGTCGGCGAGCCTGAGCTGCGCGTCGCGATCAAGCGCGTCGAGGGCGGGCTGTTCTCGGGCTTCGCCAACGCGGCGATCGCGCCGGGAGACGAGATCGAGGTGATGCCGCCGATGGGCCGGTTCGGCGTCGAGATCCGGCCGGACGAGGCCCGCACCTTCGTGGGCTTCGCGGCGGGGTCGGGCATCACACCGATCCTGTCGATCATCCGCACCGTGCTCGCCGCCGAGCCGAGGAGCCGCTTCTTCCTGTTCTACGGCAACCGCGCCACCGGCTCGATCCTGTTTCGCGAAGCGCTGGAGAGCCTGAAGGACCGCTTCCTCGACCGGCTCTCGGTCTTCCACGTCCTCTCGCGCGAGACGCAGGACCTGTCGGTCCTCAACGGGCGGCTGGACGGCGAGAAGGCGGCCCTGTTCCTGCGCAACATCGTGCCGGCGGCGCTGGTCGACCACGCCTTCGTGTGCGGCCCGGGCGAGATGATCGACGCGGTCGAGGGCGCGCTGCTGACGCTCGGCCTGCCGCGCGAGCGGGTCCATGTCGAGCGCTTCACGCCGGCCGAGCCGGGCCGCACCCGCGCCGCCCGCCCGGTCTCGACGAAGGCCGCGCCGGCGGCGCTCGCCACGGTCATCACCGACGGTATCGCCACCGAGGTGCCGGTGGCCGAGGGCGAGGCGGTGCTCGACGCCGCGATCCGCGCCGGCCTCGACCTGCCCTATTCCTGCCGGGGCGGCATGTGCTGCACCTGCCGCGCCAAGGTGGTGGACGGCAGCGTGGCGATGGAGGTGAACTATTCGTTGGAGCCGTGGGAGGTGGAGGCCGGCTTCGTCCTCACCTGCCAGGCCCGGCCGACCTCCGGGCGGGTGACGGTGGATTTCGATCAGGTGTGATACGATTTCCGCAGGGAAACTTCCGGGAGTCGTATCGTGAGCCGATGCGGCGCTCGATCGGGGCCGACTTCCGCAACGCGACGCGATCGGAAGTGGGTGATCCGGCCGGAGGAGGCGCTGCGTCGATCTCCGGCGCGTCGATGCTGTTCACCGTCGCGCGGACGGCTGGACGAGGAGACGACGGCTCTGTGTCAGCCGCCCATCAGTCGCGGCGATGATGACGATCCGATGTCGAAACTCGCCCTTGCCCGTTCGGCCTGCTCCACCAAGTGGTCTCTGAAGTCGTCCTCGACCTGAATCAGGTGGCCGCGCAATCTCTTGTTGTCGATATAGGGTATGAAGAGATCGTGCGAGCCGGCGAGCCACACCGCTGATGTACGGAGCGCCGGTACGTCCAAGACCCTGATGTCGTACTTTTCGTCGGCTTGGATTGCAACGGTTTCAGCCAAATGTGCGGCTGCCAGGAGACGACGCGCGTTGTCGTTCCTCGACAGGCTCGCGAACCGCATAGTTCCTCCCGCGGTTTGTCCCACATCCGCGAATGCCGCGCTCCCGCCTTTCTCGATCAGGTACCGCCACCCGACTTGCTCCGCTTCGTCGATGCTGTGGGGGCCGGTGATCTTGTCGAGCCTGAGTTGATATAAGGGTAAAGGATCGGACATGTCCATACGGGCGCCGCCCAGAGCGGAGGCCGCGCCGGTCTCAGGCCACAAATCCTCCAACGCGCGTCCGACGACGCGCCGCCCTTCATCCGGAGACTTCATTAGCTGGATCGCCATCGTCATGCTCCGAGTGTGTCGGGATCGTCGGGGGAGGTGGAGACCGTTACCGTCGCTCCACCGAGGGATGCCGGTGTCGTCAGGTATGAATGCGTCCAGTTCCCGCCGCCATGATAAAGGGATGGGAACTCATTGAAGGCAACCTCCTGCTCCAGGTAGAACGGATCGGCGATATTGAGGTATTGATCACCGCCGCTGCCGATCCGCCAACCCTTGACCACGGCGAAATGACCGCCGCCGCCGTACCAGCCGATGCGGCAGCAGAGCGGCGTATCGTTGGCAACGTTCCGTTGGATCCCGGCGAAGCTCGTCGCAGAGGAGCGCATATCCAGAAGGTTGCCGGTGATGGTCAGTGCCCGATCGAGGTACCATGGCCGGTTGCACTTTTGAGGATCCGACGCGCCGTCGCTACAACAATCGGTCCGGCCCAGGGCTTCGCCGGCCAGCTCGCATTGGCTGCGCCGTGATGTCGGATCGTAGAAGCTCTCGACACTGACGGCGACGGCCGCCCAGCACCAGTCGCTCTGCTCCTGGACCTGAACGGTGATGTTGATGTTCGAGGCCTGTGGCGATGTCGGTCCTGAGCCTCCCAAGGCCGATGCGGCGCTGGCTGTCGGAGGGGTGTGCAACGGACGTGGCGACAAAAAACTCGGTATCGCCATTTCGGCTCTCTCCCTGTTCCCTGGGACAAGATGTAGTCGCTGCTGCCCGCGGGTCAAGAATCGTAGAGGCGCATCCGGCGCCTTTCGAAGAAAATCTCCTTTCCAAAGATGGTATAATTGCCCGCAGTTCCCGCATGATGGACCATCGTTGTTTTCGCATTATCAATCAGCCGTAATTAATATTTACAAACAAAACAAAAATTTTTTTATAAATTATATTTCTCGAAGAAATCCAATGCTATGGAGACAGCATTGGATTTCTTCGTGCCGGTATGGTGTGCGGTCCGGACAGCTCGGACCGATGGTCGCTACTTCCCCGCCGCCACCGCCGTCAGCGCCGTCATGTTGACGATGCCGCGCACCGTGGTGGTGTGGGTGAGGATGTGGACCGGGGCGGCCGCGCCGAGCAGGATCGGCCCGACGCTGATGCCCTGGCCCGCCACCACCTTGAGCGCGTTGAGGGTGATGTTGGCGGCATCCAGGTTCGGCATCACCAGGAGGTTGGCCTCGCCGGTGAGGCGCGATTCCGGGAAGACCCGCTCCATCAGCGGCCGGCTCAGCGCCGCGTCGGCCTGCATCTCGCCCTCGACCTCGAGGTCCGGCGCCCGCTCGGTGATGAGCGAGAGCGCCTTGCGCATCTTCTCGGCCGAGGGGTTGCGGGCGGTGCCGAAGCTCGAATGCGAGACGAGGGCCACCCGCGGGGTCTGGCCGAAGCGGCGCATCTCGGCGGCGGCGAGCAGCGTCATGTCGGCCAGTTCCTCCGCCCCCGGATCGAGGTGGATGTAGGGGTCGCAGATGAACAGCGTGTGCCGCGGCAGCTGCAGCAGGCTCATGGCGGTGAGCGCCTTCACGCCGGCTGCCATCCCGATCACCTCGCGCACGTGGCGCAGGTGGCTGTGATAGGAGCCGGTGCCGCCGCAGAGGAGCCCGTCGACCTTGCCGAGCCCGAGCAGCATCGCGCCGACGAGGGTCGGGTTGCGGCGCGCCTCCGCCAGCGCCACCTCGCGCGACAGGCCGTTGCGCTTGCGCTTGGCGTAGTAGCCCTGCGCGGCCTCGGCCTGGAACACCTCGTCGTCGAGATCCTGCACGTCGACGTCGCGGCCGACCTCGATGCGAAGCCCGAGCGCCTTCATCTTGTCGGCGATGACCTCGCGGCGGCCGACCAGGACCGGACGGGCCAGGCCCTCGTCGACCACCACTTGGGCTGCACGCAGCACCCGGTCGTCCTCGCCCTCGGCATAGGCCACGCGGGCGCGGGCGGCCTCGGTCGCCGCCGCGAAGACCGGCTGCATCACCGTCCCGGAGGTGTAGACGAGGCGCTCGAGCGAGCGGCGATAGGCCTCGACGTCGAGCATCGGCTTCGTCGCGACGCCGCTCTCGGTGGCGGCGAGCGCCACGGCCGGGGCGACCTTGGTGATCAGCCGCGGGTCGAACGGGCGCGGGATCAGGTAGTCGGGCCCGAAGGCGATGTCCTGCGTGCCGTAGGCCGCCGTGACGACGTCCGACTGCTCGGCCCGGGCGAGCTCGGCGATGGCCTTCACCGCCGCGAGCTTCATCTCCTCGTTGATCATGGTCGCGCCGACATCGAGAGCGCCGCGGAAGATGAACGGGAAGCACAGGACGTTGTTGACTTGGTTCGGGTAGTCCGACCGGCCGGTGGCGATGATCGCGTCGGGGCGCACGGCCTTGGCGGCTTCCGGCCGGATCTCCGGCTCGGGGTTGGCGAGCGCCAGGATCAGGGGCTTGTCGGCCATGCCCTTGACCATCTCGGGGGTCAGCGCGCCGGCGGCCGAGAGGCCGAGGAAGATGTCGGTGCCCGGCACCGCGTCGGCCAGCGTCCGGGCCTCGGTGACTTGCGCGTATTGCGCCTTCTGGGCGTCGAGGTTGTTGCGGCCCTGGTAGATCACGCCGCGGCTGTCGGTGACGAGCACCTTCGCCTTGTCGAGGCCGAGGCTGACCAGGAGGTTGAGGCAGGCGATGGCGGCGGCGCCCGCGCCCGAGCAGACGACGCGCACGTCCTCGATCTTCTTACCGACCACTTCGAGGCCGTTGAGGATCGCCGCGGCGGCGATGATCGCGGTGCCGTGCTGGTCGTCGTGGAAGACCGGGATCTTCATCCGCTCACGCAGGCGGGTCTCGATCTCGAAGCATTCCGGCGCCTTGATGTCCTCGAGGTTGATGCCCCCGAAGGTCGGCTCCAGGCTCGCGATGATGTCGACGAGCTTGTCCGGATCGGTCTCGTCGATCTCGATGTCGAACACGTCGATGCCGGCGAACTTGCGGAACAGGCAGCCCTTGCCCTCCATCACCGGCTTGCCGGCGAGCGCGCCGATGTTGCCGAGGCCGAGCACCGCGGTGCCGTTCGAGATCACCGCCACGAGGTTGCCGCGGGAGGTGAGCTCCGCGGCCTGGGCCGGGTCCTTCTCGATCGCGAGGCAGGCGGCGGCGACGCCCGGCGAGTAGGCGAGCGCGAGGTCGCGCTGCGTGCTCATGTCCTTGGTCGGCAGCACCGCGATCTTCCCCGGCGTCGGGAAGCGGTGGTAGTCGAGGGCGGCCTTCTCGAGTTGCTCGTCCATGGGGTGTCCTCCTTCGTATATGGGATGGCGGGGTGCGCAGGGCGCACGGAGCCGTGTCCCGGCCGGCGCCATTCGTGGGCGCCGATCGGGATGGCAACGCTCAAGGTTGGGGTCTGATCCCGCTGGGAGTGGCGGGAGAATGCGAACGACGTGTCTGTCGAACAGGCCGGCGTGACGCAGACGATATCGAACGAAGCGCGGGTTTCTCCTCTCCCTGCGGGCGGGGAGAGGACTTCATCGACCTTGTCGTCGATGAAGTGAGTGGTGAACCGCAGGTTCGCCGCGAGGGTGAGGGGGTGTTTCCGGAAGAGACCCATCCGGAGAGACCCCCTCACCTTCGGCTGCCGCCTCGCTGTTGACCCGACAAGGGGTCAACAGCCCTCTCCCCGCCCGCGGGGAGAGGGGGATGCGCACCCTCGGCTTGAAAACCTGGAAGCGGGGCGGGGCGAAGCCGTCCCGCCCGCCGCCTCAATGCGCCTTCTTCTTCGGCATGTAGAGGTCGGTGATGGTGCCCTCGAACGCCTCGGCCGCCATGCCGACCGTCTCCGACAGGGTCGGGTGCGGGTGGATGGTGAGCCCGATATCCTCGGCATCCGCCCCCATCTCGATGGCGAGCGCGGCCTCCGCGATCAGGTCGCCGGCGGACGGGCCGACGATGCCGCAGCCGACGATGCGGTTCGATTCCTCGTCGAACAGCACCTTGGTCAGGCCCTCGTCGCGCCCGAGCGACAGCGAGCGGCCGCTCGCCGCCCAGGGGAACACGCCCTTGCCGACCTTGATGCCCTTGGCCTTGGCCTCGGTCTCCGAGAGGCCGACCCAGGCCACCTCCGGATCGGTGTAGGCCACCGACGGGATCACCTTGGCGTCGAAGAACGAGTTCTTGCCCGCAGCCGCTTCCGCCGCGACCTTGCCCTCGTGCACCGCCTTGTGGGCGAGCATCGGCTGGCCGACCACGTCGCCGATGGCGAAGATGTGGCCTGCGGTGGTGCGCATCTGCTTGTCGACCGGGATGAAGCCCCGCTCGTCCACCGCGACGCCGGCCGCTTCGGCGTTGATCAGCTTGCCGTTGGGACGGCGGCCGACCGAGACCAGGATCTTGTCGAAGGTGTCGGTGGCGGGAGCCGAGCCGCCCTCGAACGTCACCTTGAGACCTTCCGGCAGCGCCTCGACGGCCGTGACCTTGGCCTTGAGGTGGATCGCCTCGTACTGCTTCGAGATCCGCTTGAAGAGCGGCGTGACGATGTCCTTGTCGGCACCCGGGATGATCTGGTCCATCAGCTCGACGATCGTCACCTTGGACCCGAGCGCGTGGTAGACCGTCGCCATCTCGAGGCCGATGATGCCGCCGCCGATGACCAGCAGGCGCTTCGGCACCCCGTCGAGCTCGAGCGCCCCGGTCGAGTCGATGACGCGCGGGTCGTCGTGCGGGATGAACGGCATCTTGATCGGCTCGGAGCCGGCCGCGATGACGGCGTTGTCGAAGCCGATGATCGTCTTCTTGCCCTCGTGCTCGACCTCGATCTGGTGCGGGCTGACGAAGCGGGCGGTGCCGGTGACCACCGTCACCTTGCGCTGCTTGGCGAGCCCCCCGAGGCCGCCGGTCAGGCGCTTGACCACGCCCTCCTTCCAGCTCCGCAACTGGTCGATGTCGATCTGGGGTGCGGCGAAGCTGATGCCGTGCGAGGCCATCGCCTGGCTCTCGTCGATCACCTTGGCGGCGTGGAGGAGCGCCTTCGAGGGGATGCAGCCGACGTTGAGGCAGACCCCGCCGAGGCTCGGCCAGCGCTCGACCAGAATCACCTTCTTGCCGAGGTCGGCGGCGCGGAACGCCGCCGTGTAGCCACCCGGGCCGGCGCCGAGCACCAGCACCTCGGCCCGCATCTCCTCGCCGGAGACCGGGGCCGCGCCCTTGGGAGCGGGGGCGGCGGAGGCCCCCTGCCCGCCGGCGGTGGCGGGCGAGCCGTAGCCCGCCTGGCCCGCGCCCGCTGCCAGCGGCGAGCCGCCGGCCGCCGGAGCGGAGGCCGGGGCCGCCTTCTCGGCGACCTCGGGCTTCGCTTGGCCGCTTCCGGCCGCCGCGCCCTCGAGCACCAGGAGAAGATCGCCCTGCGTGACCGTGTCGCCGGGCTTGATCTTCACCTCCGCGACCGTGCCGGCCACGGAGGAGGGGACGTCCATGGTCGCCTTGTCGGATTCCAGGACGACGATGGTGTCGTCGACCGCGATCGTGTCGCCGGCCTTGACCAGCACCTCGATCACCGGGACGTTCTTGAAGTCGCCGATGTCCGGCAGACGGACTTCGTTGCTCATCGGATCACCTCGCTGTGTGGTTCGTCAGACGACGAGGCGCCGGACGTCCTCGAGGACGTGGGCGAGGTGGCGGGTGAAGCGCGCGGCCAGCGCGCCGTCGATCACGCGGTGGTCGTAGGAGACCGAGAGCGGCAGCATCAGGCGCGGCTTGAACTCGGTGCCGTTCCAGACCGGCGCCATCTTGGAGCGCACGACGCCCAGGATCGCGACCTCGGGGGCGTTGACGAGCGGCGTGAAGCCGGTGCCGCCGATGCCGCCGAGCGACGAGATCGTGAAGGTGGCGCCCTGCATGTCGCCGCTGCCGAGCTTGCCGTCGCGGGCCTTCTTCGACAGCGAACCCAGCTCCTGGCTGATCTCGACGATGCCCTTGCGGTCGGCATCCTTGACCACCGGGACGACGAGGCCGTCCGGCGTGTCGACGGCGACGCCGATGTTGTAGTATTTTTTCAGGATCATCGCGTCCTTCTCGGGGTTCAGCGACGCGTTGAACTCCGGGTGCTGGCGAAGCGCCGAGACCGCGGCCTTGATCAGGAACGACAGCAGGGTGACGCGGTAGCCCTTGTCCTTGCCGGCGGTGTCGAGTTCCTTGCGGTAGGCGTCGGTCTCGGTGATGTCCGACTCGTCCGAATGGGTGACGAGCGGCACGTTGAGCCAGGCGCGGTGCAGGTGCGGGCCGGAGATCTTCTTGATCCGCGGCAGCGGCTTGACCTCGGTCGGGCCGAACTTCGAGAAGTCGACCGCCGGGATCTCCGGGATGCCCATGCTGCCGGTGGCCACCGCCGTGCCGGCGGCGGGCGCGGGGGCGGCGGAGCGCACGAGCGTGCCCTTCACGTCCTCCTTGGTGATCCGGCCCTTCTCGCCGGTGCCCTTGATGCCGTTGAGATCGACGCCGAGCTCGCGGGCGAGGCGCCGCACCGCGGGGCTGGCATGGACGTTCGAGAAGTCCGGCGCCGACGAGGCCGGAGCGGCGACCGGCGGGGCGGCGGGCTTGGCCGGATCCGGCTCCTGCTGCGGCATCAGCGCGGCGGTGTCGGCGGAGGGCGCCGCACCGGCACCCGGGGTCGCGGCGGCGGCCGCCGCCGGGGCCTTCTCCTCGCCCTCGCCCTTCAGCAGCAGGACCGCGCTGCCCTCGCTCACCTTGTCGCCGACCTTGACCAGGATCTTCTCGATCACGCCGGCCGACGGGGAGGGCACCTCCATCGTCGCCTTGTCGGATTCGAGCGAGACGATCGGGTCCTCGGCCCCGATGGTGTCGCCCTCCTTCACCAGGATCTCGATGATCGGGATGTCCTTGAAATCGCCGATATCCGGGATCTTGACCTCGATCGACACTGCGCACTCTCCCAATTGATTTGCTTAAGCTGCTTTACGCAGGTGGAATTCTCGGCGCGCGAGGCCGGCTGCTCCCTGGCATCCGCAGGGTCGTCCGGGCAAAGTCCCTTCGAGGATCAAGCGCGGGACCCCCTCTCCCGTGTGGGAGAGGGGTAGGGGTGAGGGTGCTACGGTTCCGCAGAATACCGAACCGTTCTGCTACCAGCACCACGCTCAGTGTCTCACACTGAAGCGTGTCACCCTCACCCCCGGCCCCTCTCCCAAACGGGAGAGGGGGGACCCGCGCCTTGTCCTTTCCCCGGACACCCTGGGGCATCCGGGAGACGAGACCTCGCGTGCCTTGAGACTCACACCGTCCAGGGGGCCGGCTTCTCCGGGTTCAGCCCGTACTTGGCGATCGCCTCGGCGACCTTGGCGGCCGGCACGGCGCCCTCCTCGGCCAGGCTCTTGAGCGCCGCGACGACGACCCAGTAGCGGTTGACCTCGAAGAACTCGCGCAGGCGCACCCGGTAATCCGAGCGGCCGAAGCCGTCGGTGCCGAGCACCTTGTAGCGGCCCGGCACGTAGGGACGGATCTGGTCGGCGAAGAGCCGCATGTAGTCGGTCGCCGCGATGACCGGGCCCTTGCGCCCTTCGAGGCAGGTCTCGACGTAGCTCTTCTTCTGCGTCTCGGTCGGGTGGAGCATGTTCCAGCGCTCCGCCGCCATCGCCTCGCGGCGCAGTTCGGTGAAGCTTGGGCAGGACCAGATATCGGCGGCAATGCCGAAATCCTGCTCCAGCAACTCGGCCCCGGCGATCACCTCGCGCAGGATCGTACCCGAGCCCATCAGCTGAACCCGGTTCGCCGCGCCCGCCTTGCCCTCGCGGAACAGGTACATCCCCTTGAGGATCCCGGCCTCGGCCCCGTCGGGCATGCCGGGATGCTCGTAGTTCTCGTTCATCACCGTGATGTAGTAGAACACGTCCTCCTGCTCGGCATACATCCGGCGCAGGCCGTCCTGCACGATCACCGCCACCTCGTAGGAGAAGGTCGGGTCGTAGGAGACGCAGTTCGGGATGGTGGCCGAGATCAGGTGGCTGTGGCCGTCCTCGTGCTGCAGGCCCTCGCCGTTGAGGGTCGTGCGGCCGGCGGTGCCGCCGATCATGAAGCCGCGGGCGCGCATGTCGCCGGCGGCCCAGGCGAGGTCGCCGATGCGCTGGAACCCGAACATCGAGTAGTAGATGTAGAACGGGATCGTCGGCGCGTCGGAATGCGAGTACGAGGTCGCGGCCGCGATCCAGGACGACATCGCGCCGGCCTCGTTGATGCCCTCCTGGAGCATCTGGCCCTTCTCGTCCTCGCGGTAGTACATCAGCTGGTTGGCGTCTTCCGGCCGGTAGAGCTGGCCGACCTGGCTGAAGATGCCGAACTGGCGGAACATGCCCTCCATGCCGAAGGTCCGGCTCTCGTCGGGCACGATCGGCACGATGCGGTTGCCGATGTTCTTGTCGCGCAGCAGGGTGTTGAGCACCCGCACGAACGCCATGGTGGTGGAGATCTCGCGGCCCGCGGTCTCCTTCAGCTGGGCCGAGAAGGCGTCGAGCGGCGGGATCTGCAGCGCCTGCGACGTCTGCCGGCGCGCCGGCAGCGGGCCGCCGAGCGCCTTGCGGCGGGCCATGAGATACTCGTGCTCCGGCGACCCCTCGGGGAAGCGGATGAACGGGATCTCGGCGATCTGGTCGTCGTTGAGGTCGATCTGGAAGCGGTCGCGGAACTGCTTGAGCACCGCCTCGCCCATCTTCTTCTGCTGATGGGTGATGTTCTGCGCCTCACCGGCCTCGCCCATGCCGTAGCCCTTGACGGTCTTGGCGAGGATGAGGGTCGGCTGGCCCTTGTGCTTCACCGCCGCCGAGTAGGCCGCGAACACCTTGCTCGGGTCGTGGCCGCCGCGGGTGAGCCGCCAGATGTCGTCGTCGCTCCAGTCCTTCACCAGGGCGGCGGTCTCCGGGTACTTGCCGAAGAAGTGCTCGCGGATGTAGGCGCCGTTCTTCGACTTGAAGTCCTGGTACTCGCCGTCGACGCACTCCTCCATCAGGCGCGCCAGCATGCCGGTGGTGTCGCGGGCGAGCAGCTGGTCCCAGCCCGAGCCCCACAGCACCTTGATGACGTTCCAGCCGGCGCCGCGGAAGTTGGCCTCGAGCTCCTGGACGATCTTGCCGTTGCCGCGCACCGGGCCGTCGAGGCGCTGCAGGTTGCAGTTGATGACGAAGACCAGGTTGTCGAGCTTCTCGCGCGACGCGAGCGAGATCGCGCCGAGCGATTCCGGCTCGTCCATCTCGCCGTCGCCCATGAAGGCCCAGACCTTGCGGCCGTCGGTCTGCGCGAGCCCGCGATGGTGCAGGTAGCGCAGGTAGCGCGCCTGATAGATCGCCATCAGGGGGCCGAGGCCCATCGAGACGGTCGGGAACTGCCAGAAATCCGGCATCAGCCAGGGATGCGGATAGGAGGAGAGGCCCTTGCCGCCGACTTCCTGGCGGAAGCTGAGCATCTGCTCCTCGGTCAGGCGCCCCTCCAGGTAGGCGCGGGCGTAGATGCCCGGCGAGGAATGGCCCTGGACGTAGATCAGGTCGCCGCCGCGCTCCCCCTCGGCGCCGTGCCAGAAATGCATGAAGCCGGTGTCGTACAGGGTCGCGGCGGACTGGAAGCTGGCGATGTGGCCGCCGAGTTCCGACGAGTCCTTGTTGTTGCGCAGGATGATCGCGATCGCGTTCCAGCGGATCGCCGAGCGGATGCGGTGCTCGATCACCCGGTCGCCCGGATGCGGGTCCTGCTTGTCGACCGGAATCGTGTTCAGGTACGCGGTGTTGGCCGAGTACGGGACGGGCGCGCCCTTCTTGCGGGCGCCCTCGATGACCTGCTCGATGAGGAAGTGCGCCCGCTCCGGGCCCTCGACCTCCAGCACGCCGTCGAGCGAGTCGAGCCACTCCTGGGTCTCGACCGGGTCGAGATCGCGACTGCGTTCCACGTTGTCCTCCCTAGGGTCATACTCGATTGGTGGGCCGAGCTGCCGCAGGCGTCAGCATCGTTCGTGCCACCGCTATGCTTCCGCAGCTCGTCAAGGATTGCAAGGGTTTAGCGCCCGGAACGGGGACGGGCGTTCCGGTCGTCCGCATCGCAGGCATCGATGCAGTGCGGGAACCCGGAACGGCTGCCGCGGGCCGCCGACATCACGAGTCGGATTTCGTCGACGGCGTCGTCGAACCGCCGAACCCCTGCTGGAACATCTTGAGGAAGAGGTTCTGCATCTGGTCGGCGTTCTGGGGAAATACCGTGAACCAGCTGCGCATGATCGCGTCGGGCGAGAACCGGTCCATCTCGGCCAGCATGCGCCGCTCGACCTCGGCCATCACTGCCGCCTGCATCGGCTCGACGTTGGGAAGCCCGACGAACTGGCGGGCCTCGACCGGGGTGCAATCGACCTCGACGCGGAACTTCATCGTACGCTTCCTCCCGGGTCCCGGTCCGAGCTTAGAGCACCTTTCGGCCGTCGTGGGAACCGGTTCGGATGCAAAAAACTGCGGTGATATCAAAGACCTAGTCTAACACACGAGGGTGCGGCGGTGCACAATGCACCCGCCTGCCGTCTACGACGAAGGTCGTATGCGCCCCCTCGGCGATTCCGGCGGCATTGTAAAGCCGCATTGTTACGGGCTCGCGATTCTGTAACCCGGCCGCGCGTCGTCGGCCGCAGGCGCCTCGCTCGCCCCGAAGGCCTCGCTTGCCCCAAATTCCTCCCTTGCCCCAAATTCTTCCCTTGCCCATGGCGCCGCCGCGAGCCGCCGCTCCAGGAACGCCACCAGGGCGGTGACCCGGGCCGGCCGGGCGGCGCCCGGCGGCATCAGCAGGTTGAGCCCGACCGGCGGCGGCGACCAGCGCGGCATGACCCGCTCGAGCCGCCCGGCGCGCAGGTCGTCCCAGGTCAGGAAGTCCGGCTGCACCGCGAGGCCGAGGCCCGCCAGGAGCGCCGGCGTCAGCGCGTCGGCGTTGTTCGCCCGGAGGCGCCCGGTCGGCGTCACGGTGACCTCCGCGCCGGTCGCGTCGTGGAAGTGCCAGCGCTCCGGGTTCGGCAGGTAGGCGTAGCCGAGGCAGGCATGGTCCTGGAGGTCGCGCGGATGCTCCGGCCGCCCGGCCCGGGCGAGGTAGGCGGGAGCGGCCACCAGCGAGCGGCCGACCGCGCAGAGGCGGCGCAGGCGCAGGCTCGAATCGGCCAGGGCCGCGATGCGCAGGCCGAGGTCGAAGCCGCCGCCGACGAGGTCGATGAGCGCGTCGCTCAGGTGCAGGTCGACCGCGACCTCGGGGTGCGCGGCGAGGAAGTCGGGCAGGAGCGGCGCCACGTGGGCGAGGCCGAACGACATCGGGGCGGCGAGGCGGACGAGGCCCCGCGGCGAGGCCGATTGCGCCAGGGCCTCGGCCTCCGCCGCCTCGCCCGCCGCCAGGATGCGGGCGGCGCCGTCGAGGGCGAGGCGCCCGGCCTCGGTGAGCGCGAGGCGGCGCGAGGTGCGGTGCAGCAGGCCTGCGCCGAGGCGCCGCTCGAGCCGGCTCACCGCCTTCGAGACCGTGGCCTTCGACAGGCCGAGCTCGGCCGCGGCGCGGGAGAACGAGGCGGTCTGCGCCACCCGGGCGAAGATCGCCCAGGCTTCGAAATCGGGCAGCGGCATGGTCGCGTCCGGAAACGATGGGTTTCGATTGTTTCTATTTCTGGCCGCGAGGGCAATCCCTAGATTGCCGTCATCGCAAAGCGAACCCGACGGCTTCCCCGCCGGTCCGCCAGACGGGAGTCCCTCGCCATGACGACCACCAGCACCACCTCCGCCGGCCTGCACCACGTCACCGCCATCTCGGGCCCGGCGCGCCGCAACCTCGACTTTTATACCCGCGTCCTCGGGCTGCGGCTGGTGAAGAAGACCGTCAACTTCGACGATCCCGGCACCTACCACCTCTATTACGGCGACGCGGACGGCGCCCCCGGCACCATCCTGACCTTCTTCCCCTGGGAGCACGTCGCCCCCGGCCGGGTCGGGGTCGGGCAGACGGAGGAGACGGCGTTCCGGGTCCCCGAAGGCTCGATCGGCTACTGGACGCATCGCCTCGTCGCGGCGGGCATCGCCTTCGAGGCGCCCGCCAAGGTCTTCGGCGAGACGGTGCTGCCGTTCCGCGATCCCGACGGAATGCGCCTCGCCCTCGTCGGCGTCGCGGGGGCGGACGGCGAGCCGGCCTGGGCCGGGTCGGAGGTGCCGGCCGAGCACGCGGTCCGGGGCTTCCACGGCGTGACGCTGATGCTGCGCCAGGCCGCCCCCACGGCCCGGGTGCTGACGGAGGTGTTCGGGTTCGAGGAGGCCGGGCGGGAGGGCGCGCTCACCCGCTACCGGGGTACGGCCGGGCTCGGGGCTTCCGTCACGCTCCGGGAGGTCGGCGACTTCCTGCCCGGCCGCTCCGGGGGCGGCTCGGTCCACCACATCGCCTTCCGGGCCGACGACGACGCAGGCCAGGCGGCGATGGCCGAGAGGGCCGGGGCGCTCGGGCTCCAGGTGACCGAGCAGCGCGACCGCAACTACTTCCGCTCGGTCTACTTCCGGGAGCCGGGCGGCGTGCTGTTCGAGATCGCGACCGACGATCCGGGCTTCGCCGCCGACGAGCCGGCGGAGGCCCTGGGCGCCGACCTGAAGCTGCCGGCCTTCCTCGAGCCGCACCGGGCCGAGATCGAGCGGGTGCTGCCGGCGCTGGCGTGAGGCGAGGCGGCCCGGGCCATCGGGCCCGGGCCGCCCGATAACCACCGGTTAACCAAACATGGTTACCCAAACCTTCCTGGATTTCTGGGAAGCTCGGGTCATGGTGGATCAGAACGACGTCGCCGGCGCGCCGGCCCCGGACGGCGCGGCAGCCCCGACGAAGCGTGGTCTCGCGGCCCTGTCCGGACGGGGATGGCCGAAGCTGAAGACGACGACCGCGGCCGGTCTCCTCTGCGCCGCCTGCGTCGGGGCGCTCGCCGGCGGGGCCACGGTGGCCGTGATGAACGCCGTCCAGGGCGGCGGGGCCGGCATCCCGCAGGCCGAGTGGTCGCGGCTCTCGGGCCGCGTCGAGGCCGGGACCGGCGAGGCGACCCGCCTCGCCACCGACCTGTCGCTCCTGCGCGACCGCACGATCCAGGCCCAGGATGCCGCCGACAAGGGCCGCACCGAGACGGGCGCCCGCCTGGGCCAGGTCTCCGAGCGGCTGGAGCGGCTGCACCGCCAGGAGGCCGACCTCGCCGCCAAGGTCGCGGCCGTCGCCGAGCGCCTCGCCGCCATGGCCGAGCGCCAGGAGCACGCCGACCGCGAGCAGGCCGCCCGCCTGGCGGCGCTCACCGACAAGCTCGACAAGCGTCCGGCGCCCGCGCCGGTCGCGGCCGTGCCGGCCACCGCCCCGGTGCTCGCCGCTCCGGTGGCCGCCGCTCCCTCGGCGGTCGCCCCGGTGGCGGTCCACAAGCCGGTCGCGGCGGCGGAGCCGGCCCTGACCGGCAGCCTGCCCGACAAGCCCGCCGACAAGGCGAAGTCCGCCACCATCGAGGGATGGGTGCTGCGCGACGTCTATGACGGGATGGCGATGATCGAGAACCGCAAACGCCGCCTCGTCGAGATCGGCCCGGGCGACACGCTGCCGGGGGCGGGCCGGGTCGAGGCGATCGAGCGGCGCGGACGGTCCTGGGTCGTGGTCACCAGCAAGGGGCTGATCACCCCGCAGGCTTGGTAGCGGCGATGTGAGAGGCGTCCTCGGCCGCGCGCTCAGGCGGGCTGGAGCGCCTGTGCCGCCGGGCCGGTGGCGGTGGGCACTTGCGCCGGCAGGAAGCCGGCCGCCGCGCGCCGGCGGCCGCGGGCCTTGGCCTCGGTCCGGGCGACCTTGGTGGGATGAAGAAGCTCGGCGAGGCGGGCGAGGCTCTCGGCGTCGTCGAGGTTCCGTGACTCGAAATCGGGCATGATTGTCCCCCGGGCGCGCGGCCCGTGGCTGGTGGGGGGTACGCAATACTCACGCTTGAGGAACAGTAACGGCGAAGAACTCGTACAGTTCCGCACCGCGCGTCACCGCGCAAGAAAAAGTTTCAGGCCACCACCGAAAGACGGAGGCCCGCTCGCGCGACTGTGCCGGAGGTTCTAGCGTCGCAGCGGCCCGGTCGATGTGCGACGCCGCACGCCGGATATTGTGCGCCGCACGACGACATCGCGTGCAATGCAGTAAACCGGGCGGTGATGCGCCAAAACCGGGCGCGGGGTCGTGGCCCTGCGCGGCGATGCTATCCAACCTCGCTCCGAGCGGATGGTTCCGCCGGCGGGCGGCCTGCGTGAGGCGCCCTCGGCGACGCGTGGAGGGCGGCTTCAGCCCCGCGCCTCGGTGGCGGCGCGGGCGGATTGCGCCATGCGGATCAGCTCGCGCGCGGTGAGCTCGTGGTGCTCGGGCGGCTCGGGCTCGCTGCGGATCGTCGTGGCCTCGCGGGCCACGATCGTGCGCTGCGTGCGCCGGGTGAGCCCGGCCCGCCATGCCTGCGCCAGCGCTATCATGGGCGCCCCTCCCGTGATCGTCCAATAAACGCTAACAAACCTTCGCCGTGCGATAAAGTCTTGACAGGACGATTGTTGGCTCATCCGGCCGCTCCGGGGGCGCCGTCCTGCGAGCCAAGTCTCTGATGCTGCCGCGTTATTGGCGGGAGGCGGCGCGGCGGGAATCGGCGGAATAGTATCCTTTGCTATGCTGTCGCGAATCGGGCGGGCGAATCAGCGGGTATCCTCGCGCAGGAGTTCCGTGTTGATGGCGAAGGCCGCCATCGCGCCCTCGGCCGCCGCCACGATGGCGAGCTGGACCCGGCGCGAGGCGTCGCCCGCCACGTAGAGCCCCGGCACGTTCGTCTCCTCGTAGTCGCCGGTCGGCACCGTGCCCTTGCGCGACAGGTCGCAGCCGAGCCGCTCGACGAGGTGGGAGGGGATGCAGGGCCCAGTGGTGAAGAACAGCGCGCCGTATTCCAGCGCCTCGCCGTCGCGCAGGCGGAGGCGCGCGAAGCGCCCGTCCTCGCCCTCGAGCCGGGCGACGGGGCGCTCCTCGATCCGGATGCCCTGGTGGGCGAGGCGGTCCCGCTCCGCCGGGTCGAGGTCGCAGGGCCCGTCGGTGCAGAGCGTCAGGTCGCGGCTCCAGGCGGTGAGTTCGAGGGCCAATCCCTTGCCGGCCTCGCCCGGGCCGTAGACCGCGAGCGGCCGGTCGCGGTTCTCGTAGCCGTCGCAATAGGGGCAGTGGTGGACGCCGTGGCCCCAGAACTCCGAGAAGCCCTCGACGGCCGGCAGGTCGGTGCGCAGGCCGGTGGCGAGGATCATCCGGCGGGCATCGGCCCGGCGCTGGTCGTCCATCACCACGCGGAACCCGTCCGGCGCCCGCACCGCGTCGACGACGCGCCCGTCCCAGATCTCGACCGTGTCGTAGGCGGCGAGTTCCCGCATTCCCTCGTCGCGCAAGGCGCCGGGCGGGCGGCCGTCGCGCCCGAGGAAGCCGTGCATGTGCGGCGTCACCGCGTTGCGCGGGTGGCCCGCATCGATCAGCAGCACCCGGCGCCGGCAGCGCCCCAGGATGAGCGCCGCCGACAGGCCCGCCGGCCCGCCGCCCACGATGATCACGTCCCGCATGTCGCCGTCCCGCGCGCCGTCACTTGCGGAATAGACGCATCGAGGGTGGTCGGGTTTCGCCGCACCGCCCACGAAAAAGGGCGCTCGCGCGCCCTTCGTCGTCCGTCCGGCGAGCCTTCCGGCTCAGGCCGCGGCGGTGTTGGTGGCGATGCCCTTCTCGGAGAGCATCTGCTGCAGCTCGCCGGACTGGAACATCTCGCGGGTGATGTCGCAGCCGCCGACGAACTCGCCCTTGACGTAGACCTGCGGGATGGTCGGCCACTGCGAGAACGCCTTGATGCCCTCGCGGATCTCCATGTCCTCGAGCACGTTCACGCCCTTGAACGGCACGCCGAGGTAGTTGAGGATCTGGGCCACCTGGCCCGAGAAGCCGCACATCGGGAATTGCGGCGTGCCCTTCATGAACACGACCACGTCCTCGGACTTGATCTCGGTCTCGATGCGGCTGTTGACGTCGGTCATGGCTACGGTCCTCGTTCCGGATGTCATGTAAGGATGGACGGCCGGAATGTCCAAGGTGGGCGCTCCGGTCGTGGTCTCAGCGCCGACGCCGCGCCGGCCGCGTGGAATCGAGCGATGCGGCGAGCTGGATCAGGCTGCGATCGACGTCGAAGTCCCCGGCGACGAGTTCGTCCAACGTGAAGGGCGAGGTCTCGGGCAGACCCGCCACCGGCGCGTCGTTGTAGGCGGCAAGGTTCGCCTCCGCCTGGACGACTGCATCGCGCCAGACCTTGTCGAGATCGATCTTCCGCCGCATCGAGGCACGGTAGCTCGATCGCCCGGTGATCTGAAACGCCACGATTTCCGAGCGCCAATGGTATGACGGCGGCAGGTGCGGCGCCGAGATGTGCTTGATCAGATGCACGAGCACGAGGCGTAGAGCGCTCTCGACGGTGCTGACCTCCGACCGTCCCGCCGACTCGACCTCCTCGATGATGTTGTCCCAGTCGAGGGTGTTCGAGAGGTCCGGCCGCGCCCCGAGGGCGCGCAAGGCCGCCGCTTGCTGCTCCGCCCAGGCGACGACGTCCTCGTCGTAGAGGCTCGGCTGATCCGTGCGGATCTCGTCCATGCGGCGGCCCTCCGAGGGCGTCGGTCCTGAAGGCGTCAATCCTGCGGCACGCCCGTGGTCAGGGCAAGGGCGTGCAGCACCCCGCCCATGCGCCCCTGGAGCGCGCCGTAGACCATCTGGTGCTGCTGCACCCGCGACTTGCCCTTGAACGCCGCCGACACGACGGTGGCGGCGTAGTGGTCGCCGTCCCCGGCGAGGTCGCGGATCTCGACCGTGGCGTCGGGCAGGGCCTCCTTGATCATCGCCTCGATCTCGCGGGCATCCATCGGCATCGGGGTCGTCTCCTACTCGGAATCGGGTTGCTTCGAGGATATCCAAGACAAGTGATACGAGATCCGGAAGATTACTTCCGGATCTCGTATGACCAGCCCGCGCGGCGCTTGAGCGAAGCTGATTTCCGCATCGCGACGCGATCAGCCGGAAATCGTATGAGCCCGTTGGCTCCCACCCGCAACCACACCCTGAGGTGCGACCGAAAGGGAGCCTCGAAGGAGGGCTCCAGGGAGCGCCGAGGCGTCTGGAGCTCTCCTTCGAGGTCGGTCCATCTGCGATGAACTGACACCTCAGGATGAGGTGGTGGGTGGGATCAAACGATCAAAGCGCCCGAGGCATCGTCAAGCCGCGTCCGCCGCCGGACCCGCCATGTAGCTCGGCAGCCAGCCCTCATGCGCCGTGCGCAGGGTGTCGAGGGCGACGATCTCGTCGCCCGGCAGGGTCAGCGAATCGGCGCCGGTGACGCCGATCACCGCCGCGTCGATGCCTTGCGCGCTGGCGCTGTAGAGCAGGTCGGCCACCGCGTCGGGCTCCACCGCCAGGAGGTAGCGGCCCTGGTCCTCGCCGAACAGGTAGGCGTGGCAGGCCACCGGCAGCGGGCACTCGGGCAGCACCGCGCCGATATTGCCGGCGAGCGCCATCTCGGCCACCGCGACCGCGAGGCCACCGTCGGAGAGGTCGTGGACGGTGTCGACGATCCCCGAGGTGATGAGGCCGCGCACGAAGTCGCCGTTGCGCTTCTCGGCGGCGAGGTCGACCGGGGGCGGCGCCCCCTCCTCGCGGCCGCAGATCGTGGCGAGATAGGCCGACTGGCCGAGCCAGCCCTTCGTCGCGCCGATCAGCACCAGGGCGTCGCCGTCGCGCTTGAACGCGACCGTGGCGATCCGGTTCACGTCGTCGACCACGCCGACGCCGCCGATCGTCGGGGTCGGCAGGATGCCGACGCCCTCGGTCTCGTTGTAGAGCGAGACGTTGCCGGACACGACCGGGAAGTCGAGGGCGCGGCAGGCCTCGCCGATGCCCTGGATGCAGCCGACGAACTGGCCCATCACCTCCGGCTTCTCCGGGTTGCCGAAGTTGAGGTTGTCGGTGATCGCGAGCGGGCGACCGCCCACCGCCGTGATGTTGCGCCAGGCTTCCGCCACGGCCTGCTTGCCGCCCTCGACCGGGTCGGCCTCGCAGTAGCGCGGGGTCACGTCGGTGGTGATCGCCAGGCCCTTCGGCCCGTCCTCGACCCGCACCACCGCGGCGTCGCCGCCGGGCTTCTGCACGGTGTTGCCGAGGATGTAGTGGTCGTACTGCTCGTAGACCCAGCGCTTCGAGCACAGGTCCGGCGAGCCGACGAGCCTCATCAGCGCATCGACGTTGCGCACCGGCGCCGCCACGTCCTCGGGCTTGATCTCGGGCTGGTAGGCGTTCTGGCGGTGCGGCCGGTCGTAGAGCGGCGCCTCGTCGCCGAGCTCCTTGATCGGCAGGTCGGCGACCGTCTCAGCCCCGTGCTTGATGACGAAGCGGAGCGTGTCGGTGGTGTGGCCGATGATCGCGAAGTCGAGGCCCCACTTCACGAAGATGGCTTGCGCCTCCTCCTCCATGCCGGGCTTGAGCACCATGAGCATCCGCTCCTGGCTCTCCGAGAGCATCATCTCGTAGGCGGTCATGCCGGGCTCGCGGGTCGGCACCGCGTCGAGGTTCAGCTCCACCCCAAGATTGCCCTTGGCGCCCATCTCGACCGCCGAGCAGGTGAGCCCGGCCGCGCCCATGTCCTGGATCGCGATGACGGCGCCGGACTGCATCAGCTCCAGGCAGGCCTCGAGCAGGAGCTTTTCCGCGAAGGGATCGCCGACCTGCACGGTCGGGCGCTTCTCCTCGGACGAGGCGTCGAAGGCGGCCGACGCCATGGTGGCGCCGTGGATGCCGTCGCGGCCGGTCTTCGAGCCGAGATAGACGATCGGGTTACCCACCCCCGTGGCGGCGGCGTAGAAGATCGCGTCGGTCTTCGCGAGGCCGACCGCCATGGCGTTGACCAGGATGTTGCCATCGTAGCGGGTGTGGAAGCCGACCGCGCCGCCGACCGTCGGCACGCCGAAGGAATTGCCGTAGCCGCCGATGCCCGCGACCACGCCCGACACGAGGTGGGGCGTGCGCGGATGGTCCGGCGAGCCGAAGCGCAGCGCGTTCAAGGCCGCGATCGGCCTCGCGCCCATGGTGAAGACGTCGCGCAGGATGCCGCCGACCCCGGTGCCCGCGCCCTGGTAGGGCTCGATGAAGCTCGGGTGGTTGTGGCTCTCCATCTTGAACACGCAGGCAAGCCCGTCGCCGATGTCGATGACGCCGGCATTCTCGCCCGGGCCCTGGATCACCCACGGCGCCTTGGTCGGCAGCGTCTTCAGGTGGAGGCGGGAGGACTTGTACGAGCAGTGCTCGTTCCACATCGCCGAGACGATGCCGAGCTCGGTGATGGTCGGCTCGCGCCCGATCAGCCCGACGAAGCGCTGGTACTCGTCCTCGGTCAGGCCGTGCTGGCGCACGAGCTCGGGCGTGATGGAGACGTCGTTGCGGATCATGCGGCATCCTCTCGCCGGTCGGGCGGCCCTGCTGCCCGTGCGCTTACTGCCTGAGGGGACCGAAAGGCAACTCGCGCGAATGCGGGCGGGGGCCTCGGGCGGCGTCGGGCACGCTTCAGGCGGCGTCAGGCAGCCTGGGCCGACGCGATCGCGTGGCGCCGCCGGCTGCGGCGGCGGCCGAGATAGAGCAGGAGGCCCGTCACCCCGAAGAGCGGCATGGCGAGCGACGCCAGCATGAAGGCGATCCGGCCGACCGGGCCGAAGAACCGGCCCTCGTGCAGGGCCAGCATGCTGCCGGTCAGCCGCGCCCCGAGCGCCCGCTCGGCGTAGAGGTCGCGGGTCTCGAGGCTGCCGTCGGGGCGGAAGCGCCACTCGTCGCGGGCCTGGAAATGGGCGGCGTCCGGGGCCACGGCGCGGATGCGGACCGTCTCGCCCTCGCGGGCCGGGCTCATCGCGGCGGTGGCGTAGGGGCCCGCCGAGGCCGCGAAGGCCGCGAAGGCGGGGTCGAGGGGGACGGGTGCGCCGTCCCGCTTTCCCATGCCCCGGGCCGGCGCCGCGGCGGCCGGGCGGCCGGTGAGCAGGTACGTGGCCCCGTCGCGGTACCAGCCGTAGGACCACCACAGGCCGGTGAGCGCCATCGCGAGGTAGAGCACCAGGGCCCAGGTGCCGACGACCGCGTGCAGCGACCAGTGGAGCGCCCGGCCGCGGCGGTTGAGCGCCGGCTTCAGCCACACCCGCCAGTCGCGCCGGCCCCTCGGCCAGCGGAGGTAGAGGCCCGACAGGGCCAGGTAGACCAGCGCCAGCGCCGAGGCGCCGGTGACGGTGCGGCCCCAGCCGTCGCCGTTGCCGGGCAGGAGCAGCCAGCGGTGGAGCCGCCGCACGTCGTCGAAGAACGCCTCGCCCCGCGCCGGCCCGAGGATTTTTCCGTCGTAGGGGTCGACATAGGTCTCGGTGCCTCGGGTCTCCGTAGACCTACCCGGCCCCCCGGCGAGGCGCACCCGCGCCGCCCGGTCGGGCGCGCCGTTCAGCACCATGAGCGTGACGCGCCGTCCCGGCGCCTCGTCCTTCAGCCGGGCGATCAGCGCGTCCGGCGTCAGCCGCGGCGTCTCCCGCGCCGGGACGGTGACGATGCCGGGGCTCAACAGGTCCGTGACGTCGTCCTCGAGGCTGAGCAGGCCCCCGGTCGTCCCGATCACCATCAGGACGAGGCCGGCGGTCAGGCCGAGGAACCAGTGGAGCTGGAACAGGACGGCTCTCACCGTCGGCACCCCGTGCGGGCCGGGACGGTCTCGAAGGCCACGTCGGGCTGAAACATGGTCGGTTTTCCCGCGTCGCGCGCCCGGCCGACGGGGCGGTGCCGAAAGATCATCGGCTGGAATCTTCGTCGCCGCGTCGCTTATGCCGCGAACGATGCGGGTGTCAACGATCCCGATCGGGTCGAAGACCTGGACTTCATTGTAATAATTCCAGATTATGCCGATCTATCAGATGATCTTTCGCCACAGATTTGTTTATCCAATGCATATTACATGTAAAACGTGGGTGCGGCGTGTCGATCGCGGTTTTCGTCTTGACGCGACTCCGCTCCAGGTCGGACTCTCCGGGCCGGCAACGCGGCGCCGGCCCGAACGGGACCTGAGACGACCGCGGCCGAGAGGAGAGGAAGCATGACGCCCATCCGCCAGGCGCTGCGCGGCGCCGTCCTCATCTTCAGCCTGTGCGGCCCCGCCGTCGCGCAGGAGACGGTGAAGATCGCCTTCATCGATCCGCTCTCGGGCGGCGGCGCGCCGACCGGCGAGGCGGGCCTGCGCCACTTCCAGTACATGGCCGAGGTGCTGAACGCCCGCCAGAAGCAGTTCCGCTTCGAGGTGCTGGCCTACGACAACAAGGTCAACCCGCAGGAGACCCTGATCGCCGCCCAGAAGGGCATCGATGCCGGGGCCCGGGTCGTGGTGCAGGGCAACGGCTCCTCGGCGGCCGCGGCCCTCACCGACTTCGTCGCCAAGCACAACGAGCGCAACCCGAATCGCCAGGTCATCTACATCAACTACTCGGCGGTCGACCCGTCGCTGACCAACGAGAAGTGCAACTACTGGCACTTCCGCTTCGATGCCAACTCGGACATCAAGATGGAGGCGCTGACGAGCTTCATGAAGACCAGGCCCGAGATCAAGAAGGTGTACCTGATCAACCAGGACTACTCGTTCGGCCAGTCGGTGCGGTCGCAGGCCCGCGCCATGCTGAAGGCGAAGCGGCCGGACATCGAGATCGTCGGCGACGAGGTGACGCCGCTGCAGAAGGTCAACGACTTCGCGCCCTACGTCGCCAAGATCCGCGCCTCGGGGGCGGATGCGGTCATCACGGGCAACTGGGCCCAGGACATCAACCTGCTGCTCAAGGCCGCCGCCGAGGCCGGGCTCCAGGCCGGCTTCTACACCTACTATGCCGGCGGCACCGGCGGGCCGACGGTGGTGCGCCAGACCGGGCTCGCCCACCGGGTGTTCGAGGTCTCGCAGGGCGCCGCCAACGAGGGCGATGCCGCCGCGCAGGATTTCGAGACCGCGTTCCGGGCCCGCACCGGCATCGGTTCGACCTATCCGCGCGCCTTCAACGCGATGAACGCGCTCCTGACCGCGATGCAGGCGGCCGGCTCGTCCGAGGCCCGCAAGGTGGCGCCCAAGCTCGAACAGGCCCGCCTCAAGCCGCATATCGGCAGCGAGGGCTACGTGCGGCCCGACGACCACCAGTACTTCCAGACGATGTTCGTCCACTCCTTCGGCCCGATGGAGCCCGGGATGCGCTTCGACGAGGAGGGGACCGGCTGGGGCTGGAAGATGATCGGCCGGGTCGAGACCAAGGACACGCTGCTGCCGACCACCTGCCGGATGGACCGGCCGAGCTGAGTTCGTGCCGGGCCCCTCACGGGGTCCGGTCCGCCTCCGCGAGTGCGTCCAGGAAGGCGTCGAGCATGGCGGCCGCGAAGGCCTCCATGTTGGCGGCGCGGTCGCCGTGGCCGGTCTCGAGGGTCAGGCGGCGGGTGACGGGCCCGGCGACGGCGAGGCAGGTATGGCCGGCCGCGTCGCCGTAGCGGTTGCCGCGGGGGCCCGCGGCGCCGGTCTCGCACAGGCCCCAGACCGCGCCGTGGCGCTCGCGCACCAGGCCGGCGACGCGCTCGGCGTAGGGTTCGCTGGCGCTGCGCAAGGACGCCATGCCGGCCGCGTCGAGTCCGATCAGGGCTTCGCGTGCCTGGGCCGTGTAGACCACCGCACCGCCGAGATAGTAGGCGGAGGCGCCCGGCACCGCGAGCAGGGCCGCGGAGACGAGGCCGCCCGCGGAGGATTCGGCCACCGCGACGGTCTCCCGCCGGGCCGTCAGCAGGGCGGCGATGCGCCCGGCCCTGTCCATCACCTCGCGCAAGGCGGCGTCCTCCTGATCCGGGGGAACCCTATCCGTCCGGGCCCTACTCCGCCAGGGCGCCCTCGTCGTCGCCGCCGGTCGGCGCCAGCCGCACCCAGGCATCGAGGGCCCGGCCGATGCCGAGGCCGACGAGGCCCACGAAGGTCAGCGAGGCGGCGATGTGGAGGAAGAGGGACGCATCAGACATTGGACTCACCCGACGTGAAGGATTCGAGGAGAACCGTGGAGGCTACGCGCCTCCCGGCCCGGTTTCATGGGCTCCCTGTGGTGTGGGCAGGGCCGGAGGACTCCGACCTTCAGGGGCCGGCGGCGCCGGCTTTCGGGATGGTGCGCATCCCGGTTGGAAGACCTGTCGCACCACCTTTGGGCGGAACGATGGTCCGGATGTGGCGGGGCGCCACGAAGGGCCGAGCGTGTCCCGGCCGCGCCTGCCGGGCGGTGCGCTCCCGCACCTTGGCCGTGACCTCGGCCGTCGCCTTCGCCATCACGCCGCCTCCCCGAGCACCCGCCCGGCCAGCGCGAGGCCGCTGAGATAGGCGAACTCCACCCGCGGCCCGAGGCAGCCGTCGCCGGCAAAGCCGAGGCCGGTCTCGGGCGCGAACAGGCAGGGCTCGCCCACGGCCCGCTCGACCGCGGCGTAGCGCCAGCGATGGGCGGCGCGGTGGCGGATCTCCCCGAGCGGGACGAGATCCCGCAGGGCCGCGACCAGGCGCTCGGCGACGTCGTCCGCCTCGCATTCGAGGTTGGCGCGCGACCAGGACGCCGAGGCATGGGCCACCAGGGTGCCGGCGCCCGCGCGCCCCGGCTTGCTGCCGTTCTGCGCGATCCAGGCGACCGCGGCATCCGGATCGCGATTCTCCCGCACGGGCGCGCCGGAGGAGAGGGGAGGCCCGTCATGCGCCAGCATCAGGGTCCAGCACGGGGCATAGGCCACCTCCGCCACGCCCGGCAGATCCTCGCCGGCGCCCGCCAGCAGCGCGAGGCTCTGAGGCGAGGGGCAGGTCAGGAGGACGGCCGAGAACGCCTCCCCGTCCGCGAGGGCCGTCCCGTCGGCCTCCGCGAGGCGCCAGTCCCGTCCCTCCCGCACCAGACGGCCGACGGCGCGCCCGCAGCGAAGATCGGTGCCGTCGAGGAGGTCGCGCACCGGCGCGGTCATGCCGGGGGTGCCGACGAAGCGGTCGGCCCCGCCCCAGGGGGCCGCGACGCCCCGCGTCGTCCAGTCCGCGACCTGCGCCCGGAAGCGGGGGTCGCGGGCGGTGAAATATTGTGCGCCGTGATCGAAGCGGAACTCGCCCGGGCCGCGCCGCGTCGCCATCCGGCCGCCGGGGCCCCGGCCCTTGTCGAGCACGACGACGCGCCGGCCGGCCTCGCGCAGACGGTGCGCCGCGGCGGCGCCGGCGATGCCCGCCCCGATGATCGCGATGGTCCCGTCCCAGTTCACGCCCGCCTCTCCTCGGTATCGGCCGCCTCTCCCGCGGTCCTTGCGTCAACGCGCGAGGTTTCGCTGTGGTGCCAATCAATCGTGCGAAATCTCTTGGGTCCGGTGCGGGAACTTTCGGCGGCCGGCTTGAGGCCTCGAACTTGCAGCATTAAGGCCGCGCTTGACCTCCGTTCAGGGATCCCCGCTCCGTGCCGAACCTCGAGACCGTCGTGAGCGAGATCGTCGACGAGATGCGCCAGCGTCCCGATCGCGGCGAGGTGGCGCGCTACATCCCGGAACTCGCCCGGGTCGATCCCGGCCATTTCGGCCTCGCGGTGATCGGCGCCGACGGAACGGTCGCGGCGGCGGGCGATTGCGACGTCCCGTTCTCGATCCAGAGCATCTCGAAGGTGTTCACCCTGACGCTGGCGCTCGGCATGGCCGGCGACAAGCTGTGGCGGCGGGTCGGGCGCGAGCCCTCGGGGAGCCCGTTCAACTCGGTCGTGCAGCTCGAATACGAGCGCGGCATCCCGCGCAACCCGTTCATCAATGCGGGCGCGATCGCCGTCACCGACCTGATCCTGTCGGGCCACCAGCCGCGCGAGGCGCTGGGCGAGATCCTGCGCTTCATGCAGTCCCTGGCGCAGGACACCTCGATCACCATCGACGAGGCGGTCGCGGCCTCCGAGCAGCGCACGGGATTCCGCAACGTCGCGCTCGCCAACTACATGAAGTCGTTCGGGGTGATCGACAACCCGGTCGAGTACACGCTCGGCGTCTATTTCCACCACTGCGCCATCAGCATGACCTGCCGGCAGCTCGCGGCGGCGGGCCGGTTCCTGGCCCATTCGGGGCGCGACCCCAGCACCGGCCTGTCGGTGGTGCAGGCCGAGCGGGCCAAGCGCATCAACGCCGTCATGCTGACCTGCGGCCATTACGACGGCTCGGGCGAGTTCGCCTACCGGGTCGGGCTGCCGGGCAAGAGCGGCGTCGGCGGCGGCATCCTGGCGGTGGCGCCGGGGCGTGCCTCGATCGCCGTCTGGGCGCCGGGGCTCGACGCCGCCGGCAATTCCCATCTCGGCCGCATCGCCCTGGAGCGGCTGACGCGGCGCCTCGGCTGGTCGATCTTCGGCGAGTAGGGAGACCTCGTGCCGGGATCCTACGGCTTGCGCGAGCGCTCCTCGCGGATCGCCTCGTCGTGGTAGCCGCCGCTCGCCGGCATGATCTCGGGTGCGCGCTCCCGCGCGGCCGGGCTCTGCGCCGTCCAGTCGTTGCGGCCGCCGCGGCTGCGGCCGCCGGCCGGGAAGGCGTAGATCTTCGCGGTGGTGCGTGGGCCTGTGGTGCTCATCAGGTGGTCTCCCGTGAGGGCCGCGCATCGCTGCGGCGGTCCTTGAGATCGTCACGAAGTGTGCCCGGGGATCGCGCGGTTTGACCACGAAAAAATCAGCACTTGGCTAAAATTCGTGCATGCCCGCGCTTGCGTCGTCGGTCGGTTTGGCGGGTGTGGCGCGGAGTTGGGCGCCCTGGCGCCCTGGCGCGCAACCGGGCATCGTCGGTCGCCACTCCCCGGGATGGTCGTGACGCAAGGGCTCCCAGAGGGCGGTCATCGGGCGGTCATCGGGCGGTCATGGGGCTATCATGCCCCGGCAGGGTCACGGAAACGCACCGCGCCTGCGATCGTTCCGCCGGCTTCGTCGGACCGGCCGGGGTTGGCACGGGTCCTGCTAGCGAGGGGATGCCGCTGGCGGGTGATGGCGCCGACGTAGGAATCCCGGGCACCATCGGAACCTGAAGAGAGACGCGAGATGACCAAATACAAGCTCGAGTATATTTGGCTCGACGGCTATGCGCCGACCCCGAACCTTCGCGGCAAGACCCAGATCAAGGCCTTCGACAGCTTCCCGACCCTCGAGCAGCTCCCGCTCTGGGGCTTCGACGGCAGCTCGACGAAGCAGGCCGAGGGCAGCTCCTCGGATTGCGTGCTGAAGCCCGTCCGCCACTTCCCCGACCCGGCCCGCACCAACGGCGTCCTGGTCCTGTGCGAAGTCATGATGCCGGACGGCAAGACCCCGCACCCGTCGAACAAGCGCGCCACCATCCTGGATGACGAAGGCGCCTGGTTCGGCTTCGAGCAGGAATACTTCTTCTACAAGAACGGCCGCCCGCTCGGCTTCCCCGAGACCGGCTTCCCGGCGCCGCAGGGCCCGTACTACACCGGCGTCGGCTACTCGAACGTCGGCTCCGTCGCCCGCCAGATCGTCGAGGAGCACCTCGACCTCTGCCTCGCCGCCGGCATCAACCACGAGGGCATCAACGCCGAGGTGGCGAAGGGCCAGTGGGAGTTCCAGATCTTCGGCAAGGGCTCCAAGCGGGCCGCCGACGAGATGTGGATGGCGCGCTACCTGATGCAGCGCCTGTGCGAGAAGTACGAGATCGACATCGAGTACCACTGCAAGCCGCTCGGCGACACCGACTGGAACGGGTCGGGCATGCACGCCAACTTCTCGACCTCGTACATGCGCGAAGTCGGCGGCAAGGACTACTTCGAGAAGCTGATGGCGGCCTTCGGCGATGCCCGCGAGGACCACATCGCCGTCTACGGCCCGGACAACCACATGCGGCTGACCGGCAAGCACGAGACCGCCTCGATCCACACCTTCAGCTGGGGCGTGGCCGACCGCGGCGCCTCGATCCGGGTGCCCCACAGCTTCGTCAACAACGGCTACAAGGGCTACCTCGAGGATCGCCGCCCGAACTCGATGGGCGACCCCTACCAGATCGCCTCGCAGATCCTGAAGACCATCGCGACCGTCCCGACCGAGGTCTCGGCCGCGGCCTGAGATCCGGCGCACCGGTGAGCGTGTGAGCGGCGCGGGCCGGAGGGTCCCGCGCCGCTTTCTTTCATTGTCGGGATACGCGGCGGACCTCATCCCCCCCTGGTCATTCCGGGCTCCGCTCCCGCGGACCTGGAATGACGATGCGAGGTGGAAGCGTGACCGGCCGGCCGCACCGCTGTCGACCCGACCGTCACGGGCTGAAGATCAGCGTCAGGTAGGTCAGGAACACCACCAGGTGCACCGCGCCCTCCAGCACCGTCGTGCCCTGGCGCGAGAAGGTGATGACGCTCAGCAGCAGCGTCATGGCGAGCACCGCCATCTGGGCCGGCGCCAGGCCCAACACCACCCGCTGGCCCGAGACGATGCCGATGGCGAGCACCGCCGGCACGGTGAGGCCGACCGTCGAGGTGACGGCGCCGAGGCAGAGGTTGATCGCCCGCTGGAGCTGGTCGCGCCGGATCGCCTTGAGGGCGCTGATGCCCTCCGGCGTGAACACGATGGCGGCGATGATGACGCCGCCGAGCGCCGAGGGGGCGCCGAGGGCCTTGATGCCGTGGTCGAGGATCGCCGCCAGGCTCTTCGACAGGAGCACGATCGGCAGCAGGCTGACGAGGAGCAGGCCGGCATGGCGCAGGATCGCCCCGGTCCCGGCATCCGGGTGGTGGGCGGGCGTCTCGGGCGCGACGGCGCCCGGCTTGACGAGGTCGGTGAAGAAGTCGCTGTGGCGGCCGGTCTGCAGCAGCAGGAAGATGCCGTAGAGCACCACCGTCAGGATCGAGAAGGCGACCGCCTGGATCACGGTCAGCGAGCCGTCCGGGGTCGAGGTGGTGAAGTTCGGGATGATGAGCGCGATGGTGGTGAGCGGGATGATCGCCGCCAGGTAGGCGCCGGCGCCGTCGAGGTTGTAGTTCTGGCGGCGGTGGCGCAGGCCGCCGAGGATCAGCCCGAGCCCGACGAGGCCGTTCATCACGATCATGATGACGGCGAACATCGTGTCGCGCCCGAGCGTCGGCGCGGCCTTGGCCCCCAGCATCACGGCGGCGACGAGCGCCACCTCGATGACCACGATCGACAGCGTGAGGATCAGGGTGCCGTAGGGCTCGCCGAGGCGGTCGGCCAGCTCCTCGGCCTCGTGCACGACGCCGAAGGCCGACCACAGGATGACGGAGAAGAGCCAGGCGAACAGCCCGGCCGCCACCAGCGGCGCGTCGAGCCCGCCGAGCCAGCCCCCGCCGAACACCGCGAAGGCCGCCACCGTCGCCCACGCCACCCCCAACCGCACCAGCATCGTCACCTCGCTCCCCGGAACCGCCCCGCTTGTGTCAAGGGGCGGGCGAGGGGGCAAGGGAAACGGTCGGATACGTGGAGAAACGATCGGGACACGCGAGCGAGGGGACTCAGCCCCCGTGCGCGAAGGCCCAGTACAGCTCGCGGGCCCTGGCGACGAGCGGGCCGGGGGCGAAGGTCCGGTCGTCGAGGGCGGTCACCGGCACGACCTTGGCGAAGTTGCCGACCGAGAACACCTCGTCGGCGCCCATCAGGTCGTCGACGCTCAGCGTCCGCTCCACCACGGTGATCCCGGCCTTGCGCAGGAGCGCGATCACCCGGCCGCGGGTGATGCCGGCGAGGAAGGTGCCGTTCGCCACCGGCGTATGGACCACGCCGTCGCGGGCCATCAGCACGTTGGCGGTGGCGAACTCGGCGACGTTGCCGAGCGCGTCGCGCATCAGGGCGTTGCCGAAACCGCGCGACGCCGCCTCGGCGATCGCCCGCGAGCTGTTGGGGTAGAGGCAGCCCGCCTTGGCGTCGAGGGGCGCGGCGTCGGGGGTCGGGCGCCGGAACGGCGACAGGGTGGCGGTGAAGCCGGTCGGCGGCGGCATCGGCGCCTCGTAGAGGCACAGGCACCACGCGGTCGAGGCCGGGTCCATCCGCACCGCGCCGCCGAGGCCCCCTTCCGCCCAGTACATCGGCCGGATGTAGAGCGCCGCGTCGGGCGAGAAGCGCGCGAGCCCGTCCCGCACCAGCTCGGCCCAGGTGCCGGGCGCCACCACCGGCTCGAGGCCGAAGGCCGCGGCCGAGCGGTTGATCCGGGCGAGGTGGAGGTCGAGGTCCGGGGTCACGCCCTCGAAGGCGCGGGCCCCGTCGAACACCGTCGAGGCGAGCCAGGCGGCGTGGGTGCGCGGCCCCATCATCCGCACGTTGCCCGGGTGCCAGGCGCCCTCGAAGTAGGTCCAGGTGTCCTGGTGGGTCGACGTGTCTTCGTGGGTCGACGTGTTCCCCGCCGTCTTGGTCTCGGCCATCGCTCATGTCCCGCCCGTCGGTCGCCGCATGATGGCGCGGCGCGGGACCGCCTGTCCATGTCGGGCGGCCGTCGACGGGCGGGGGAGGGGGGCTGGGTGGAGGGATGGGTCGGGGGGCTTCGGCGTGGATCGCCGGTCAGGCGACGTCGAAGTCGCCGGAGCGCTGCGCCATCAGCTCGAGGGTGCGAAGCACCGCCGCGCCGACGAGGTCGGCGTCGAACATGCCGTCGGCGGTCGCGGGCTCGACGCCGACCGGGCCGATCCGGCCGCCGGGCGCGTCGATCACGACCTGGTAGACGTCGCCCCCCGCGCCCGAGCGGTCGCGTACCAGCGACACGGCGTAATGCCCGACCTCGCCGTAGGTCTTGACGTACTGGGCCGCGCGGGACGCTCTCTTCTCGCCGCACCCGGCCTTGGCCGCGCGCCGGAAATCCGGACGGATGACGTTGTCCATCTTCCTCTCCCGCTGGTTGCCGCTCAGCCCGCGGTGGCTGCTCTCCGATCCGGGCGCCCCGGCCGCCGGCCGGAGCCGTCGGCCGCGGGTGACCCGCCGCGATGCGTGTCCTCGCGGGATCCCGGCCTCGGTTCGAAACCCGGCCGGGCCGTCCCGCACCCGCGGATATCGCATGGCTGGATTGCGTGCGGATTGCGCCGATTGTTGCGAGCGGCCCACGCGGCCTCGCCGCCCGCGGCGGGGGCCGGGGCGGCGAGGGGATTTCGGGGAAGGAGGCGGCGGCCGGCGCGAGCCGGCTCGCGGTCAGTCGTCGCGATGGTGCCGGTGGTGCCCCGGCGGGCCGCGATGTCCGCCCATCGGCCGGCTCAGCAGGGCGGCGCGCTGCTTCTGCGCCGGGTCGAGGGTGGCGTAGAGCGGTTGCGAGGCGTCGGCGAGCTTGCGCAAGGCGTCGGCGCGCGCGCCGAGCGCGTCGGCCCGGGCCCGGATCGCCTCCGGGGCGTTCTCGGCGACGGGATCGCGGTCGCGTCCGCGCCGGGCCTCGCGCTGGTCGCGGTTGAGCCGGGCGAGGGTGCGGATCGCATCCTCGACCGGCGGCCACAGCTTCTCCTGGTCGGGGGTGAGCGTCAGGCCGGCATGCAGGGCCGCGACGCGGGCGTCGGTGAAGGCCCTTGCATCCTCGGCGCTGAGGCCGCGCCGGCCCTCCGGACCGCCCGCATGCGCGATCCGGACCGGCCGCGGCGCGTCCGGCGCCTGCGCCAGGGCGCCGCCGAGCATCCCGGCGCTCAAGATTCCCGCCAACGCCCCGAGGGTGAGACTGCGCTGCATGACACGGTCCTCGCGCGGGCCGCCTGCCGGACCGCCGAGGTTGCAGGATGGGCCGGGCCGGATGGCCCGGACCTCACGGGCGGATTACGGTTTCGTCATGCGGCGCCGATCGGCGAGGTGGCAGACGACGATCGCCGAGCAGGAGACGGGGGCGACCGGCGTGACCGTGCCCGCTCCGGCGGTGCCCGGCCCCGGCCGGAGCTGTCCGAAGAAGATCGTGGTCATCCCCAGCCTCCGTGATCCCCGCCGGCTCCCGCGCCGGCCGGACGTTGCCGTGGCCAGACGACACATTCGCGACCGGCGGCGAAACCTCGCCGATGGGCGTAGGCCCGGGACGCGATCGAAGCGGGGAGCCGGTCCGCGGTACCGCCGCCGCATTCGCCGCGGCGGCCGAAAGGCGACGCTGAAACCTCGTCTTTCGCGGAGGCGTTAGTGCTTGCTTCCGGGCGCATCGGAGTGCCCCCGGGGCGCACCAGAGAAGCCCGCGCCCGGGCGTCTCCCATCGTCGACAGTCAGGTGTCCCATGCATCGTCGTCTCGCACTGACCGCCCTCGCCACGGCCGTGGCGGTCCCGTCCCTCGTCACGGCGGCGTTCGCGCAGCAGCAGCAGCAGGGCGGCCCGACCGCCGCGGCCACCGGCAATACCGGCGCCCGGATGGGCGATGCCGAGGCGAAGCACGCCGCCGACACCCTGGCGGCCGGTTCGGCCTCGCTCGCGGCGAGCCGCGTCGCGCTGCAGAAGGCCTCCGACGACGACGTGAAGCAGTTCGCCCGCTTCGAGGTCGCCGAGCAGGAGACCATCGCCGACGTGCTCAAGGCGATGCGCGACCCCGCCCAGGCGGCCAGCGGCCAGGTGAAGCCGCCGGCCGAGCCCGAGGTCACCGGGCAGCTCGATCCGAAGGGCAAGGCGATGCTCGACAAGCTCGAGCAGGCGAAGTCCGGCAAGGCCTTCGACCTCGACTACGTCCGCGGCCAGATCGAGGGCCACCAGGCGCTCCTCAAGATCCAGGAGGCCTACCTCGCCACCGGCAAGGACCGGGAGAACCTCGGTGTCGCCAAGCTCGCCCGCGGCCAGATCCGCGAGCACCTGGCGCTGCTCGCCGACATCGAGAAGGACCTGAAGGACTGATGCCGCCGCGCCCTCGGACGGCGGCGTTCGAGGGCGCGACCGGTACGGACCGCCGTGCGCCGGGCCGGGTCTCGCGAGAGGGCCGGCGGGCGAGGAGAGCGCTCGCCTCGGGCCCTGCGGCGATCATTCCCTCAGGGCGCGGCGGAGCCGACCTGAGGATATTCCCGGGCTGCTCGGCCTCGAACCCCTAGGAGCGGTTGCTCGTCTTCCAGCACGTCGCGGAAGTCCTGGGGTTCCAGACACCGCTCTCCTTGCACCGGGGCATCGCGGCGGCACAGATCGTCGTCGCGCATCGGCCCGGATTGGCGGCCGTGCCGCACTTCTCCTCGCAGTTCGCCTGCATCTGCGAGCAGGATGCCGTGACGGACTTGCAGCCTTCCTGTGCAAGCACGCCGTGGCTGCCGAGCAGTCCGAGGACGAGCACAGAGAGCAGGATTTTCTTCATGAATTTCCCCCGCCGACCAGTTCGCGGCAGTTCAAGCCGGTTCGAACACGACGCGATGCTAGAAGCCGGCGTCAGGGGTCACAAGCCGCTCAAGTGTATCGAAGTGATTCGTTAGGTCCTGTCGATCGACGTTGGGCCTGACGCCGGAGGGCCGGCATCGCCTCTCCCGGACGCGCATCACCCCGGGCCCGCCGGCGGCGGGCCCGGGGTGATCGATCGTCGATGCCGGCTGCGCGGGGAAGCCCGTCCGTCGGGCCGCCGCTCAGCCCTCGGCGCCGCCGCCCATCATCCGCTGCATCTGGGAGAGCTGCGAGATGTGGAGCTGGATCAGCGGGACGGCGCCGCGGGCGACGCGGCGCAGGGCCGGGTCCTCGCCGCTCTGGGCGTAGGAGCCGTGGATCGTCAGGGCCTCGCGGTGGCCCTGGAGCGAGGCGTTGACGAAGGCGGCGTCGTATTGCGGACCGCCCTGGAGGCCGGAGAGCTGCGACAGGATCTGTGCCTTCTGCTCGTCCGTGGTCATGCCGGGAACCCCGCCGCCGGGGCCCCCACCGCCCGGAACGCCGAGCACGCCGCCGACGGTCCCGACCGCCGCGCCGGCCACGCCCCCCGCCACCGCGAGCGGCGCCGCCACCAGGCCGCCGACGAGGCCGCCGGGGCCGGGCTGCCCGCCGCCGGCTGCCACCGGCACGCTGCCGCCGGTGACCGCGTCGATCTTGTTGGCGAGGTTGACCTGCTCGGTCACCTCGGCCCGCGCGAACCGCTTGACCCGCGGGTTGCCGGTCTTGGCGAAGGCGTCGCGCGCGGTGTTCTCGAGGAAGAGGCCGCCCTTGGTGGCCATCGCCAGGTAGACCGGCGTCGGCATGGCGCCGGCCGGAATCGGCTGGGCGACGGCGGTGCGGGTGACCGCGAGGGCCGCCGTGGCGGAGAGCATGCTGACCAGGACGTCGCGACGATGCATGGGATGAGGCTCCGGTGGAGGGCGCGCATCCCGGCGCTCGCGGGCCTGGATGCTCGGGGGGAGTAAACTCCTCACCCGACGGACGTTCCGTTCCACCTCTCCCCGTCGCACAACCGCGGCAATATCGCGCAGCGGCCTTGGTCCCGCCCGGCCCCCGGCCGGCGACTCAGGCCCGGCGCGGCCACGCCTCCGGCCTGCGCCGCTGCGTCCAGCGCCGCCACGGTCGGCTCAGGAGCAGGAAGGCCAGCACCACGCCGGCGGCGTACCAGGCGTGCAGGCTCTCGTAGCCGCCCTCCGGCGTCCAGGCGAAGCCGCCGAGGAAGACGTAGCTGACCGCCGCCGCCAGGGTGCGGAAGGCGACGAGCCAGGGATGCTGCAGCAGCGGGTCGTCGCCGGCGATCGCCATCCCGAGCCCGGTCAGGGCGAAGAGCACGCCGCCGAGCGGCAGGCCGAGGAAGAGCGAGAGGACGGCGCGCAGGAAGAGCCCGGGCCAGTCGCGGCGGGCGCGGACGGGCTTGGAGGCGGGCTTCCGGCCGGCGGGCTCGGAGCGGGCAGGCTCGGGGACGTCGGTTACGGTCGGGTGCGGCATGCGGCTTTCGGCGCTGGCGGGCCGCGCGGCGCGGCCTGACGGGACAAGCCTCCAGCGTGTAGCCCAATCCGCGCCGCCGTCTCCAGGGTGTCGCGCGGTCGGGCGGCGATCAGGGCCGGTCCCCGCGCCCCCGCCGCGGCTGCCAGCGCGTATCCCGGTAGAGATTCGCCACCTTGCAGGCGAGGCCCGCCGACGGAACCACGAGATCGTCGCCGAGTCCGGTCAGCGCTCGGCATGTCCAGACGCCGGTGTCGCGGGCATGCACCGTCGCGTGCACGCGCTCCTGCTCGGCGACGACGATCGTCTCGCAGGGGCCGTGCTCCCGGTAGAGCCCGACCTTGCCCTCGATCACGTCGTCATGATCGACCACCGCCACGTCGGGCTCCGGCTTGTCGGTCCCCTTCCTGTCCATCTCGGCGAGGATGGCTCGCGGCCACGGGAACTCGAGGCCGGGCCGCCGGACCGCGTACCCGGGTCCCGTCGTGGTCCCGCAGGGCGGCATTCAGCAGGGTCTGGAGGGGCGTCGCGATGACGGTGTGCTCCATGAGGGGCGGCGTCATCATGACCGGGAGCCCCTCGATCGGTTCCCGGCGCTCGTGGTCCGGCCGCTTCGCCTGGACGGTGCGGAAATCCGCTTCCGACATCCGGAATGCGCGTGCGGCCGCTGCGAGAGGCATGGCTCCGCTCCTCATCAGGCGAGGCGGAGTATCGCCTCCGGCCCGTGCGTCACCCCGGTCGGGGCGGCTCCCGCTCCGATCACGTCTCCAGCTCGCTGTCCCAGTACAGGTAGTCGATCCAGGTGTGGTGGTACTGGCGGTGGTCGAATTCCGGCTGGCGGCGGTGCAGCTCGTGGCGGCTCGGCCGGCGCGGCTCGTTGAGGAGGGGCATCTCGGCCTCCTCGGGGGTGCGGTTGGCCTTGCGCAGGTTGCACGGGCTGCACGCGGCGACGACGTTCTCCCAGCTCGACTGGCCGCCGCGGGAGCGCGGCACCACGTGGTCGAAGGTCAGCCCGCCGGAGGGCAGGCGCAGGCCGCAATACTGGCACGAGAACGTGTCGCGCAGGTAGATGTTGTAGCGGGTGAAGGCCGGGCTGCGCGCCATGGCGACGTAGCTCTTGAGCGCCACCACGCTCGGCACCCGCAGGGAGCGGCTGGGCGAGCGCGCCTCGACGTCGTAGCTCGCCACCAGGGTGACGCGGTCGAGGAACAGGGCCGTGAACGCATCCTTCCACGACCACAGCGAGAGCGGGTTGTACGAGAGCGGCCGGTAATCCGCGTTGAGCACGAGGGTTTGAAGGTCCAGCATCATCCTGCCCTGGCGACGGGCCGACCGCGGCGAGGGGAGCCGGCACGGTGCCGGTCCTCGCGTCGCTCGCCAGGAGAGGAGATGGGGACCATCGCCTATCCTCCGAGCCGGTCGGGAAGAGTGGGGGGACTGAGAGTCGGAGGACACGGCGGATGCCCGCCACGGCCGCCCGGGGAGCGGACGCCGTGGGGCGCGGCCGGGATGCGATCCGGGCGCCGTCTGGGCTGCTGAGTGTGGACGATCACCGGGATCCTCCCGCAGCAGAGCGAAATGGCCGTGTCCATCGGGGCTTAGTCTAATAGCAGCATGACAGGGTTGTGAAGGTTTCGGTTCGGGGCGTCTCGTCACGCCCCACACGAATCCGCCGCCCGCGGGGCTCCGGCAGCGCGGAGCCCCGGCGGCCGGCACGGATTTTCGCCCCATTGATCCGCGATCCCGCGGGCCGCCTCGGTTCCCGGTCCGGGCGGATGACCTAGGTAGACCGCTCGAACCGACCCCGATCGCGAGGGAGGCCGGCCGCCCGGCCGGGTCGCCCCGCCACGACCACGACCATGCCGGGCCGCCGGGAGACGTGCCCGACACGCGGGTGAGAAGGATTGCGCATGAGACAGCTTCGCCGATGGACGATCGCCCTGGCGGCCGCCTTGCTGAGCCCCGGGCTCGCGGCGGCGCAGGGACACGCGGCGAAGCCGGAGCGGGCGCTCGTCGCCCAGGCGCCGGCCGCGAAGCCCGACGCCAAATCCGAGGCCAAGCCCTCCCAGCCCGCTGCCGCCCAGCCCGCCGCCGCGCCGGCCGAGGCGCCCAAGCCGCCGCCGCAGACCCCGATCTCCGAGCAGATCAAGCAGATCCGCGCCCAGCTCGACGCCGAGAAGGCCGACCTCGACCAGCGCGAGCAGGCCCTGACCCACCGCGAGCTGAACAAGGACGACCTCGCGCTCCTGCGCGAGGGCATCCCGGCGGTGGCCGACCGGCTGCGCCAGGTCGTCGAGCAGCTCGGGCCCCGGCTCGACGCGGCCAAGGAACGGCTGAACCAGCTCGGGCCCAAGCCCAAGGATCCCGAGGGCGCGGACGTCGCCCAGGAGCGGGCCCAGCGCGAGGCCGGCGTCGCCGAGATCGACGACACGCTGCGGCTCGCCCGCTCGCTCCTGGTCCAGAGCGAGCAGATCACCGACCAGATCAGCAACCGGCGCCGCTCCGCCTTCACCCGCGCCCTGTTCGAGCGCACCGACGGCCTGGTGAGCCCGAACCTGTGGATGCGCGCCGCCAGCGACCTCGACCGCGACCTGCGGGCGCTGAAGAGCTCCGTCGACGACTCGGTCACCCAGGTCCAGCGCCGGGGCTCGGCGTTCAACCTGTTCCTGCTCGCGCTGGCGATCGGCGTGTCGGTGGCGCTCTACATCGGGCGCCGGCACATCGCCCCGCGGGTCGGGCACCGCTCGTCGACGGACGCGCAGCCGACCCGCTACGCCCGGGTGCTGGCGGCCTGGCGCGTCTTCCTCGTCGGCGCGGTGCCGGCGGTGCTCGGCAGCTTCCTCGTCGGCTACACCCTCGACGTCACCGGTCTCCTGCCGCTGCGCCTCCTGCCGGCGGCCCACCGGATCGTCGCCTCGCTCGCCTTCGTGGCGGTGGTCGAGGCGATGGCCGACGCGCTGCTCTCGCCCGACCGTCCGGCCTGGCGCCTCGTCGCGATGACCGACGCCACCGCCGAGCGGCTCAACCGCCTGATCATCGCCATCGCCTCGGTGATCGCGGTCGGCCGCACCATCGAGGGGCTGAACGAGGGCATCTCGGTCAGCCTGCCGATCACCATCGTCACCAAGGGCGTCTTCGCCGCGGTGGTCGCCGTGGTGCTGGCCGAGGGCCTGCGGCGGTTCGCGGCCCGGGCCGAGACCGACGAGGCCTGCCTCGGCCCCTACATCGCCGCCGAGTCGACCTCCGGCATCGGCGGGCCCCTGCGCATCCTCGGCTGGATCGTGGTGGCGGCGATCGGGGTCTCGGCGCTCGTCGGCTACATCGCCCTGTCGTCGTTCCTGATCGACCAGCTGATGTGGACCGCCATCGCGGCGGCGCTCCTCTACCTGGCGATCGCGAGCGTCGACGCGGTGGTGGCGTCCGCCCTCCAGGACGATTCGCGCATCGCGACCGCGCTCCAGGCCAATACCGGCCTGCGCAAGCGCTCGCTCAACCAGATCGCGGTGCTGATCTCGGGCTTCGTCCGAGTCGTGCTGCTCACCGCGGCCGGCGTCCTGCTGCTCGCCTCCTGGGGCGTCGATTCGACCGACATCTTCTCCTGGGCCCAGGCTGCGTTCTTCGGCTTCACCGTCGGCGGGGTGACGATCTCGCTCTCGACGATCGCGCTCGCCATCGGGCTGTTCACGCTCGGCCTCCTCATCACCAAGGCGGTGCAGCGCTGGCTCGAGAACACCTACCTGCCGGCCACCGACCTCGACCCGGGCCTGCGCAACTCGATCTCGACGGTGAGCGGCTATGTCGGCTTCCTGCTCACCCTGGCGCTCGCCTTCTCGTACCTGGGCCTGAGCCTGGAAAAGCTCACCATCGTCGCCGGCGCCCTGTCGGTCGGTATCGGTTTCGGCCTGCAATCGATCGTCAACAACTTCGTCTCGGGCCTGCTGCTGCTCTGGGAGCGGCCGATCCGGGTCGGCGACCTCGTGGTGATCGGCGACAACGAGGGCTATGTCCGGCGCATCAGCGTGCGCTCGACCGAGATCCAGACCTTCGACCGCTCGGCCGTGATCGTGCCGAACTCGAACCTGATCTCCGGCGTGGTGAAGAACCGGGTCCGCGGCGACCGCACCGGCCGGGTCACCATCACGGTGAGCGTCCTGCGCAACCAGGACCCGGTCCACGCCGCCGAGCTGATCGCGGCCTGCGCCAAGGCCCATCCGGACGTGCTCAAGGAGCCGCCGCCCCGGGTGGTGTTCCGCAAGATCGGCGATCCCTTCCTCGAATTCGAGCTGATCGCGATGATCACCGACGTCGGCTCGCAGGCGAAGGTGCAGAGCGACCTCAACTTCGCGGTGTTCAAGACCTTGTCCGAGGGCGGTCTCATCCCCAATCTCGGACCTGGATCGAGCATCGTCACGGTTCAGGGGCTGGACGCGATGCAGGACGCGATGGGGCAGATCGCCCGCATGGCGAGTCCTGCCGCCCTCCGGCCCGAGACCCGCTCCGAGCCCGAGGCCGAGCGTCGCCGAACCCCCGAGACCGTGCCGTGAAGATCCGTCCCGCCGCGCTGAAGCGCCTCGTCTGCCTGGGCCTGCCGCTCTCGCTCGCCGCCTGCGCGGCGACCGAGGCGACGCGGGCGCCGGTCGGCCCGGCGGGACCGAGCCTGTACTGGCCGATGGCGGCGACCGGCGCCCAGATCGACGCGGGCGCGGCCCACGACATGATCGCCGCCTATCGCCGCAACAAGGGATTGCCGCCCCTCGCCCTCGATCCCGGCCTCCAGCGCCTCGCCGAGACCGAGACCGCCGCCATGGCCGCCGCCGGCCGCCCGAGCCAGGCCGACATCGTCAAGACGGTGGCCGCCCGCATGGGCTACCCGGACCCGGCCGCCAACCTCTCGGCCGGCTACCACACCCTGGCGGAAGCGTTCTCAGGGTGGCGCGAGAGCCCGGCCCACAACGCCGTGATGCTCGACCCGACGGCGACCCGGATGGGGATCGCGACGGCCTACGCGCCGGGGTCGAAGTACAAGGTGTATTGGGCGCTGCTGGTGGCGAAGTAGCGGCGCCCGCCTCGCACCGCGAGGTCGGGCCCTACGGGAACCCGATCCCCCTCGGCGTCGGCGGCGCCTCGTTCAAGAGCGTCACCGTCACCCGGCGGTTGGCCGGCAGGTACGGGTTGTCGGGAAACAGCGGCTCGGTATCGGCCTTGCCCGACACCGAGGCGAAGCGGTCGGCCGGCAGGCCGTTGCCGGCCAGGATCTCGCGCACGCTGACCGCGCGGCCGGCCGACAGCTCCCAGGGCGGGGCGGCGGGGCGGCGGCCGGGGCGGTCGGCGGCGGTGAAGCCGGTCACCGCGATGCGGTTGGGCAGCCGGCGCAAGGTCGGCACGATCCGCTCCAGCACCTGGCGGGTGCGGTCGTTGGGCCGCGTCGAGCCCTCGGGGAACATCGCGCGGTTGTCCTGGTCGACGAGGGAGATGTCGAGGCCCCGCGCCGTCACCTCGATCACGATGCTCTTCGACAGTTCGGCGATCTCCGGCAGGTCCTGCAAGGCCTGGCGCAGGGAGGTCACGGCGAGGCCGAAGCCGTCCTTGTAGCTCCTGTGCTGGATGCCGTCGGCCAGCGCCTCGTCGTCGGACGGGGGATCGGTCCGGTCCGAGGCCTTCTCGGGCGGGATGTCGCGGACGTTGCGCAGCTTGGTCGCCGAGGGCAGGCCGTCCTTCTCGATGATGCCGCTGAAGCGCGATTCGCGGGTGGTGCCGAAGGCGTCGCGCATCGAGCCCGCCACCGCCTGGAGCTTCTTCTGATCCTGGGTCGAGTAGGCGGCGATCATCACGAAGAAGCTCATCAACAGCGCCATCAGGTCCGCGAAGGTCACGAACCAGCCGTGGCCGCCATGGGCCCCGCCGCGCTTCTTCTTGGCCACCGGTCAGATCTCCCTGAAGGACGCCCAGCTCCGAAAGCCTCAGGCCGCCTCGGCGGCCGGCTCGTCGCGGTGCATCAGGCCGCCTCGGCGGCCAGTTCGTCGCGGTGCATCAGGCCGCCTCGGCGGCCAGTTCGTCGCGGTGGTTGTGGGGCAGGTAGGCGATCAGCATCTCGCGCACCAGCGAGGCGCTCTTGGCGTCGCGGATCAGCAGCACCCCGTCGATGATGAGCGAGCGCGAGACGTCCTCCTCCTCGAGCTTGACGTGGAGCTTGTCGGCGATCGGCAGGGTGATCATGTTGGCGATGAGCGCGCCGTACAGGGTGGCGAGCAGCGCGGTCGCCATGGCGGGGCCGAGCTTCGAGGGGTCGGACATGTTGGCGAACATCGTCACCATGCCGAGGATCGTGCCGATCATGCCCCAGGCCGGGGCGCAGTCGCCGAAGGCGCGGTAGACCTTCGAGCCCTCGTCGAGGTGCATCAGGAAGTTGTCGCGGTCGCGCTCCATCGTGTCGCGGATGAACTCGCGGTCGTAGCCGTCGGCGATGTAGCGCACGCCCTGCGCCAGGAACGGGTCCGAGATCTCGAGGTTCTCAATCGCCATCGGGCCCTGCTTCTTGACCACGTCGGCGATCTTGGTGATCTCGTCGATCAGCTCGCGCGGCCGGATCGCCCGCATGTTGAAGGCGTAGCGCAGGCCCATCGGCACGCCGTGGACGATGACCGAGAACGGGAAGCGCAGCATGGTGGCGGCGGTGGCGCCACCGAAGATCACGATCACCGCGTGCTTGTCGAAATAGGCGGCGAAGTTGCCGCCGTCGATCATGATGAGCACGAACACGACCGCGATGCCGCCGACGAGGCCGGCGCCGGTTGCGATATCCATCTGTGGGCGGCCCCTTCATGCGCGCTCGCGCGGCCCCGCGCCTGCGGGGCACGTCGCTGAGGCGGCGCGCGTGTCCTGGCTCGGACGTTACGGCGAACACGGTCAACGAACGGTAAAAATGCCGCTGCCTCGACCCCTCGCCGTCATGCGCCGTTCAGCGAGGATCTGTCATAGAGACGACCATGCGATCGAACGGCCGCCAAACAGGCCGCGCGCGGGGCAGGCGGCGGGCGAGGGCCCGGGCCGCGTCACAAGGGCATCTCATCAGGGTTCACCGTCGATGCGGTTGATCAGGCTCTACGTTCGGGTCATGGGCCAGCTCGGGCCCGACCTGCGCCTCGGCGCGCTTCTGGCCGCGGCCAACGTCGCGCTCGCGGTGGCGGCCTTCGCCGAGCCGGTGCTGTTCGGCCGCATCATCGACCGGCTGACCCACCTGCCGGCCGGCGGCGCCGGCACGTCGGGCCTGCTGCTGCTGGTCGCCGCCTGGGTCGGGTTCGGGCTGTTCTCGATCGGCGCCGGCGTCTTGATCGCGCTCCACGCCGACCGGCTCGCCCACCGCAGCCGGTTGTCCGCCATGGCCAACTACTTCGAGCACGTCCTCGACCTGCCGCTCGCCTTCCACTCGGCCAACCATTCGGGCCGGGTGCTGAAGGCGATGCTGGAGGGCACGAGCGGCATGGCGGCGACCTGGCTCGGCTTCTTCCGCGACCATTGCGCCGCGCTCGTCTCCCTCGTCGTGCTCCTGCCGCTGACGCTGTTCCTCAACTGGCAGCTCGGCTCGATCCTGGTCGCCCTGATGGTGGTGTTCACCGCGCTCACCACCTTCGTCCTGCGCCGCACCGAGACCCTGCAGGGCAAGGTCGAGGAGTACCATTCGGGCCTCGCGGCCCACGCCTCCGACGCCCTCGGCAACGTCGCGGTGATCCAGTCCTTCACCCGCGCCAAGGCCGAGAAGGAGGCGATGCACGGCATCATCCGCGACCTGCTCGCCGCGCAGATCCCGGTCCTGTCCTGGTGGGCGCTGGCCTCCGTCGCCACCCGCGCCTCGGCGACGCTGACCATGACGGCGATCTTCGTCACCGGCATCGTGCTGCACGGCCACGGGATGGCCACCGTCGGCGACGTGGTCTCGTTCATGAGCCTCGCCACGATGCTGGTCGCCCGGCTCGATCAGGTCGTCGCCTTCGTCAACGGCGTCTTCCTGCAGGCGCCGAAGATGCAGGAATTCTTCGAGATCCTCGACACCGTGCCCGCCGTCCACGACCGGCCCGGCGCCAAGGCGGTGGCGCGGCTTGACGGCGACGTGACCTTCGAGGACGTGCGCTTCTCCTACGACGGCCGCCGCCCGGCCCTCGACGGGGTGTCGTTCACGGCGCGCGCCGGCGAGACCGTGGCCCTCGTCGGCACCACGGGCTCGGGCAAGTCGACGACGCTGGGGCTCCTCCACCGCGCCTTCGACCCCGATGCCGGCACCATCCGCATCGACGGCGAGGACCTGCGCGACATCGGCCTGTCGTCCCTGCGCCACAACATCGGCGTGGTGTTCCAGGAGCCGATGCTGTTCGCCCGCTCGATCCGCGAGAACCTCCAGGTCGGCCGGCCCGACGCCACCGATGCCGAGATGCTCGACGCCCTCGAGCGCGCCCAGGCCGCCGAGTTCATGGCGCGCCAGCCCGACGGGCTCGACACGGTGATCGGCGAGCGCGGCCGCTCGTTGTCCGGCGGCGAGCGCCAGCGGCTCTCAATCGCCCGGGCGCTCCTGAAGAACCCGCCGGTGCTGATCCTCGACGAGGCGACGAGCGCGCTCGACGCCGCCACCGAGCGCAAGCTCCAGGGCGCGCTGGAGGCCGTGATGGAGGGGCGCACCACTTTCGTGATCGCCCACCGCCTGTCGACGATCCGCGACGCCGACCGCATCCTGGTCTTCCACCAAGGCCGGATCGTCGAGAGCGGCACCTTCGACGAGCTGGTGGCCGAGGGCGGCCGCTTCGCCGACCTCGCCCGGGCCCAGTTCATGGCGGCGGTGCCCGAGCCGGATTACGCGATGGCGGCGTGACCGGGATGGGGGCAGGCGAGGGGTCTGCCCCTACAGCATCTTGATCGTCTCCCGCCGGGTCTGTGCCCGGGCCTGGAGGCGGCGGCGGCGGGCGGCGATCACCGTGCCGTTGATCTCGCCGCCGAACAGGAACATCGCGGCGAGCCAGTAGACGAAGACCAGGAACACCATCGCGGTGGCGAGACCCCCGTAGGTCGAGACGTAGGCGCTCGAGAACCGGTCGAGGTACATCCCGAAGCCGAGGCCGGCCAGCACCCACAGGCCGAGGGTGACGGCGATGCCGGGCAGCACCATGTGCACCGGCCGGCGCCCGGCGGCGATGAACTTGTGGGCGATCACCAGCACGCTCGCGACGAGCAGCACGGTCACTCCTACCCGGCCGACCGCGATGGTGAGACCGAGCGGCTCCAGCCCCGGCGCCACCAGCACCAGACCGCGCCACATCAGTGGCCCGAGCACCACCAGGAAGGTGAAGGCCAGCATCGCGAAGGCGGCGCAGATCACGTAGCCGATCGATTCCAGCCGCGTGAGCCACCACGGCCGCATCTCGCGCAACCCGTAGGCCCGGTTGAGGCCGACCCGCAGGCTCTCGACCCCGCTCGACGAGAAGTACAGCGCCAGCACCGCGCCGAGGGTGAGGAGCCCGCCGCGCTGCTCGGTCAGCACCCGGTGGACCTCGCCGGCGATCGGCCCCGCCACCTCGCTCGGCCAGATCTCGAACAGGAGGTTGCCGGCCTCGTCGGCGAGCGACTTGGTGCCGAACACGCCCGCGAGCGCGGTGAGCAGGATCAGGAACGGGAACAGCGAGGTCAGGAGCGAGAGCGCGATGTGGCTCGCGATCGCCCAGCCGTCATGGGCGACGAAGCGCTGCGCCGCGATCGCGGCGATCTCCAGGGCGGTGCGGGGACGGATCACGGCGCGCGGGCTCTCGGGCTGGTCGACGTCACGGGTCTTCCGGCAGACGTCCCCTGGGGCAGGCGTCTGACGCGGGCAGTCCTGTCGCCTCAGGTAGAGCGCGCGGCCCCGTCCTGGAAAGCCGGGCGGACAGAAAACCGGCGCCCGCGTCCTTCGGGGCACGATGGCGCGGTGCGTCAGCCCTGCGCGGCCGGGGGAGCCGGTCCGCTCCCGTCCCCGGTTGCGGAACGGCCGCGCTCGTGCTCGTTGCGCAGGCATCATGAGCCGCCTCCTGCCTCTCTCCGACGCCGCTTCACCGGGCGTCTCCTGGCCGACCCGCCTGGCGCCCGGCCTGTTCGTGCTGATCTGGGCCACGGGCTTCATCGTGGCGCGGCTGATCGCGCCGCATGCCGAGCCGCTGACGTTCCTCAGCATCCGCTTTGTCCTCAGCGCGGGGGTGCTGTCGGGCCTGGCGCTCGCCGCCGGCGCGACCTGGCCCCGGGGGTGGCGCGGCTGGCGCGACGCGATGGTGGCCGGGATCCTGATCCACGGCGTCTACCTCGACGCGGTGTTCTGGGCGGTGCATCGCGGGCTGCCGGCCGGCATCGCCGCCCTGGTGGCGAGCCTGCAGCCGCTGCTCACCGCCGCGGTGGCGGGACCGCTGCTGGGCGAGCGGGTCTCAGGTCTGCGCTGGCTCGGCATCGCGGTCGGCCTCCTCGGCGCCGGGCTGGTGCTGGCGCCGCGCATCGGCGCCAGCGGCGGCATCCCGCCCGTCGCGCTCGCGGTCTGCTTCTGCGGCACGGTCGGGATCACGCTCGGCACCCTGTGGCAGAAGCGCAAGGCCGTCGCGGTCGACCTGCGCACCAACGCCGCGGCGCAGTTCGTCGGCGCCGGCCTCCTCACCCTGCCGCTCGCCCTCCTCACCGAGAACGGCGCGTTCGACCTCTCGGTCCCGCTGCTCCTCGGCCTCGCCTGGGCGGTGCTCGGCCTCTCGGTCGGCGGCATCTTGATCCTGCTCGGGCTGATCCGCCGCGGGGCGGTGGCGGGCGTCGCGGCCCTGTTCTACCTCGTGCCGCCGGTCTCGGCCGCGATGGCGTTCGGCCTGTTCGGCGAGACGCTGGCGCCGGTGCAGCTCCTCGGCATGGTGGTGGCGGTGGCCGGGGTGGCGATCGCGAGCCGCGGTTAAGCCCCTGGTGGGATTCGCAGGTTTATGCTGGCGGGATCTCGGAGACCGCCCGCATGATGCGCCCCGCCCTGACCGCCGGCCTGATGATCCTGGCGCTCGCCGCCCCCGCGGCGGCGGACGGCGATCCGGACTTCGGCCGCCCGGCGCCCGCCGGTTACGGCAGGGCCGCCGCGGGGTACGAGAGGGCGCCCGCAGGGTATGGGAGCGCTCCCGCGGGATACGGGCGCGCGCCCCGGCGGGCCGTCGCGCCTGTCCCCCGGCATCGGGCCTATGCCGGCCCACGCCGCGGCGGCGCGGTCCAGCCGGTCTCCTACGGCGAGCCCGAGGGCCCGGCCTTCCACGCCTGGCTGCCGCGCAACACCAACCTGCCGATCTACAACATCCCGCCGTCGTTCTTTCCCGAGCCCTGACAGCCGGCCTGGATCGAAGCGAGGCCTTGGGCGTTGAACCCGACGTCGCAAACCGTCAGGGAGCCGCGCCGTGCCCGAGCCGACAGCGCCCGCTTCGATCGCGCGTCCGCACGATCTCACACCGTCTCCTTCGATCGCCCCCGACCCGGACCTGCGCGCGATCGACCTCGCGCCGAGCGCGGGCGCAGGGTCCGACCGCCTGGACGAAGGCGCGCGCGCGCACCTCGCCCGTGCCGGCCGGGATGCCCTCGATGCCTGCCTGCGCCGCTTCGCCCCCGAGGAGCGCGCGGCGTTCTGGCGCGCGATCGGCCGCTGCTACAACCGGCCGTACAATTCCGCGGCTCCCGCGCCCCCGGATGCCGCGCCCGTCGAGGAGGCCGGCCCCGACCTCGCATCCGCGGCGACGGCGATTCCCGACGCCGTCCCGGCCGCCCACGTGATCGAGGCGGTCTGCCCGAACCCGGACGTCCCGTTGCCGCAGGCCGGCCTCCCGTGACGCCGCCGGCCCGGCGCGGGCGGGCCGGCGGCGCCTGATGAGCGCCCATCCCGGCATCCCCCTGGACGCGCAGCTGCGGCGGGTCGTGGCGGCCTCGCAGGTCCTGGCCGGCGAGATGGTGCTGCTCGGCCTCGCGGTGCAGATCGCCTGGTTCGAGGCCTGGACGCAGCCGGTGATCGACGCCGCGCAGGCGCAGGGCGCGGGCCTCGCCCGGCGGGCGCGCCGCGACCGCCTGATGCGCCGCGGCGTGCCGGCCCATCTCGCCGGCCGGTCCCTGACCCTGGTGTCGCCGCGAGCCCGGTGACCTGATGCCGGCGACTTGATCCGGGCGACTTGATCGGGCCGACTTGCCGCCCGCGCTCCGGTCACCCGCCGTAGCTCTGCACCAGCGATCCCGCGACCAGGGTCCAGCCGTCGACCAGCACGAAGAAGATCAGCTTGAACGGCAGCGCCACGGTGGCGGGCGGCAGCATCATCATGCCGACGGACATCAGGATCGACGCGACCACGAGGTCGATGATCAGGAACGGGATGAACAGCAGGAAGCCGATCTCGAAGGCGCGCCTGAGCTCCGAGACCATGAAGGCGGGGGTCAGCACCTCGAGGCCGACGGCCTCGGGCGTCGCGGGCGTGCCGGCCCGGGCGAGGTCGAGGAACAGCTTGAGGTCCTTCTCGCGCACGCTGCGCAGCATGAACGCCTTGAACGGCGCGCTCGCGCGCTCGAAGGCCTGGCTCTGCTGGATCTGCCCGGCGAGCAGCGGCTCGATGCCGGTGCGGTAGGCCTCCCGTGCCGTCGGCGCCATCACGAAGGCGGTGAGGAACAGCGACAGGCTGACGATCACCGCGTTGGGCGGCGCCGTCTGGGTGCCGAGCGCCGAGCGCAGGATCGACAGCACCACCACGATGCGGGTGAACGAGGTCGCCATCACCAGCACCGAGGGCGCCAGCGCCAGCACGGTGATGAGGGCGACGAGCTGCAGCGCCCGCTCGGTGACGCCGCCGCTGGGGCCGAGATCGACCGTCAGGCTCTGCGCCAGCGCCGTGCCGCCGGACAGGAACAGCAGGGCGATCGTCGCGCGGCAGAGGAGGGGGAGGAGGGACGGGCGATTCGCGGGCGGCATGGCGGCGGCGACCCTGGGCCGCGTCGCCGCCGCCCGCAAGCGCCGCGCCCGCCTCGCCCCGTCGAGGGCGGGCGGGCGCGGTTCCGGTGCAACAGCCCGGGGGCTCAGCGCTTGTCGAGGGGCCGGCCGAGGAGGCGGGCGAACTCGGCCTCGATCTCCTCGACCGAGAACGGGTTCTGGACCGAGGGCGGCTTCGCGGCGGGCGCCGGCTCCTCCGGGGGCGGAGGCGGGGCCGGGGGCGGCTCGGGGACCGGCTCCGGCGGGGGCGGCGGGACGGGCTCCGGTTCGGGCTCCGGTTCGGGCTCCGGGGGCGGGGGCGGAGGCGGCTCTGGCGGCGGCGGAGGAGCGGGCTCCGGTTCGGGTTCGGGCTCCGGCGGGGGCGGCGGGGGCGGCGCCGGCATGGGTGCAGGTTCGGACACGGGCTCGGGCGGAGCGCTCACCGCCGGGGCGGACGGGCGGGCCGGCGCCACCGCGGAGGAGGGCCGCCGCAGGGCCTCCTCGAGCTGGCGGGCCATGTCGTTGAGGATCGCCGCGTCCACCGTGCGCGGCTCGGTCCCGCGGGTGCCGGCCGGGGCCGGGACCGGCTCGGGCGGCAGGATCGGCTCGGGCATCGGCGGAGGTGCCTCGACCACCGGGGGCGGCTGGACCGCGAAGGCGGGCGACGCGTCGGCCGGGGCCTCCGGGGGCGGCGCTTCGACACCGGGAACTCCGAGGGACGGAACTCCGAGGGGCGGGGTCTGGCGGGCGGCGCGCAGGCTCGGCGGCTCGACCCGGCGCGAGGCGTTGAAGCGCGAGGCCGGCCGCGCCGCCTCGGGCGCCGCCTCCGGGGCCGGCGCGAAGACCGGGGTGGTCCGGACCGGCTCGGGGGTGCGGACGGGGATCTCGGGCTCGGGGAAGGGCGGCGGCAGCGGCGCGGGCTCGTGCCCCGCCGGCAGGGTCAGGGGCATGTCGGGGGCGTCCGCCGGCTCGGACCGGTCGGCCAGCTCCGCCGCGACCCGGTTGCCGCCGGCCCGCACGATGTTGCGCTCGACCACGACGTCGTTCGGCCCGCCGACCAGCAGCAGGTGCTCGACGTTGTCGCGCCGCAGGAGGATCAGCTGGCGCTGCCGGTCCAGCTCGTAGATGTCGACGATGCCGAGCCGCGGCTGCCGGCTGCGGCCGGTGGCGCCGTTGCCCCCCAGGGTGAGGCGGCCCCGGGCGAACCGTTTCGCCCCGAGGGCGAACAGGCTGAGGAGCACGACCATGATCAGGAAGACGATCAGGTAGGAGAGCAAGGGCGAACCGTCCGTCCCGAGGATCGAGGAGAGCAAAGCACGGTCTCTCAAGTGAGGCGTACGCGGGGCACGCCGACGATGTGACGCCTTCTAGCACGGCCGTGACCGGCCTGCGCAGGGGACCTTAACATATCGTTAACAGCTTTGAGCGGCATGGGGCCGGTCCGCGCGGGACGCGCGAACACGGATCGTCTTAACCAGGTTTTAACCATGCGCTAGGCAGATTGTGCCGGTCTAAACCGGAAGGCCCGCCCGTGTCGGTCACCGATCTCCCCGTCGTCGCGATGTTGCGCAACCGGATGCAATGGCAGCAGACGCGCCAGAAGGTCCTGGCGGAGAACGTCGCCAACGCCGATACGCCGGGCTTCAGGGCCCGCGACCTCAAGGAGCCGCGATTCCGGCCGGACGGCGCCGTCGCCGCCGCGGGGCTGCCGGTCATCGGCATGGAGCGCACCAGCGGCCTGCACCTCGCCAGCGCCGGCGGCGGCGGTCCGAGCGAGGAGCGCACCGGCACCCGCTTCGAGATGACGCCGAGCGGCAACGCGGTGAGCCTCGAGGACGAGATGCTGAAGGCCGCCGACAACCAGAGCGACTACCAGCTCGCGAGCCTCCTCTACCGCAAGAGCCTGCAGACCCTGCGCACCGCGGTCGGCCGGTAGCACCGTCCCGTTCGCCGTCGCGCCGGTGTCGCGGCGACCGGCCGCCTCCCCGATTCCCGTCAGCCCGACCCGAGGTGGTTTCCATGGATTTCAGCAAGGCGATCGGCATCGCGGCCTCCGGGCTCAAGGTCCAGTCGGGCCGGATGCGGGTGATCTCGGAGAACATCGCCAACGCGGATTCGGCGCCCACCAGCGCCGCCGCCGAGCCCTACCGGCGCAAGATCGCGACCTTCACCAACCACGTCGACCGCGCGCTCGACGCGTCCGTGGTCGACCTCGGCAAGGTCCGGCGCGACCAGAGCCCGTTCCGCTCCAAGCAGGATCCCGGCAACCCGGCCGCCGACGCCAACGGCGAGGTGCGGATGCCCAACGTCAACGTCCTGGTCGAGACCGTCGACATGCGCGAGGCCCAGCGCTCCTACGAGGCGAACCTCAACATGGTCACGCTCACCAACCGCATGGTGTCCCGCACCATCGACATCCTGAAGGCCTGACCATGACCACGAATGCCTTCGCGGCCGGCGCCTACGCCGCGATCCAGAACATCGGCCGCAGCCCGGCCGCCGGCACCGCCGGCGCGGGGGAGGGCGGCTTCACCCACCTCCTGTCCTCGGCCCTCGACGGGGTGTCGGAGGCCGGCAAGCGCGCCGACGGCCAGGCCATGGCGGTCGCCGCCGGCAAGGCCAACGTCGTCGACGTGGTGACCGCGGTGGCCGAGAGCGAGACCGCGCTCCAGACCCTGGTGGCGGTGCGCGACCGGGTGATCTCGGCCTACGAGGACATCATGCGGATGCAGATTTAAGATTCCGTCGATGACCGGCCTCGCCATCCTCGACGTCGCCCGCGACGGCATCTTCACCTTCCTGAAGGTCGCCGGCCCCTTGATGGTCGTCGCCCTCGTGGTCGGCCTCGCGGTGTCGCTGTTCCAGGCCCTGACCCAGATCCAGGAGCAGACCCTGATCTACGTGCCGAAGATCGTCGCGGTCTTCGCCGCGATGCTGCTGATGCTGCCTTTCATGGGCGACGCGCTGGCCGGCTACATGACCCGCATCGCCGCCCGCATCGCCTCCGGGGGGTGAGGGCGGCCCGGCGGGTGCCGACGCGCGACGCGGCGACTAGCCATTCCGACGCGCAGATCGAATAACACCCGGACCCGCGAGAGCACTTCACGATCGCGTTGCACTCGCGAAGCTCTCTAGGCCTTTGATTTTGCCGCATTTTCTGCGACGAACCGGTATCCACTTCGTCGGAAAATGCTCTAGCCCCCCGAATCGCCCCGGACGTGAACCTCCTCCTGCCCGGCCTCGCCTCGGCCTATCTCCTCACCTTCGCGCGGGTCGGCACCCTGGTGATGCTGATGCCGGGCATCGGCGAGGCGATGGTGACGCCGCGCCTGCGCCTCGCCTTCGCGCTGCTGCTCTCCCTGGTGCTGTTCCCGGTCGCCCGCCCGCTGCTCCCGGGGGCGCGGGCCCGGAGCCCGGCGGCGCCGGCACGGCGCTGATCGGCGTGCTCGTCGGCGAGATCGCGGTCGGGCTGGTGCTCGGCCTGAGCGTGCGGGCGGTGATCGCCGCGCTCCAGACCGCCGGCACGATCATCGCCCAGCAGCTCGGCCTCGCCTTCGCGATGACCGTCGACCCGTCGGTCGGCAACCAGCAGGCGACGCTCGGCAGTTTCCTGAGCCTGCTCGGCCTCACGCTCGTCCTCGCCTCGGACCTCCACCACCTGGCGATCCAGGGCATCCGCGATTCCTACGTCCTGATGCCGCCGGTCGGCATGCCGGCGACCGGCGACGCCGCCGCCTTCGCGGTCGGGGCGGTGGCCCGCGGCTTCACCCTGGCGGTGCAGATCTCGGCGCCGTTCATCGCCTTCGGCATCCTGTTCAACCTCGGCCTCGGCGTGCTCTCGCGGATGATGCCGCAGATGCAGGTGTTCTTCGTCGCCACCCCGGCCTCGATCCTGATCGGCATGCTGGTCTTCCTGGCGACGATCGGGGTGACGATGGGGGTGTTCGTCGACGATCTCGGCCGCTTCCTGGCCGATCTCGGGAGGTCGTGAGCGATGTCGGACGAGACCGACCAGGAAGACCGCACCGAGGACGCGACCCAGCGACGCCTCGACGAGGCGATCAGGCGCGGCGACGTCGCCACCAGCCAGGAGGTCAACACCTTCCTGATGCTCGGCACCTTCACGCTGGTGCTGATGGTCGCCGCGGCCCCCCTCGCCCGCGGGCTCCTGTCCGACCTCCAGGGCCTGCTCGCCCACCTGCACGAGGTGCCCTCGGATCCGGCCGCCTACATGGCGTTCGGCCGCCGCGCCCTCCTGGCGGCGCTCCTCGCGCTGGCGGTGCCGGTGGGAGCGGTGGCGGCCGCCGGCGTGATCGGCGGCCTCGTCCAGCACCCGCTGGTCTGGACCACCGAGACCCTGGGGGCGCAGTGGAGCCGCGTCTCGCCGATGGCGGGCCTCAAGAGGCTCTTCGGCCCGGAGGCGTGGTTCCAGTTCGCCAAGGGCCTCGTCAAGATCCTGCTCGTCGGCGTCGCCGCCGGCCTGGTGATGTGGGGCGACCGGGACCGGCTCGAGGCCTTCGCGCGCCTCGAGCCTCCGCGCGTGCTCCAGGGTACCCTCGCGCTCTGCCTGCGGCTGATGGGCGCGGTGCTGGCGGCCTACGTCGTCGTCACCCTCGGCGACGCGCTCTACCAGCGCTTCCGCTGGCGGGCGCGCCACCGGATGACGAAGCAGGAGATCAAGGAGGAGCTGAAGGAGCAGGACGGCAGCCCGGAGGTGAAGGGCCGGATGCGCCAGATCCGCATGCAGCGGGTGAAGAGGCGCATGATGGCGGCGGTGCCGGGGGCGAGCGTGATCGTCACCAACCCGACCCATTTCGCGGTGGCCCTGCGCTACGAGGCCGGCATGGCCGCGCCGGTCTGCGTCGCCAAGGGCGTCGACGCGCTGGCCCTGCGCATCCGCGAGGTGGCGCGCGAGCACGGGGTGCCGATCGTCGAGAACCCGCCGCTGGCGCGCGCGCTCCACGCCACCGTCGAGATCGACGCGGCGGTGCCGCCCGAGCATTACCGGGCGGTGGCCGAGGTGATCGGCTACGTCCTGCGCCTGCGTCGCCGCCACTGACGCGGGCCCGGAACGAACCGGGAATTCATTCCACGGAAACGCCGCGCCTGCTAGGGAACGCGGCGAGGGGCCGATCCGGCCCCGCGGAACGGTCGAGGTCCGGACGCGTGGTCCGGGCCCGCGGGGAGTGTCGAGGCGACATGCCGGAGTTGAGCCCATCCGCGGCGGAGGCCGCCCTCGACCGCTCCGAGCGGCCCGGCCGGGTCAGCCTGCTCCTGCTGCTCGCCGGTCTCCTCGTCGGTGCGGCGGTGGGCCTGAGCTTCGTCGCCAACGAGCAGGCCCAGCCGATCATCCTCGGTCTCCTGGCGCTGCTCGCCATGGCGGGCGTGTTCTGCCTCTTCGCCTTCGCCATCGGGGCGATCCAGCTCACCGGGCAGGGCGCCCGCAACGACGTCACCAAGGCGGTGGTGGATGCAGCCCCCGACGGCATGATCGCCATGGAGGAGGGCGGCCGGCCGATCTACGCCAACGCCGCCTACCTGAAGCTCGCCGGCAGCGACACCTTCACCAACCTGCGACCCGTGGAGCGGGTCTTCGTCGGCTCGCCGGAGGTGTCGGAGGCGGTCTACCGCCTGGCCCAGGCCGCCCGCGAGGGCCGCTCGCTGTCCGAGGAGATCCGCATGGCGCCCCCGCCCGGGGGCACGGCGGAGCGCGACTTCGCCTGGTTCCGCATCGGCGTGCGGCCGCTGCCGCTGCCGCGCCGGCCGGTCGCCCTGTGGAGCGTCGCCGACATCACCCACGAGCGCGAGCGCCAGGAGAACGTCTTCCAGGAGCTCCAGCACGCGATCGACTACCTCGACCACGCGCCGGCGGGCTTCATGGCGGTCGATCCCAAGGGCTCGGTCGTCTACATGAACGCGACGCTCGCCGCCTGGCTCGGCCACGACCTGGCGCAGGTCGGCTCGGGGGGCTTGCGCCTGTCCGAGATCCTGCCCGACGATCTCGGGCCGGTGCTGATCGGCGGCAAGGGCGAGCCCGGCGAGGTCCGCACCGACCGGTTCGACCTCGACCTGCGCCGGCGCAACGGCCACCCGCTCTCGGCCCGGCTCTACCACCGCGTCGCCTACGGCCAGGACGGAAGGCCGGGCGATTCGCGCACGCTCGTGCTCAACCGCTCCGCCGGCGAGGAGAGCGACGATCCCCAGCAGGCGGCCGAATTGCGCTTCGACCGCTTCTTCAACACCAGCCCGGTCGCGGTGGCGACGCTCGCCGCCGACGGGCGGCTCGTGCGCGCCAACGCCTCCTTCGCGCGCCTGTTCGGCACCCTGCCGCGCACCGGCGACGGCAGCGAGGCCGGTCCCCCGGTGCGCGACTTCGTGGTCGAGCGCGACCGCCCGATCGTCGATGCCGCCGCGCGCGCCGCGGCGGAGGGGCGGGGCGACGTGCCGCCGGTCGAGATCGGGGTCTCGGCGCCGGTCAACCGCTCGGCCCGGATCTGGCTCAGCCCGGCGGGCACCGCCGGCGGCGCCTCGGGCGCGGTGATCCTCTACGCCCTCGACACCACGGCCCAGCACCAGCTCCAGCAGCAGGTCAACCAGGCCCAGAAGATGGAGATGGTCGGCCAGCTCGCCGGCGGCATCGCGCACGACTTCAACAACGTGCTGCAGGCGATCATCGGCTACTCGGACCTCCTGCTGGCGAGCCACCGGCCGACCGACCCGGCCTTCCAGGACATCATGCAGATCAAGCAGAACGCCAACCGGGCCGCGAGCCTGGTGCGGCAACTGCTGGCCTTCTCGCGCCGCCAGACCCTGCGACCCGAGGTGATCCACCTCGGCGAGGCGCTCTCCGACCTCACCCTGCTGCTCAAGCGCCTGCTCGGCGAGCGGGTCGAGCTCGACCTCAAGCACGGCCGCGACCTCTGGCCGGTCAAGGCCGACGTCAACCAGTTCGAGCAGGTGATCGTGAACCTCGCGGTCAATGCCCGCGACGCGATGCCGGAGGGCGGCCGCCTCCTGATCCGCACCGCCAACATGGCGGCGGAGGCGGTGGGGGCGCTGCGCCTCAACGGGTTGCCGGGCGCCGACCACGTCTTGATCGAGGTCAGCGACACCGGCACCGGCATGACGCCGGAGGTGATGGAGAAGATCTTCGAGCCGTTCTTCACCACCAAGGAGGTGAACAAGGGCACGGGCCTCGGCCTCTCGACGGTGTTCGGCATCGTCAAGCAGTCCGGCGGCTACATCGACGTGCGCTCCACCGTCGGCCAGGGGACGGTCTTCGCCATCTACCTGCCGCGCCACGTGCCGGTGCCGGAGGCCGAGGCCCCCGAGGCGCCGGCGGAGATCGCCCCGCCCGTTCCGGGCGCCGCCCCGGCCGCGGCCGCGCCGGCCGAGCCCGCCAAGGCGCCCGCCCGCGACCTCACCGGCCACGGCACGATCCTGCTCGTCGAGGACGAGGACCCGGTCCGCGCCGTCAACGGCCGGGCGCTCACCGCCCGCGGCTACACCGTGCTCGAGGCCGCCTCCGGCCTCGAGGCCCTGCAGATCATGCAGGAGCGCGAGGTGCCCGTCGACCTCGTCGTCTCCGACGTGGTGATGCCCGAGATGGACGGCCCGACCCTGCTGCGCGAACTCCGCAAGGCCCATCCGGGCCTCAAGGTGATCTTCGTCTCCGGCTACGCCGAGGACGCCTTCCGCAAGAACCTGCCCGACGGCGAGGAGTTCAACTTCCTGCCCAAGCCCTTCAGCCTGAAGCAGCTCGTCGAGACGGTGAAGACCACGATGGCGGGGTGAGGCCGCCTCGATCGCCTTCCTTGTGGCCGCCGCGCACCGAACTTACATACATGTGGGTAACGAGGAGGCGGCCATGAAGAGCGCGATCAGCATGCGCGAGCTCCAGAAGATGTCGGCCGGCGCGATCCAGGCGCTGCCGCATGCAATGCCGATCAAGAACGGGACGGCGACCGTCGGCATCCTGCTGCCCGTTCATCGTGTGTCTCCAGAGGAAATGCGCAAGGTGCTGGCCGATATTGATGCGGCTGCGGCGCGTCGGACTCCGGAGGAGAACGCTGTGATCGACCGGTTGCTGGCGGAGCGCGGCGCCGAGTGATGATCTGATCGATAGTCTCCATGGGAACGCCACGTCCTCCCTCTGCGGTCATCATCGTCGATGCCAACATCATCCTGAGCGTCGCTCTGGGACGACGGTCTCGTCCTACTTTCGAAATCATTCAGGCGCGTAGAGAGCTCGTTACATCGACGAGATCAGTCGAAGAGGTCGTCGGCGTGCTGCGCGACTTGAAGGGAGTGCGCGAGACGATGACGGCGCAGACGGAGGTGATCCTGCGCGATCTCGCGATCGTCGAGGCCTCGGCCTATGCAGAGCATCTACCCGAGGCCGCCCGCGTCCTCTCCCAAGCCGTCGCCTCCCGCAACGGCTCGACGTCCGACGCGCACGTCCTCGCCTGCGCCTGGCTGCTGGACGCCGACATCTGGAGCCACGACCGCGATTTTGCCGGCACCGGCTGGCCGTCCTGGTCGAACGCCAACCTGCTGTGCGCCCTCGACGGCGCCTGATCCCCTCGCAATCCCCCGGCGAATTCCTCTATCCGCCCTTGCCGAATGAGAACAAAACGAGTACATAAAACCCAGCCGCGCGATTGAGACTTGCCGCCCCTCCTGCCATAAGGACCCGCCGAGATGGCTCAGCCCCAGATGCGACTGGTGGAAAACCCGACCATGGACAAAGACAAGTCGAAGGCGATCGACGCCGCCCTCGCCCAGATCGAGCGCGCCTTCGGCAAGGGCTCGATCATGCGGCTCGGCAAGGGCGACAAGGTGCAGGAGGTCGAGGTCGTCTCGACCGGCTCCCTCGGCCTCGACATCGCGCTCGGCGTCGGCGGCCTGCCGCGCGGGCGCGTGATCGAGATCTACGGCCCGGAATCCTCCGGCAAGACGACGCTCGCCCTCCACACCATCGCCGAGGCCCAGAAGAAGGGCGGCGTCTGCGCCTTCGTGGATGCCGAGCACGCCCTCGATCCGGTCTACGCCCGCAAGCTCGGCGTCAACCTCGACGACCTGCTGATCTCCCAGCCCGATACCGGCGAGCAGGCCCTCGAGATCACCGACACCCTGGTGCGCTCCGGCGCCATCGACGTGCTGGTGGTCGATTCGGTGGCGGCGCTCACCCCACGGGCCGAGATCGAGGGCGAGATGGGCGACCAGCAGCCGGGCCTCCAGGCCCGCCTGATGAGCCAGGCCCTGCGCAAGCTCACCGGCTCGATCTCGCGCTCGAACTGCATGGTCATCTTCATCAACCAGATCCGGATGAAGATCGGCGTGATGTACGGCAGCCCCGAGACCACGACGGGCGGCAACGCGCTGAAGTTCTACGCCTCGGTGCGCCTCGACATCCGCCGCATCTCGACCCTCAAGGATCGCGACCAGCCGATCGGCAACAGCGTCCGGGTCAAGGTGGTCAAGAACAAGGTGGCGCCGCCGTTCAAGCAGGTCGAGTTCGACATCATGTTCGGCGAGGGCGTATCGAAGGTCGGCGAGCTGATCGACCTCGGCGTCAAGGCCGGCATCGTCGAGAAGTCGGGCGCCTGGTTCTCCTACGACAGCCAGCGCCTCGGCCAGGGCCGCGAGAACTCGAAGGGCTTCCTGCGCGACAACCCCGACATCGCCAACAAGATCGAGGCCTCGATCCGGCAGAATTCGGGCCTCGTCGCCGACAAGATCCTCGAGAACGCCACGCCGACCGCCGACGACCTCGACGAGGGGACGGCCTGACCGAGGGATCGGCTCCAAAGGACGTCAGGGGCCGCCGCGCGACGAGCGCGGCGGCCCTTTCTCGTTACAGGCCGCCCGGCCCGGCCCAGCCGAACAGCCCGCCGAACACGAAGCCGATGCCGACGATCGCCACGCCCCAGACCGGCGTGCGGATCCACGGGATGCCGAAGCCGTAGATCGGCAGGTAGAGGAGGCGTGCCCAGAAATAGAGCTCGGCTCCCCACGCCACCGCACCGCCCTGTCTCCCCGTGACCGCGGCGGCGAGCACCAGGGCGGCGAAGAGCGGGAAGGTCTCGAAGAAGTTGGCGGAGGCCCGCTTCAGCCGGGCGGCGGCGCCGGTGACCTCGCCCTCGCCCTCCCGGTTGCCCGCCGCCCAGGTCAGCCCGCCGCGCTGCTGGAGCCCGGCGATCGAGGCCGCCATGACGTGGGCAAAGCCCAGGGCGGCCGAGAAGGCGAGGAGGCGGATCTCTTCGGTCATGACGGCGTGAATCCTGCCGGGGCGGGCCGGCGGCCGCGCTTGCTGAGCCTCACATAGCGGCGGTGCCCCGCCTCGACACGGGGGGAGCGCGTGACTAAAGACACGCGGATGCATCCGCGGGCCGCCCGTGGTGCGCTCCGTTTCCAATGCCCGCCTTTCGCCCGGCCCGCCTTCCGCAGAGACGATTCTTCCCATGAGTGGCGTCAACGAGATCCGGTCCACCTTCCTGGACTACTTCGCCAAGCACGGTCACGAGGTGGTGCCGTCCTCGCCGCTGGTGCCGCGCAACGACCCGACGTTGATGTTCACCAACGCCGGCATGGTGCAGTTCAAGAACGTCTTCACCGGCGTCGAGAAGCGGCCCTACCAGCGCGCCACCACGGCCCAGAAGTGCGTGCGCGCCGGCGGCAAGCACAACGACCTCGACAACGTCGGGTACACGGCGCGCCACCACACCTTCTTCGAGATGCTGGGCAATTTCTCGTTCGGCGACTATTTCAAGCCGCTGGCGATCGAGCTCGCCTGGAACCTCGTCACCAAGGAGTTCGGGCTCTCGCCCGAGAGGCTGCTGGTCACGGTCTACGCCGACGACGACGATGCCGCCGCCCTGTGGCGCAAGATCGCCGGCTTCTCCGACGACCGCATCATCCGCATCCCGACCTCCGACAATTTCTGGCAGATGGGCGATACCGGCCCCTGCGGCCCGTGCTCGGAGATCTTCATCGACCAGGGCCCGGAGCTGTGGGGCGGTCCGCCCGGCAGCCCGGAGGAGGACGGCGACCGCTTCCTCGAGTTCTGGAACCTCGTGTTCATGCAGTACGAGCAGATCGAGCCGGGCAACCGGGTCGGCCTGCCGCGGCCCTCGATCGATACCGGCATGGGCCTCGAGCGCATGGCGGCGATCCTCCAGGGCGTGAAGAGCAACTACGACACCGACCTGTTCCGCAGCCTGATCGACGCGGTGGCGCACCAGGTCGGCCGGGCGCCCGAGGGCAAGGAGACCGCCTCCTACCGGGTGATCGCCGACCACCTGCGCGCCGCGTCCTTCCTCGTCGCCGACGGGGTGCTGCCGAGCAACGAGGGCCGCGGCTACGTGCTGCGCCGGATCATGCGGCGCGCCATGCGCCACGCCCAGCTCCTCGGCGCCCGCGACCCGATGATGTTCCGCCTGGTGCCGACGCTCGTGCGCGAGATGGGCCAGGCCTATCCCGAACTGGCGCGCGCCGAGAGCCTGATCGCCGAGACCCTGCGGCTGGAGGAGACCCGGTTCCGCCGCACCCTCGAGCGCGGCCTGTCGATCCTCGACGCCGAGACCCGCGACCTGTCGGAGGGCCAGAGCCTGTCGGGCGAGACCGCCTTCACCCTCTACGACACCTACGGCTTCCCCCTCGACCTGACCCAGGACGCGCTCAAGTCCCGCGGCATCGCGGTCGATACCGACGGCTTCTCGGCCGCGATGCAGCGCCAGCGCGCGGCCGCCCGCGCCGCTTGGGTCGGCTCCGGCGAGGCCGCCACCGAGACCCTGTGGTACGCCCTTCGCGAGCGCACCGGCGCCACCGAGTTCCTGGGATACGACACGGAAGAGGCCGAGGCCGTGGTCACCGCGCTCGTGCGTGGCGGCGCCGAGGTCGAGGCGATCCAGGCCGGCGAGGAGGGCCTGCTCGTCGTCACCCAGACGCCGTTCTATGCTGAGTCCGGCGGCCAGGTCGGCGATACCGGCACGGTGACGGGCCCGGGTCTCAAGGTCCGGGTGACCGCGACCGAGAAGAAGCTCGGCGACCTCTTCGTCCACCACGTCGCGGTGGGGGAGGGGACCTTGAGCCTCAACCAGCCGGTCGAGCTGAAGGTCGATCACGCCCGCCGCTCGGCGATCCGCGCCAACCACTCCGCCACCCACCTGCTGCACGAGGCCCTGCGCCAGGTGCTCGGCGACCACGTCGCCCAGAAGGGCTCGCTCGTCGCGCCCGAGCGCCTGCGCTTCGACATCAGCCACCCGAAGCCGATCGAGGCCGAGGAACTGGCCCGGGTCGAGGAGATCGCCAACCGGGTGCTGCTCCAGAACGAGCCGGTGGTGACGAAGCTGATGGCGGTCGACGACGCCATCGCGTCGGGTGCCCGCGCGCTGTTCGGGGAGAAGTACGGCGAGGAGGTGCGCGTGGTCTCGATGGGCCGCGACGCCGCCGAGGACGGCCGGCCCAGGACCTTCTCGGTCGAGCTCTGCGGCGGTACCCATGTCGGGCGTACCGGCGATATCGGCCTGGTGACGGTGCTGGCCGAGAGCGCGGTCGGCGCCGGCGTGCGCCGGATCGAGGCGATGACGGGCGATGCCGCCCGCCGGCATCTGGCCGGCGAGAGCCGCCGGCTCGCGGCGATCGCGGGTCTCCTCAAGGCGCCGGTCGCCGAGGCCCCCGAGCGCTTGGCCGCCCTCCTCGACGAGCGCCGCCGGATGGAGCGCGAGCTCGCGGATGCGCGCCGCAAGCTCGCCATGGGCGGGGGGGCCGCCGGCGGCAACGACGATGCCGTGCGCGACGTCGCCGGCACGAAGCTTATGGCCCGGGTCGTGCAGGGGGTCGAGATGCGCGACCTCAAGAGCCTGGCCGACGAGGGCAAGAAGCGGCTCGGCTCCGGGATCGTGGCGATCGTCGGCGTGGCGCCGGACGGCAAGGCCGGCCTCGTCGTCGGCGTGACCGAGGACCTGACCGGCCGGTTCGACGCCGTCGCCCTGGTGCGGGCGGGCTCGGAGCGGCTCGGCGGCAAGGGCGGCGGCGGGCGCCGCGACATGGCCCAGGCCGGCGGTCCCGACGGGGCGGCGGCCGACGCCGCCCTGGAGGCGATCACGGCGGCCCTGGCGGGCGCCTGATCGCGGACGGGGCGAGCGGGGGCCGGTGGCCGACATCGAGGTGTCACGAGTGATGCGTTGCGGCCACAGGCCGGTCATCGCGGGCGAGGCGGGCCCGTTCCGCCTCCGGGAGCGCGGCCTTCGCTCCCGGGGCCACCCCTTTCGCCCGTTCGACGAGCATTCCGCTCACGTCGTCCCAAATATCCGCCGCCACGTCCCGCAATCGCGTCTGGCCGAGATCGGCCGGGTGGTCGTGAAGAGGGCGGAGCTGTACGAGTGCCGATTGCAGCTCGTCTCGCCAAACCGTGCTCGATCGCCGGCCGACCTTGCTCATCCCGCATCGGCGAAGTAGAGGCTGCGGAGCCCGGTCGAGCGCGGCTCGGGGACGTGGTTGCGCCACGATTGCCGGGCAAGAGCCGCCCGACGAAATCGGGCCGCGCGACGTCGGAAGGTTGCAGGGATGCAGGTCATCGATCAGGCGATACCGGCGGTGAAGCTGGTGATCCCGAAGCGGCACGGCGATGCGCGCGGCTGGTTCTCGGAAACCTACCGGGCCGACATCCTGGCTGCCCACGGCGTCGAGGACCGCTTCATCCAGGACAACCAGTCCTTCTCGGCGCAACAGGGAACCGTCCGCGGCCTGCACTTCCAGCGCCATCCCTTCGCCCAGGCCAAACTGATCCGCGTGCTCGCCGGCGCGATCCTCGACGTTGCCGTCGACCTGCGCCGCGACTCGCCCACCTACGGCCGCCACGTCGCCGTCCGCCTCGATGCGTCGGACGGCCACCAGCTCTACGTCCCGATCGGCTTCGGGCATGGCTTCTGCACCCTCGAGCCGGACACGATGGTGGCCTACAAGGTCGCCGGCGGCGTCTACAGCCCGGAGCACGACGGCAACCTGCTGTGGAACGATCCGGATCTCGGCATCGACTGGCCGGTGACCGAGGCCGAGGCCCAGCTCTCGGAGAAGGACAAGGTCGCGCCCCGCTTCGCCGACCTCCCCCCGCTGTTCTGACGGCCTGGCCGGCATCCACCCCTTCCCGGAGATCACCCACCCCATGCGCATCCTCGTCACGGGCGGCTGCGGCTTCATCGGCTCGGCCCTGGTCCTGCACCTCGTCCACGACCTCGGCCACGAGGTCCTGACCCTCGACGCGCTGACCTACGCGGCGAACCCGATCTCGCTGATGCCGCTGAAGGGCGACAACCGGCACCGCTTCGCGGAGGCCGACATCTGCGACCACGAGAAGGTCTCGGGCCTTTTCGCCGAGTTCCGGCCGCAAGCCGTGATGCACCTCGCCGCCGAGAGCCACGTCGACCGCTCGATCACCGGGCCGGGTGCCTTCATCCGCACCAACGTGGTCGGCACCCAGGTCATGCTGGAAGTCGCCCGCAGCTACTATAACGGGCTCTCGGGCGCGGAGCGCGACGCCTTCCGCTTCCTCCACGTCTCGACCGACGAGGTCTACGGCTCGTTGCCCCCGGGCGCCTTCTTCACCGAGGACAGCCGCTACGACCCGCGCTCGCCCTACTCGGCCTCCAAGGCAGCCTCCGACCACCTGGCGCGGGCCTGGCACGAGACCTACGGCCTGCCGGTGCTGGTGACCAACTGCTCGAACAATTACGGGCCGCGGCACTTCCCCGAGAAGCTGATCCCGCTGATGATCCTCAACGCCCTCGACGGCAAGGACCTGCCGGTCTACGGCGACGGCCAGAACGAGCGCGACTGGATCCACGTCGAGGACCACGCCCGCGGCCTCGTCGCGGTGCTGGAGAAGGGCCGGGTCGGCGAGACCTACCTGCTCGGCGGCCGCTCGGTGCGCAACAACCTCGACGTGGTGAAGACGCTCTGCGCGATCTTCGACCGCCTTCGTCCCGAGGCCGGCCCGCACGAGCGCCTGATCAAGTTCGTCACCGACCGTCCGGGCCACGACCGACGCTACGCCATCGACCCGAGCAAGGCCGAGGCGGAAGTCGGCTACAAGCCGACCCGCACCTTCGAGCAGGCGCTCGAGGACACCGTGCGCTGGTACCTCGACAACGAGTCCTGGTGGCGCCCGATCCGCGAGGGCCGCTATTCCGGCGAGCGCCTCGGCCTGAGCGCGGAGTGAGACGGATGGCGCGGGAGATCGTGACGCGGGAGATCCTGGTCCTCGGCGGCGGCGGCCAGGTCGGCACCGAGTTGCAGCGGCAGTCGTGGGGAGAGGGGGTGGCGATCCACGCCCCGACCCGGGACGCCCTCGACATCACCGACGAGGCCGCAATCGCCCGCGCGGTCGCCGAGCGTCCCTACGCGGCGGTGATCAACACCGCCGCCTACACGGCGGTCGACAAGGCCGAGAGCGACGTGGCCGCCGCCTGGCGGCTCAACGCGCTGGCGCCCGCCTACCTGGCGGCCGAGACCGCGAAGGCCGGCATCCCGCTGGTCCACGTCTCGACCGACTACGTGTTCGACGGCTCGGGCACGGGCGCCTACGCTCCCGACGCACCGGTGCATCCCGTGAGCGTCTACGGCGCCAGCAAGGCCGCCGGCGAGATGGCGGTGCGCACCGGCAACCCGCGCCACGCGGTGGTCCGCACGGCCTGGGTGGTGAGCCCGCACCGGGCGAACTTCGTCAAGACGATGCTGCGCCTCGCGGGCGAGCGCGACAAGCTCACGGTGGTCGCCGACCAGCGCGGCTGCCCGACCTCGGCCGGCGACCTCGCCGCGGCGCTCGTCGCCGTCGCGCTGCGCTTGGCCGAGGACGGGAATGCGCCCGCCGGCACCTATCACTGCGTCAATGCCGGGGCGACGACCTGGTACGATTTCGCGGTCGCCATCATGGCGGGTGCGGCAGCCCGCGGGGCGCGCTCCGTGCCGGTCGAGCCGATCCCGAGCACCGCCTTCAAGACCCCGGTCACCCGACCGGCCAATTCCGAGCTCTCGACCGAGACGCTCAACCGGGCATTCGGCCTCACGCCCCGCCCGTGGTCCGAGGCCCTCGATGACATCCTGGACCAGCTGATCGGCTCCCCGCTCAAACAAGCCTGAAGGAATAGGACACCATGAAGGGCATCGTGCTCGCCGGTGGATCCGGCACGCGGCTGCACCCGGCGACGCTGGCGATCAACAAGCAGCTGCTGCCGGTCTACGACAAGCCGATGATCTATTATCCGGTGTCGGTGCTGATGCTGGCCGGCATCCGCGACATCCTGCTGATCTCGTCGCCGGAGCACATCGACAACTACAAGCGCCTGTTCGGCACCGGCGAGCAGTTCGGCATCACCATCTCGTACGCGCTGCAGCCGAAGCCCGAGGGGCTGGCCCAGGCCTTCGTCATCGGCCGCGAGTTCGTCGGCGACGACTCGGTCGCGCTGGTGCTCGGCGACAACCTGTTCTTCGGCGCCGGCATGCGCCAGCTCCTGGCCAAGGCCCGCGACCGGAAGACCGGCGCCACGGTGTTCGCCTACCACGTCGACCAGCCGGAGGCCTACGGCGTCGTCACCCTCGACAAGGAGGGCCGCGCCACCAAGCTCGTCGAGAAGCCGAAGAACCCGGAATCGCCCTGGGCGGTGACCGGCCTCTACTTCTACGACAACCAGGTGCTCGACATCGCGGCGGCGGTGAAGCCCTCGCACCGCGGCGAGCTCGAGATCACCGACGTCAACCAGGCCTATCTCGACCGCGGCCAGCTCCACGTCGAGTGCATGTCGCGCGGCTATGCCTGGCTCGATACCGGCACCCACGACAACCTGCTCGAGGCCGGCGAGTTCGTCCGCGTCATCCAGCACCGCCAGGGCATGCAGGTCGCCTGCCTGGAGGAGATCGCCTACACGCAAGGCTTCATCACCCGCGAGCAGGTGGTGGCCCGCGGCCAGCTCTTCGCCAAGACCAATTACGGCCAGAGCCTGCTCCGCCTCGCCCGCGAGGAGGAGCCGGGCCAAGCCCTGCTGTAGCGTCTTCCTGCTCCAAGCTTCCCCTGCTCCAGCGTCTCCCCGCTCTCGGCGCCTCGCCGGATCCAGGGCAACGAGGGCCGCACCGTCCCCGGAAGGGGAAGGCTGCGGCCCTCGGCGTTTTTTCGGCCCCGCACCGCCCGAAAAGACCGAGTTTTCGCCGCGCCCCGGCGCGTGCTAAGCCGCGGGCACGGCCAAGTCTGGTGCGGGACAAGTCCCGGACCAGGAGCCTCCCGGCGGGCGCGCGACTCTTCTTCAGGAATGGGCGACAGCATGAAGGACATCCTCGAACGGCTCGACCAGCGGCGCGCGCAGGCCCGGGTCGGCGGCGGCGAGAGCCGGGTGGCGGCGCAGCACAAGCGCGGCAAGCTCACGGCGCGCGAGCGCATCGAGCTCCTCCTCGACTCGGGGTCGTTCGAGGAATTCGACATGTTCGTGCAGCACCGCTCGAACGATTTCGGGATGGAGCGGCAGAAGATCCCGGGCGACGGCGTCGTCACCGGCTGGGGCACCATCAACGGCCGCGCGGTCTTCGTGTTCTCCAAGGACTTCACGGTCTTCGGCGGCTCGCTCTCCGAGGCGCACGCCCAGAAGATCATCAAGGTCCAGGACACGGCGCTCAAGATGCGCGCCCCGATCATCGGCATCTTCGATGCCGGCGGCGCCCGCATCCAGGAGGGCGTCGCGGCGCTCGGCGGCTACGGCGAGGTGTTCAAGCGCAACGTCACGGCGTCCGGCGTGATCCCGCAGATCTCGGTGATCATGGGGCCGTGCGCCGGCGGCGACGTCTACTCGCCGGCGATGACCGACTTCATCTTCATGGTGCGCGACACGAGCTACATGTTCGTGACCGGGCCGGACGTGGTGAAGACGGTCACCAACGAGGTGGTGACGGCCGAAGAGCTCGGCGGCGCCAAGGTCCACACCTCGAAGTCGTCCATCGCCGACGGCTCGTACGAGAACGACGTCGAGGCGCTCCTGCAGATCCGGCGCCTGATGGACTTCCTGCCGGCCAACAACCAGGCCGGCGTGCCGGAACTCGAGAGCTTCGACGATCCCGCCCGCCTCGACCGCAGCCTCGACACCCTGATCCCCGACAACCCGAACAAGCCCTACGACATGGGCGAGCTGATCCGGCGGGTGGTCGACGAGGGCGACTTCTTCGAGATCCAGGCGGCGTATGCCCGCAACATCATCACGGGCTTTGCCCGGATCGAGGGCCGCACCGTCGGCTTCGTCGCCAACCAGCCGATGGTGCTGGCCGGCGTGCTCGATTCGGACGCTTCGCGCAAGGCCGCCCGCTTCGTGCGCTTCTGCGACGCGTTCTCGATCCCGATCTGTACCTTCGTCGACGTGCCGGGCTTCCTGCCGGGCACCGCGCAGGAATACGGCGGGCTGATCAAGCACGGCGCCAAACTCCTCTTCGCCTACAGCCAGGCGACGGTGCCGCTCGTCACCGTCATCACACGCAAGGCCTTCGGCGGCGCCTACGACGTGATGGCCTCCAAGCACGTCGGCGGCGACGTGAACTACGCCTGGCCGACCGCCCAGATCGCCGTGATGGGCGCCAAGGGCGCGGTCGAGATCATCTTCCGCCAGGACCTCGGCGATCCCGACAAGATCGCGGCGCGCACGGCCGAGTACGAGGAGCGCTTCATGTCGCCGTTCGTGGCCGCCGAGCGGGGCTACATCGACGAGGTGATCATGCCCCACTCGACGCGCCGCCGCATCGCCCGGGCGCTCGCCATGCTGCGCACCAAGGAGAGCGAGCAGCCCTGGAAGAAGCACGACAACATCCCGCTGTGAGGGGCGGGGCAGCGCCCTCGTTCGGGTAGTGGGCGAGGGTATCCCCCTCTCCCCGCGGGCGGCAAGGCTGTCCGGGGGAAAGAAATGGTGTGGGCGTTCCCCTCCCCCGCAGAGGGGGAGGGAGCAAGCCCGGGCTTTTCCGCTCTCGGCAAAGCCCGATCGCTACCCCGCCTTCAGGAACTTCTCCACGCTTCCGGTCAGCCCGCTCGAATGCCCGGCGAGGCTCTCCGACACCGCCCGGACGGCCTCGGCGATCCGGCCGGTGGCGCTGGCGGCGTCCGAGACCGCCACGATGTTCGACGACACCTCCTGCGTCGAGGCGGCCTGCTCCTCGACCGCGCTGGCGATGGCGAGCGTCAGCCGCGACAGCTCCGCCACCGCCGCGCTGATCGTGGCGATCGCCGCCACCGCCTCGCCGGTCGCGCCCTGGATGTCGCCGATGCGCTGGGTGATCTCGCCGGTGGCCTTGGCCGTCTGGCCGGCCAGTTCCTTGACCTCGGCGGCCACCACCGCGAAGCCGCGCCCCGCCGCCCCGGCCCGGGCCGCCTCGATCGTGGCGTTGAGCGCGAGCAGGTTGGTCTGGTCGGCGATGGTCGAGATCATGCCGACGACCGAATCGACCTCGCGCGCCTTGGCCGAGAGGGTGCGCACCGTGGCGTCGGTCGCCTCGGCCTGGGCGGCGATCTGCTGGGCGCGGTCGGAGACCCGCCCGACCTGGCCGGCGATCTCCTGGATCGCCGCCGTCATCTCCTCCGAGCCCGCCGCCACCGTGGCGGCGCGCTCGCGCGCCTCATCGGCCGATTGGCCGAGGCCTGTGGCCGAGCGCTGCATCTCGTCCACCGCCGCGCCCATCGCGCTCACCACCTGCGACACGTCGGAGGCCATGGTCGCCTGCGCGGTGACCACGGACCAGGTCAGCATCGGCCCGACATAGGCGCCGTCCGGTCCCATGATCGCCGAGACCTGCAGGTCGAGCACCTCCGGCCCGAGCTTGATCTTGGTCCGGTGCGGCAGCCGGCTCGCATCGGCCAGCATCCGGCGCTGGTGCGACGGGTTCTTGTGGAACACGTCGATCGAGGTGCCGACCATCATCTCCGCCGCGACCGGCAGGTACTGCCCCAGCGGTCCGAGGGTGCGCCGCGACGCGCCGTTCATGTAGTTGATGCGGAAGTCGTCCTGCGGGTCGGCGGTCATCACCGCGACCGGCATGCCCTCGATCATCGTCAGGAGGCGGCTGACCTCGTTCTTCTTCTGCGTGATGTCGGCGGCGAGCTTCACCACCTTGACCGGCTTGCCGGCCGCGTCGAGGACCGGGTTGTAGGTCGCCTCGAGCCAGACGCGCTTGCCGCCCTTGCCGAAGCGCAGGAACTCGTCGGCGAAGAACGCGCCCGCCCGCAGCTTGTCCCAGAACACCGCGTAATCGGGCGAGGCCGCCGCCTCCTCGCCGAGGAACATCCGGTGGTGCTTGCCCGAGATCTCGTCGAGGCGGTAGTCGAGCAGCGCCAGGAAATTGGCATTGGCCTGGATCACCGTGCCGTCGAGATTGAACTCGATGATGGCGAGAGACTTGTTGAGAGCACTCAATGTCGCGTCCGACAGGTTCTCTCGCGCCTTCCGAAACATGCCGCCGATTTCCTTTCGAGCGAATTGCGCTCGAAACTGAAGTAACAAGCTTAAAAAAGCCTGAAGGATCGATCGGACCACGGTTAAGGAGAGGTGCGGAGAGGGAGCGTTCGGCCGAACCGTGGGGGATGCCGCAGGGATGCCGTGCGGCCGGTCTTCCGGGATCGCTCTGATCCGGCAGGCGCTTAGCGGGTTGCCGGACGCCACCGGGGCGTCCCGTGGCTCGGCGGCGCCTAACCGTAAGGTCTGACTGGCCGGTGACACGGGGTGGTCGCGCGGCGTGGCGATGTCGAACGAATGACCTTGGGTCATCTACGCCGGCACGCCGTCCCGCGGTCGGATATTGGGCCGCCGGCGCTCAAGACTGTCACCCCGGAGCCGTCCGGCGTCGCACCGGGCCCTGCCGGCGGAGCCCCATCCGCTCCGACGGCGCGGCGAGGACACGGCACGGGCCGCCTCCTCGCCGCGGGAGGCGAGCGTATGCCCGTCCCCCGATTCCACTCCACTTGCCGGCGCGGCGGCCCGCTCAGGCCGCCGTCAGGCCCTGCTCGCGGATCCAGGCCTGGGTGCGGTCGAGCGCGGTGCCGAGGCGGTCGAACAGGGTGTCGATCTCGTCCGGGCGGATCACCAGCGGCGGGCAGACCGCGACGCGGTCGCCGGTGAGGAAGCGGACGATCAGGCCTTCCTCCTGCGCGAAGGCGACGCAGCGGGCGGCCACGCCCGCCTTCGGGTCGTACTGGCGCTTCGTCGCCTTGTCGGCGACGATCTCGAGGCCGCCGATCAGGCCGAGCCCCTTGGCCTCGCCGACGAGCGGGTGCTCCTCGAGGCCCGAGAGGCGGCGCTGGAAGTGCGGTGCCTTCTCGGCTGCGCCCTCGATGATCTTGTCGCGCTTGTAGATCTCGATGGTCTTCAGCGCCACCGCGCTCGCCACCGGATGGCCCGAATAGGTGGTGCCGTGGCCGAACGTGCCGATCTTGCGGCTCTGGTCCTGCATCGCCTGGTACAGGGTCTCGTCGACCGTGACGCCGCCGAGCGGCATGTAGGCCGAGGTCAGCGCCTTGGCGAAGGACAGGCTGTGGGGCTTCATGCCCAGCGCCTCGGAGCCGAACCACGTGCCGAGCCGGCCGAAGCCGCAGATCACCTCGTCGGCGATCAGCCGCACGTCGTAGCGGGCGAGCACCGGCTCGATCGCGGCAAAGTAGCCCTTCGGCGGCACGATGGCGCCGCCGGCGCCCATCACCGGCTCGGCGATGAAGGCGGCCACGGTGTCGGGGCCCTCGCGCAGGATCATCTCCTCCAGTTCGGCCGCGAGGCGGGCCGAGTACGCCTCCTCGCTCTCGCCGCTTTCAGCCCCGCGGTAATGGTGCGGGCAGGCGGCGTGCAGGAAGCCCGGCAGCGGCAGGTCCCAGTCGGCGTGGTTGGCGGTGAGGCCCGTGAGCGAGGCCGACGCCACGGTGACGCCGTGATAGCCCTTGTGCCGGCCGATGATCTTCTTCTTCTGCGGCCGGCCGAGCGCGTTGTTGAGGTACCAGGTCAGCTTGACCTGGGTGTCGTTGGCCTCCGAGCCCGAGGAGGTGAAGAACACCTTCGAGACCGGGATCGGCGCCAGCTCCTTGATGGTCTCGGCGAGCTCGATCGCCGGGTCGTGGCTGCGGCCGGAGAACAGGTGGGTGAAGGGCAGCCGCGCCATCTGCTCGCGGGCGGCCTCGACCAGCTCCTCGTTGGAATAGCCGAGCGCCGTGCACCACAGGCCCGCCATGCCCTCGAGATAGGGCCGCCCGTCGGTGTCGTAGACCCAGACGCCGTGGCCGCGCTCCAGCACCAGCGGCCCGGTCTGCCGGAAGGCCGCCAGGTTGGTGTAGGGGTGGATCAGGGTTTCGACGTCGCGGGTGGCGAGGTTCGAGAGCATCGTCTCTGTCGCTTTCCTTCATGCGGGAGCCTCGAGGCGGCTCCCGACTGGCCGAGCAGAATTCGCTTGCGCCGTCACACTAGCGGCGCGATGCCGACGCACAACCCGGGCCGCCCTCGCGGCACCCCTGCACATCCCTGGCCAGACCGACGCGCATGCTCGACCCCGCTCAAATCGTCTCGACGCCCGCGCCCGGCCGGGCCTGCGGCGCCTGCACCCTGTGCTGCAAGGTCTACGACGTGCCGGCGGTGGAGAGCGTGGCCGGGGAGTGGTGCCGCCACGCCAAGCCCGGGCGCGGCTGCGGCATCCACGAGACCCGGCCGGGCCATTGCCGCGCCTTCTTCTGCCTCTGGATGACCGAAGGCTGGCTCGGCCCGGAATGGAAGCCCGACAAGGCCAAGATGGTGCTGAGCCTCGATCCCACGACGCGCTTCCTGCACGTCCAGGTCGATCCGAGCCAGCCGAGCGTCTGGCGCCGGGAGCCGTATTACGGCCAGCTCAAGCGCTGGGCCGCGTCGTCGATCCCGCAGCGCCGGCACGTGCTGGTCTTCGTCAACTACAGCGCCACCGTGGTGCTGCCGGACCGCGACGTGCCGCTCGGCGTCTTCCTGCCCGGCGACCGGCTCGTCGCCCGCGAGCGGATGACGCCGAACGGCATCGTCCTCGACGTGGAGAAGCGGACGGTGTCGTGAGCCCCGTGGCGCGGGGCGGCCGGGGACGCGGCGACGGGGGAGGCGGGGCGGCCGGCGATGCCGTCGTGCTCCCGCTCGCCTCGGCCTCGCACCGGCTCCACGGCACGGTGGCGCGCCACCTCGGCATCGCGATCCTGTCCGGGCGCACCCCGCCGGGCACGGTGCTGCCCGGGGAGATCGCCGCCTCCGAGAGCCTGTCCGTCTCGCGCACCGCCTACCGCGAGGCGATCCGCACGCTCAGCGCCAAGGGCCTGGTCGAGAGCCGGCCCAAGGCCGGCACCCGGGTGACCGAGCGCGGCCGCTGGAACCTGCTCGATCCCGACATCCTGGCCTGGGCCTTCGAGACCGAGCCGGGCGAGGCCTTCATCCACGACCTGTTCGAGCTGCGCCAGATCGTCGAGCCGGCCGCGGCCGAGCTCGCGGCCCTGCGCCGCGGCGCGCCGCACCTCGACCGGATGAGGCAGGCCCTCGACGGCATGGCCCGCCACGGCCTCGCCGTCCCGGCCGGACGCGCCGCCGACCAGGCCTTCCACCACGCGATCCTGGAGGCGACCGGCAACGCGCCGCTGATCGCGCTGTCGAGCTCGATCGCCGCCGCGGTCACCTGGACCACGATCTACAAGCAGCGCCGCCGCGCCCTGCCGCGCGACCCCCTGCCGGAGCACCGGGCGCTCTTCGAGGCGATCGCCGCGGGGGAGGGGGCCCTGGCGCGGGCCCGGATGGCGGAGCTGATCCGGCTGGCGCTGGCGGACACGGAATCGTCGATGGTGGAGTGAGCGGCGCTCCCACCCTCTCGCCTCGGGACGAGGTCGAGGACGGGACGGCGTCGCAGGATCGTTCAGGCTCACGCTCGCGGGACGGATCGTCGAGGCATCGCTACTTCGCCGCCCCCGCCGAGAACCGGTACGTGATGACGTTCCGGTATGTCGCCCCCGGATCGAGCCGGGCGCTGCCGAAGGCCGGCTGGTTGGGCGTGTCGGGAAACACCTGCGGCTCCAGCGCCAGCGCGTCCGATTGCCGGTAGGACAGGCCGGACTTGCCCACCGCCGTCGCGTCGAGGAAGTTGCCGGCGTAGAATTGCACGCCGGGCTGGTTGCTCGCCACCTCCATCACCCGGCCCGAGGCCGGGTCCTCGACCCGGGCGACGAGGTGGGCGTCGGCGGTCGGGGCGTTCGTCACCACGTAATTGTGGTCGTAGCCGCGCCCGCGCACGATCTGGGGGTCGCGCCCGTCGCGGATGCGCGCGCCGATCGGCGTGGGTGTGCGGAAGTCGAACGGCGTGCCGGCGACCGCCGCGACCTCGCCGGTCGGGATCAGGGTCGCGTCGACCGGGGTGTAGCGCTCGGCCGGGATCGTCAGGACGTGGTCGAGGATCGTCCGGCCGGAGCCCTCGCCCGCGAGGTTGAAGAAGCTGTGGTTCGTCAGGTTGACGATGGTCGGCGCGTCGGTGGTGGCCCGGTACTCGACCGTCAGGGTGCCGGCCGAATCGAGGGCGTAGGTCGCGCTCGCCGTCAGGGTGCCGGGATAGCCCTCCTCGCCGTCGGGGCTGACGTAGCGCAGCGTGACGGACGGGGTGGCGCCCTCCTTGACCTCGGCGATCGTCCAGAGGCGCTTGTCGAAGCCCTCGCGGCCGCCGTGGAGCGCGTTCGGGCCGTCGTTGCGGGCGAGCGCGTACGCCTTGCCGTCGAGGCTGAAGCGGCCGTCGCGGATGCGGTTGGCGTAGCGCCCGACGCTGACCCCGAAATAGTTCGGTGCCTTCAGGTATCCGGCGAGGTCGCCGTAGCCCAGCACCACGTCGGCGGCCTTGCCCGCGCGGTCCGGCACCTCGAGGCTGCGCAGGAGCGCGCCCCAGGACAGGATCCGGGCGGTGAGGCCGCCGCTGGACAGCGTCACCTCCTCGACCGCGCGCCCGTCGGGCAGGGTGCCGAACGGCGCCTTCCGGGCTTCGCCGGCCGTGGCCGGCACGGCACAGGCGCAAGCGAGCGCCGCGATCCATGCACGCATCCGCGTTCCCTCCGTCGCGCCGCCTCTCGCGGGCGGCCGATCCGGCGCCCCTCGCGCCGGGGGATATACTCATACAAATCGACGGGGCGTGGCAATGCCCCAGCGTGATCCTAGCCGCCGTCGGCCCGGGCGGCGTCGCGCCAGGCGAGCACCACGCGCTCCAGCTCGGCCACGTCGCCGGGGGGCAGCCGGCCGAGGGTGCGGGCGACGTAGGCGGTCTGGGCCGCGATGCCGGCGCGGGCCAGCGCCAGCCCGGCCTCGGTCAGGTGCAGGGCGTGCGAGCGCCGGTCGCCGGGGATCGGGCGGCGCTCGACGAGCCCGGCTTCGACCAGCCGGTCGACCAGCCCCGAGACGTTGCCCTTGGTGACGTAGAGCCGCTCGGCGAGGTCCTGCTGGGTCAGGCCCTCGCGCTCGGACAGGGTCGAGAGCACGTCGAATTGCGGGATCGACAGCCCGAGCGCCCGCAGCTCCGCCGCCACCGCGGCCGAGACGCGCCGGTGCAGGCGGACGAAGCGGAACCAGACCCGCAGCGGGTCGGCCTCGGCCGGGGCGTCGGCTTGAGCCGTGGGATGAGCGCGCGAGGATGCCGTCATGCCGGATAGTTTACATCAGAACTATCTCGGCGCCACGCCCCTCCGCACTCTAGCCGCCCTGCCACCGCTGCCATAAGCTGGCGTCTCAGACCGCGGGCCCGAGAGAGGCTCCGGCGAGCGAGGGCCGCGCCACGCGCGCGGCTCCACCACGGGAAGGACGACACGCCATGCTCGGCCTGATGCAGGACTGGCCCCTGCTGATCCACCGCGTCATCGACTACGCCGCCGTGCAGCACGGCGCCCGCCCGGTCATCTCGCGCTCGGTCGAGGGGCCGATGCACCGGACCACCTATGCCGAGGTGCGCCAGCGCTCCCTGCGCCTGTCGAAGCGCCTCGCCGCCGACGGCATCCGCCTCGGCGACCGTGTCGCGACGCTGGCCTGGAACACCTGGCGCCACCTCGAGACCTGGTACGGCATCACCGGCATCGGGGCGATCTACCACACGGTCAACCCGCGGCTGTTCGAGGACCAGATCGCCTACATCATCAACCACGCCGAGGACCGGATCCTCTTCCTCGACCTGACCTTCGTGTCGCTGGTCGAGCGCCTGGCCGACAAGCTGCCGACGATCGAGCGCTACGTCGTCCTCACCGACGGCGCCCACATGCCGCAGACTTCGCTCCGTAACGCCGTCGCCTACGAGGACTGGCTGGCCGAGGCCGACGACGACTTCGCCTGGGCGAGCTTCGAGGAGAACACGGCGGCGGGCCTCTGCTACACGTCGGGCACCACCGGCCTGCCGAAGGGCGTGCTCTACTCGCACCGCTCGAACGTGCTCCTCGGCCTGATGGTCAACAACCCGGCCTTCATCGGGCTCGCGCCCACCGACATGGCGATGCCGGTGGTGCCGCTGTTTCACGCCAATGCCTGGGGCTTCAGCTTCGCCGCGCCGATGACCGGCGCCGGCCTCGTCATGCCGGGACCGAAGCTCGACGGCGCCTCGGTGCACGAGCTGCTCGAGGAGACCGGCGTCACCGTGACGGCGGCGGTGCCGACCGTCTGGCTCGGCCTGCTGCACTACCTCGACACCACGGGCAAGCGCCTGAGCCACCTGAAGCGCGTCGTGATCGGCGGCTCGGCCTGCCCGCGGGCGATGACCGAACGCTTCGAGCGCGAGTACGGCGTCACCGTGGATCACGCCTGGGGCATGACCGAGATGAGCCCGATCGGCTCCTACTGCTCGCTCAAGCCCGAGGTCGCCGGCCTGGAGGGCGAGGCCCGCCTCGACCTCAAGATGAAGCAGGGCTACGCCCCCTTCGGCGTCGAGTTCCGCCTGACCGACGACGAGGGCCGCGACCTGCCCTGGGACGGCACCACCTTCGGGCGGCTCAAGGTCTCGGGCTTCGCGGTGGCCAAGGCCTATTTCCGCTCGGACGAGCCGATCCTCGACGATCGCGGCTTCTTCGACACCGGCGACGTCGCCACCATCGATCCCCACGGCTACATGGCGATCACCGACCGCTCGAAGGACGTGATCAAGTCCGGCGGCGAGTGGATCTCCTCGATCGACCTCGAGAACCTGGCGGTCGGCCATCCCGACGTGGCCGAGGCCGCGGTGATCGGCGTGCAGCACCCGAAATGGGACGAGCGCCCGCTGCTCATCGTGGTGCCCAAGGAGGGCCGCACCCCCGACAAGGCCGACATCCTGGCCTTCATGGCGCCGCGCATCGCCAAGTGGTGGATGCCCGACGATGTGGTGGTGGTGCAGGCCATCCCCCACACCGCCACCGGCAAGATCCAGAAGACGGCGCTTCGCGACCAGTTCCGGGACTACCGCCTGCCCGGCGCGGCCTGACCCTCGTGGCGGCGGGCGCTCGGGCAGCGCCCGCCGCAGACCCCGCGGCGCGACCTTATCGCGCGTCGGCCCCACGGTGACGAACGACCCCGCGCGCATAGCTGAGGGGACGGCGCGGTATCGTCGGGGCAAGCGGGATGCGGGAGGATCTGACCGTCTACTACGATGGGGCCTGCCCGCTGTGCCGGGCCGAGATCGCGCATTACCGCGGCCGGGCCGGCGCCGGGCGCATCCGCTTCGTCGACCTCGCGGCGGCCGAGGATGCCGCCCTCGGGCCGGATCTCGACCCCGCCGCCGCCAGGGCGCGGTTCCACGTGCGCGAGACGGATGGAGGCCTCGTCTCCGGGGCCGCCGCCTTCGCGCGGCTCTGGCGCCGCTTGCCGGGCTGGCGCTGGCTGTCCCGGCTCGTCGAGTGGCGCGCGTTCGGCCGGCAGCCGGTGCTGCCCGTGGCCGAGGCGGCCTATCGCCTGTCGCTGCCGCTCTGGCCGCGGCTGGCGCGCCTCCTGACGCTGTCCCGCCGATGAGCGGTCGCGCAGGCCGGGCGCCGCTCGGATCGACGAGGCCGAGGGAGCGACGTGCATCATGACGAGCGCCGTCGTCGTCGGAGCCTCGGGCGGGATCGGCCGCGCCCTCGTCGCGGCGGTCGCGGCGGGCGGGGCGTACGAGACCGTCTTCGCCCTGTCGCGCTCGGCCCCGTCCCAGCCGGAGCCGGTGCGGTCCGTCGCCATCGACGTCACCGACGAGGACTCGGTCGCGGCGGCGGCGCGGACCGTCGGAGAGGCCGGGCCGGTCGGGCTGGTGATCGTCGCCAGCGGCCTCCTGCACGCGCCGGGCATCGCGCCCGAGAAGGCGCTCCGGACCCTCGATCCGGCCGCGATGGCGGCTTTGTTCGCCGTCAATGCCCTCGGCCCGGCGCTCGTCGCCAAGCACATGCTGCCGCTGATGCCGCGCAAGGGGCGCAGCCTGTTCGCCGCCCTCTCGGCGCGGGTCGGCTCGATCGGCGACAACCGCCTGGGCGGCTGGTACGCCTACCGGGCCTCGAAGGCGGCGCTGAACCAGGTCCTGCGCACGCTCGCGATCGAGACGGCGCGCACCCACCCGGAGCTCGTCGTCGCCGGCCTGCATCCCGGCACCGTGATGACGGCCCTGTCCCAGCCGTTCCGCCCGGAGCCGGGACCGGGCCTGTTCTCGCCCGAGGAGAGTGCGGCCCACCTCCTGCGGGTGCTGGAGGGCCTGCGAATCGCGGATTCCGGCCAGGTCTTCGCCTGGGACGGGCAGCCGATCCCACCGTGATCCCGAAGGCGCCGTCCTCGCGGGAACCCGATCGCTTCGCGATCGGGCGCCGCTCCCGAACCGGTTTCGCAAAAGTCCGGCAGGGAAGCGGCCCCCTCCCGGCTCGACGCGGCGCGGAACCCGGCCGTGCCCCGCCGCGGATCGGGTGCGATCCGTCGGGCGCGGGCCAGCGTTCAGCCGGCGAGGAGCCGCCGGGCCGCCGCCCGGTTCGCCCGCAGGTGCGCCTCGGGCGTGGCGGTGCCGGTGATCGGCACCTCGATCGACAGGCAGGCGGTCGGCGGCAGCGCCGCGACCAGCGCTGCCAGGGGCAGCGCCCCGCCCCCTGCGGGCAGGCGCCCCGCCCGGGCTTCCTGGATGACGGCGTCCGTCGATCGCGGCGCCTCGGCGGGAGCGTCGCAGAGCTGCGCATGACGGATGAGGCCGGGCGGCACGGCCCGCACGTCCTCGGGCGATCCGCCGGTCCGGGCGAGGTGGAGGGCATCGACGAGGACGCCGCCGTTCGGCCGGCCCGCGGCCTCGACCACCCGGACGGCATCGGGCAGGCTGGCGACCCGGCGCCAGGCCATGCATTCGAGGTCGACGCCCATGCCGAACCGGGCCGCGAGGTCGCACGTCTCGGCGAAGCGTGCGACGAGGCGCCCGCGATCCGGGTCGTCGCCGCACACGCTCAACCGCTGCGCGCCGAGCCCCGCGGCGGCCTCGAGGATGCCGGCGAGCGAGGCCGGCACGAGATCCTCCCCGATGACGACGAATTCGATGTCGTAGACGCGCATCCCCTCGTCGGAGAGCACCCGGCGCATCGCCCGGAAGGCGTCGCTGCCGGGCGGCAGCTCGTAGAACGGCGCCCCCGGGAAGGCCGGATGGAGCCGCAGGCCGACCGACGCGTAGCCGGTTCGCGCCGCGAGCCGGACGAGATCGACGGGCGGCACCCCGATGCAGGTGAAGTGGGCGACGCCCAGCGGCCGGTCGGGAGAGGCGTGCATGGCGGTCGCTCGCAGGGTCGGGATGCGCTCGGCGCGAAGGGGTTCGGGAGGCGCTCGCGCTCGGGGAGGTTGGAGGACGCTGACGCTCGGGGAGGTTCGAGGACGCTGGCGCTCAGGGGCTGAGCTTGTCGGCGAGGTGCCGCTGCAGGTTGGTGCCCGTGCGGTGGATGTGCTCGCGCAAGCGCTCGCAGGCGAAGTCGGCGTCGCGCGCGACCGCTCCTTGCGCGATCTCGCCGTGCTCCTGGGCGACGTTGCGGTCGCCGCCGGGCGTGCGCCGCAGGAACGAGCGGCGGTAGCGGTCGTTCAGGCTGAGCAGCACGCCGCAGAAATTGAGCAGCAGCGGCAAGCGGCAGCCGGCGATCAGCGTGAGATGGAACTCCCGGTGATACGCCTCCCACCGCTCCAGCGTGTCGGGCGTGCCCGGATCGCGCTCGATCCGGTTCATGCGGTGGAGGGCGCGCATCACGTCGCCCTCCCAATCCACGGTGCCGATCGCGATCGCCTGGCGCAGGGCCAGGACCTCGAGCTCCTCGCGCAGCCGCGTGATCTCGGCCAGGTTCGAGAGCGAGACCGGCGCGACGCGGTAGCCGCGATTGTCCTCGAACACCACCAGCCCGTCGGAGATCAGCCGGGCGAGCGCCTCCCGCAGCGGGCTCAGCGAGACCCCGAAGCTCCCGCGAGCGCGCTCCAGGTTGATCTTGCTGCCCGCCTCGAGCTGGCCGGACACGATCGCCTCGCGCAGCCGGTCGACGAGCTGGCTCGCCATCGTGTTCTTGCCGTCGTCGACCAGGGCGAGGCCCGGCATGGCCGATCCGGCATCGCGCCGCGTCCCGTCCCGGTCGCCCGTCGCGCGTCGGATCCTCGCCTCGGTCAAAACGCTTCTCCCATCGACGATGCGGCCGTATTCGCCGTCGACGATCACTATTAAAAACGATTATTTCTGTCAAACGGCGCATCGACGCCGATGGCGATTCGAATCGGAACGGATTCGGGGTGGTCGGACGATCGCCGGAGCCGACCCGGCTCGCATGCATGTCACGAGGTGAGAAACGCATATAGGAATAAAGCTTGCTGCCGGGCCCGACTGGCCCGTGGGTCGGGCAGCACCCTGCCGGGCCCCGTCGCGGAGGCGCCGTGCCGTGCGCCGTTCGGGGATCGACGCCCGCCATAAAAATCGCTTCTTGACGAATAATCGATGATATGGGACCAGGGCCGGGTTCAAGGGAGGCCGGAGCCATGCGCATCGAGCGCCAGCAGGACGTGACGCCCGCGGTTCTGGAGGTCATGGCGCGGACGCGCGACCCGCGCCTGCGCGAGATCATGACCTCGCTCATCACCCACCTGCACGGCTTCGTCCGCGACGTGCGCCTCACCGAGGCCGAGTTCCGCGACGCCACCGCGATCCTCAACGAGATCGGGGCGCTCGCCTCCGACACCCACAACGAGTTCGTGCTGATGGCCGGCTCGCTCGGCGTGTCGTCCCTCGTCTGCCTGCTCAACAACGGCGACCACGGCAACACCGAGACCTCGCAATCGCTGCTCGGGCCGTTCTGGCGCCTCAACGCGCCGTGGGTCGGGAATGGCGGCACCATCGTGCGCTCCGACACGCCGGGCGACCCGCTCTTCGTCACGGCCCGCGTGGTCGACGGCGCGGGGCGGCCGATCGTGGGTGCGGAGGTCGACGTCTGGCACGCCTCGCCGGTCGGTCTCTACGAGAACCAGGATCCCGAGCAGGCCGAGATGAACCTGCGCGGCAAGTTCACCACGGACGAGGCGGGCCGTTTCTGGTTCCGCTCGGTGATGATGATCGGCTATCCGATTCCCACCGACGGGGTCGTCGGGCGGCTGCTCGCGGCGCAAGACCGCCACCCGATGCGCCCGGCCCACCTGCACGCCCTGATCGTCAAGCCCGGCTTCAAGGTGCTGATCTCGCAGGTCTACGACGCGAACGATCCCCACATCGGGTCCGACGTCCAGTTCGGCGTGACGAGGGCGCTGGTCGGCGACTTCGTCCGCCACGACGCGCCGCGCCCGGACGCGCCCGCCCCCTGGTACTCCCTCGACTACACCTACGTCATGGAGCCCGGCGAGGCCGTGCTGCCGCGCCCTCCGATCAAGTGATCCCGACATCCTGGAGCGAACAGCCGTGCTGAGCGACGACGATCACCGCAAGGCCGCCGAGGCCATCCTCAAGGCCGAGCGCGAGCGGGTGCCCTGCCCGCAGCTCTCCAAGACCTTTCCCGGCATGGAGATCGCGGACGCCTACCGCGTCCAGGACCTCTGGGCCGAGGCGCGGATCGCCGCCGGCGCCCGGCTGGCCGGCCACAAGATCGGCCTGACCTCGCGCGCCATGCAGATGGCCTCGAAGATGACCGAGCCGGATTACGGCCGCATCCTCGACGACGCGCTGTTCAACGACGGGGCGCAGATCCGTACCGACCTGTTCATCAAGCCGCGGCTCGAGGTCGAGCTCGCCTTCATCATGGGCGAGGACCTGTCGGGGCCGGGCTGCCGCATCTACGACGTGATGCGGGCGACCGAGTTCGTGGTCCCGGCCCTCGAGATCATCGACTACCGCACCGAGGTGCCCCGCGCGATCGTCGACACCATCGCCGACAACGCCGCGTTCGGGGCCATCGTGGTCGGCGGGCGCACGATCCGGCCCTTCGACGTCGACGTGCGCTGGATCGGCGCGACGCTGTCGCAGAACGGCATCATCGAGGAATCCGGCGTCTCGGCCGCCATCATGGGCCATCCGGCCGCCGGAGTCGCGTGGCTCGTCAACAAGCTCGCGGCGGTCGATGCGGGGTTGAAGAAAAGCCAGATCGTGCTCGGCGGCTCGTTCACCCGCCCCGTCGACATCAGGAAGGGCGACGTGATCCAGGCCGATTACGGCCCGCTCGGCGCCATCGGCGTCTCCTTCGTCTGAGGCGGCGATGATCCTTCCCGGGAACCGCTTCAAGCGCGCGCTGCGCGAGGGGCGCCAGCAGATCGGCCTGTGGTGCAGCCTGCCGGGCTCCTACGCGGCGGAAGCCGTGGCGGGGTCGGGCTACGACTGGCTCTTGTTCGACACCGAGCACTCGCCGGGCGATCCGCTGACCGTGCTGCCCCAGCTCCAGGCGGTGGTGCCCTACGGCGTCTCGGCGGTGGTGCGCCCCGCCGCCAACGACGCGGTGCTGATCAAGCGCTTCCTCGATCTCGGCGCGCAGACCCTGCTGATCCCCACCGTGCAGGACGAGCACGAGGCGCGGGCCGCGGTCGCGGCGACGCGCTACCCGCCCGAGGGCGTGCGCGGCGTCTCCGGCCTGACCCGCGCGACGCGGTTCGGGCGGGTCGCGGACTACGCCGGGCGCGCCGCGGAGGAACTCTGCCTGCTGGTGCAGGTCGAGACCCAGGCCGCCCTCGACCGGCTCGAGGCGATCTGCGCGGTCGAGGGCGTCGACGGCGTCTTCGTCGGGCCGGCGGACCTCGCGGCGAGCCTCGGCCACGCCGGCGAGCCCGGCCACCCGGAGGTGGTCGCGGCGGTGGAGGATGCGGTGCGCCGCATCCGCGCGGCGGGAAAGCCCGCCGGCATCCTGACGCCCGACCCCGCCTTCGCGAAGACCTGCATCGCGATCGGCACCACCTTCACCGCCGTCGCCATCGACGTGGGTGTCCTCGCCCGCGGCACCGAGGCCCTGGCGCGCCAGTTCACGGCGGGCTGAGCCCGCGCCGTCTTCCCCACGGAACAGGACGACCCATGCCGACCGAGATCGCCCACTTCGTCGACGGCGCGCGCACGCCCGGCCGCAGCGGCCGCACCGCCCCCTCGTACAACCCCGCGACCGGCGAGGAGACCGGCCGCGTCCCCCTCGCCAGCAAGGACGAGGTCGATGCCGCCGTGGCGGGCGCCCGGCGCGCCTTCCCGGCCTGGGCCGCGACGCCCCCCTTGCGCCGCGCCCGCATCCTCAACCGCTTCCTGCGCATCCTCGAGGACCGCATCGACGACCTCGCCGCGGTGATCACCGCCGAGCACGGCAAGGTGCTCTCCGACGCCAAGGGCGAGATCCAGCGCGGCATGGAGGTGGTGGAGTTCGCCACCGGTGCGCCCCAGCTCCTCAAGGGCGAGATCACCGAGAACGTCGGCACGCGGGTGGATTCCCACGCCCTGCGCCAGCCGCTCTGGGTGGTGGCCGGCATCACGCCGTTCAACTTCCCCGCCATGGTGCCGATGTGGATGTTCCCCGTCGCGCTCGCCTGCGGCAACTGCTTCGTGCTCAAGCCCTCCGAGCGCGACCCCTCCGCTTCCCTGGTCATGGCGGAGTGGCTGAAGGAAGCGGGGCTGCCCGACGGCGTGTTCCAGGTGGTGCAGGGCGACAAGGAGGCGGTGGACGCGCTCCTCTGCAACCTCGACATCGCGGCCGTATCCTTCGTCGGGTCGACCCCGATCGCCAAGACCATCTACGAGACCGCGGCGCGCACGGGCAAGCGCGCGCAATGCCTCGGCGGGGCCAAGAACCACATGGTGGTGATGCCCGACGCCGACCTGGACCAGGCGGTCGACGCCCTGATGGGCGCCGCCTACGGCTCGGCCGGCGAGCGCTGCATGGCGATCTCGGTCGCGGTGCCGATCGGCGAGGAGACCGCCGACCGGCTGATGGAGAAGCTGGTGCCGAAGGTGCGCGCGCTCAAAGTCGGGCCCGGCACCGACCCGGAGGCCGAGATGGGCCCGCTCGTCACCGCTCAAGCCCGCGACAGGGTGAAGGGCTACATCGACCGCGGCGTGGCCGAGGGCGCCGAGCTGGTGGTCGACGGTCGCGGACTGACGCTGCAGGGCTACGAGGACGGCTACTTCGTCGGCGGCACCCTGTTCGACCGGGTGACGCCCGAGATGACGATCTACAAGGAGGAGATCTTCGGGCCGGTCCTGGCGGTGGCGCGCGCCCCGGACTACGCGACCGCCGCGCGGATGATCAACGAGCACGAGTTCGGCAACGGCACGGCGATCTTCACCCGGGACGGCGACGCGGCCAGGGAATTCGCCCACCAGATCCAGGTCGGGATGGTGGGGATCAACGTGCCGATCCCGGTGCCGATGGCGTTCCACTCCTTCGGCGGCTGGAAGGCGTCCTTGTTCGGCGACCACCACATGCACGGGCCGGAGGGCGTGCGCTTCTACACCCGGCTCAAGACCATCACGACCCGCTGGCCGACCGGAATCCGGGCGGGTGCCGAGTTCGTGATGCCGACCATGCGCTGACCGAGGCGGCGGCGGAGGCGGCAGGACGGGATCTGCTTCGCCGCTCCCGTCCCCGCCGAGACCTGGACCGAGACCTGGACCAGGACCTGGACGTCTCCCCCGTCCGATCCCGAACCGCTCCTCGGCCCCGCCCCGTTCGGCTCGCCGACGGCGCCCTCGTGGCCGGTCCCCTGGCGAACCGGTTCGGCCGGAAGGGCGTTCCGTCGGCTCGGCTGCGCTGTTCGGCAGCCTGACGCTCCTGTCGGCCTTCCATCGACACGAGCGGGTCCGACGGCCCTGCGCTTCCCGACCGGCCTCCGGCTCGCCGCCGCGTGCCTCGGCCGGCAGCCCTTGGTCGGTCTCGTCCAGGGCCGATGCTCCATCGACGCACGCGGTGCCGGCGCCTGAGAGCGGGGGAAACGGCGTTCCATTACGAACGAGATACGCCTCGGCATCGCCAGGCAGCTGCTGGCCGACCCCGCGACGAGCTTCGCGGTGATCTCTGCCGTGCCGAAATTCTCCGAACGGCAAGGGCGGCGGTGCTGGATGTCCGCCGATCTTCCGCGGACCGGCATCTCCCGCACCCCCGGCGAAGGACCGCCGTGGGTCGGAGCAAACCTGGATCAGCGCCCGATCGCGCGCTGGCCTGGACCATCCGCCCGTCGGACGCGCGAGGCCGTCACTTCCTCAGGGGCACGCCCTTCGTGGTGAACCGCTGCCCGCCGCCCGCGTGGCGCACGGGGCGCGGCTGGCCTCGCCCGCTGCCCGGCCCCTTGCCTGTCCCCTTGCCTGTCCCCAGGCCGGTGCCCGGCGGCTGCGAGAACGGCACGAGCTGGTCCGGCCGCGGCCCGATGAGGTCGGCGCGGCCCATCTCCCGCAGCGCCTCGCGCAGCAGGGGCCAGTTCTCGGGGTCGTGGTAGCGCAGGAACGCCTTGTGCAGCCGCCGCTGCCGCAGTCCCTTGATCGCCTCGACCGGCTCGCTCGCGCCGCGCCGCACGCCCCGCAGCGTGTTGACCTCGGTGTGGTACATGGCGGTGGCGGTCGCCATCGGCGACGGCAGGAAGGTCTGCACCTGATCGGCGCGATAGTCGTTCTTCTTGAGCCAGAGCGCGAGGTGCATCATGTCCTCGTCGGTCGTGCCCGGATGCGCCGCGATGAAGTACGGAATCAGGTAGTATTTCTTGCCTGCCTCCTTGGCGGCGGCGTCGAACATCTCCTTGAAGCGGTCGTAGGTGCCGATTCCCGGCTTCATCATCTTGTCGAGCGGGCCGCGCTCGGTGTGCTCGGGCGCGATCTTTAGACGGCCGCCGACGTGATGGGTCACGAGCTCCTTGACGTATTCGGGGCTCCTGACCGCGAGGTCGTAGCGCACGCCCGACGCCACCATCACCTTCTTGACGCCCTTCACCTCGCGGACCTTGCGGTAGAGCCGGATCAGGTCGTCGTGCGAGGTGTTCAGGTTCGGGCAGATGTCCGGGAAGACGCAGGACGGCAACCGGCATGCCGCCTCGATCTTCGGGTCCTTGCAGGCCATCCGGTACATGTTGGCGGTCGGCCCGCCGACATCCGAGATCACGCCGGTGAAGCCCGGGGTCTTGTCGCGGATCCGCTCGATCTCGCGCAGGATCGAGCCCTCGGAGCGGTTCTGGATGACGCGGCCCTCGTGCTCGGTGATCGAGCAGAAGGTGCAGCCGCCGAAGCAGCCGCGCATGATCGTCACCGAGAACTTGATCATGTCCCAGGCGGGGATCTTCGCGTCGCCGTAGGACGGATGGGGGGCGCGGGCGTAGGGAAGGTCGTAGACCGCGTCCATCTCGTCGCTGGAGAGCGGGATCGGCGGCGGGTTCAGCCACAGGTCCCGGTCGCCGTGGCGCTGGACGAGCGGGCGCGCGTTGCCGGGATTGGCCTCCCGGTGCAGCACGCGCGAGGCGCGGGCATAGGCCTCCTTGTCGTCCTTGACCTCGTCGTAGGCGGGGAGCCGGATGACCGTCTCGCCGGCTCTTCGCGCCGCGGCCTCGTCGGCGGAATCGAGATCGTCGGCGGGCAGCTCGGCGTAGTGCTCGGGCACCCGGCGGAACAGGGCGACGCCCCGCACGGAATCGATCTCGTGCGGCGCCTCGCCGGCGGCCATGCGGTTCGCCACCTCGACCACGGCCCGCTCGGCGTTGCCGTAGATGAGCAGGTCGGCCTTGGCGTCCGCCAGGATCGAGCGGCGCACCTTGTCGGACCAGTAATCGTAGTGGGCGATGCGGCGCAGAGACGCCTCGATGCCCCCGAGCACGACCGGCACGTCCTTGTAGGCCTCGCGGCAGCGCTGCGTGTAGACGATGGTGCAGCGGTCCGGGCGCTTTCCGCCCTCGCCGCCGGCCGTGTAGGCGTCGTCGTGGCGCAAGCGCCGGTCCGCGGTGTAGCGGTTCACCATCGAATCGAGGTTGCCGCCGGTGACGCCGAAGAACAGGGTCGGCCGGCCGAGCGCCTTGAACGGCTCCGCCGAATGCCAGTCGGGCTGAGCGATGATGCCGACCCGAAACCCTTGCGCCTCGAGCAGCCGGCCGATGATGGCCATGCCGAAGCTCGGATGATCGACGTAGGCGTCGCCCGTCACCAGCACGATGTCGCAGGCATCCCACCCGAGCGCCGCCATCTCGGCGCGGCTCATCGGCAGGAACGGCGCCGCCCGTCCGGCAGGCGTCAGCTTGCAGGCGAAGGAAGCCAGGGATCGTTCGGTTGAAGCACGGATGTCCATGGGGCCTTGCATAGGCCTCCGGGACCGGGCCGCCAAGACCCGGCCGGCAAGACCCGGCCGGCAAGACCCGGCCGGCAAGACTGCGATCAGCCAGCGCCGGGAGCGGGTCATGTGGAGTAGCGGTGCCGGGTCGGCTTCATGCGCAACGTCCTGGCCCAGGCCGGCCGCTCGGGCCGGCGCGTCGTGTCGGCCTTCATCGCCACCGCCTTCGCCCAGGAGGACGCAGCGGCTGCCCGCCAGCAGTGGCGGCGGGTCGCCGGTCAACTTCGGCCCAAGGTCCCGAAGCCGGCCGCCCTGATGGACGCGGCGGAGACCGACGTCCCGGCCTACATGGGCTTCCCGGCGGCAAACCGAGCCAAGCTGCACTCGATCAATCCGTTGGAGCGCCTCAACGGCGAGATCAAGCGGCGCACCGAGGTCGTCGGCATCTTCCCCGACGAGCGCTCGATCCGCCGCCTGGTCGGTGCGATCCTGCTGGAGCAGAACGACGAGTGGGCCGTGCAGCTTTGCCGCGACATGACCCTGGAAAGCATCGCTCCGGTCGGCGATGATCCCCTCGTCAGCCTGCCCACCCTGGCAGTCTGACCGGTCCGGCCCTGCCGGTCATCGTGGTGGATCAGTCCCAACTACACCACGCCCCGGGACACGATCTGCGCGAGATTTTTCGTCAACGCCCCGCCCTCTTGTTCAGCCGCCTCGCAACCTGCTTCGACCACGCCACCGCCCTCAGGTGCAGGATAGGACCAGGGCGGAGCGAGGGCGAGGCAGGCCGCCACGCTCATTCGAGCGTCGCCAGAAAGATCGCAGTCCTCACCGCGCACCTGCTCCGAGCCGTTCTCCAGCGACGGCAAGGAGCGGCGCGTCGGCCAAGCCCGGCGGCGTCAAACTTGGCTGCGCAGCCCACATTCACTGCCAGAAGCTCTTGCACTGCCAGAAGATCTTGCGCTCAGCTACGAAATTTGGTGCCGGATGCCGACTACTACAGGCTCAAAACCATAATTTGGAATCGAGTATTTTTGACAATTCTGGGCCGATCAAATCTCCGATTTTCTTGCATCCGCGGCCGTTGGGATGAAGTCCATCATAATAAAAAATATCCTTGTCTTGCATCTGCTCCGCAAGATCCACGAAGTATATTCCATTCTGCTCGGCGATATGGCGCGTCGCGTCATTTATTTGTAAAGCTCTCCCGAGCCAATCACAATAATCAGAGCCGAGCGTTTTCACGCCGGCGCAGGTGCGCATACGAGGCGTAAACCCCCACGTCGTCAAAAGAAATGGAATATTGAACTGCGTACAGGTTGAATGAAACAGTTGCAAAATAGAATTTCTAGTTGCATTCAGTCCGTCGTAAGACTCGGCCTCGCCAAGGATATTTGGGCAGTCCAGCGCATCGGCGGGCTCTATAAGACCCTCCCAGAACGATTTGCCGGAACTCATCCTGACGATGTCCATCATTCCGCTCGTCAAGATGATACCCCGCGGACGAAGGGGCAGGCATTTCGCGACGAGAAGCTGATAGAGATCGAGTGTCGTCGCGCCGGTCACACCGGCATTCCGAACTGGTACGGAGTGTCCAGCGTCCCGAAGATACCTTGAAATACAGACCGTAGCGCGCTCATCTTCATCGACGAACATATTCTCGACGACGCTGTCACCCAAGTAAATTATCGGGCGATTGGCTTCTTCATCATCCAATGAACCTATTATGAACCCATTTATATCCGTTCTTATGATATAATCTTGACTTAATATCGTGTTATCACAAGTATTTAAATAAGAAGGGTCCGGCTTGATGGTTGTGTTTTTTCGTGGGGCATGCTCGCGTAATCGAATACATCTTGACATTGTTAGAAATCCTTGATTTTTGCATCGTCTGTAAGAGAAAGCCCCTAGTCGCTAAGGCTGCCCGATTTGCCAGGATCCCAAGGGGTCTGAGAATGCCCGGCAATTATCGACAGGGATGCGGAACAGCATTCGCGCCAATCATAGGAATAGGGTTCGCCTGCCTCGCCGCCGCGGTCATCGCCCATAGCTCCAAATTGGGATCATGCCCAGCTGCTTGATCGGGTGCGGCAGAAACACGCGCAATGGGCCGATCCTTATGAGCTTGTCCGTCACGTCGGCAGCGAGCGGGATGAGTTGACCCTTCCAGTCGCCGCGCACAGCGCCGAACTCGGGGCTGACGCCGAACAGCCACAACGTTTCCCACCCGGCCGAATGAGCTTGCATGCGCCACCGCTTGAAGAGCTCGTCGCTGCGCCGCCGGTCCGTCTTGCACCACTCGTTGGGGCGATGGTCTCGGCAGGGGACGGCGCCGGGCGACAGGCTGGCGAGGCCGCGAGACCAGGCGAGGACGGTGGCGGGGAGGGCAGGGGAGGCGGAAACGCTCATGTTGAGTCGCGTGGCCCCGATCGAGGTGGGCGACGGCCGGCGCCTGTGCCGGGATTGTGCCGATTCTTGTGCCGGCACACCCGTAACGCCTGAAGCGGCACGCCGTCGCCTCAGAGGGGAGACTGCGCCGACTCCCGCGCCCGCAATTCGCGTTCCGTTCCCGGATGTCCGCGGTAGCAAGTACTGGAAATCAAAAGGAAAAATGGCTGGGGCGCCAGGATTCGAACCTGGGAATGGCGGTACCAAAAACCGCTGCCTTACCGCTTGGCGACGCCCCAACGCGCGGCTGGGGCTTCCTTAGCCGGGCGGGGCCGCGCTGGCAACCGGGGCGTGGGCGAGGATCCGTCGGGACGGACTGCCGGTCTCGGCCGCGAGGGGGTGGCCGCGGCGGTTGGAGGGGCTTTCGGGCTCGTGTATGCCGGAACCGCCGACGGCGAGACAACGAAGCGGCAAGGCAACGACGCGGCAAGTCGGTGACGCGGACGGGGAGGAGAGCGAGATGAGCACGCAGAAGGTCGCGCTGGTGACCGGAGCCGGTTCGGGGGTGGGGCGCGCGGTGGCGCTCGGGCTCGCCGAGGCCGGGTACGACGTGGTGCTGTCGGGGCGCCGCCCCGAGCCGCTCCAGGCGGTGGCGGGCGAGATCGAGGCCAAGGGCCGGCGGGCTTTGGCGCAGCCCACCGATATCGGCGACGAGGCCTCGGTGGCCGCGCTGTTCTCCCGCGTCGAGGAGACCTTCGGCCGCCTCGACGTGCTGTTCAACAATGCCGGCATCGGCGCGCCGCCGGTCGAGCTCGACGAGCTGCCCGTCGCGACCTGGAAGGCGGTCGTCGACACCAACCTCACCGGCGCCTTCCTGTGCACCCAGGGCGCGTTCCGGCTGATGAAGAAGCAGCAGCCCCGCGGCGGGCGCATCATCAACAACGGCTCGATCTCGGCCCACGTGCCGCGGCCGTTCTCGGCGCCCTACACCGCCACCAAGCACGCGATCACCGGCCTGACCCGCTCGACCTCCCTCGACGGGCGCGCCCACGACATCGCCTGCGGCCAGGTCGACATCGGCAACGCCGCCACCGACATGACGGTGCGCATGCAGGCGGGCGTGCCCCAGCCCGACGGCTCGACGAGGCCTGAGCCGACCATGGACGCCAGGCACGTCGCCGACGCGGTGGTCTACATGGCGAGCCTGCCCCTCGACGCCAACGTGCAGTTCATGACCGTGATGGCGACCAAGATGCCGTTCATCGGCCGCGGCTGAGGGGCCCCTCTGGCCCTCCGGCGCCGGCTTGGGATAGAGAGGCGGCGCGGGCGCCGACGCGGTGCCCGCGCCTTCCCATATCGGGATGATCCCCCCACCGACGACCGGGCCCCGACGGACCCGCGACAGAACCCCCGGGTCCGGGCTAGACACCTTCCATGCTGATGCAGACAGACGCCCCGCGCGCCCCCGCCGATCCGGTCGCCCGGCGCCGCACCTTCGCGATCATCTCGCACCCGGATGCCGGCAAGACCACGCTGACCGAGAAGCTCCTGCTGTTCGGCGGCGCGATCCAGCTCGCCGGCGAGGTCAAGGCCAAGCGCAACCGCGTCTCGACCCGCTCGGACTGGATGGGCATCGAGAAGGAGCGCGGCATCTCGGTCGTCACCTCGGTGATGACCTTCGAGTATGGCGACTGCGTCTTCAACCTGCTCGACACGCCGGGCCACGAGGACTTCTCGGAGGACACCTACCGGACGCTGACCGCGGTCGATTCCGCCGTGATGGTGATCGATGCGGCCAAGGGCATCGAGGCGCGCACCCGCAAGCTGTTCGAGGTCTGCCGCCTGCGCAACATCCCGATCGTCACCTTCGTCAACAAGCTCGACCGGGAATCCCGCGATCCCTTCGACCTCCTCGACGAGATCGAGAAGACGCTCGCCCTCGACGTGGCCCCGGTCACCTGGCCGATCGGGCGCGGCCGGAGCTTTGCCGGCACCTACGACCTCCTGCGCCGGCGCGTCCGCCGGCTGGATGCTGCCGACGATGCCGGGACGGTGCCGGTCTCAGGCCTCGACGACCCGCTCTTCGACGCCCTGCTGCCGGAAGCGGGTGAGGCCGCGACCTGGCGCGAGGAGGCGGAACTGGCGGAGGGCGGCTGCAAGCCGTTCGACCTCGAGGCCTTCCGCGAAGGCCACCTGACCCCGGTGTTCTTCGGCAGCGCCTTGCGCAATTTCGGCGTGCGCGACCTGATCGACGGGCTCGCCGAGGTGGCGCCGCCGCCGCGCGGCCAGGACGCCGACACCCGCGCGGTCGCACCGACCGAGCCGAAGATGACCGGCTTCGTGTTCAAGATCCAGGCGAACATGGACCCGAACCACCGGGATCGCATCGCCTTCATGCGGGTCTGCTCCGGCAAGCTCAGCCGCGGCATGAAGGCGAGGCTCGTGCGCACCGGCAAGCCGATCTCGCTCTCCTCGCCGCAATTCTTCTTCGCCCAGGACCGCGCCATCGCCGACGAGGCCTATGCGGGCGACGTCGTCGGCATCCCCAACCACGGGACCCTGCGCATCGGCGACACGCTCACGGAAGGCGAGGAGCTGGTCTTCCGCGGCGTGCCGAGCTTCGCGCCCGAACTGCTGCGCCGGATCAAGCTCACGGATGCGATGAAGGCCAAGAAGCTGCGCGAGGCGCTGCAGCAGATGGCGGAAGAAGGGGTGGTCCAGCTCTTCCTGCCGCAGGACGGCTCGGGCGCGATCGTCGGCGTCGTCGGCGCGCTGCAGCTCGACGTGCTGAAGGAGCGGCTCCAGGCGGAGTACGGGCTGCCGATCGACTACGAGCCGACCCGCTTCACGATCTGCCGCTGGATCGAGTCGGAGGACCAGGCCGAGCTCGACAAGTTCGTCGGCTCGCACGGCTCGTCGATGGCGAGCGACCTCGACGGCGCGCCGGTCTTCATGGCGACCACCGGATTCTCGCTGCGCTACGAGGAGGAGAGGGCCCCGGCGATCCGCTTCACCGACATCAAGGACTACCAGAAGCGGCGGGCGTGAGACGGGGTCCCGGCACCGGGACGGCGCCGGGACCTAGAACTTGCCGAGCAGCGGGAAGTCGACGTTGAGGCTCGAGACCGGCCCGATCGGCGTCTCGCGCTTGCGCGGCCGGCCGTTGAGCACCTGCTTCAGCTTGGTCTTCAGGAGCGACAGGTCGAACGGCTTGAGGATGAAGGCATCCGCGCCGGCGAGGTGCGCCACGTTGATGTCCTCGAAGCTGAACGAGGTCTCGGTCAGGATGAACGGCGTGTTCATCAGCACGTCGTCGGCCCGGATCTCGCGCAGGAGCTGGATGCCGTCCATCGGCTCCATGTCGAGGTCGGAGATCACGAGGCCGTAGCGCTTGGCGCGCAGCTGCTCGAGCGCCTGCGGCCCGTCGGTCACGCCTTCGACCTCCGGGAAGCCGAGGCGGTTCATCAGCTCGGTCACCAGGCGGACGAGTTTGACCTGGTCGTCGACGATCAGGATCGGGGGTGCTTCGCTCATCGGAACCAGCCAGCGGGTTTAAGTTTCACGACGGACCGTCGGGGGGCTTCCCGGCGGCTCCTAGACGAAGAGGTGGTCGATGCCCTGCTTGGCCATGGTCTCGGCCTGGAGCGTCTGGGCGAGGGCGTAGATCGTGCTGGCCTTCGGCGTGCCGCGCTGGAGCATCGGCCCCAGATTGGCCTTCTGGAACAGGGCGTCGTTGTTCGCGGTGCGCGGGGCCGTGGCGAACGAGGTCACGAACTCGCGCTTGGCGATCTCCCGCCACTCGACGATGTGCACGTCGCGGTGGCGCGGGTCGCCGCTGATCCGCTGGAACGTCTCCTGCACCGACATCCGCTCGCCCTCGAGGATCTGGATGAAATAGCCCTGATCGACGATCAGCAGGCTGGTGATCACCGAGAACTCGTTCTTCTTCTGCGCGTGCCGGGCGATGTCGTTGATCTGGCGCGCGCGCTCGACCGGGTCGGCGGAGAGCTGCGCCCGTGAGAAGTAGATCAGGTGGATGAGGCTGCTTCGCTTGCTCGTGCGCATATCCCTGGGTCCAGCGCCGTCCAGACATGCAGCTAAGGGCAAGAGGTTCAACAGCGCGTAAACGTCACCCCGTGCGGCGTGCGGCAGATTTTGCCGCGGGAGGCCGGCCGCGCCCGGCGGGTTTTGCCGCGCGACGGGTCGGGCCTCCAATGAAATCAATGACTTGGCCCTGGCACACGGCTTGCGGATCCTCTCCCCGAACGACGTATGGCGGGATGGAGTCCTGGGGAAGATGGACGTTTTCAGCGCGCTGCAGACCTCGGTCTCGGGCCTCAAGGCCCAGGCCTTCAGCCTCGAGAACATCTCGGGCAACATCGCGAACTCGCAGACCGTCGGCTACAAGCGGATCGACACCGACTTCGTCGACATGCTGGCCGAGCAGCCGGCCAAGCAGCAGACCGCCGGCTCGGTCGCGGCCTTCGCGAAACTGACCAACAGCCTGCAGGGCAACGTCGCGGCGACCGGCATCGCCACCAACATGGCGCTCAACGGCGACGGGTTCTTCACGGTCAAGACCAAGGGGGGCGACGCGGGCGGCGCACCGGTCTTCTCGGGCTCCGACCTCTACACCCGCCGCGGCGACTTCTCGGTCGACCGGGACGGCTACCTCGTCAACGGCGCCGGCGCCTACCTCACCGGGCAGAGCCTCGACCCGGCCACCGGCCAGTCGACCGGCACCGGACCGATCCGGGTCTCCGACGCGGGCCTGCCGGCGAAGGCCACGACGGGCATCTCCTACGCGGCGAACCTGCCGAGCAACCCGGCCACCACCTCGGGCACGGCGCTGCTCGGCACCCTCCCGGGCGGCGATCCGCGCGTGCTCACCGGCACCGCGGCGGGCAAGACGGTCGCGGCCTCCGATTCGGCGGCCTTCGTCGGCTCCAGCGTCGCGGGCGGCGAGCTCACGGCCTATTCGGGCACCGGCACCCCGGTGAGCGTGCAGCTGCGCTGGGCCAAGGTGGCGGATGCCGACGCGACCGCCGGCACCGGCGGCACCTGGAACCTGTTCTACGCCAACCAGACCGGCACGGGGACCTCCGCCACGGGGACCTCCGGGACGACCTGGCAGAACGTCGGCAGCGCCTTCACCTTCAACGGCAGCGGCCAGCTGACCGCGCCCACCGGCACCAGCCTCAGCATCCCCGACCTGACGGTGAACGGGACGAAGCTCGGCGCGGTCGCGCTCAATTTCGGCACCGGCGGCCTCACCCAGTACGGCTCGTCCGGCGGCCAGGTCTCGACCACGACCCTGCAGCAGGACGGCTACGCCGCCGGCACCCTCAACTCGCTGGCGGTGACGAACGACGGCAAGCTGACCGGGACCTATTCCAACGGCAACAGCGTGGCGCTCGCCCAGGTCGGGGTGGCACGGTTCAACGCGCCGAACGCCCTCAAGGCGGTCTCGGGCGGCAACTACGCCCAGACCGCGGAATCCGGCGGCCCGCTCACCGGCATGGCCGGCACCACGATCATCGGCGGCAACGTCGAGCAGTCGAACACCGACACGGCGGGCGAGTTCTCGAAGCTCATCGTCACCCAGCAGGCCTACTCGGCCAACACCCGGGTGATGTCGACCGCCCAGCAGATGATGTCCGACCTCATCAACGTGATCCGCTGACGCGGATCGCTCCATCGTTCCCCTGCCGCGATCCGGGCGACCGGATCCGGCCCGTTCTCCCCCTGCCGCGATCCGGGCGACCGGATCCGGCCGACGCACGAGACGCCGGACCGCGCCGCGCCCCGATCCGGGGCGCGGGCGGCACGGCCCGGCCCTCACCCGCCTCCCCGGATCCGACCGATGTCCCTCAACGCCCTCAACACAGCGACCGCCGGCCTGCAGGTGACGCAGGCCGCGATCGGCCTCGTCTCGCAGAACGTCGCCAACGCGGGCAGCGCCGGCTACGTCAAGCGCGTCCTCACCCCGGTGGCGCAGCTCGGCAATTCGGGCGTCGCCACGGGCACGATCAGCCGGACCCTCGACGCGGTCTCGCTCAAGCAATTGCGGCTCGAGACCGCCGGGGCGGCCTTTACCGGGCTCACCGCCAAGGTGCAGGGGCAGCTCGACGCGCTCTACGGCAATCCGGGCAGCGCGGCCGCCCTCGACGGGGTGATGAACGGCTTCACCCAGTCCCTCGTGTCGCTGACGACCGACCCGACCTCCGCCGCCGCGCGGGCGAGCGTCGTGAGCAGCGCCCGGTCCGTCGCCACGACGGTGTCCGGCATCGCGAAGGGCGTGCAGGACCTGCGCACCGGCCTCGAGGGGCAGCTCGGCACCGACGTCGCCGCGGCGAGCGCGCTCCTGACGCAGATCGCCGCGAGCAACACCAAGATCGTCGGCGCGACCGGCAACTCGAGCGGCGACACCAGCATCGCCGAGCTCCTCGACCAGCGCGACCAGCAGATCAACGCGCTGTCGCAGTACCTCGACGTGCAGGTGAGCGAGCAGCACGACGGCTCGGTCACCCTGCTCACCGCCTCCGGCGCGACGCTGGTCGACCACGGCGCGGCGGCGAGCCTGGCCTTCGACGGCCGCGGCACCCTGAGCGCCCAGGCGCAGTACGCGAGCGATCCGGCGGCCCGGGGCGTCGGCACCGTGACGGCGACGACGCCGGCCGGCGCCAGGATCGACCTCGTCGCCACCGGGGCGATCCGCTCCGGCTCGATCGCCGCCGCGATCTCCCTGCGCGACGACACCCTGGTCCAGGCGCAGCGCCAGCTCGACGACCTCGCGGCCGGCCTGTCGCGGGCGGCGAGCGACCGGCCGGCGACCGGCACCGCGGTGTCGGCGAACGGCCTGTCGGGCTTCGACATCGACCTCACCGGGCTCCAGGCCGGCAACGCCGTGACGCTCGGCGTGCGCAACGCCGCGGGCGTCGGCCGCAACCTGATCCTGATGCCGACGAACGGGGCGGCGCCGACGCCGATCGACCCGAGCCTCACCGACGACCCGACCGCGCTCGTGGTGCCGGTCGACATCTCGGGCGGGCCCTCGACCGTCGCGGGCAAGATCGGCGAGGCGCTGGGCGCCGGCTTCACCGTCTCGGCCGCGCCCGGCGGGGCGGCCGGCGGGTTGCGCATCCTGTCGGACCCGGCGCGCCTGACGCTCACCGGCGCCTCCGCCTCGGTCACGGTGCCGACGAGCGCCGCCGACACGAGGACCGGCGCCGGCCAGCTCGCGCTGTTCGTCGATGCCGGGACCGGCAACGGCGTGTTCACCGGCTCGTTCGAGGGCGGCTCGCACCTGACGGGCTTCGCCCAGCGCCTCGCCGTCAACCCGGCGGTCGTCGCCGATTCGTCGACGCTGGTGAACACCACCGACGGCACGAAATCGGGCGACGCGACGCGGCCGCAATACCTCGGCGACGCGCTCACCAACCGCACCCTGACCTTCTCGGCGGCGAGCGGCATCGGCGGCGTCAGCGCACCGCGCTCCGCCACGGTCGTGGGCTTTACCCAGTCGGTGATCGATGCCCGCGGCGCGGCGAGCGCCGAGGCGACGCAGCTCGACGAGGGCCAGACCATCGCCCTGTCCTCGGCCCGGAGCCGCTTCGGCAAGGAATCCGGGGTCAGCGTGGACGAGGAGATGTCCAAGCTGATCCAGCTCCAGACCGCCTACGGCGCCAATGCCCGCGTGCTGACGGCCGCCCGCGACATGCTCGACACCCTGCTCCGGATCTAACGAGGACCGCCCGCGATGACGATCGCCCCCTTCGCGGCCGGCACCGCCGCCGCCGACCTCAACACCCGCCGCCTCGTCGAGATGAAGGCGACGCTCGGCACGCTGTCGAACCAGATCGCCAGCGGCCGGACCGCCGACACCTATGGCGGCCTCGGCGCCGGGCGCACCCAGAGCCTCTCGGCCCGCGCCCAGATCGGGGCGCTCGACAGCTACATCGCGGCGGCCGGCACCGGCGCGACCCGGGTGGCGCTGGCCTCCGCCAGCATGCAGCAGGTCGCGACCCTGACCTCCGCGGCCTGGAACGGCCTCGACAGTGCCGGCACCGGCTCCGGCTCCACCGCCCGCGCCATCCTGCAGCAGAGCGCGCTGGGCCAGCTCGGCGGCGTCCTCGACGCCCTCAACCAGACCACCGGCGGCCAGTACATCATGGGCGGCCGGGTCACCGACCGGGCGCCGGTGGAGAGCGCCGAGCGCATCCTCGACGGCGATTCCGCCGCCGGCCTCGCCGGGGTGCGCCAGGTGATCGCCGAGCGCCAGACCGCCGATCTCGGGGTCGGCTCGCCGAAGACCGGCCGGCTCGACGTCGCGTCCGCGGGGGCGAGCGCGAGCGTGTCGGAGAGCCCCTCGGCCGACGTGCGGGCGAATTTCGGCTTCACCCTCCAGGGCGTCGTCAGTTCGAACCCGGCCGCCCTGTCGGTCGCGCTCACGGCCGGCACGCCGTCCACCGCCACCCTGTCCTTCGCCGGCCAGCCGAAGGACGGCGACGTGGTGCGGGTGACGGTCCAGAACGCGGACGGGAGCCAGAGCCTCCTCGACCTCACCGCCCGGAATGCGGGGAGCGGCGGGGACGGCACCTTCGCGATCGGCGCCGACGCGGCGGCGAGCGCGCAGAACCTCACCGCGGCGCTCGCCGGCAGGGCCGTGGTCGGCGTCCAGAGCGGCAGCCCGCCCGGCGCGACGGCGACGCTCGCCGGCGGCACCCCGGCCTCCGCGACGGTGGCGATCGGGGCCGGCCTCAAGGCGGGCGACAGCGTCCAGGTCACGGTCGGCCTGCGCGACGGCACCAGCCAGACCATCACCCTGTCGGCGACCACCAGCGACTTCACCCCCGGCTTCAAGATCGGGGCGACGCCGGACGAGACCGCCGCCAACCTGTCGGACACCCTGTCGTGGACGCTCGACGCCCTGGCGACCACCAGCCTCGCGGCGGGCTCCGCCTTCCGGGCGGTGGACGACTTCTTCGCCGGCTCGTCCTCGCCGGGCCTGAACCCGCGCCGGGTCGCGTCGGATGCCGCCGGCAACGCCACCGGCTTCCTCGCCGATCCGAGCGGCCGCACCCTGGTCTGGTACAAGGGCGACGACACCTCCGCCGATCCGCGCCAGACCGCGACGGTGCCGGTCTCCCGCGACCAGTCGGTGGCGATCGGGGTCCAGGCCAACGAGCCGGCCCTGCGCTCGGCCCTGAGCGGCCTGGCGATCCTCGCCGTCACCCCCTTCGGCAGCAGCGACCCGTCCGGCGCCCGCTTCGCGCTCTACGCGGACCGGACGAAGGCGCTGCTCCGGCCCGCCGACGGCCAGCCGACCGTGCAGGGCATCGCCACGGACCTGAGCCTGGCCTCGGCCCGGATCGACACCCAGAAGAGCCAGAACGTCGCCACCAAGACCATGCTGCAGAAGACCGTCGACGGCGTCGAGACGGTCTCGACCGAGGAGGCGGCGGCCAAGCTCCTGTCGCTGCAGACGCAGCTCCAGGCGAGCTACCAGGCGACCTCGATGCTGTCGAAGCTGTCGCTGACGAACTACCTCTGAGGGACGGGTCGCTCGACGGGATGACCGCGGGAGGGGGATGAGGCGCGCTACCCCGGCTCCCGGCCTCACCCGGTCCGCCCCGCTCGCCTCAGGGTGCCTCCCCCTCGTTGCGCACCCGCGCCAGGACCAGATCCGTGAAGATCCGCGCATGCGGCATCTCCGGTGCCGGGTGCCGCACCAGGGTCATTGGGGCGACCGGGGCCGGACCGCCGATCGGGCGGTAGCGCACGCCCTCGGTGGCGAGCCGCGCCATCGAGCGCGGCACGATGGCGAGCGCGATGCCGGTGGCGACGAGGTTGACCACCGAGGCGAGCTGCGGCGCGTTCTGGGCGATGCGGGGCGAGAACCCGGCCGCCGCGCAGGCCGCCATGATGCCGTCGTAGAGCGCCCGCCCGTTGCGGCGCGGATAGACGATGAAGCCCTCGGCCGAGAGGTCGGCGAGGCCGACCGGGCCGGTCTCCGCGGCGAGCCGGTGCGTCGCCGGGAGCGCCACCACCATCGGCTCGTCGAAGAGGTGGCGCGCCCAGAAATCGTCGACCTCGCCCTCGTCCGGGCGCATGAAGGCGACGTCGACCCGGTTGCTCCGGAAGGCGGCGAGCAGGCTCGCGGTCGTCTCCTCGAGAAGCTCGACCTGCACGTCCGGATAGGCGCTGCGGTAGTCGCGGATCGCCCCGGTCACCAGGGGGTGGAACGAGGCCGAGGAGGTGAAGCCGATCCGGATCTGGCCGACATCGCCGGTCGCGATACGCAGGGCCCGGCTCTTCGCCGCATCGACGGCGGCGAGCACCGCGCGGGCATCGTCCGCGAAGGCGCGGCCCGGCTCGGTCAGCGCCACCCCGCGCGACAGGCGCTGGAGGAGCGCGGTGCCGATCTCGGTCTCGAGGCTCTTGATCTGGTGGCTCAGCGCCGGCTGCGCGATGTTCAGCCGCTCCGCCGCCCGGGTGATGCTGAGATCGTCGGCCACCGCGACGAAGTAGCGAAGATGGCGAAGCTCCATCGCGCCGGTTCCCCCCTGATCCCCGGCCTTCGCCGCAACCGCCGGATTCCTGTCCGTCAGCCCTACGATAGCCGAGGTTCGGGGGGAGCGCATGGGCGCGCTCGGCGTATGCTTACCCGCGCGGCACGGTATCCCGCACCGACGGCCGATCGGCTTGCGCGTCGCGGAAGGCCGCGATCGTGGGGCAGAGGCTCCGCCAGTCGTGGTCGGGGAAGCGGAACACCAGGTAGTCGAGCGCCGTGATCGCGGCGATCGCCGGCAGGCCGAAGGGCTCCTGGACGCCCTCGAACACCGAATCCAGGCGCCGCAGGCCCTCCCGCATGGTGCGGAAGCGCTTGGTGCCGACGAGGCCGGCATCGAAGTCCGGTGCCGACTTGCGGCCGATGATGACCGCGACCGCGGCGTCGAACACCCCGATCGCGACCCCGGCGGCCGAGAGCGCGGCGGGCCCGCCCGCCAGCACGGCGGGCGTCGACCCGGTCGCGTCGAGATGGGCGAGGATCAAGAGCGCTTCCGTGAGCCGCACGCCGTCGTCGGTGACGAGCGTCGGCACGCGGCCGGCCGGGTTGGCGTCGAGGAAGGCCGCGTCGTCGGCCCAGGCGTCGACGAAGGCCGTGTCGACGCTGTCGTTCAGGCCCTTCTCGATGAGCGCCATGCGGACGATGCGCACGAAGGGCGAGGTCGGGTTGGCGAAGAGCTTCATGGGGGTTGCCTCCGGTCAGCCGGCGGTGGTCAGGGGGCAGCCGCTCTTGTCGGCGGGGGTGAACAGCGTGTTGCCCGGGATCGTCTCGATGACGCGGTAGAGGTCGGCCTTGCTCTTCGACTCCTTCGGGCTCTTCACCTCGACCAGCATCATGTCCATCACCACCCGGCCGTTCGCCTGGATGCGCGGGTTGCCGTAGAAGCCGTCGTCGATCGGCAGTTCCTTCATCGCCTTGTTGACGGCGCCGGCCTCGTCGGTGCCGGCCTTCTCGACCGCCCGCAGGTAGTGGCGCACCGAGGAATAGGCGGCGGCGTGGCCCATGGTCGGCACCACGTTGCCGTTGCGCGCCATCAGGCGCTTGGCCCAGGCGCGGCTGGCGTCGTTGGCGTCCCAGTAGAAGTTCACCGCCATGCGGATGCCCTGCGCCACGTCGAGGCCGAGCGCGACGGTGTTGTTGGTGAAGACCAGCATCGCCACCACCTTCGAGGTGATGCCGAATTCTCGCGCCTGCTTGATGGTGTTGACGAGGTCCGGCCCGGCATTGGCGAGCCCGATGACGTCGGCGCCCGACGACTGGGCCTGGATCAGCTGCGAGGAGATGTCGGTGGCGCCGAGCGGATGGCGGATCTCGCCGACCACCGTGCCGCCGGCGGCCTTGACGGCCTTGCCGGCATCCGCCGCGAGGCCGTGGCCGAACACGTAGTCGGCGGTGATGAAGTACCACTTCTTGCCGCCGCTCTGCACCACGGCGCCCGCCACCGCGTTGGCGAGCTCGCCCGTCGAGGGCACCCATTGCGTGCCGTAGGGCGAGCAGCCCGGGCCGGAGAATTGCGAGGCGTAGCCGCCGGTCACCATCGTGGTGATCTTGCGCTCCTTGGCGTAGGCCTGGACGCCGAGGCCCACCGAGCTGGCGCCGCCGAGCACGAACGCCGTGACGCCGCGCTGGTCGACGAGCTGGCGGGCGAGGCCGGAACCGATATCGGGCTTGTTCTGGTGGTCGACGCCGATCACCTCGATCGTCCGGCCCAGCACCTTGCCGCCGAAATCCTCCGCCGCCATCGTGGCGGCGAGCACCATGTTCGGCCCGCCATTGCCGGAATACATCCCCGACAGGTCCTCGATCACGCCGATGCGCAGAGGCGTCTCGGCGGCGAGGGCAGGGGCGGCGAGCGTCGTGGCGAGGAGGCCGGCGACGGCGGCGCGTCGCGTCCAGCTCGTGCGGGGCCGGGACGAGAAGGGCATGGGCGTTTCCTCGGTAATCGGCACCGGCCGGTCTCGCGCCCGTTCTCGGGCGTCGGGGCGATGCGTGATGGCTGCCGACGGTATCGCGGGTTCGACCGATTGCCGTCCAATAGTTTGCGCACGGCCCCGTCATCGTTTCCCGATATGGCAGGGCGTGACCCCGGGTGCGGCGCCCCGTCATCGTCGCCGGCTATGGCTCGCGCCCGATCTTTGTATTGGACGGGGCGCCGGTCCGTGAGCGACATCCCCGGCATCGTCGCGAGGGCCCGACAGCACAGGCGCCCCGCTCTCCGAGGAGACGCCCGCATGATCACCAGCTTCTACATGCCGACCCGGATCGTCTCGGGGAGCGGCGCGCTCGCCACCATCGGCACGCTCGCCCGCGACCTCAAGATGACCCGGGTGCTGGTCGTGTCCGATCCGGTGATCTCGGCGCAAGGGTTCCATGCCGACGCGCTCGCCGCCCTCGCGGAGGCCGGGATCGCGGTGGCGCGCTTCGACGAGTGCGGGATCGACGCGCGCTGCTCGCACATCGACGACCAGGGCGAGCGGGTGCGCCGCGAGGGGCTCGACGGCGTCGTGTGCCTCGGCGGCGGCTCGGTGATGTGCACCGGCAAGGGCATCGCCATCGTGGCGACGAACCACAAGCCCATGGCGGACTGCACCGGCGTCGGCCAGTTCGACCGCAAGGCGCTGCCGATGATCATGGTGCCGACGACCGCCGGCTCAGGCTCCGAGGTGTCGCAATGGACCATCGTCAAGGACGAGGTCCGCCACCTGAAGCTGCTCGGCGGCGGCCCGTTGAGCTTCCCCGACGCGGCGATCCTCGATCCCGTGACCCTGCGCTCGCTGCCGATGCACGTCGCGGCGCTGCCGGCGGTCGATGCCCTGACCCACGGCGTCGAGGCGTATCTCAGCGGCATCGCCTCGCCGCTCACCGACGCGGTGGCGCTCGCCGCGGTGCGCCTCCAGGCCGCGTCCCTGCGCGCCTCGATCAATTCCGACGACGACCGGGCGCGGGAGGACAACCTAGTGGCCTCCTGCATGGCCAACATCGCCTGCGGCAACGCCCGCCTCGGCCACGGCCACGCTCTCTCGCTTCCGCTGGAGGGCCACCTCGATCTGCCCCATCCCTACGGCGTCGGGGTGCTGCTGCCGCACGTCGTCACATTCAACCTCGCGGTGCTGCCCGCCAAGGTGCGCCCGCTCGCCGAGGCGCTCGAGGTCGAGACCGCCGGCCTGTCGCGCCAGGAAATGATTTCTGCCTGCGCCGACGCGATCCGGGCGCTCTACGCCGATATCGGCTTTCCCACCCGCTTCACCCCCGATCAGCTGCCCCGCGACCGGGTGCGCGAGATGGCGCTCCGCGCGGTCCCGGGCCTCTACGCCGGCATCGCCGCCAAGGATTTCGACCCGGCCACCGCCCACGACCGCACGATCGTCGCGAGCCCCGCGGCGCGCAAGATGACGGTGAGGCAGGCCGAGGAGATCTTCGAGCGTTGCGTCGGGTGAGGCGTTCGCCAGTGCGGTCGGAGTAGTGGAGGACGGCGCTGGATTCCTCCTCTCCCCGCGGGCGGGGAGAGGGCCGCGTTCCCGTCCAGGGAATGCGGCAAGCGGAGGCGAAGCCGGAGCGAGGGTGAGGGGGAGGTGCCGGATGTGGCAATTCCGGGAACACCCCCTCACCCTCGCCCTTCGGGCTTCCTGAGCCCCTTCGGAGCTCAGGCCTCTCCCCGCCCGCGAGGAGAGGGGAAGCCCGCGCTTCATCCGACACCGTCGATGCCGCGTCCTGCGCGAGACCACCCGCGAAACCCTGTGTCCCCCACGCCCTGGCGCGCCGAGCCCCGCCATGTTTCTCTCCATCCCGAACGGGAGGGCAGGCCTTTGCGCACCACATCGATGATCCTGGCCGCCGCCGCCCTCGCCGCGGCGCTCCCGGCCCACGCCCTCGACGTGCGCGACCTGCCCATCGCCAAGGCGCCGGAGGCCTGCCCGCACGAGGGGCCGGGCTTCGTCCGCTTCTCCCGCGGCGGGCCGTGCACGCGGATCAGCGGCCGGGTGCGGGCCGAGGCCGGCACGCCGGTGCCCGCCCGGCCCGGAGCCGGGCTCGACGGGGCGGCGCGGGGCGTGGTCGGCGGCTCCGGCCGGGTCGCGATCGATGCCCGGACGGAGACCGGGTACGGCCCGGCCCGGGCCTATATCCGGCTCGGCACCGGGCACTGAGGCTCACAGGCTGCGCGACAGCACCAGCGGCGCGCTGCGCGCCCGACCGTAGGGGGAGGGGGCCGGATTGCCGCCGTAGCCGGTGCCGTAGCCCTTGGGCTCGCCGCTGCGGGTGATCTCCGCCGAGAGGCTGCGCAGCAGCCCTTCCGAGACCGACCGGGCGGTGGCCAGCACCGCCTGGTTCGCCGCGATCGCCTCCGAGAAGCGGCCATGCGCCTCGCGGAGCGCCGCGATCCCCTCGGGGGCGAAGCGGGCGAGCGCCACGGCGTTGGCCTTCACCGCCTGCAGGCCCTGCAGGTAGGCGCCGGCGAGCGCGGTCTTCCGCTCGGCCTCGGCCAGGCCCTCGGCGAGGCGGCCGACCCGGATGTGGTCGCTCTCGCGCCCGAGGAGGGCCTCGAGGTCGCGCATCGTCGACAGCGTCTCGGTGACCAGGCGCTCGGCGCCGTCGGCGTCGGCGACCCGGATCGGAGCGGGGCGGGCGGCCTCAGCCATTGGCGCCTCCCTGGAGCCGCAGCATCTCGCGCATCACCTGGTCGCCGATGCCGACGCCGCCGCTCTGCACGATCGACTGGGCGTATTCCTTGTTGAGCATCGAGCGGTAGACCCCGCCGCCGGTGCCGTTCTCGCCGAGCGGCCCGTCGGTTCCTTCCGAGCGGTTGAGCACGTCGAGGCTCTGCTCCAGGAACATCGATTCGAAGTCCTTGGCGGTCTTCTGCATCTTGGTCTTGTCGGCGCTCGCCGCCGGGCCGGACGAGACCGCCCCGGCAAGGGCCTGGCCGACCGCCATTCCGGCGGAGGCCGCGAGGGAAGCGAGGGGAAGCATCGTGGACCTCGGGGTGTGAGGGAAGGGCAGGCAAGAGGAAGGGCAGGCGAGCGGAAGGGAGCGGGACGGGTGGGGCGGGACGGCGTCGGGCCGCCTCACATCACCTCGATGTCGGCCTGGAGCGCGCCGGCGGTCTTGATCGCCTGGAGGATCGAGATCAGGTCGCGCGGGCCGATGCCGAGCGCGTTGAGCCCGTCGACCAGCTCGCGCAGGGTCACGCCCTCCTTGACCAGGGCGAGCTTGTTCTTCTCGCCGGCATCGACCTTGAGGGCGGTGCGCGGCACCACCACGGTCTCGCCGTTGGAAAACGGCGCCGGCTGGCTCACCTGCGGCTGCTCGGTGATGGTGACGGTGAGGTTGCCCTGCGCCACCGCGACGGTGGAGACCCGCACGTCGCGGCCCATCACGATGATGCCCGAGCGCTCGTCGATCACCACCCGGGCGGTCTGGTCGGGCTCGACCTTGAGCTGCTCGACCTCGGTGAGCAGCCGGATCATGTTGCCCTGGTAGCGCGGCGGCACCTGCAGGGTGACGGTCGAGGGGTCGGTCGGCTCGGCGGTGTCGGCGCCCATGAAGTCGTTGATCGCCGCGGCGATCCGCTTCGAGGTGGTGAAGTCCGGGTTGCGCAGCGACAGGCGCAGGCACTTCTGCTCGTTGAGCTTGAAGGCGATCTCGCGCTCGATCACCCCGCCGTTGGCGATGCGGCCGTTGGTCGGCACGCCGCGGGTGATCTTGGCCGCGTCGCCCTCGGCCTGGAAGCCCGCGATGGCGAGCGACCCTTGCGCCACCGCGTAGGCCTCGCCGTCGGCGCCCAGCAGCGGCGTGACGAGCAGCGTGCCGCCCTGGAGCGACTTGGCGTCGCCGAGCGACGACACCGTGACGTCGATCCGCGTGCCCTGCGCGGCGAAGGGCGGCAGGTTCGCCGTCACCATCACGGCGGCGAGGTTGGCGGTGCGCATCGTGGCGCCGCGGGTGTTGACCCCGAGCCGCTCCAGCATCGCCTGCACCGACTGCTTGGTGAAGGGCGCGTTGTTCAGCGTGTCGCCGGTGCCGTTGAGCCCGACCACGATGCCGTAGCCGATGAGCTGGTTCGACCGCATCCCCTCGACGCTGGCGAGGTCCTTCACCCGCGACAGGGCGAGCGCCGGGTGGGCCGAGAGGAAAGCGAGGCAGGCAAGGACGAGGAGGCGGAGGCGCATGACGGGGTCCCGAAACTCGACAGACCGGATTGCCAGGACCGTGCCAGCCCGCTCGTGCGGCGTAAGTCTCTGGTAAGGTTACCGCTTCGTTGCGAGGAGTGGGCCCGGGCGGCCGATCCGGGCCCGGTCGTTTTCGCCCCGCGGCAAGTTCTGCCGCCTCGTTTACGGCGCATTCACCATACCCGGGCGAGGTTTGGGTCAGGACCAGCGAACCCGTCACCCGGACCCGATCCCATGCGCGTCGACACCCGCCTCGCGGCCGCCCCCCTGTCGGGGGCCGGACCGCGCTCCCTGCCGGCAGGCGGCGTGTTCACCCTCGGGATGGAGGCGGCGCGCGGGCCCGTCAGCGCCGGCAGCGCGATGCCGCTCGCCAGCCTGAGCGCGATCCTGACCCTGCAGAGCCAGGACGAGATCTCGGCCGACCGCCGCCGCCGGGCGACGAAGCGCGGCCACGACCTCCTCGACGCCCTCGACCGCCTCAAGGCCGCCCTGCTGGGCGGCCGCGTCGCGACCTCGGAGCTGAAGGCCATCGCCGGCCGCCTCGCCGAGCGCAACGGCAGCACCGGCGACCCGCGCCTCGACGACCTTCTGGGCCATATCGAGCTGCGGGCGCAGGTGGAACTGGCCAAGCTCGGGATGGCGGGGGGCTGACCGGGCGTCGTCCGACTGCGGGACATGACCGAGGTGCAACTCCGACGAGCACCGCGCTATACTGGGTTTCATTGTTTCTTCTTGTTTCTGCACAAGTTTTAGGCATTCCTTCAGGGTTCGAGGGCAAGTTCCGGATGCCCTCATGCCGGAGCCAGACTTGATGCGCGCCCTCACATCCATCCGCGGGAGGCTGATCGCGCTTCTCCTGATTCTGGCGGGGCTGATCGCTGCGGCGCTCGGGGGCGGATGGTGGGGCGTCGCCGCGATGCGCGACGCGGTCGACCACATCTACAGCGGCCGCGTCGTGCCCTTGCGCGACCTCAAGGCCGTGGCCGACCTCTACGCCGTCAACATCGTCGACACCTCGCACAAGCGCCGCGCCGGCATCCTGACCTCGGCCGAGGGCCTCAAGAACGTCGAGCAGGCGCTGTCCCAGGTCGGCACCCACTGGTCGGCCTATCGCGGCAAGGCGATGAGCCCGCACGAGGCGCGGATCGCCGGCGAGGTCGAGGGCGCGATGGAGCGGGCAAAGCCGGCGATCGCCCGGCTGGTCGGCCTGCTGCGGGCCGAGGACGCCGCCGGCCTCGCCGCCTTCGTCGGCCGCGACCTCTACCCGGCGATCGACCCGATCTCCGACGCGGTCGGCAAGCTCGTCGAGCTGCAGCTCGACGAGGCCCGGGACGGCAAGGCGGCCGCCGACGCCCTCTACCGCCTGCTGGCCTGGACCCTCGTCGGGGTGGTTCTGGTGGCGGCGCTCGCCCTCGCGGTGGCGGGCCGGATCGTGCTCGCCGGCGTCTCGACGCCGCTCACCCGCATCACCGGCCAGATGCGGGCCCTGTCGGACGGCGACCTGTCCGTGAGCGTGACCGACCGCGACAAGCGCGACGAGATCGGCACGCTCGCCCGCGCCCTGCAGGTGTTCAAGGACGCGCTCGTCGCCAAGCGCGAGGCGGACCGCGCCGCGGCCCTCGAGGCCGACGCCAAGATGCGCCGGGCCGAGCACCTCGACGGCCTGACGCGCGCCTTCGAGACCCGGGTGATGGCGCTCAGCCGCGGCGTCGCCGACGCGGCCTCCGGCATGGAGGCTGCCGCCGGCACCATGGCGGCCACCGCCGAGGCGACCACCGGCCAGTCCGTGACCGTGGCGGCGACCGCCGAGCAGACCTCCGCCAACGTGCAGACGGTGGCGAGCGCGACCGAGGAGCTCGCCGCCTCGGTCCAGGAGATCGCCGCGCAGGTCGGCCAGTCGGCCCGCATGGCCGGCATGGCCCGGGAGGAGACGCAGCGCACCGACGCGGTGGTGCAGTCCCTGGCCACCGGGGTCCGGACGATCGGCGACGTCGTCGGGCTGATCTCGGGGATCGCCGGCCAGACCAACCTCCTGGCCTTGAACGCCACGATCGAGGCGGCGCGGGCCGGCGAGGCGGGCCGCGGCTTCGCGGTCGTCGCCGCGGAGGTCAAGGCGCTCGCCGAGCAGACGACCCGGGCGACCGAGGAGATCGCCCGGCAGATCGGTGCGATCCAGGCCGGCACCGGCGGGGCGGTCGAGGCCATCGCGGCGATCGGCCGGCGGATCGGCGAGATGGACACCATCGCGGCAGGCGTCGCCGCGGCGATGGAGGAGCAGGGCGCCGCGACCCGGGAGATCGCCCGCAACGTCCAGCAGGCCTCCCACGGCACGCACGCGGTCACGGACGCCATCGCGACGGTGCGCGACGGCGCCGGCGAGACCGGCACGGCGGCCGCCCAGGTTCTCGGCGCGGCGCGGGCGATGTCCCGCTCCGCCGAGGAGCTGCAGCGCGAGGTGGTGGGGTTCCTGGGCGATGTGCGGGCGGCATGAGCCGGGCATGCATTGTCATCGATCGATGTTGTGTATAGTTACACAATAGCAGATCGGGTGTCCTCTGCTCCGTCCTCGCTCCCGAGAGGCCGCCTTGTCCCGTCGATCGCGCAGCAACAGGACGCGGGACGTCGTCTCGGCCTTGCGGTCGGAGGGATGGCAGCTGGTACGAAAAGGGCCGGGTGACCATCTGCAGTTCAGGCATCCGACGAAGCCCGGCAAGGTAACGGTCGATTCGGGTGAGCCCGAAATTCCGACCGGAACGCTGCGCAGCATCTATCGCCAGGCCGGCTGGGAATGGTGAACGGGGCTCGATGAGCACAGGAGAGAACGAATGGCTCGCCTCGTCATGCTGATCCACGAGGAGAACGGCGTCTACGGGGCGTCCTTCCCGGATTTTCCCGGCGCCACCACCGTCGCGCAGGATCTCGATACGCTCTATGTGAAGGCCGCCGAGATGCTGGCGTTCCACGTCGCCGGCATGGTCGAGGACGGAGAGGCGGTGCCGCCCGCGCGCACCCTGCGGGAGATGCAGGACGATCCGGCGTTTCGCGAGGATTCGGCCGGTGCGATGATCGGCCTGATCGACGTCGATCTTCCGGGCCGGGCCGTTCGGGTCAACATCTCGGTCGAGGAGACGATCCTGCGCCGGATCGACCGCGCCGCCGCCCTGCGGGGCGAGACCCGCTCCGGCTTCCTGGTGGCGGCCGCCAAGGCGCGTCTTTCGGAGGGCGCGGCCCCCGGCCGTTGACGCCTCACCCCTTCATCTCCCACAACGGCGCCCGTTCGAAGACGGGCGGTCCTGGTGCCGCCGTGAGGTCCGCGTCACCCCGGCCGCGATGCTGTTCAACTCCTTCCCGTTCCTCCTCGGCTTCCTGCCGGTGGCCTTGGGTCTCCACGCGATCGTCGCCCTGCACCGGCCGGGCTGGCGGCTGCCGCTGCTCGTCGGGCTCTCGCTCGTCTTCTACGGGTGGTGGGACCCGCGCTTCGTGCCGCTGCTCGCGGCCTCGATCGGGCTGAACTGGCTCGTCGCCCGCTGGTTCGGGCGCAGCCGCGCAGGCCTGCTGATCCCGCTCGCCATCGCGGTAAACCTCGCGGTCCTGGCGCTGTTCAAGTATGCCGGGTTCCTCGCCGGCCTCGCCGCGCTCCTGCCGGGCCTCCACGACTTGGGCCGCCCGAGCCTTGCGCTCCCGCTCGGCATCTCGTTCTTCACCTTCCACCACGTGATGTACCTGACCGACCTGCGCGCCGGCCGGGCGCCGCAGATGGACCTGACGCGCTACGCCCTCTACATCGCGTTCTTCCCGCAGGTGCTCGCCGGCCCGCTGGTGCGCTGGAGCGAGATCCTCCACCAGTTCGACGAGAAGCCCTATGCCCGGCCCGACGCCGCCGAGCGGATCGGCCGCGGCCTGATGCTGCTCTGCCTCGGGCTCGCCAAGAAGGTCTTCCTCGGCGATCCCCTCGCGGCCTACGCCAACCCGGTGTTCCAGGCCGCCGCGGAGGGCAAGGTGGTGAGCCTCGTCGAGGCCTGGCAGGGCACGCTCGCCTTCACGTTCCAGATCTACTTCGACTTCTCGGGCTACACCGACATGGCGCTCGGCCTGGCGCTGCTGTTCGGGATCGTCCTGCCGCAGAACTTCGACGTGCCCTACCGCGCCACCTCGCTGCAGGATTTCTGGCGGCGCTGGCACATGACCCTGTCGCGCTTCCTGCGCGACTACCTCTACATCCCGTTCGGCGGCAACCGCCGGGGCCTCGCGGTGCAGGTCGCTGCGCTCTTCGCCACCATGACGCTCGGCGGGTTGTGGCACGGGGCCGGCCTCACCTTCGTCGCCTGGGGGGCGGCGCACGGGGCCGGGCTCGGGGCGGGGCTCATGTGGCGCCGCGCCGGCCTGCCGATGCCGGCGCTGCTGGGCTGGGCGCTCACCTTCGCCTTCGTGGCGCTGACCTGGGTGCTGTTTCGCGCCACCAGCTTCGAGGCGGCGCTCGCGGTGTTCAAGGGGCTCATCGGCCTCGCGCCGGTCGGCCACGGCTTCAAGTGGCGGGCCTTCGTGCCCGCCGCCCTGGTGGCGCTGATCGGCCCGACCGCCTGGGCGGCGGTCCACCGCCTGCCGCCGCGGCCGGCGCTGGCGATCGCCTTCGCGGTGCTCCTCGTCGCGGTGCTGCTGCGCATCGGCGACGACGCGAACTACGAGTTCATCTACTTCCAGTTCTGAGGGGAGCCGACCCGATGCGCGCCGACCCCCTGGACCTGGACGCCGCGTGGCGGCGTTTCGCGATCCGCCTCGTGACCGCGGCGGCCTTGCTGCTCGCCGGGTACCTCGCCCTCGCGCTCGCGGTCGATCCCTACGACACCGGCCGTCCGCGGCTCGTCGCCCGCGACGGCGTGCGCCCGCAAGGGCCCCGCACCGCCTCGGCGAGCCGGGGCCGCGATCCCGCCTACGACGCGGCGATCGTCGGCAACTCGCACGTCCAGCTGATCTCGCCCGAGCGCCTGCGGGCCGCGACCGGGATCCCGTTCGTGCAGCTCTCGGTGCCGGGCACCGGCCCGGGCGAGCAGTTTCTGGTCGCCGACTACTTCCTGCGCCACCACCCGCGGGCACGGGCCCTGGTCCTCGGGGCCGACGCGTTCTGGTGCACGGGCGATCCCGCGCTGCCGCCGCAGCGGCCGTTCCCGTCCTGGCTGCTCGCCGCCGACTGGCCGGGCTACCTGCGCGGCCTCCTGCGCATCACCGTCGCCCAGGAGGTCGTCAACCGCCTCGGCTGGGCGATGCGCTCCGCCCCGCGCCGGGCGGCTCCCGACGGCTACTGGGATTACGAGCCGGATTACCTGCGGCTGGGCGATCCCGACATGCCGGCCCGCGTCGCCTCACGGGCGAAGGCGGCCCCGGACGGACCCGATCCCGGCGAGGGCGGGCCCGGCTTCCCCGCCGCCGCCGCCCTGCGCGCGCTCGCCGACCGCTTGGGCCCCGGCACGGCTCTGGTGCTGGTCTTTCCCCCGGTCGCCCCGGCGACGCTGCCGCGGCCGGGCACCCCCCGGGCGGCCGCCGCCGCCGCGTGCCGCGCCGCGCTCGCCGCCGCGGTGGCGCCGCGGGGCCGGGTCGTCGACTGGTCCGGCGACCGGCCCGAACTGCACGGGCCCGACCTGTTCTTCGACGGCTCGCATTACCGCCACCCCGTCGCCCGACGTCTGGAAGCCGACATTGCGGCGGCGCTCGGGGCCCCGGCGGCTGGTGCAGATGGCCTACGACCGTGACACGTTTGCAGCAGAATGCCGCCGTCCCCTGGTCCGGTCCTTGCGTGCGGTGCAGGGACATTGTGATGTCGTGCGGCCTCTATTATAGGGCTGCGCCAAGTGGGCTGCGGCCATGACGTCGGCTGCGGTCAGGACAACATCTGTTTTCCGAGGGGCGCGATGGCGAAGATCGTGATCGAGGAGGGCTATGCCCCCAATGACGCCGAGCCCTTCATGAACGAGCGTCAGCGGGAGTATTTTCGCCGCAAGCTCCAGGGTTGGAAGCAAGACATTCTGCGCGAGGCCCAGGATACCCTGGTGGCGCTGCAGAGCGAGAACGAGAATCACCCCGACCTGACCGACCGCGCCTCGTCGGAGACCGACCGGGCGATCGAGCTCCGGGCCCGCGACCGGCAGCGCAAGCTGATCGCCAAGATCGACTCGGCGCTCGCCCGCATCGAGGACGGCTCCTACGGCTACTGCGAGGAGACCGGCGAGCCGATCTCCCTCAAGCGCCTGGAGGCCCGCCCGATCGCGACCCTGTCCCTCGAGGCCCAGGAGCGCCACGAGCGCCGGGAGCGGGTGTACCGGGACGATTGACCTCGCCGTCCACCCTTCCCCCCGCTGGGCAGGACTGTCCGGGGAAATGAAAAGACGCGAGTCTCCCCTCTCCCCGCGGGCGGGGAGAGGCTTGAGTACCCCTTGTCGGGTGCTCAAGGAGCCCGCAGGGCGAGGGTGAGGGGGTGTTTCCGGAAGAGTCTCACTCGTCGAGACCCCCTCACCCTCGCTCCGGCTCCGCCTGCGCTCCTTTCACCCCCGGCAAGGGGGGCGAAAGCCTCTCCCCGCCCGCGGGGAGAGGAGGGAACCCGTGCCATTCTTTTCCCCGGACAGCCCTGCCCGCTGCGGGGGAGGGTTCGCGCACGGGCCGCGAGATGCGTCTTCATCGAAACGTGACCTGACCTGGGGCGGTGAGGGCCGGATCCCCGGCGAACCGCGTTTCGGCACCTGAAAAGCAAGGGCGGCCCCGGCGGGGAGTGCCGGGGCCGCGCCGCGTCCGAGCGGCTCAAGGGGGAGCGCGCCGCCCGGTGCGGGATCTCTGCGCGGTGCCGTTCGCCGCGAACGGCACCGTTCGCTAGAACGGCACCGTTCGCTAGAACGGCAGCACGACGTCGAGGAATTGCTGGCCGTAGCGCGGCTGCTGCACATCGGTGATCTGGCCGCGGCCGCCATAGGCGATGCGGGCCTGGGCGATCTTGCTCGAATCGATCGTGTTGTCGGACTCGATGTCCTCCGGCCGCACCACGCCGCCGACGATCAGTTCGCGCACCTCGAAGTTGATGCGGATCTCCTGGCGGCCTTCCAGCACCAGGTTTCCGTTCGGCAGCACCTGCGTGACGATCGCCGCGACGTTGGTGGTCACGGTCTCGGCCCGCTGGACCGAGCCGGCGCCGTCGTTGCTGGTGACCGATTCCGTCTTGAGCATCTTCTCCGGATCGATGCCGCCGAGGAGCTTCGTCTTCGTCTCGAGCCCGAAGGCGTTCGGGAGCCCGAACGACTCGCTGTTGGCGCGCGAGCGCTTGGTCTCGTTGTTGAGGTTGGCCTTGTCGGTGACGTTGATCTTCACCGTGACGAGGTCGCCGACCTTGGCGGCGCGCTGGTCCTTGAAGAAGGCGCGCGAGCCGGTGCGCCAGAGCGAGTTCGAGGCGTAGGAGACCGGCTGGACGTCCGGCATCGGCAGCCGCACCGGGCGGTAGCCCGCCTGGGCGGTCGGGTCCTCGATCGCCGAGAGCGCCGGCGTCGCGCCGATGTTGGAGAGCCGGTCGACGGTGTTGCAGCCGGCGAGGAGCGTGCCCGCGAGGCAGGCGAGGGCGAGGCGGGAGGCGGTCATCTCAGGGCCTCCTCACGGCCGGGCCGAGGCGAGGCGGCCGGGAGCGGCCGCCGTCACCGGCACGATCGGCGCCACGGTGACGCGGCCGGGGCCGATCACGGTGGCCTGGATCACCTTCTTGGAGACCGGGTTGATCACCCCGATCACCGCCCCGAGGGGGCCGCCCTCGCGGGCCTGGCCGCGAAGCGCCAGGGCCACGCCGGGGGTCTCGTACACGATGGTCACCGCCTCGCCGCGGGCGACGAGGTCCGGCCGGCCGAGCTCGCCGGCGCGCAAGGCCGTGCCGGCGCCGAGCGGCTTCTGGGCTACCTGGCCGACGAAGGCGGCGGCGTCCGCCGCGGTGTCGGCCGGCAGGCCCTCGCGCGGGCGCCGTTCGACCGCGATGTCGGGGACCGACAGCGTCTCGCCGCGGTTGATCGCGCGGGTCAGCACCGCGACGTCGGCCATCTCGACTACCTGGCCCGACACCCGCAGCGACGCCTGGCGCTCGCCCACCACCACGAGGGCGGTGACGCGGCGGCTGCGGGGATCGTAGGTCACCTCCTGGGCGGTCGCCGCGGCGACGAGGTCCGGCGGCACGGTCAGCACCGGCGTCTCGCCCTCGAAGGCGATCGACGTGAAGCTCGCATCGAGGCCGCGGAGCTTGGCGAGCGCCGCCTTGACGGCGCCCTCGATCTCCGGCGCGGCGATGCGGCGGGCCGCCCGCTGCACCGAGATCTGCAGCCGGCCGCCGCTCTCCGGCGCGTCGAGCCCGAGCCCGGCCGTCGCCTCGACGATGCGCCGGACCTGGATCGTGCCGGAGGTGCCCAGCGCCGGGGCCCGGAACAGGGCCTTCTGGGCGAGCGCCGGCGGCGCCCCGGCGACGAGGTCGCCGAGCGTGATGACGTCGCGCTCGGCGGTGATGTCGCCCTTGAGCGCGAGGCGCTCGCCGGCGAGCACCGGCAGGGTGAGCAGGCCGAAGGCGAGCAGCGTCAGCGCGGTGCGCGACAGGATGCCGGGGCCGAGCAGCGCGCGGCGCGCCTCCGGCGCCGGGAGGGCGGGACGGGTCATCGGGGCGCTCATCCGCGGAACATCTGCGAGGTGGTGGAGAGCATCTGGTCGGCGGCGGTCACGACCTTCGAGTTCATCTCGTAGGCGCGCTGCGCGGCGATCAGCGAGGAGATCTCCGAGACCGCGTTGACGTTGGCCTCTTCGAGGTAGCTCTGCTGCAGGTTGCCGAACCCGTCGGTGCCGGGAACGCCGGTGATCGGCGGTCCCGAGGCCAGGGTCTCGGTGAACAAGTTGTCGCCGATCGATTCGAGGCCGACCTTGTTGACGAACCGGGCCATCTGGATCTGGCCGAGGTTCTGCGGCGCGGTCTGGCCCGGAATCTGCGCCTGCACGATGCCCGAGGCGCTGATCGTGACGCCGGTCGCGTTGTTCGGCACCGTGATGTTCGGGTTCATCAGGTAGCCTTCGCGGGTGACGATCTGCCCCTGCGCATCGAGGTCGAACGAGCCGTCGCGGGTGTAGGACGTGCGCCCGTCGGGCATCGTGACCTGGAAGAAGCCCTCGCCGCGCACGGCGATGTCGTAGGTCTTCTCGGTCGAGGTGAGCGTGCCCTGCGACATCACCCGGGCGGTCGAGGTGGTCTTCACGCCCGAGCCGAGGGCGAGGCCCGCCGGCAGCTGGTTGTTCTGGTCCGAGGTCGCGGTGCCGGCCCGGCGCAGGTTCTGGTAGAGCAGGTCCTGGAAATGCGCCTGCTGGCGCTTGTAGCCGGTGGTGCGCAGGTTCGCGATGTTGTTCGAGATGACCTGGACGTTGAGTTCCTGGGCCGCCATGCCGGTGGCGGCGGCGTAGAGCGCGCGCATCGTCGTTGGCTCCGTTTACGCGTTGCCGACGTCGGCGAGGCGCTGGATCGCCGTGCCGCGCAACGAATCGAGCCGCGAGACCGTGTCGGAGACGAGCTGGTAGGTGCGGTTCACCTCCAGCATCCGGGTCATCGCCAGCACCGGGCGGACGTTCGAGCGCTCGAGGGCGCCGGGCTCGATCCGCCCCTGGGGGCCCGCCGGCTGGGGCGGCGTGGTCGAGGAATAGAGGTTCCCGCCGGCATTGGTCAGGCCCTGCGGGTTGGCGAAGGTGACGAGGCGCAGCTTGCCGCGGGTGCCCTGGTTCGTCGAGATCGTGCCGTCCGGCCCGAGCGCGAGCCCGGTCTCCTGCTGGCCGATCTGGATCGGGCCGCCCTCGCCGAGGACGGGGTTGCCGTCGCTCGTGACGATCTGCCCCTGCGCGTTGAGCTCGAAGGCGCCGTTGCGGGTGTAGCGCTCGCCCTGAGGCGTCTGCACGGCGAAGAACGCGTCGCCGCGGATCGCCGCGTTGAGCGGGTTGCCGGTCGCCTCGATCGGGCCTTGCGTGAGATCGAGCGGCGTGCCCGAGTCGATCACGTAGGACAGCTTGCGGTCGGGGCGCTGGAAGTTCTCCGCGCTCGCCTTCGGCATCAGGTATTCCTGGAAGCGCGTCGTGCGCGCCTTGAAGCCCGTCGTGGTGACGTTGGCCATGTTGTTGGCGATGACCTCGAGCTCGCGCCCGAGCGCCATCTGGGACGAGAGCCCGATCAACTGAGCATTCTGCACCGGCTACTCCCCGACGATGCGTGACGGTCGGGCCACCCCGCTCCCCAGCGGCGGGCCCGCCCCGACGATCGCAGGGGCCGTGCCAAGCCGGCGCGCCCGGATTTTTGCTGTCATGGCAAATGCTTGGTTAATCGCAGGCCGCGACGGCCCGGGTCGTTTCGTGCCGACCCGGCAGGATCGACCGGGCAGAATTTGCCGCCTTAACGGGGCGTTAACCGTCTTCGCACACAGTGCGGACACGTCCCGGCGACGGGTTTTCAAGGATTTGGACGGCGGGCGATGGCCAAGAAGCCGAAGAAGGCACCGGCTCCGGAGGCCGAGGGCGAGGAGGGCGCGGCCCCCGCCGGCGGGGCCAGGAAGAAGCTGATCGTCATCGGCGCCGCGCTGCTGCTGGCGGCGGGCGGCGGCGGCGGCTTCCTGCTGATGCGCAGCCGCGCGGCGCACGCCGAGAAGCCGGCGCCCGAGCAGAAGCTGCCGGTCGCGTTCATGGACGTGCGCGAGATGACCATGAACCTGATGCCCGAGCCGGGGCAGACCCAGCCGCGCTTCGTGCGCCTGAAGGTCGCCCTCGAGGTGCGGGATTCCAAGGTGGTGACCGAGATCCAGCCGCTGATGCCGCGGGTCGAGGACACCTTCCAGGGCTTCGTGCGCGAATTGCGCGTCGGCGACTTCGAGGCGGCGGGCGGGACCTACCGCCTGCGGGAGGAGCTGCTGCGGCGGGTCAACGTGGCGGTCTACCCCGCCAAGGTCGACGCCGTGCTCTTCAAGGACTTCACCATCCAGTAGTGATCCTCGAGCGGGATTTGGTGCTTCCGTGGCCGGACCTGACGACACCATCGACGAAGACGACTGGGCCGCGGCCCTGATCGAGCAGGGCGGCGGCGGCGACGCCTCGCTCGCCGAGGAATGGGGCGCGGCGCTGGCGGAGCAGGGCACCGCCACCCAGGCGAGCGACATGGCGGCCGAGTGGGCCAACATGATCGACGAGGGCGAGGCCGAGAACCTCCCCGAGCTCGCCGGCAACGACCGCATCCTGAACCAGGAGGAGATCGACCAGGTCCTCGGGTTCTCGCTGCGCGAGCTCTCGGCCTCGGGCGCAGGCGGCATCCGGGCCATCGTCGATTCGGGCGTCGTCTCGTACGAGCGCCTGCCGATGCTCGAGATCGTCTTCGACCGGATGATCCGGTTGCTGTCGACCTCGTTGCGCAACTTCTTCCAGGACAACGTCGAGGTCACCCTCGACAACATCACCTCGGTGCGCTTCGGCGACTACCTGAACGCGATCCCGCTGCCGACGCTGCTCGGCGTGTTCCGGGCCGATGCCTGGGAGAATTCGGGGCTCGTCACGGTCGAGTCGAACCTCGCCTACTCGACCCTCGACCTGCTCCTCGGCGGCAAGCGCGGCGGCACCAGCATCCGGCTGGACGGCCGGCCGTTCACGCCGATCGAGATGCAGCTGGTGCGCCGGATGGTCGAGATCATCCTGGGCGACCTCGAGGCCTCGTTCCAGCCGCTCTCGCCGGTGCGCTTCCTCATCGACCGGATCGAGACCAACCCGCGCTTCGCCACCATCACCCGGCCGGCCAACGCCGCGATCCTGATCGACCTCAAGCTCGACATGGAGGGCCGCGGCGGCCTCCTCCAGATCCTGTTTCCCTACGCCACGATCGAGCCGATCCGCGACCTGCTGCTGCAGAGCTTCATGGGCGAGAAGCTCGGCCGCGACCACATCTGGGAAGGGCACCTCGCCACCGAGATCTTCCAGGCCGACGTCGCGGTCGAGGCGGTCCTGCACGAGATGTCGCTTCCGCTGCGCCGGGTGCTGTCGCTCGAGGTCGGCGACACCATCATGTTCGACGCCAAGCCCGCCGACCTCATCACGCTTCGCTGCGGCGACTGGGCGATGACGCAGGGGCGGATCGGCCGCCTCGACGACAGCATCGCCGTGCAGGTGACGCGCCCGCTGCGGCGCGCCCGCACCACCTTCGCGGCCTTCGAGGCCTCGATGCAGAACCGCAAGGACGGGTAGAGCCGCATGTCCCCCTCCCAAACCCGCAGCGAGGCCGCGTCGTGAGCCTGATCGTCAGCATCCTGGCCGACCTGCTGGTGGCGGTCCTGCTCGTCGCCTGCATCGGTACCTCGGTGAGCCTCGGGCGCCGCATCACCCGCCTCAAGGGCGACGAGGCGGCGATGCGCCAGACCATCGGCGACCTGATGGTGGCGACCGAATCGGCCGAGCGCGCCATCACGGGCCTGCGCACCACGCTCGCCGAGTGCGACCGCACGCTGGCCGAGCGCCTGCGCCTGGCCGAGCGCACCAACGCCGACCTCGCCGCCCAGCTCCAGGCCGGCGACGAGGTGCTCTCGCGCATCGGCCGCATCGTGGCCCAGGCCCGGGCGGCGGTGCCCGGCGAGGTGGCGGGCCTCGCGCCGGCGCCCGAGGCGCAGGCCCCCGCGGCTTTCGTCGCGCCGGCTCCGGTCGCGCCCCAGGTCGCCCCCGTGCCGCCGCCCGCGCCCGAGCCGCGGCCGGTCTCCACCGGCGAGCGCCTCGGCGCCGCCGCCGCCGCCGCCCGTGCGCTGAGCGAGCGGGCCCTGAGCCGCCTGCAGGCCCAGGCCGCATGACCCTCGCGCTGCTCCTGCGCCGCTTCGCCGGGCTGCCGCCGGCCGCACTCCCGGCCGGCGCCGCGCCCGGTGGCGCCCCCCCGGCGGCGGCCGGAGCCGGCGCGACCAGCCCCGCGACCCGGAAGCCCGCCGCCCAGAAGCCCGCCGCCAATCCCGCGGCTCCCAAGCCGGCCGCGCGGCCTGCCGCCGGCACGCTGCCGGCCAAGCTCCCGCAGGCGCCCGCCTCCGTCGCCGTCCTGGTGCAGCGCCTCCTCGCGACGCCGGCCTGGCGCGGGCCGATGATCCGCCTGCGCCTCGTCGACGCGGTGGCGGTGGCGGCCTCGGGTCTGCTGCTCCTGAAGGTGCTCGCCGTGCTCGATGCCGGGCCCTCGACCGGGGCGCGCTTCGCCGAGCTCCTGGTCCATGCCCGCTCCGGCTACGAGCCCCTCGACCCGACGATCACCGGCTCGCTCGCGGCGAAGGAGGCGCCCAAGGACGCCTCCAAGGAGCCGGCCGCTGCCGCGCGCCCGCCCGAGCCGTCGCGGCCGGCCGCCGAGCCGGCCTCGCCCTCCGAACGGGCGATCCTCGAGAAGCTCGGCGCCCGCCGCGACGCGCTCCAGCAGCGCTCGCGCGACCTCGAGACCCGCGAGCAGCTGATCGAGAACGCCGAGCGCAAGCTCGAGACCCGCATCAACGACCTCAAGACCCTGGAGCAGAAGGGCGACGACGCGGCGGCCAAGCGCGCGGAAGCCGAGGCCGCGGGGCTCAAGTCCCTGGTCACGATGTACGAGACGATGAAGCCCAAGGAGGCCGCCCGGGTCTTCGACCGGCTGAAGCTCGACGTGCTGGTGCCAGTGGTGGTCGGCATGAACCCGCGCAAGATGGCCGAGGTGCTGGCGGTGATGCAGCCCGACGCGGCCGAGCGCCTGACCGTGGCGCTCGCCCAGCGCGCCCGCGGCGCCGGCAGCCCGAAATCCGCGGCGGCCGCTCCGGGCCTGCCCCCCGGCGAGCTGCCGGCGATCGACGGGACGCGCTAGAGCGGCCCGGTTTAAGCCCTCGTTAGCCGTGTGGCGGCATGGTGCCGGCTCGGGATTTTCGGGCGGACACCATGGGATCGACGGGCAGGAGCCGCCGCGCGGCGGCGCTGATGGCGCTGGCGGCGTTGGCCCGGGGCCGGCGCGGCCGAGGCGGCGCAGCTCGTCGCGATCCAGGGCAGCGAGCAGAAGAATTTCGGGCGCATCGCCCTCACCTTCGACCACGGCGTGAAGGTGGCCGCCAAGGTCACCGGCGGCGTGCTGGTGGTGACGTTCCGCGAACCGGTGACCGGCCAGCGCGACCGCCTGGCCGCCGAGATGCCGGCCTACGTGGCGCAGGTCCGCCGCGACCCCGACGGCGCCGGCATGCGCGTCGCGCTCCAGGCGCCCTACCGGATCAACGTGCTGGAGGCCGGCGAGCGGGTCTTCATCGACCTGATGCCCGAGGGCTGGACCGGCCTGCCGCCGGGCCTGCCGCCGGAGGTCCTGGCCGACCTCAACCGGCGGGCCGAGGAGCTGAGCGAGCGCCTGCGCCGCGAGGCCGCCCAGAAGGCCCGGCGCGCGGTGCCGCTGCGCCTCGAGGCGGCGAACCTGCCGACCCTGTCCCGCCTCTCGGTGCGCCTGCCGCGGGACACCGAGGTGGGCCTGGAGCGCGCCGGCTCCGAGATCCGCCTGCGCATCCCCGGCACCTACACGGTCGACGCCGCGGAGGCCCGTGCCGCCCTGGTGAGCGCCGTGGCGAAGTTCGGCGTCGAGGCCGGGCCTGAGGCGGCCCGGCTGACCCTGAAGCTCGCCGAGGGCTACACCGCGGACGGCTACCGCGAGGAGGACGCGTACGTCCTCGACCTCGTCAGGCCGGGCGCCAAGGCTGCCGGGGAGAAGGCTGCCGGGGAGAAGGCGGCGGGCGCCAAGCCGCCGGCATCCGAGGCCCCGCAGGCGGAGCCGCCCGCTCCGCCCGCCGCCTCCGCGCCGCCGCCTCAGGTCCAGGCCCGGGCCGAATTCCGTCCGCCGGCCGAGGCGCCCGCCCCCGCCCCGGCCGAGCCGCCGGCGGCCGCCGGCCCGGTCCAGGCCCGCATCGTCCGGTCCGGCCCGGCCTTCCGGATCGCCTTCCCGTTCGCGGCCCGGCCGCCCGCGGCCCTGTTCGAGCGCGGCGGCATCGCCACCCTGGTCTTCGAGACCTCCGGCACGGTCGGCCTGCCGGCGCTGCCGGCGGGCGCGCCGGCGAGCCTCGCCGAGGGGCCGTGGGTGGAGGGCGCGTTCACGGCGATGCGCCTGCGGCTCGATCCCGGCATCCTCGCCCAGCTCGCGGCGGGGGAGGGGCAGGGCTGGGATCTGGTGCTCGGCGACGGCAGCGCGCCGGGCGGCGACCTCCTGGCGCCGCAGCGCAGCGCCGATCCCTCCGGCAAGCCCGCGGTCACGGTGCCGCTTGCCCGCCCCGGCGGCGCGCTGTGGCTGGAGCGCGACGGCGAGCGCATCGCCGTGGTGACCGCCCGCGGCCCCCGCATCGCCGGAGTGCCGAAGCGCGGCCGCTTCGTCGAGTTCGAGATCCTGCCGAGTCGCCAGGGCGTGGCCGTGCTGGCGGCGGCGGACGACCTCGCGGTGCGCCCCGGCCTCAACGACGTGACGATCACCCGCTCGGGCGGCCTGTCGGTCTCGCCGGCGGTGGCGGAGGCGCCGGAGGCGGGCGCCCACGCCGCCGCCCTGATGGTGCAGCCGGAGCGCTGGCGCGAGGACCAGCGCGGCGACGTGCGCGCCCGCATCCGCGCCGCCGAGGCCGCCGCGGCCGCGGCCGAGCGGCCGGCCCGCTCCGCCGCCCGCCTCGACCTCGCCCGGGTGCTCCTCGCCAACGGCTTCTCGTCCGAGGCCTCCGGCGTCCTCGCCTACGCCGCCCGGGAGGATGCGGCCCTCGCCGCGGAGCGGCCGGCGCGGCTCCTCTCGGCGATCGCCGCCCTGCGCATGGGGCAGGACGCCCGGGCGGCCGGGTTCCTCGGCCCCGACGCCAGGCAGGGCCTGGACCCCGAGACGCGGGTGTGGCGCGGGCTCCTCGATGCCCGGGGCCGGCGCAGCGGCCCGGCGCTCGCCGCCTTCAAGGCCGGCCTGCCGGTGATCGAGGCCTATCCGGACGACCTGCAGCTGCCGCTCTACCTCGCGGCCGCCGAGGTCGCCCTCGACGCCAAGGACCCGGCTTTCGCCCAGCGGGCGCTCACCGCCGTGACGCCGCTCGCCGATGGCGCGCTCCCGCGCGACCGGCTCGCCTTCCTCAAGGCGCGCTTCGCCGAGGCGATCGGCCAGGACGGCGAGGCCCGCCGCGGCTACCAGCAGCTCGCCGAGACCGGCGCGCCGCCGGTCGCCGCCGACGCGACCCTGCGGGTCGTCGATCTCGGGCGGGCCACCGGCACGATGACCCCCGAGGCCGCGATCGACCGCCTCGAGCGCCTGACCCTGACCTGGCACGGCGAGGCCGAGGCCGAGGCCTTCGCCCGGCTCGGCCGGCTCTATGCCGGGGCCGGGCGCTGGCGCGACGCCTTCGCGACCGCGCGCAAGGCCAACCGCCTCTATCCCGACCACCCGGCGACCCGCGGCCTGCACGACGAGACGGTGTCGCTGTTCTCGGCCCTGTTCCTGTCGGACCGGGGCGCGAGCCTCGGGCGCATCGAGGCCCTGGCGCTGTTCTACGACTTCAAGGAGTTCACGCCGGTCGGCCGCCAGGGCGACGAGATCGTGCGGCGCCTGGCCGACCGCCTCGTCGCCCTCGACCTCCTGGACGCCGCGGGCGACCTCCTCCAGCACCAGGTCGACAACCGCCTCGCCGGCGCGGCGCGGGCGAGCGTCGCGGCCAGGCTCGCCACAGTCCGGCTGATGGAGGGCGAGCCGCTCAAGGCGCTCAAGGTCCTGCAGAACACCCGCCTGCCGGAGCTGCCGGCCCAGATCCGCGACGCGCGCCTGCTGCTCGAGGCCCGCGCCCTGTCCGACCTGTCGCGCACCGACCTCGCGCTCGAACTGCTCGAGGGCACGGCCGGCCCGGAGGCTGCGCACCTGCGCGGCGACATCCTGTGGAGCGCCCGGCGCTGGCGCGACGCCGGCGAGGCGCACGAGGCGATGCTGGGGACGCGCTGGCGCGAATCCGGCCCGCTCTCCGATCCCGAACGCGCCGACGTGATGCGCGCGGCGATCGGCTACGCGCTCGCCGAGGATTCGTTGAGCCTCGACCGCCTGCGCACCAAGTACACCCCGAAGATGGCCGACAGCCCCGACGCCCGGACCTTCGGCCTCGTCGCGGCGCCCAACGCCGCCGGGACCGCGGCCTTCCGCAGCCTCGTGCGCCAGGCGACGAGCGCCGAGACCCTGACCGAGTTCCTGCGCGCCTACCGCGCCCGCTACCCCGAGAGCGCCGCCCCCGAGCGGCCGAAGCCCGACGCCGCCGCGGCGCCGGGAACGGGACCCGAGGCCCGCGGCGCCGGCGGGCCGGCGCCGGGCTGAGCCTCGCGACCGGCCGGTGTCGCGGGTCGGCGCCGGAGGCGAAGCCCGACCGCCTGCCCGCGCGACGGGACGGAAGAGGCCCTACAGAACCCGGCGCAGGGCCGCGACGCAGCGTTCCACGTCGTCCCCGTCGGACCAGGCGTGCGGACTGAGCCGCAGCGCCCCGGATCGTTCGCTCGCGAAGACGCCCGCCTCCCGCAGGCGATCCGTCAGGCCGGGGGGCAGCCCGCCCGGCGCGCGCAGCCCGAGGACGTTCGGCACGCGCAGGTGCCCCGGCGCCGCCGATAAGCCGAGCCCGCAGGCTTCCTCCGCCAGACGGTCGGTGAGGCGACGCAGCCGGGCCGCCACCGCCGCCGGGTCCCAGGACAGGATCAGCTCGAGGCCGGTCGCCGCCATCGGCAGCAGCACCGGGTCGTTCAGCTCGCCCCGGTCGTAGCGCCTGGCACCCGCCGCGGGCGGGCGGTTGCCGGCGTTCTCCTCGATCGGAGCGCCGTCCTGCCGGCGCGGCGCGGCGTACAGGAAGGCGAGCCCGTAGGGCCCGAGCGTCCACTTGTAGGTCGGGAAGGCCAGGAAGTCGGGGCGCCAGCGGCCGACATCCACCGGCCGGGCCCCCGCCGTCTGGGTCGCGTCGATCACCAGGGCGGCGCCGGAGGCGTGGACGGCCGGCGCGAGGCGGTCGAGGTCGATCAGCCCGCCGTCGGTCCAGTGCGACGGGGTCAGGGTCGCGATCGCCATGGGCGGTGCCCCGGGGCGCCCGATCGCCTCCAGCAGGGCCGCCGTCCAGTCGCCGTCCCCGGGGCGGGGAACCTCCTCGACGACCAGGTCCCGCGCGCGCGCGAGCCGGTCGAAGGCGTAGCACAGCGACGGGAACTCGTCCGCGACGCGCAGCACGCGCCCGCCCGGCGCGACGGCCAGGTTCGCGGCGGCGGTGGCCATCGCGTGGCTCACGGACCCGACGATCGCCACGTCGTCCGCGGCCGCGCCGACGAGCCGGGCCGCCGCCGCCCGCGCCCGCTCGGCCTGGGCCGGCACCGCCTCGCGCGGGTGCGCCCAGGGCCGGCTCTTCACGAGCAGGCCCGCCTCCCCGGCCTCGCGGACCGCCCGGGGCAGCGGCGACCACGCCGCCGCGTCGAGGTAGCTGACGTCGTCGGGAACCTCGAACAGGTGCCGCTGGCACGGCAGGGGAGCGATGGTGGTCATGGGGGCACCTTGCATCCGTTCGCCCGGGCACGCGAGGCGGGGTGCGTGGGGGTTTAAACTGACGGAGGGACAGGATCGGACCTCGCGCATCCTACGACGAGGCGGCGCGTAGCAGGAAAGTGGTCGATGGCTGAGCAGATTTCACGCAATAGACGCCGGGTTTGCGACGAAATTTCTACAAGACAAAAGCATGGCAGGCCAAAGATTGGCTTGCCATGGTGCACGCCCCGGCGCAATGCCCGGGATCGTCAGGCTTGTCCCACCTGCGACCTCATCCTGAGGTGCTGCTGCTTGCAGCAGCCTCGAAGGAGGGCTCCAGAAATCTCCGCGATCCCTGGAGCGCTCCTTCGAGGCCGCTACGCGGCACCTCAGGATGAGGTTCTGGATGGGAGGGGCTGACACGCAGCCAGACAGCCCCTGCCGTGTACCGTGAAGCCTGCTGAGTCGAGCCCGCGTGCCGTCGAGCCCCAGGGTTAGACCTCGCCCTCGCCCGCCGGGGCGGGCTTGCGCGGCCGCGGCTCCCCGCCGGTGGTGCTGGTGCCGGGATCGAGGGCGTCGGGCTTGCCCGCGGCGTCGTGGTCGGCCGGCGTCACCCCGGCCTTGGCGGCGGCCTCGTCCTCGTCGCGGCGGGTCAGGTGCGGGCGAGCGGTGAGCAGATCGTCGCTACGCGGCATGGGCGTGTCCTCCGTTGGCGCAGCCCAACGCGAACAAGCCCGGACCGGTTCGGTGCCAGGCAGCTCAGCCTATCGTCCGAGTTTGCACGAAGAGATCAGGTTCGTCGCCGTTCGGCTCGCATCCCGCTGCGGGACGGCATCAACACCATCGAGGGGTGTTGGTGCCCAGGAGAGGACTCGAACCTCCACGGCTTGCACCACTGGTACCTGAAACCAGCGCGTCTACCAATTCCGCCACCTGGGCCCGTGGCGCCTCGCAGCGCCGCGGTGGAGGTCGTTTAGAGGGCGGCGGAGCCGGCGTCAACGGGCTTGAGCGGTGCCGCGGCGGGATGCGGGCGAGGCGCCTTCGCGGTTCGGACCGGGCCGTCCGGGCGCCGTCGGCGGATTTCCGCCGACGGCCTTGGGTCGATCGGCGCCTTCCCGCTCAAGCGGCCAGCCCGGTGCGCAGGCATCCTGTTGATGGATATCGGTTAATTTAATTCTTTGGCCTGGCATCCGGCTTGCCATCGCTCCCCCGCTGCCCGCCGACGCCGCCCGCAAGAAGCCGAAAGGCCTGGACGGTCGGGTGGGACATCCATCGGACCCGCGCGTCGCGGGAGAACCAGATCAGGGAGAACGTCCATGACCATGGCTGCACAGGCGGCGATCGGGGTGAGCCCGGCGCCCGCCGAGGCGACCGACCGCCAGAAGATCAGGGCCATCGTCGCCGCCTCGTCCGGCAACCTGGTCGAGTGGTACGACTTCTACGCCTATGCCTTCACGTCGATCTACTTCGCCTCCGCGTTCTTCCCGAGCAGCAGCCCGACCGGCCAGCTGCTCGCCACCGCCGGCATCTTCGCGGTCGGGTTCTTCATGCGGCCGCTCGGCGGCTGGATCTTCGGCCGCATCGCCGACCGGCGCGGCCGCAAGTCCTCGATGGTGTTCTCGGTGCTGCTGATGTGCGCCGGCTCGCTGATGATCGGCATCCTGCCGACCTACGAGACGATCGGCGTGCTGGCCCCCGTGCTGCTCCTCGTCGCCCGGCTGGCCCAGGGCCTCTCGGTCGGCGGCGAGTACGGCACCGCGGCGACCTACATGAGCGAGATCGCCGGCAAGGGCCGGCGCGGCTTCCTGTCGTCGTTCCAGTACGTCACCCTGATCGGCGGCCAGCTCCTCGCGGTCCTGGTGGTGTTCGCGCTCCAGCACATGCTCTCGGCCGAGGAGATGCGCGCCTGGGGCTGGCGCGTCCCGTTCCTGCTCGGCGCCGCCGCGGCGATCGTCGCGATGATGCTGCGCGGCTCGCTGAAGGAATCCGCCTCGCACGAGACCATGAAGAGCAAGGAGGCCGGCTCGCTGCGCGCGCTGATGCAGCACAAGCGGGCGCTCCTGATCACGCTCGCCTTCACCATGGGCGGGTCGCTCTACTTCTACACCATGACCACCTACATGCAGAAGTTCCTGGTCAACACGGTGAAGCTCGACCTGAAGACGGTCTCGACCGTGATGACCCTGGCGCTCGTGGTGTTCATGCTGCTGCAGCCGGTCTTCGGCGCCCTCTCCGACAGGATCGGGCGGCGCAACAACATGATCCTGTTCAGCGGGCTCGCGACCCTCGGCGCGGTGCCGCTGCTCTCGAGCCTGTCGCTGGTGACGAGCCCCTGGGCCGCCTTCGGGCTGATCCTCACCGGCCTCGTGATCGGGTCCTTCTACACCTCGATCAGCGGCGTGGTGAAGGCCGAGCTGTTCCCGGCCGAGATCCGCGCGCTCGGCGTCGGCCTGCCCTACGCCATCGCCAACGCGCTGTTCGGCGGCACGGCGGAATACGTCGCGCTCTCGTTCAAGACCTACGGCAACGAGGGCCTGTTCTACTGGTACGTCGCCGCCATGGCGGCGGTGGCCTTCGCCGCCTCGCTGTGGATGCCCGACACCCGCAAGTACGGCTACCTCGACGGCAACGGCCGGATGAGCGACTGACGCCCGCGACGAGGACCGGGACCTCCCGGGTCCCGGTCCTCGCGACGCCCGGACCCCCTCGGCTTTCGCTTGCGGGCGATCCCCGTTTCGGGGCACGGCGGGGACTTCGAGACCCGCGTGACCCCCGCAGTCGAGGCGCCCGGCATGAGCCAAGCCCATCCTGCCGACCTCCCGGCCGCGGCGCCGCGGCGCGCGCTCCTCGGCGGGGCCGGGGCCCGGCGGTGGGCCTGGGCGGCCGCGATCCTGGCGCTCACCCTCGCGGTCTTCCTCCTCGCCCTGAATGCCGGCCACGACCAGGTGCGGCGCGCCGCGCGCCAGCGCCTCGTGATCGCCGAGGCGGTCCTGCGCGCGGCGTTCGACCGCTACCGCTCCCTGCCCACCGTCCTCGCCCTCGACACGCAGGTCCAGGGCCTGCTGGCCGATCCGGCCGCGTCCGGTGCGGTCGCGGCCGTCAACGCCAAGTTCGAGGCGATCGCCGGGGCCTCGGGGGCCGCCGCGATCTACCTCATGGACGCGAACGGGCTCACGCTCGGCGCGAGCAACTGGAACCAGCCGCTCTCCTTCGTCGGCTCCACCTACGCCTACCGGCCCTACTTCCTCGACGCCCTGGCGAGCGGCGCCTCGCGCTACTTCGGGGTCGGCACCACCACCCAGCAGCCGGGCCTGTTCATCGGCAAGGCGGTGGTCGCGCGAGGCGGGGAGGGCGCCGGCCCGGTCGCGGGCGTCGTGGTGGTCAAGGTCGACCTCGAGGGCCTGGAGGGCGAGTGGCGGCGGGCGGGCGAGCAGATCCTCGTCTCCGACGCCGCCGGGATCGTCTTCCTGGCGAGCGAGCCCGGCTGGAAGTACCGCCCGTTCCGGCCTCTCGCCGCGGCCGACACGGACCGCATCCGCGCGGCCCGGCAATACGGCGACAGCGACCTGCGGCCCCTCCTGGAGGACGGCCCGCCCGATCCCGGCGGGACGATCCGGCTCCCCTCCGCCGGCCGGGCCGGGCGCGGCATCGTCGAGCCCGTCGCGATGCCGGATCTCGGCTGGACGCTCTGGTACGTCGCCCCGACCGGGGCCGCCTTCCGCCAGGCCCTCCTGGTGGCGGCCGCCACGGGCGTCGCCTGCCTGGCGCTCGCCTTCGCGCTCGCCGCCGCGAGCCAGAAGCGGCGGCGCCTGCGGGCCGAGCAGGCGATGCGGCTCGCCCTCGAGCGGCGTGTGGCGGAGCGGACCCACGACCTCAGCGACGCCAACGCGCGCCTGCGGGCCGAGATCGGCGAGCGCGAGCGCGCCACCGCGGCCCTGCGGGCGACCCAGGACGAGCTGATCCATGCCGGCCGGCTCGCGGCGCTCGGCCAGATCTCCACGGCGATCAACCACGAGATCAACCAGCCGCTCGCGGCCCTGCGCACCTTCCTGGCCAGCACCGCGGTGTTCCTCGAGCGCGGCGACGAGGCGACGGTGCGCCGCAACCTGCAGCGCATGACCGAGGTCACGCAGCGCATCGCCGAGATCATCCGCCACCTCAAGGACTTCGCCCGCAAGACCGGCCCCGGGCATTGCGAGCCGGTGCGCCTCGCCGCGGCGGCGGAGGCCGCCCTCGACCTGCTGCGGGTCCGGCTGCGGGCCGACGGCGTCGCGGTCGAGTGCCGGATCCCGCCCGACGCGACGGTGCGGGCCGAGCCGGTGCGCCTCGAGCAGGTGCTCCTGAACCTCATGGTCAACGCCCTCGACGCGATGCGCGACGCCCCCGAGCGCCGGCTCTCGTTGAGCGCGGCGCACGAGCCGGCCTCCCCCGGCGATTCCGCCTCCTCCTGGCGGCTCGCCGTCGCGGATAGCGGCAGCGGGATCGCGGCCGAGCATATGGGACGGATCTTCGATCCGTTCTTCACCACCAAGTCCGCCGGCGAGGGGCTCGGGCTCGGCCTGTCCCTGTCCTCGCTCATCGTGCGCGACCTCGGGGGCAGCCTGGCTGCCGAGAACGGCGAGCGCGGCGCCGTGCTGACCCTCGTCCTGCCGGCGATGGAGGCCTGAATGGCGGCACGGGTGGAACGCGTCCTCTTCGTCGACGACGAGGAGACGGTGCGCGAGGCGCTGGAGCAGTGGCTGACCCTCGCCGGCTACGCCGTCTCGACCTTCGAGGCCCCCGACGGCGCGCTCGCCGCGATCGACGAGCGCTTCCCCGGCATCCTCGTCACCGACATGCGCATGCCGCGGATGGACGGCCTCGCGGTGCTGGAGCGGGCGCTCAGCCTGGATCCCGAGCTGCCGGTCCTGCTCGTCACCGGCCACGGCGACGTGCCGATGGCGGTCGAGGCGATGCGGCGCGGCGCCTACGACTTCATCGAGAAGCCTTTCGCGCCCGAGCGCCTCGTCGACGCGATCGGCCGCGCCTGCGAGAAGCGCCACCTCACCCTGCGCCTGCGCCGGCTCCACGCGGGCACGGACGCGCACGCCATCGAGAGCCGGCTGATCGGCACCTCCCGGGCGATGGAGGCCCTGCGGCGCGAGGTGCTCGACCTCGCCGCGACACCGGTCAACGTCGTCGTCAATGGCGAGACCGGCTCCGGCAAGGAGCTGGTGGCGCAGTGCCTGCACGCCTTCTCGAGCCGGCGCGAGGGGCGCTTCGTCCCGGTCAATTGCGGCGCGATCCCCGACACGATGATGGAGAGCGAGCTGTTCGGCTACGAGGCCGGCGCCTTCACGGGCGCGCTCAAGCGCCGGATCGGCAAGCTCGAATACGCCCATCGCGGCACGCTCTTCCTCGACGAGATCGAGGCGATGCCGCTCTCCGGCCAGGTCAAGCTGCTGCGGGTGCTGCAGGAGCACCGGGTGGAGCGGCTCGGCGCCAACGAGTCGGTCGCCGCCGACCTGCGCACGCTCTGCGCCAGCAAGGTCGACCTGCGCGCCGAGGCCGAGGCCGGGCGCTTCCGCCCCGACCTCTACTACCGCCTCGACGTCGCGAGCCTGCGCATCCCGCCCTTGCGCGAGCGGCGCGAGGACATCCCGCTCCTGTTCGAGCACTTCGCCGCCCGGGCCGCCGAGGCGCATGGCCGGGCGATGCGGCCGTTGAGCACCCGGCATGTCCGGGACCTCGTCGAGCAGCCCTGGCCCGGCAACGTGCGCGAATTGCGCAACGCGGCCGAGCGCTACGCCTTCGGCCTCGACCGGCTCGGCGCCGCCCCGGACCCGGGCGAGGCCGGGCAGCCGCCGCTCGCCGCGCGGGTCGAGGCCTACGAGCGGGGCCTGATCGAGCAGGCGCTGCAGCAGGCGCAGGGCAACATCGCGGAAGCGATGCGTCTCCTCGACGTGCCTCGGCGCACCCTCAACGAGAAGATGCAGCGCTACGGCCTGAGCCGCGGCGACTTCGTCGGTTAGAGCCTCGTTCGCGGCGAAGCGAAGACCGGTCCGGCATGGAAAGTGCTGCACGATCACCGGTCGGGCGCTGCTCCAGGAGCATGCCGTTCCGACTGACGCGGGATGGATCGTCGTCCTGGCTTACCCTGCGCGAGGGGCGCTCCAAGGTGCCCCTCCCGGTCCCCCTCTCCCGCCACCCCTTGATCCCGGTCTTCAAAGCCATGTCCGACGCGCTGCCCTCTCCTCTGCCCGCCTGGGGTCCCCCGGTGATCCGCACCATCGCCATGCCGGCCGACACCAACCCGGCGGGCGACATCTTCGGCGGCTGGCTCATGGCCCAGATGGATCTCGCCGCCGGCAACGTGGCGGCGCGCCGGGCCCGGGGGCGCTGCGCCACCATCGCGGTCGAGGGCATGACCTTCCTGCAGCCGGTCGTGGTCGGCGACGAGGTCAGCCTCTACGCGCAGATCGTCTCGGTGGGCCGGTCCTCGATCCGCATCCAGATCGAGGCGTGGCGCCGCGCCCGGGAGAGCGAGGAGACCATCAAGGTGACGCAGGCGCTGTTCACCTTCGTGGCGATCGACGAGAACCGGCGCCCCCGCGCGGTGCCGCCGGAGACGCCCGGATCGGGTGGGGCCTAAGGCTTTCGCGCGCCGGCGGCGCCCGTCGGTCCTGCCGCGAACAGGGGAGGGCGCCGCTCAGGGGAGGATTCGGCGCAAGACTTCCCCACGCACATCGCCATTCCGGGCTCCGCTGCGGGGCCCGGTATGACGCAGAGGCTGTCGGGATCGATCGGGATCAACCGAACACGCTCTCGCGCTAGGCGGTGCAAGCAACTCAGGAATCGTACCGAAGGGGAAGATTACCGCATCGCGGAAAGCATCAACACCATCGAGGGGTGTTGGTGCCCAGGAGAGGACTCGAACCTCCACGGCTTGCACCACTGGTACCTGAAACCAGCGCGTCTACCAATTCCGCCACCTGGGCCCTAGAGCACCGCCTTGGCGGCGCCCCGGTGTCAGTTCGTTTAGTCGGCGGCGGAGCCGGCGTCAACGCCGAACTCCGCCGTTCGTCATCGTCGGCTCAAGCCCCGGCCGGCCACTCGCGGATGTCGACGAAGTGGCCCGCGATGGCGGCGGCCGCGGCCATCGCCGGGGAGACGAGGTGCGTGCGGCCCTTGTGGCCCTGGCGGCCCTCGAAGTTGCGGTTCGAGGTCGAGGCGCAGCGCTCGTGGGGTTTGAGGCGGTCGGCATTCATGCCGAGGCACATCGAGCAGCCCGGCTCGCGCCAGTCGAAGCCGGCCTCGATCAGGATCCGAGCGAGGCCCTCCTGCTCCGCCTGCTCCTTCACCAGCCCCGAGCCCGGCACCACCATGCCCGACACGTTCGGGTGGATCTTGCGCCCCTCGACCATGCGGGCGACGATCCGCAGGTCCTCGATGCGGCCGTTGGTGCAGGAGCCGATGAACACCTTGTCGAGGGCGATGTCGGTGATCTTCGTCCCCGGGGTCAGGCCCATGTAGGACAGGGCCTTCTCCTTCGAGAGGCGCAGGTTCTCGTCCTCGATGGCGGCCGGGTCCGGCACCCGGCCCTGGACCGAGATGACGTCCTCGGGGCTCGTGCCCCAGGTCACGATCGGCGGGAGATTTGCGGCATCGAGCCGGATCTCGCGGTCGAAATGGGCGCCCTCGTCGGAGACGAGGTTGCGCCAGTACGCGACCGCGCGCTCGAACGCCTCGCCCTTCGGCGCCTTCGGCCGGTCCTTGATGTAGGCGAAGGTGGTCTCGTCGGGGGCGACCATGCCGGCGCGGGCCCCGCCCTCGATCGACATGTTGCAGATCGTCATCCGGCCCTCCATCGAGAGGCCCCGGATCGCCTCGCCGGCATATTCCAGCACGTGGCCGGTGCCGCCGGCGGTGCCGATCTCGCCGATGATCGCCAGGATGATGTCCTTGGCCCCGACGCCGGCGGGCAGGCGGCCGTCGACGACGGCGCGCATGTTCTTCGCCTTCTTCTGGATCAGCGTCTGGGTGGCGAGCACGTGCTCGACCTCCGACGTGCCGATGCCGTGGGCGAGCGCCCCGAAGGCGCCGTGGGTCGAGGTGTGGGAATCGCCGCAGACGATCGTCTGGCCCGGCAGGGTGAAGCCCTGCTCCGGCCCGATGATGTGGACGATGCCCTGCCGACGATCGAGCGCGTCGTAGTACTCGATGCCGAACTCGCGGACGTTCTCGGCCAGCGTGTCGATCTGCGTGCGGCTCTCGGGATCCTCGATCCCGAAGCTGCGGTCCGAGGTCTGGACGTTGTGGTCGACGACCGCCAGCGTCTTCTCCGGGTGGCGCACCCGGCGCCCGGCGAGACGAAGCCCCTCGAAGGCCTGGGGAGAGGTGACCTCGTGGACGAGGTGACGGTCGATGTAGAGGAGGCAGGTGCCGTCCGGCTGACGATCGACGACGTGGTCGTCCCAGATCTTGTCGTAGAGGGTGCGAGGGGCAGTCATCGGGATTGTGACCTTGGGGTTTGTTGCCTTGTCACCAAGACCTAACGGTGAGGCCGGGCGCGCGGCGTTCGGGCCCGGGACCCGTCATGTAACCGTCCCGTCCGCCGACGGGTAGACCCCACGGCGCCGCAAGGGGATGCAGGCACCGCAAGGCGTGCCTCGGCCTGTCGGTCGCCCTGGGACGCGCCCCCGAAGCGTCGCCGTCCGGGGGCGCCGGTGCCGTCATTCCTTCACCGCCCCGGTCATCGCCGAGACGTAGTGCTCGACGAAGAACGAGTACAGGATCACCAGCGGCAGCGAGCCGACGAGCGCCCCCGCCATCAGCGAGCCCCAGCGATAGATGTCGCCGTCGACGAACTCGCTCACCACCGCCACCGGCACGGTCTTGTTGTCGGTCGAGGACAGGAAGGTCAGCGCGTAGATGAACTCGTTCCAGCACAGGGTCAGCGAGAAGATGCCGGCCGAGATCAGCCCCGGCACCGCCAGCGGCAGGATGATCTTGACGAGGATCTGCCAGCGGCTCGCCCCGTCGATGAGCGCGCACTCCTCCAGCTCGTAGGGAATCGTCTTGAAGTACCCCATCAGCAGCCAGGTCGAGAACGGGATCAGGATGGTGGGATAGACCAGCACCAGGGCGAAGGGCGAATCGTAGAGCCCGTAGGCCTGGATGATGGTGGCGAGCGGGATGAACAGGATCGAGGGCGGCACCAGGTAGGCGAGGAAGATCGCCGCGCCGACCGCGACCGCGCCCTTGTAGCGGATCCGCACGATCGCGTAGGCCGCGAGCACGCTGGCGAACAGCGACAGCACCGTGGCCGCCACCGAGATCATCATCGTGTTCCACAGCCACAGGGGATAATGGGTCTGGAACAGGAGCTTCGAGATGTGCTTGAGCGTCGGCGAGACCACCCAGAACGGGTTGTAGGTCTCCATGTCGATGAGCTGCTCGTCCGGTTTGATGGCGGTCAGGACCATCCAGTAGAACGGGAAGAGCAGCACCACCAGGATGACGAAGAGCGGCAGGTAGACCGTGACGACGCGCTTCGGCAGCGTGTCGAGATAGGCCATGCCCTCGTTGTCGTCGGGCTTGTCGGGTGTCGTGGTCGCGGCCATGGGTGATTTTTCCTTCTCTCAGCCGGTCTGCCACTTGCGGTTCTGGAGGCCGAACCACGAGATCCCGATGGCGAAGATCAGGAACGGCACCATCGCGGTGGCGATGGCCGCGCCCTCGCCGAGATTCCCCGACAGGATGCCGCGCTGGTAGGACAGGGTCGCCATCAGGTGGGTGGCGTTGACGGGGCCGCCGCGGGTCATCGCCCAGATCAGCTGGAAGTCGGTGAAGGTGAACAGCACCGAGAAGGTCATCACCACGGCGATGATCGGGGTGAGGAGCGGCAGGGTGATGTGGCGGAAGTTCTGCCACGGCGTCGCGCCGTCGATCGTCGCCGCCTCGTAGAGCGAGGGCGAGACGGTCTGCAGGCCGGCGAGCAGCGTGATGGCGATGAACGGTACGCCGCGCCAGATGTTGGCGAAGGTCACGCAGATCCGCGCCATCGTCGGATCGCCCAGGAAATCGATGTTGCGGTCGATGAGGCCGAGATGGCGCAGCGACCACGAGATGATCGAGAACTGGCTGTCGAAGATCCACCAGAACGCCAGCGCCGACAGCACCGTCGGCACGACGAAGGGGATCAGCACGATCGAGCGGATCAGCGCCTTGAACGGCAGCCGCTTGTTGAGGAGCAGCGCCAGGTAGAGGCCGATCGCGAACTTCGCCACCGAGGCGAAGCCCGTATAGACGAGCGTGTTGAACACCGAGAGCCAGAAGACGCTGTCGTCCCACAGCCACTCGTAGTTCTCGATCCCCACGTAGTTGCCGCCGCGCCCGATGCGGGTGTCGGTGAGCGAGAGCCAGACGCCCTTGCCCAGCGGGTAGGCCAGGAACAGCAGCAGGATCGCGGCTGCGGGCAGCATGAACCAGAAGCCCAGCCAGCCGCGGCTCGTCCGGAACCGGCTCCAGGCCGAGCCGGTCGGGGGCGCCGCCGCGGCGGGGCGGGCGAGGGCGATGTCGGCCACGGGGAGCCTCCTCCGGGTGTTTTGTTGTTCTGGGGGCATCTCGGGGACGATGAGGGCAGCATAGTCGCGCTGCCACACTCATCAGTCGCCGCGTGAGGCGCGGGCTTCCCCTCTCCCCGCGGGCGGGGAGAGGACTTCATCGACCTTGTCGTCGATGAAGTGAGCGCAGGCGAAGCCGGAGCGAGGGTGAGGGGGTGATGCCGGAGGAGCCACATTCGGCACCTCCCCCTCACCCTCGGCTGCCGCCTCGCCGTCGACCCGACAGGGGGTCAACAGCCCTCTCCCCGCGAGAAGGCGGGCTTGCCCGACTTCGTCCATCGCTTGCAGATCCCGGGCAAGCCCGGGATCCGGCGGGGAAAGGGGAGATGCGCACGAGCCGCGCGCAGGGCGTCAGGCCGACCGGAAGATCCGCTGCGCCTGCCGCTCGGCGGTGCGGATCGAGGTCTTCAGGTCCTCGCGGCCGGTGCAGTAGGAGGCGAACATGTCGACGACGACGAAGTCGGCGAGCACGGCGGCCACCTTCTCGCTCACCGGCGCGAGGCCGCCGGCGGCGAGCGTCCGGGACGAGGCTTCGCCGAACACCTTGTTCTTCGGGTCGGCGGTCCAGATCGGGTTGTTGGCGTAGGCCTTGAGCGGATGGCAGAGGTAGCCCTGCGACGCTTCGAGCCAGGAATTGTAGTTCTGGGCCTCGAGCGCGAAGGCCATGAAGGCCTTACAGGCGTTCGGCGCCTTGGTGTAGGTGTAGGCCAGGATCGGGAAGGCGAGCTGGAACTCGGTCGGCTTGCCGGACTTGCCGACCGGCCAGACGGCGTGGTCCATGTCCGCCGCGATGTCCTTCCTCTCGTTCTTCGCCGCGGCGTAGACCGAGATGCCGTTGCCGGTGAGGTAGAGGTCGCCCGACAGGAAGGCCTTGTTGTTGGACGAGTCGTTCCACGACACCGTGCCGGGCACGAAGGTCTCGTAGAGCGCCTTGACGTATTCGAGCGCCTTGGCGGTCTCCGGCGAGTTGATGACGATCTTCTCGTTGGCGTCGACCAGATAGGCGTCGTGCGACCACAGCGCCCAGTGGATCCACGAATTGGCGTCGCCCGTGGCGTGGCCCAGCGCGAAACCGGCCGGCGTGTTGTTCTTCTTCATCGCGCGGCAGAGTTCCAGGAAGCCGGCATGGTCCTCCGGGACCTTCTGGAAGCCGGCCTTGTTCACGGCCGAGATGCGGTAGTTGATGTAGCCGCCGTTGAACGCCATCGGGATGGCGATCCACTCCCCCTTCACCTTGCCGTAGGCCTCGGCCGCGGGCAGCCAGCCGCCGTACTTCTTGCCGAGGTAATCCGCGACGTCGCCGACCTTGAGGCACTTCGACGGGAACAGGGCCGGGAAGGAGTAGAGGCCCCAGACCATGTCCGGGCCCTGGCCGGTATTGGCGGCGACCGACGCCTTGGGCTGGATGTCGTCGAAGGATTCGCTCGTCACCGTGACGGGCACGCCGGTGGCCTTGGTGAAGGCGTCGACGAGGCGCATGAAGGCCTCGTCCTCTGAGGGGATGAAGCGCTTCCACCGCAGGAGCTTCAGCGAGGCGCCCGCTTCGGGCTTCCACTGGTTCTCCTGCGCCCAGGCGCGGGCGAAGCCCTCCAGGCCCGCCGCGGAGGCGAGGCCGAGGGCGGCACCCCCCTTGAGGATCTGGCGACGATCGAAGGCTGACATCGTGGCGTCTCTCCCGGGATGAAGGATTTTGATTTGTTGTCGTTGGGACCGGCCGGCGGCGGGATGGCGTCCCGCCGCCGCCGGCAGGCGTCGCAGGCTCAGTTCAGCCGGCGGCCGTTCTCGGCGTCGAACAGGTGGACGAGGCCGGGATCGGCGGTGATGGTGATCCGCTCGCCCGGGCCTGCGCCGATCCGGTCGCGGAACACGCAGGCGATGTCGCGGGCGACCTCGTGGGCGATGTCCTTCGCGCCGCCGCCCGGCGGGCGCACCAGCACCATGGTCTCGGAGCCGGTCGGCTCCACCACCGCGACCTCGACCGGCACGCCGCCCTCGGCGAGGCGCACGTGCTCCGGCCGCAGGCCGTAGACCGCCGGCATGCCGTCGGCGGGACGCGCGCCGCGGGTCGGCAGCGGCAGGGTCAGCCCGCTGTCGGTGCGGAACGTGTCGCCCGCGACCTTGCCCTTCAGGAAGTTCATCGCCGGCGAGCCGATGAAGCCGGCGACGAACATGTTGTCGGGCCGGTCGTAGAGCTCGAGCGGGGCGCCGACCTGCTCGACCACGCCGTCATGCATCACCACGATCTTGTCGGCCATGGTCATGGCCTCGATCTGGTCGTGGGTGACGTAGACCGTGGTGGTGCGCAGGCGCTGGTGCAGCTCCTTGATCTCGGCCCGCATCGCCACGCGCAGCTTGGCGTCGAGGTTCGAGAGCGGCTCGTCGAACAGGAAGACCTGCGGGTCGCGCACGATCGCCCGCCCCATGGCGACGCGCTGGCGCTGGCCGCCGGAGAGCTGGCGCGGATAGCGGTCGAGGAGCTTCTCGAGGCCCAGGATCCCCGCGGCGCGGCCGACCCGGCTCTCGATCTCCTCCTTGGCGGCCTTCCGGAGCTTGAGCGAGAAGGCCATGTTGTCCCGCACCGTCATGTGCGGGTAGAGCGCGTAGTTCTGGAACACCATCGCGATGTCGCGTTCCTTGGGCGGCACCGCGTTGACGACGCGCGATCCGATCCGGATCTCGCCCGCCGAGATGTTCTCGAGACCCGCGATCATGCGCAGAAGGGTCGACTTCCCGCAGCCCGACGGGCCGACCAGGATCACGAATTCCCCGTCCTGAATGTCGATCGAGACGCCGTGCAGGATCGGGGTGGCCCCGAACGATTTGCGCACGTTCCTGATTTCCAGCCCGGCCATCGGCTCCTCGCGGTCGTAAATGTCAGAATAGGGTCGCGCGCGGCGCGCGGACCGGAACGGCAGCGCTGCCACGGGCAGACGACGAAGACACGACAGCTGAGCCCGGATGGGGGCGTCTGGCGCTCATTGGGTGTTTCCTCGACCCGTCGAACGGGGCGGCCTGTCTTGCCGCCTCTCGTGTTGGCGGCCATCATCGGGCGCGCGGGGCGCAAGATCAAGCGCCTCGCCATGCGCCCATCGTCGGATGCGCCAGAAACGACCGGGAGACAGGCTTGAAGTCCACAGATGTTCTGATCATGCGGCCGATGTCGCCGCTCGTGACCGAGAGCCTGGAGAGGCATTTCACCCTCCACCGCGGCGACCGCGCCGAGGACAAGGAGCGCTTCCTCGACGAGGTCGGCCCGAAGATCCGCGCCCTGGCGGCGAGCCACGTCCACGTGAACGACGCGCTGCTCGACCGGCTGCCGAAGCTCGAGATCGTCGCCAATTTCGGCGTCGGCTACGACACGATCGACGCGGCGGCCTGCGGCCGGCGCGGCGTCATCGTGACCAATACGCCGGACGTGCTGACCGACGAGGTCGCGGATCTGGCGGTGGGCCTCCTGCTCGCCACCGTGCGGCAGATCCCGCAGGTCGACCGCTACCTGCGCCAGGGCAAGTGGCTGGAGAAGCCCTATCCGCTCACCGGGACGCTGCGCGGGCGCAAGGTCGGCATCCTCGGCCTCGGCCGCATCGGCCGGGCGATCGCCCACCGCCTCGTCGCCTTCGGGCTGCCGATCGCCTATCACGGCCGGACGAAGCAGGGGGACGTGCCCTACGAGTACTTCCCCTCGCTCCTCGAGATGGCGAAGGCCTGCGACGTGCTGATGGTGGTGGCCCCCGGCGGCCCCGAGACCCAGAACATCGTCGGCCGCGAGGTGCTGGAGGCGCTGGGGCCGCAGGGCGTGCTCGTCAACGTCGCCCGCGGCACATTGGTCGATGAGGACGCGCTGGCCGCGGCCCTCGCCGACGGCACGATCCAGAGCGCTGGCCTCGACGTGTTCGCCGAGGAGCCGAAGGTGCCGGACGCCCTGATCGCCCAGGAGCATGCGGTTCTGCTGCCACATGTCGGCTCGGCCTCGGTCCACACACGCAACGCGATGGGCCAGCTCGTCGTTGATAACCTGACCTCCTGGTTCCAGGGCAACGGTCCGGTGACCCCCGTGGCCGAGACACCCTGGAAGGCCTGACCTTCGAGAGCCACGTCCATGCGCCTGCGTCGCCTCCTCCCCGTCCTCGGTCTCCTCGCCTGGACCGGATGCGCGGCGGCGCAGGAATCGTCTCCGCCCCGGGACGCCGCCGGCGCCTGGGAGCTGGCGCTCGACGGCAGCTTCCGCCGCTGCGGTCTGACGCTGGCGGCGGAGGCCGGCCCGGTGGGACAGGCCCTGCGCTTTCCCGCCGGCTGCCGCCGGGCGCTCCCCGTGGTCAACGGCCTCGCCGGCTGGCGCCAGGACGGCGAGCTGATCCAGCTCCTCGACCGCGAGGGCCAGCCGGTCCTCGCCTTCGCATCGCCCGAGGGCGAGGGGCCGCGCAGCGCGGAATCGCTGGGCGGCGAGCGCTACAGCCTGGCCCAAGGCGGCGTCCGGCCCGCCGTCCCGGACGTGCCGCTGGTGACACCGGCGGCGCTCTCGACCTTGCCGAGCGCCCGCGAGACCCTTCGCGACGGCCTCGCCGTCGCCCCCGCCACCGCCGCCGGGGTCACCGGGCTCTACACCCTCGACCGCTTCGTCGAGAAGGATGTCTGCCGGGTGAGGCTCAAGGCCGATGGCGCCCAGGTCCAGGAGGATTGCCGCGACCCGGGCCTCGCCCTGTTCGATCCCACCGCCTGGCACTACGAGGCCGGCCGCCTCGTCCTCGTCGCCCGGCGCGGCCACAGCGTCGAGCTGATCCCGGTGGGGGAGGGGCGCTGGCGCCGCGACCCGGAGATCGGGACGACCTTCGTGCTGCGGCGGGTGGAGCCGTGAGGGGCGCCGTCCGGCCTCAGCGGTTCGGCATCAGGTCCGGGGCCGGGTCGGCCTCGCCGGGGTAATCGTCGAGCGGGATCGTCCCGCCGACCGCCTCGACCTGCCGGGCATCGGCCTCCGGCAGCGCGCCCTCGAACAGGTCGAGGCGCTTCCAGGCCGGGAAGGGCTGGCGCCCCCGCTCGTCCGGGACGTGGGGCGAGGGTGCGCTTCCTGCGCTGCGGTGGATGTAGCGGCCGCAATTGACGAAGATCTGCGTCGCGGCGACCTGCACGACGCAGTCGGCGCCGGGATAGAGCGCGAGCAGGGCCTCGTCCCGGGTCAGCCTCGCCGTGCCGTGCACGCGCAGGCGGTGGGGCCGCTCGAAATCGATGAAGAGCAGGCCGACCCGCTCGCTCGCCGCGATGTTGCCGAGGGTCATGAACATGCCGTTGCCGTCGTAGTTCGGGAAGACCAGCTCGCTCGGCCCGGTCACCCGCACGAAGCCGGGCGCCCCGCCCTTGTAGGAGACGGTCGGCTGGCCGTGCTCGTCGACGGTGCTCAGGAACAGCATCGCGACGCCCTCGATGAAGGCGCGCTCCTGCGGCTCGAACGCCGCGTGCGCGTTCTCCTCCAGCCGGTCCGCGAGCCGACGGGTGCCGTGCTCGTCCTGCAACTGCCGGTGCGTGGCGCCGAAGAACACGCTCATGGCCGTCCCCCCTTGTTGTCGTTGGGTGAGGGTATGCCGGGCGGGGGCGCGGGGAGAACGTAGACGATGGGACGAGCCGGCGCGGGGGCGTCGTTACGACGATCGCGCCGCATGCCTGGCGGGCGCCGCCACGTCCCCGGCGGCATCGTCACCTGCGGCCGAGGCACCGACGACGGCGTCGGGCTTCGTCCCATCCAGGCGGCGGGACCCGTCCTGCCAGCCGTCAACGCCCGATCCTCCGCACGGCTCGCGTGCAGGCTGCGACGGGGCCGCGCCACGTCGAGAGGCCGCTCATCGCCGTCCGGGCTTGCCACGCCGCATTCCGCCGTTCGACAACCCAACCACGACTCCACCACGACGGATCCCGCCATGCAGGCCTACCGCGCCCTCGAAGCCACCTTCGCCCGCATCGGCGCCCTCGAGGACGCCGCCGGCATCCTCGGCTGGGACGCCCAGACGCTGATGCCGGACGGGGCGGCGGAGGGGCGGGCTGACCAGATCGCGGTCCTGCGCGGGCTCGCCCACGACCTCCTCACCGATCCCGCCACCGCCGACCGGCTCGCCGCGGCGGAGGAGGAGGGCGGTCTCGACGCCTGGAGCCGAGCGAACCTCGCGGAGATGCGCCGGGCCTACACCCACGCCGCGGCGGTGCCGCGCGACCTCGTCGAGGCGAATTCGCGGGCGGTGTCGCGGTCCGAGATGACGTGGCGCGAGGCCCGCCGCACCTCCGATTTCGCGCTGCTGCGGCCCGACCTCGCCGAGGTGCTGCGGCTCCAGCGCGAGATCGGCCGGGCGAAGGGCGAGGCCCTGGGCCTCCCGCCCTACGACGCGCTCCTCGACAGCTACGATCCGGGCCTGCGGCAGGACGCGATCGACCCGCTCTTCGCGGTGCTCGAGGACGAGTTGCCGGGCCTGATCGCGCAAGCGCGGGCGCGCCAGGACGCGGCGGGATCCGCACCCGTGGCCGAGGGGCCGTTCCCGGTCGAGACCCAGCGCCAGGTCGGGCTCGCGCTGATGCGGGCGGCGGGGTTCGATTTCGACAGGGGGCGGCTCGACGTCAGCCTGCACCCGTTCTGCGGCGGCGCCACCGACGACGTGCGCATCACCACCCGGTACGATGAGGCGGATTTCGCCCGCGCCCTGATGGGCGTGCTGCACGAGACCGGCCACGCCCTCTACGAGCAGGGCCGCCCCGCCGCCTGGCGCCGCCAGCCCGTCGGGGCGGCGCGCGGCATGAGCCTGCACGAGAGCCAGTCGCTCGCCCTGGAGATGCAGGCCGGCCGCAGCCGCGAGTTCGTCGCCTGGCTGGCGCCGCTGGTGCGCGAGGCCTTCGGCGGCACCGGCCCGGCCTGGGAGGCGGACGCCCTCCACCGCAACTACACGCGGGTGGCGCCCGGCTTCATCCGGGTCGATGCCGACGAGTGCACCTACCCGGCCCACATCCTGCTGCGCTACCGCCTCGAGCGGGCGCTGATCCGCGGCGAGATGGAGATCGGCGACCTGCCGGGCGCCTTCAACGACGGGATGCACCGGCTCCTCGGCCTCACGGTGCCGGACGACGCGCAGGGCTGCCTGCAGGACATCCACTGGCCCGGCGGCGCCTGGGGCTACTTCCCGACCTACACGCTCGGCGCGATGATGGCGGCGCAGCTGTTCGACGCCGCCTGCCGGGCCGAGCCGGACCTGCGCCCCGGCCTCGCCCGCGGCGACTTCGCGCCCCTCGTCGGCTGGCTGCGCGCCAACGTGCACGAGAAGGGCAGCGCCCTCGGCACCCGGGAGATCCTGGAAGCCGCGACCGGCCGGCCGCTCTCGGCCGAGATCTTCCTCGGCCACCTGCGCCGGCGCTACCTCGACGCGTGATCGCGCCGCGGCGGATCGGGACGAGAGGTCTGCGATCCGTCGTATTTGACATGATCTGGGAAGGCATGAAATAGTTTCTTCGATAATCCGAGATCTTGAGACGCAGACTGACATATGCATGTCATATTGATCGTTGGTCGTCTAAGTTTAAACCTGCATCAATCTTCGTCGTTGTATCGGCGCTCCGTTAGATCGTTTCCCGGTGCGTCCCATGCGCTTCATGTCCGTGCGCTTCACCCTCGGCCGCAAGCTCGGCATCGTCGTCGGGCTGCCGATCCTGGTCGCCGCCGGCATCGCCGCCTTCGCCGTCTCCCTGTCGCAGAACGAGCAGGGCCGCGCGGGCGCCGTCGAGGCGGCCTGGGAGGCGGCCCTGCGCACCCGCACCCTGGCGCAGGGGATCGAGCACGTGGTCGTCACGGTGCAGGCCCTGGTGGCGGCCGAGGACGTCGCCGAGGCCCGGCAGCGGTTCGGGGCCCTGCGGGCCGCGCTCGCGGCGGTCGAGGCCGAGCACCCGGCCTTCTTCGCGGCGCTGCAGCCCTACCTCGCCGAGGACGAAGCGCGGAAACTCTCGCTCACCCTGCAGGAATTCCTGGCCTACCAGCGCGACACGGCGGAGCTCGGCCAGACGCTCTCGCCCAAGGCGGCCCAGATCCAGGCCGCCGACGAAGCGACGATCGCGAGCCGCGAGCGGATGGTGGCTCGCATCCTCACGCTCGGCGACGCGGTGCTGGAGCGCCTGCAGGAGCAGCGCAAGGGCGTGCGGCAGGCGCGCCGCCGCGAGGCGGTGGCCCTCGTCGCGGTTCCGGCGCTGGGTCTCGTCCTCGCCGTCGCGGGCGCCGTCTGGGTGAGCCTGATGCAGGTGCAGCGCCCGCTCCAGGCCCTGCGGCGCACCATGCAGTCGCTCACCGTCGGCGATCTCGCGGTCGCGGTGCCGTTCACCCGGCGCCGGGACGAGATCGGCGAGATGGCCGCGTCGATCGCGGTGTTCCAGGCGGCCTTGAACGAGCAGGGGGCGGCGCGAGGTCTGGAGCGCGCCCGCCTGGAGATCGAGCGGCACCGGGCCGAGCGGCTGGAGGCGGCCTGCCGGGCGTTCGAGGCCCGGGCCTCGCAGGCGGCCGACGCGCTCGACGCCTCGACCCGCGAGATGGAGCTGACTGCCGACGTGCTGTCGCGGGCGGCCCACGAGGTCGAGCACCGGTCGGGCGCGGTCACCGGCGCCTCCGATGTCGCCGCCCGGGCGGTCGGGGCGGTGGAAGGCGCGTTCCGGCTCTTCGCGGACTCCGCCGCCGGCGTCGGCGGCCGGGTCGGCCGGGCGAGCGAGGTCGCGAACGCGACGCTGGCCCGCAGCCGGGCCAGCGCCGCGACGGTGGAGCGGCTGGTGAGCGCCTCGCGGGAGATCGGCGAGGCCACCGACCTGATCCACACCATCGCCGACCAGACGAACCTGCTGGCGCTGAACGCCGCGATCGAGGCGGCCCGGGCCGGGGCGGCGGGCCGCGGCTTCGCGGTGGTGGCCGCCGAGGTCAAGGCGCTCGCCGGCCAGACCGCCGCGGCCACGGGGCGGATCGCCACCCAGATCGCCGCGATCCAGGGCGCCACCCGGCACACCGCCGAGGAGATCGGCGCGATCATCGAGACGGTGGCCGAGACGAGCCGGCTCGCCGACGAGATCCGCGGCGCGATGGCGGACCAGGCCGCGACGAGCGCCGGCATCGGCCACCACATCCACCGTGCCGGCGCCGAGGCGCGCAGCGTCGCGCAGAGCATCGACCAGGTCCGCGCCGCGTCGCTCGCGAGTGCCGCCCAGTCGGACCAGGTCCGGGCGGTCGCCGGTGTGCTCGCGCAGAACTCGGCGCTTCTCGCCGAATCGGTCACGGCGTTCCTGGGCGAGGTGCGGGCGGCGTGAGCGACCCCGGCGGTCGCCTCCCGCCCCTCCGCCGCGAGGCCGGTCGTGTGGCGCCGCCGCCGCTCGGGCTGCCGGCGGCCCGTGGGTTTCGCCGCCATCGCGGCCCGATCGCGTCGCTCCGGACCGTTGCTCTCCGCCCGGACCGGCGGGACCGTCCCCGAAAAAAGGCCGGATTCGCGGCGCGAGGATCGCGGGTCTCGCCCATCGAGGAGACTGCCGCATGGCCGCGTCCTGCCCGATCCCGACGCCCGAACAGGCGCAATACGCCGCGATCCTGGCGCGGGCCGCGGACGCCATGCGGGCCGCGATGACCGCCGCCCTCGCCGAGGCGGCGCGGGCGAGCGCGGCGGAACTCGCCGCGGCCGGCAGCCCGCTGCCGGCGCCCGCCGAGGCCTACTTCGCCGCGGTGGCGCACCAGGCCCTGTATTGCCGGCTCTGCGGCGCGGACCCGAGGACCTTCTCGGGCGGCGACCCGGACAGGGCCGCCGCACTGCTTCGCAACGGGCGAAACATCGCCCGGCACCACTGGGGCATGAAGGAGCCGGGATGGGGGGATCCGGCCTGACGGCTCAGGCCGCCGCGCGCCGCTCAGCCGTCTCCGGTCCGACCACCCGCACCGGCTGGCCCGGGCGCGCCAGCAGGGTCCCGCCCTTCGGCACCTCGGACCAGCCGGCGCGCAGGCCGTCGATCGGCTCGGAGACGACGGCGAGCCCGGTGCCGGTCTCGCGCCAGTACAGGCTCGGCGGGCGGCCGTCGCAGGCCCAGCGATAGGCGGTGAGGCTCTCGCCGTCGGTGAGCACGGCGGTGAAGCGCAGGGGCTCGTCGATCCCGGCCTCGCGCATCAGGCCGCGGGCGGCCGAGACGCTCGCCGCCATGGCGCCGACGGGATCCCGGTCGAGGCCGTGCGCCAGGGCCAGCAGGAACAGGGCCTCCGAATCGGTGGTGCCCTGGCGCGCCTCGTAGAGCCCGTCCGGGATCATCGCCTCGAGCCGCCGGCGGATGCGCCCGTAGCCGCCGATCTGGCCGTTATGCATGAACAGGTGGCGGCCGTGGGCGAAGGGGTGGCAGTTCGCCCGGGTGGTCGCGGTGCCGGTCGCGGCGCGGACATGGGCGAAGAAGGTGCGGGCGCGGATCTGCCGGGAGAGGCTGCGCAGGTTCTCGTCGGACCAGGCCGGCCGCACGTCGCGGTAGAGGCCGGGCTCCGGCCGCTCGCCGTACCAGCCGATACCGAACCCGTCGCCGTTGGTTTCGGTCTGGGCCTCCGCGGCGTGCAGCGACTGATGCACGAGCGAGTGGGTCGGCGCGCAGACCAGCTCGTCGAGATAGACCGGGTCGCCGTGGTAGGCGAGGAAGCGGCACATCGGCTCTTCACCTCCCGCGGCGGGTGCCGGTCCCGCCCCGGGCCGTGCCTCGTCCGCCGCCGTCATCGAAAGGTAACATTCTGCACCGGATGGTGAACAGCTCGTTAATGCGCCGCAGCATGACGGAAGCGCTGCAGCATGCCTCAAGAGCAGGCAATGGCGCGGCGTCAGAGCCTGTCATGCGCGAGGCGCATCGACCACCCCGGTGAGGGTGGACCTTTTGCCGGGATCAATGTCAGCATTGAGTCGTTGATGATCACGCAGGCGTGTTCGCGTAGCCGGCTTGCGTCCGTTCCCCCGGCAGGCGTCTCACGCCGGGCCCGATCCCCGTCCCCTGGTTCCGCCCGCTCCCGTTCCGGGGGCGGTGACGCGATTCGGCCGGGCGTCGATCGATCCAGCACCCGTCCCGAGCACTCGCGAGGACCCGGGCACACACGACATCCACAACAACAGTCGAAGACTGACAGGAGGCTTCATGGGCAGAGCAGCACCCACCGCGCCGATCGCCGTCGTGGTGGAGGACGATGAATCCGTTCGGGACTTCGCCGCGGCGATCCTGGAGGAGACCGACCTCGAGGTCATCACCTGCGACAGCGCCGCCGGCGCGCTGGCGGTGATGCGCGAGCACGGCTCCGAAGTCGCGCTGCTGTTCACCGAGATGCAGCTCTCCGGCGAGATCGACGGCGCCACCCTGGCCCGCACGGTGGAGCGGGACTGGCCGGAGGTGCGGCTGGTCGTGACCTCGCGCCCGGGCGCGGCGCAGGCCGTGCCGGATCACGCCGTCTACATGCAGAAGCCCTGGCGGCCCTTCGACGTCCTGGTCGAGGCCGAGCGGGCGGCCTACGCCGCCGCGGCCTGAACCAACGCGAAGAGCCCGCACGCCTCGCGGCGTCGGGCTCGACGGTTCGGGCGAGATCCCGCCGCGCGTGCGGCGGGACCACGGCCGGAGAGCTTACGCGTTGGCGGCCGGAGCGGCGGCGGCGGCCGGAGCAGGAGCCGACGGGGCCATGCCGGGACGGCGGGGACCGCCGACGCGGGGCTTCGGCTTCGGAGCGGCGATCAGGCCCTCGCGGATGGCGGTCTTGCGAGCCTGCTTGCGGGCGCGGCGCACGGCCTCCGCCTTCTCGCGGGCCTTGCGCACCGACGGCTTCTCGTAAGCCTTGCGCTGCTTCATCTCGCGGAAGATGCCCTCGCGCTGCATCTTCTTCTTGAGGACGCGGAGGGCCTGATCGACGTTGTTGTCCCGAACGAGTACCTGCAAGGGTGTATGTCCTTTTGTCTAAATCCGAAAACGTGGCCGACCTTGCGCGGAACGCGCCCGGATGGCTGCCTGCCCGGCAAACCGAAATGCGCCCCACGGCCCGGGCCTGGAAGGACCGGGAGGGGCTGAGGGTACATCGCGGTCGCACCGGAGCCCGGCGCAAGCTGTCGGCGCACGGTATGCGCCTGATCGCGGCCTTACACCACTCCGCCAGGACTTCCAACCGGGGAGTGGCCGCCTGACCGAAATTTGAGCGGCCCGCGGGCCGGGAACGAGCCTCGCGGGCGGCACCGTCGCATCTAGGCGACGGTCTCGCGCGATCAAGCGTTGGCCTGGATGAAGCTGCGCACCAGCGGGTAGGTCTGCCCCTCCCACTTGCGGCCGGAGAAGACGCCGTAATGGCCGACGCCGGCCTGGAGGTGATGGCGCTTGCGGAAGGGTTTCAGGCCGGTGCAGAGGTCGTGCGCCGCCACCGTCTGGCCGACGGCGCAGATGTCGTCGCGCTCACCCTCCACCGTCATCAGCGCGGTCCGGCGGATCGCCCTCGTGTCGACGGGGTTGCCGCGGAAGGTCAGCTTGTTCTGCGCCAGGGTCGCGTCCTGGAACACGGTCTTGACCGTCTCGAGGTAGAACTCCGCCGCGAGGTCGAGCACCGCGAAATACTCGTCGTAGAAGGTCTCGATCTGCGCCGCCTTCCCGGCCTCGCCGTCGGCGAGGTGCCAGTAGAGGTCGAGGTGGCCGTGCATGTGGCGTGCGGCGTTCATCGACATGAAGGCCCCGACCTGCATGAAGCCCGGATAGACCCGGCGCCCGGCCCCGGCATGGCGGTGCGGCACGGTGGCGATCAGGTTGCGCTCGAACCAGTCGATCGGCCGCGAGGTCGCGAGCTCGTTGACCTTGGTCGGGTTGATCCGGGTATCGACCGGGCCCGCCATCAGGGTCATGCTCGCCGGATGCGCGGCGTTGCGGCTCTCCGCCATCACGGCGGCGGCGGCGAGCGCCTGCACGCAGGGCTGGCACACCGCCACGACGTGGGCGCCCTCGCCGATCGTCTCCAGGAACTGCACCAGGTGGGCGACGTAATCGTCGAAGCCGAAGCGGCCGGCGCTCAGCGGCACGTCGCGGGCGTTGTGCCAGTCGGTGATGTAGACGTCGTGGTCGGCGAGCAGGGTGCGCACGGTGCCGCGCAGGAGCGTGCCGAAATGGCCCGAGAGGGGGGCCACCACCAGCACCCGCGGCTGCTCGGTGACGAGGTCCTTGCGGAAGCGCAGCAGGGTGCCGAAGGGGGTGGAGAGCACCGGCTCCTCGGTCACCGGCGCCTCGCGGTTGCCGATCCGGACCGCGTCGATCCCGTAGGAGGGCCGGGCATGGGTCAGGCCGGCCCGCATCATCATGCGGGCGGCGGCGGAGATCCAGGTCGCCGGCGCGCCGTAGCCGGCCCGCAGCCAGGGCGTCGTGCCGTCGTGCAGCACGCGCCCCCAGGCGCGGGTGGCGTTCGCGATGTCCGACTGGACCTCGAAGGCATCGTAGAGCATCGGCCCGGGCACTCCCTCACGGACACGCGCGGGGTTGCGGCCCGCCGGCAAGCGTAGGGGACGACTTCGCCCCTCCGCGACCGGACTTTCGGCGGAACGCGACGGCAGCCGTCCGTCCCGCCGAGATGCGACCCTCGTGCCAGGTCGATGAGACCTCGCGTGACTTGTGCGAAGATTGCGCCCGCGGCGATCCCGATCGGCACGAGTCTTGGATCGCTCCCTGCGAAACCCAAGGGCAGACGGGCGGCGCGACGCCGCCCCGGGGGAGGACGCGATGGCCGAGGCGACGCTGACGATCTCAAGCCGCAACTACTCGTCCTGGTCGCTGCGGGGCTGGCTGCTCTGCCGCATGGCCGGGCTCGATCTCGCGGTGGAGGTGCTGTCCGGAGATCCGGCGAGCCGGGCCGAGCTCCTGCACCTCTCGCCCTCGTTCCTGGTGCCGCGCCTCACCCACGGTGCGGTGCGGGTCTGGGACGTGCTCGCCATCGCCCAGTACCTGACGGAGGTGCGGCCGGAGGCCGGCCTCCTGCCCGACGACCTCGCCGCGCGCTCCTGGTCGCGCTCGATCTCGGGCGAGATGCATGGCGGCTTCATCAACCTGCGCTCGGCCCTGCCGATGAACCTGCGCGCCCGGTACGCCGACTTCACGCTCTGGGGCGGCGCCCAGGCCGACATCGCCCGGGTGGTCGAGATCTGGCAGGAGGCGCTGCGCGCCCACGGGGGGCCGTACCTGTTCGGGGCGCGGCCGGTGGTGGCGGACGCGATGTACGCGCCGGTCTGCACCCGCTTCGTCACCTACGGCGTCGACCTCCCGCCCGATTGCGCCGCCTACCGCGACCGGATCATGGCGTGGGACCTGATGCGGGAATGGATCGCGGCGGCGGACGGGGAGCCGGAGGAGATCGAGGAACTGGACATGGAGTTTTGAGGGGTTCGATTCGGGCTCCCTGTCGTTCTTCTCGCACTCCGCGTCGTTGCGGGGCCGCGAAAGCGGAGCCGGGAATGACCCCGTGAGGTGAGGGGCGGGGCGCCGGTTCTGCCCGTGCTGCGGCCCGATCGTTCAGATCAGCCCCGCCAGCCGCAGCCCCACCCCCGTGGCCGCGCAAGACCCGAGCACCGGGATCATCCCGGCCCGGAACCGGAACACCGCGACGGCCGCGGCCAGCGCCAGGGCGAGCGCGTAGGGATCGACGCTGGAAAGGACCGGCACCTCGAGCCTGGCCGGCCCGACGGTTACCAGGCGCAACGCCCGGAACAGGGTGTGGAGCGCGAACCAGACCGCGAGGTTCAGGATCACCCCGACCACCGCCGCGGTGATCGCCGAGAGCGCCCCGGCGAGCGCCCTGTTGCCGCGCAGGCGCTCGACGTACGGAGCCCCGACGAAGATCCACAGGAAGCAGGGCGCGAAGGTGACCCAGGTGGTGAGGAGCCCGCCGAGCGTTGCCGCGACGAGTGGCGGCAGGAATCCGGGACTGCGGAACGCGGCGAGGAAGCCGACGAACTGCGTCACCATGATGAGCGGGCCGGGCGTCGTCTCGGCCATGCCGAGGCCGTCGAGCATCTCGCCGGGGCGCATCCAGCCGTACTGCTCCACCGCCGCCTGCGCGACGTAGGCCAGAGCCGCGTAGGCGCCGCCGAAGGTCACGAGCGCCATCTTCGAGAAGAACACCGCGATCCGGGAGAAGACGTCGTCCGGCCCGAGAGCGAGGAGGAGCACGGCGACCGGGACGAGCCAGATCGCCGCCCAGGCGGCCAGGGTGGCGAGCGTATCGCGCGGGCGCGCATGCTCCCGCGGCAGCGCGTCGTCGCCGAACAGGTAGGCGCCGCCCTCCGCCCGGGCGCCGTGGCCGCCGCCGGGGCGGAAATCCGGATGCCCGGCCCGGCCGCCGAGGAAGCCGATCGCGCCCGCTGCCGCCACGATGAGCGGGAACGGCACGTCGAGGAGGAAGATGCCCACGAAAGCGGCGCTCGCGAGCCCGGTCATCACCCGGCTGCGCAGGGCCCGCCGGCCGATGCGCTGCACCGCCTCGATCACGATGGCGAGCACCGCGGCCTTGAGGCCGAAGAACAGCCCGGCGACCGGGCCGGCGTCGCCGAAGAGGACGTAGATCCAGCTCAGGGCCATGATGGCGAGAAGCCCCGGCAGCACGAACAGCCCGCCGGCGAGAAGGCCGCCGCGGGGCCCGTGCATCAGCCAGCCGACATAGGTGGCGAGCTGCTGCGCCTCCGGCCCCGGCAGGAGGGTGCAGAAGTTGAGCGCGTGCAGGAAGCGGTTCTCGGAGATCCAGCGCCGCTCCTCGACCAGCACCCGATGCATCACGGCGATCTGCCCGGCCGGCCCGCCGAAGGACAGGGCGGCGACCCGCAGCCAGACCGGCAGGGCCTCGGCCAGGGTGACGGGCCGGGGCGCCGTCCGATCACGTGCCGCAGGCTCAACGGTCGTCACGAATGCAGGCTCTCCGGGGTGGTGCGCCGCAGCGTAGCGCGATCGGTCGCGTTGTGCGACACGAAGCAGCGATTACATCCGGGTGAGCGGGCGCCGCCGGCCTCGCGCCGCCGCAGAGACATCCCGTCAGGTCCCGCTTGAGCAAGTCCAAAGCCCTCCTCACCCCCGAGCGCCGCGAGGACGACACCGACGCCTCGATCCGGCCGCTCAGCCTCGCCGACTTTACCGGCCAGCGGGCAGCGCGCGCCAACCTGCAGGTGTTCATCGACGCGGCGAAGAAGACCGGCCAGGCCCTCGACCACGTGCTGTTCGTCGGGCCCCCGGGCCTCGGCAAGACCACGCTCGCCCAGATCGTCGCCCGCGAGCTCGGGGTGAACTTCCGCTCGACCTCCGGCCCGGTGATCGCCAAGGCCGGCGACCTCGCGGCGCAGCTCACCAACCTCGATGAGCGCGACGTCCTGTTCATCGACGAGATCCACCGCCTCAACCCGGCGGTGGAGGAGATCCTCTACCCGGCGATGGAGGATTACCAGCTCGACCTCATCATCGGCGAGGGGCCGGCCGCCCGCTCGGTGAAGATCGAGCTGCCGAAGTTCACGCTGGTCGCCGCCACCACCCGGGCGGGGCTCCTGACCACGCCGCTGCGCGACCGCTTCGGCATCCCGGTCCGGCTCGAATTCTACGACATCGACGAGCTCGAACTGATCGTCAGCCGCGGCGCGCGGGTGCTCGGCATCGGCATGGCGCCGGACGGTGCCAACGAGATCGCCAAGCGCGCGCGGGGCACGCCGCGCATCGCCGGGCGGCTCCTGCGCCGGGTGCGCGACTTCGCCATCGTCGAGGACGCCCCCACCATCACCCGCGCCATCGCCGACCGGGCGCTGCGGCTCCTCGACGTCGATCCCGCCGGCCTCGACACGATGGACCGCAAGTACCTCAACATCATCGCCCACTCGTTCAACGGCGGGCCGGTCGGGGTCGAGACGATCGCGGCGGCGCTCTCCGAGCCGCGGGACGCGATCGAGGAGATCATCGAGCCCTACCTGATCCAGAAGGGCTTCGTGCAGCGCACGCCGCGCGGCCGGGTGCTCACCGCCCACGCCTTCCGCCATCTCGGCCTGCCGGAGCCGAACCGCGACGGGACCGTGCAGTTCGGCCTGTTCACCGGGGACGAGGATGCGTGAGGAGGGGAGGGGGTACCGTCTGTTCACCCGCCGCCGGGTGCTCCAGGGTGCCGGCATCGTCGCGCTCTCCGGCGTCGGGACCGGCGCCTACGCCACCGGGATCGAGCCGTTCCGGCAGGTCGTGACGCGCTACGCGATCACGCCCAACCCCGCCGCGCCGTGGCCGGCAGGACTGACGCTGCGCATCGCCGTGCTCACCGACATCCACGCCTGCGAGCCCTGGATGAGCGCGGAGCGCATCGCCGGCATCGTCGCGGCCACCAACGCGCTTCAAGCCGACCTCGTGGTGCTGGTCGGCGACTTCATGGCCGGCCAGCGCTACGTCACCCGCTACGTGCCTGCCGCCGAATGGGCGCCGGTGCTCGGCCGGCTCACGGCGCCGCTCGGCGTCTACGCGGTGCTCGGCAACCACGATTGGTGGGAGGACAAGGCCGCGATGAAGCGCGGCGCCGGGCCGACCATCGCCGGCACGGCGCTCTCCGACAACGGCATCCGGGTCCTGTCGAACGAGGCGGTGCCGCTCGCGACCCGCGCCGGCCCGGTCTGGCTCGCCGGGCTCGAGGACCAGCTCGCCCTGCTGCCGGTGCGGCGCGGCAAGGGCCGCGGGCGGGTCGGCCTCGACGACCTGCCCGCCACCCTGGCGGCGGTGCCGGACGGCGCCCCGATGATCCTGCTCGCCCACGAGCCCAACATCTTCCCGGAGGTGCCGGCGCGGGTCGCCCTGACCCTGTCGGGCCACACCCATGGCGGTCAGGTGCGGCTGTTCGGCTTCTCGCCGGTGGTGCCCTCGCGCCGCCGCTACGCCTACGGCCACGTCCGCGAGGCGAGCGACCTCGTGGTCTCCGGGGGCCTGGGGTTGAGCATCGCGCCGATCCGGTTCGGGGTGCCGCCGGAGATCGTGGTGGTGGAATTGGGGGCGGAGGCGACCGTCTGACGCGGGTCTCGACGCGCTTCGCCCTGACGTAGAGGCGCGGGATCCCCCTCTCCCGTGTGGGAGAGGGATAGGGGCGATCGGAGATCGCGCGAGGGTGGAGACGGTTCAGAATGGAACTCTGAACGTTGAGCTTCCAGCACGGCGGTTGGCGCTTTGATCGGAATCGTAGCACCCTCACCCCTGACCCTTCTCCCACACGGGACAGGGGAAGCGTGCGACTTGTCGGCCCCAGCTCGGCTGAAGCGCTTCAAGGCGCGCTAAGGATGAGATCGAGGACGGAACCCCGCGTGACCGACGCCCAGACCATGCCCCCGGACGCCCACGCCCTGCCGTTGCGCGTCTACTACGAGGACACGGATTTCTCCGGCTTCGTCTACCACGCGAGCTACCTGCGCTTCATGGAGCGGGGACGCACCGAGCTCCTGCGCGGGCTCGCCGGCGACCAGTCCGACCTGCACCGGGAGGCCAACGGCCTCGTCTTCGTGGTGCGGCGGATGAGCCTCGACTACCTCAAGCCGGCCCGCATGGACGACGCGCTGACCGTGCTCACCGCCACGCGCGAGTTGCGCGGCGCCTCGATGCATCTCGACCAGGAGGTGCGCCGCGGCGACGAGACCCTGGTGCGGGCCGAGGTGGTGGTGGCCTGCGTGCGCGAGGGTCGCGCCGTGCGCCTGCCGGAGGCCCTGCGGCGGACCCTCACCCGGCGTTGAGCGGTCGCGCTCACCATTCCTTAACCCTGCCGGGGGCTTAACTCGCGGCGGGCGAACGATCCCTCGCGGGGCGCTGGCCCATACTTTCGACAGATTCGGGCGCGATCGAACCACGATACGACAAGCCCCGATCCCGGTTGGAGTGCCTTCGGGCCGTTCATCGGCCCGGGACGCGAGGACAAGCCGCATGAATCCCGCCGACGCCGCCCAGGCGATGCCCGTGGCCGAGATCACGATGTTCGGCCTGTTCTGGCAGGCACACTTCGTCGTCAAGGTGGTGATGCTCGGCCTGCTCGGCTCATCGATCTGGTGCTGGTCGATCATCGTCGACAAGACGCTGCTGTTCCGCCGCACCAAGGCGGAGATGGACGCCTTCGAGGAGGAGTTCTGGTCCGGCCGGCCGCTGGAGGAGCTCTACCGCGCCTACAACGAGAAGCCGGCGACCGGGCTCGCCGCCCTGTTCGTCGCCGCGATGCGCGAGTGGCGCCGCTCCTACGAGGGGTCGGGCCGCTCGATCCGCAGCCTCGGCCAGCGCATCGACAAGGTGCTCGACGTCACGATCCAGCGCGAGGTCGAGCGGCTGGAATCGCGCCTGCTCTTCCTGGCCTCGATCGGCTCGGCGGGCCCCTATATCGGCCTGTTCGGCACGGTGTTCGGCATCATGACGGCGTTCACGTCGATCGCCGCCTCGAAGAACACCTCGCTCGCGGTCGTGGCGCCGGGCATCGCCGAGGCGCTGTTCGCCACCGCGATCGGCCTGTTCGCGGCGATCCCCGCGGTGCTCGCCTACAACAAGCTCCAGGCCTCGGTCGCCAAGGCGCAGGGGCGTCTCGAGGGCTTCGCCGACGAGTTCTCGGCGATCCTGTCGCGCCAGATCGACGAGCGCATGGCGCTCGCCGCCTGAGCCGCGTCGCCTCAGTCATCAGGAAGGATTGAGCCAGATGGGCATGGCCTCCGGAGCGGCACAGGGCGGCGGGCGCCGTCGGCGCGGCCGGCGGGGCGGCGCGATCAACGAGATCAACATGACGCCGTTCATCGACGTCGTGCTGGTGCTCCTGATCATCTTCATGGTCGCCGCGCCGATGATGACCGTCGGCGTGCCCCTCGACCTGCCGCAGACCAAGGCCGCGGCCCTCAACCAGGATTCGAAGCCGGTCACCCTCTCGATCCGCCAGACCGGCCAGGTCTTCCTCGGCGAGGACGAGCTCTCCGACGACGCGATCGTCGCCAAGATCTCGGCCACCGCCAAGGACGGCTTCGAGGAGCGGGTCTTCGTGCGCGGCGACAAGCGGGTCGATTACGGCCGCGTCGCCCAGGTGATGGCGATCGTGACGAGCGGCGGCTTCAAGAAGGTCGCCCTCGTGACCGAGCCCGACCAGCGTTAGCGTCAGTAGGGCGGGGTTCTCCGTGCTGTTTCCCTTCGACAGGTCCGAGCCCGGCGTCTGGGTCTCGGCCGGCGCGCACGTGGTGCTGATCGGGCTGGCGCTGTTCGCCGCCGCCTCGCACGCGCTGCCGCAGGCCGAGGAGGGCGTGCCGGTCGAGGTCATCACCGAGAACCAGTTCTCGGAGCTGACCAAGGGCCAGCGCGACGGCGAGGCCCCGGCCAAGAGCCCGCGCGCCGACCGCGTGGCGGACAAGCAGCAGGAGAACGACCCCGGCGAGGCGAAGGCCAACGTGCCGACGCCGCCGACGCGCCCGCCCGACATCAAGGTCGCCAACGCCGAGGAGATGCCGACGCCGCCCCTGCGCCCGGCCCTCGAGCAGCCCGAGCCCGCGCCGATGCCGCCGGCCCGTCCCGACACCGCCAGGGCCGACGCCGAGAAGGCGGCTGCCGCGGCTGCCGCCGCGAAGGCCAAGGCGGAGGCGGACGCGCGCGCCGAGGCCAAGGCGGAAGCGGAGCGCGAGGCCAAGGAAGCGGCCAAGGAAGCTGCGAAAGAGGCCGCGAAGGCTGCCGCCAAGGCCGCGGCCGAGAAGGCGGCCGTCGCCGCGGCCAAGGCGGCGGCCGAGAAAGCCGCCGCCGAGAAGGCCGAGGCCGAGGCGATCCGGCGCGAGGAACTGGCCGAGGCGAAGGCCGCCGCCAAGGCCCGGGCCGAGGCCAAGGCGCGCGCCGACGCCGAGGCGAAGGCAAAGGCCGAAGCCAAAGCGGAAGCGGAGGCCGAGGCCAGGGCGAAGGCGCAAGCGGAGGCCGAAGCGAAGGCCAAGGCGGTCGCCGACGCCAAGGCGAAGGCGGACGCCAAGGCGCGCGCCGAGGCGAAGGCGGAAGCCGAAGCGAAGGCCCAGGCCCAGGCCGAGGCCGAGGCGAAGGCGGAAGCCCAGGCCCAAGCCAAGGCGGAGGCCGAAGCCAAGGCCCGCGCCGCCGCGGACGCCAAGGCGAAGGCGGAAGCCGCCGCAAAGGCGCGTGCCGTGGCCGAGGCGAAGGCCAAGGCGGCCGCGGAGGCCAAGGCCCGGCACCAGGCCGAACTCGCCGCCAAGTTCAATTCGGGCTCGATCCGCGACATGCTGGCGGCGCACGGGCCGTCGCAATCCACCGGCGCCACCGGCCGCGAGGTGCAGCGCACGGCGGCGCTCGGCGCCGCCAGCGGCACCTCGCAGCGCCTCAACCCGAGCCAGCGCGACGCCCTGGTTGGCCTGCTCCAGCAGCAGATCGAGCGCTGCTACTCGGCGCCCCCGGGCGCCGCGCAGGGAATCGTGCTGCCGCAGCTCGACATCCGCCTGAACCCCGACGGCTCGCTCACCACCGACCCGCGCATCCTGCGCGCCGGCGGCAGCGCGGTCGACCGCTCGATCGCCGAGGCCGCGGTGCGGGCGGTGCGGCGCTGCGCGCCCTTCCGCATCCCGTCCCAGTTCGCCCCGTTCTACAACGACTGGCGGGTCATCAACGCGGAGTTCGAGCTGCCGCGGGCGTAAACACCCCCGGCGGCCTGCCTCACCATACGGACGGACGACCCCTCCATGCCCTTCCCCTCGCGATTGCGTCCCGCGCTCGCCGCGCTCCTGTGGCTGTGCCTCGCCGCCGGCTTCGTCTCGGGCCTGGCCTCGCCGGCCTGGGCGCAGCTCAACCTGCGCATCGGCCCCGGCGGCGCCTTCCAGCCGATGCCGATCGCCGTCGCCGACTTCTCGGGCGATCCGAGCCTCGGCCCGACGCTGTCGGGCATCGTGACCAGCAACCTGAAGCGCTCGGGCTACTTCACGCCGGTCGAGAAGGCGCGCTTCCCCGAGACCCCGAACTTCGACGCGGCGCCGAACTTCGCCGCCTGGAAGGATACCGGCGTGCAGGGCCTCGTCACCGGCCGGGTCATCCGCGACGGGTCGGGCCGGCTCAAGGCCGAGTTCCGGCTGTGGGACGTGCTGTCGGGCCAGCAGATGATCGGCCAGCAATATGCCGGCGACGGCGCCAATGCGCGCCGCATGGGCCACCTGATCTCGGACGCGGTCTACACCAAGATCACCGGCATCGGCGGCTTCTTCGACACCCGCGTCGCCTTCGTCGACGAGTCGGGCTCGAAGGAGAACCGGCGCAAGCGCCTCGCGATCATGGATCAGGACGGCGCCAACGTGCGCTACCTGACGAGCGGCGAGGCCTCGGTGGTGGCGCCGCGCTACTCGCCCTCGACCCAGGACATCACCTACATGTCGCAGGTCACCGGCCAGCAGCCGCGGGTGCAGGTGATCAACCTCGCGACCGGATCGCGCCAGGTGATCCCGACCAAGGCCGAGATGAGCACCAGCCCGCGCTTCTCGCCGGACGGGCGGCGCCTGGTGATGAGCGACCAGGACGGCGGCAATGCCAGCATCTACGTGATGGACCTCGCCTCGAAGGCCCAGACCCGGATCACCAACGCCAACGCCATCGACACCTCGCCGTCCTTCTCGCCGGACGGGCGCGAGATCGTGTTCGAATCCGACCGGGGCGGCCAGCAGCAGGTCTACGTCATGGGAGCCGACGGCGCGAACCCGCGCCGCCTGTCCTTCGGCGACGGCTCCGCCTCGCAGCCGGCCTGGTCGCCGCGGGGCGACTACATCGCCTTCACCCGCCAGCGGAAGGGCTCGTTCTCGATCTGCATCATGAAGCCCGACGGCACCGGCGAGCGGGTGCTGACGGAGGGCTTCCACAACGAGGGCCCGACCTGGGCGCCCAACGGCCAGTACGTGATGTTCTTCCGCGACCCGGGCGGCCAGGCCGGGGGCAAGCTCTACATGGTCGACATCACCGGCAAGGTCGAGCAGCCGGTCCCGACCCCGTCCTACGCCTCGGATCCGACCTGGTCGCCGCTGATCGACCCGCAGCAGAAGTGAGGGGAGGGGCGACCCGGAACGCGGGCCGGCTCGCAAATCATCTCTGAGCGCCCCGTCTCCGAACGAAAAATCCCACCCGCGATCTCACAAGGAGGTCGCAGGTGGGATTTTCGCGTCGTGCCCTCGGCGCAGACCTGGGGCTCGGCGCAGATGAGAACCCGGGATGGCGATGGAGGGTGGTCGCGCCGCAGGGAAGGTCCGGTCAGGCGCGGCCTCGCCAGGGAGCCTGCTCGATCGCCAAAGGTCCCCAACACTCCCCGCGCCATTTCCGGGCTCCGCTGCGCGGTCGCGGGAACGACAAGGAGCGTATCGTTTCGATCGGGGCTGAACCAACAGGATCATGAGCGCGCAGCGAGCCGGAAGCCCGCCGCGCGCTGATGGACTACTCCAGGCTCAACGCCACGAACCGCACCTCGCCCTCCTTGTTGGAGACGAGGAGCAGGGCCGACTTGCGACCGTCCTTCTTGATCTGGTCGATGCGACGGGTGACGTCGGCAGGGGAGGACACCGCCTCCTGGCCGACCTCGACGATCACGTCGCCGGGCTGGATGCGCTTGTCGGCGGCGTTGGAGTTCGGGTCGACCCGGGTGACCAGCACGCCCTTGACGGTGTCCTTCACCCCGAAGCGCTTGCGCGCCTCGTCGGAGAGGCCCGAGAGGTTGAGCCCGAGCGCCTGGCGGGTGACGTCGGCCTCCGGCTGCGGCCGGCTCAAGTTCGCCTGCTGCTGCGGCTTGTCGCTGTCCTCCAGCCGCCCGAGGGTGACCTGCTTGGTCTGCTCCTGGCCCTTGCGGATGGTGGTCACGTCGACGACCTTGCCGACCGGGGTCGAGGCGACGATGCGGGGCAGGTCGCTCGAGCTCTTGACGTCGACGCCGTTGAACTTGGTGATCACGTCGCCGACCTCGAGGCCGGCGGTCCGGGCCGGGCCCTTGTCGTCGACGCCCGCGATCAATGCGCCGCGGCCGCCGCCCTTGAGGCCGAGCGCCTCGGCGGTGGTGTCGTCGACGTTCTGGATCCGCACGCCGAGCCAGCCGCGGCGCACCTCGCCGAACTGGCGCAGCTGGTCGATCACCGGGCCGGCGGTGGCGGTGGGGACGGCAAAGCCGATGCCGACCGAGCCGCCGGTCGGCGACAGGATCGCGGTGTTGATGCCGATCACCTCGCCGTTCATGTTGAACAGCGGACCGCCGGAGTTGCCCTTGTTGATGGCCGCGTCGGTCTGGATGTAGTTGTCGTAGGGGCCGGACTCGATGTTGCGGCCGCGCGCCGAGACGATGCCGGCCGAGACCGAGCCGCCGAGGCCGAACGGGTTGCCGATCGCGATCACCCAGTCGCCCGGCCGCATCTTCTCGGAATCGCCGAGCGGCACCGCCTTCAGCGGCCGGTCCGGATCGGGCTTCACCCGCAGCACCGCGAGGTCGATCTTCGAATCCTTGCCGACGATCTCGGCCTTCAGCTTGCGGCCGTCGTGCAGGATCACCTGGATGTCGTTGGCGTCGCCGATGACGTGGTTGTTGGTGACGACGATGCCCGACGAATCAATGATGAAGCCGGAGCCGAGCGAGTTCGAGCGGCGCGGCGCCCGCGGCTGGCTCTCGCCCCCGCCGCCCCCGCCGCCCTGGCCGCGGCGGTTGAAGAACTCCTCGAACAGGTCCTCGAACGGCGTGCCCTGCGGCAGTTGCGGCAGGGTGCGGCCGCGCGCCTCGACGGTGGTCGAGGCCGAGATGTTCACCACCGCATCCGTCACCTGATCGGCGAGGTCGGCCAGCGATTCGGGGCCCTTGGCGAGGGCGACGCTCGGCAGGGCCGCGGTGCCGACGGAGAGCGCGAGAAGCGCCCCCGCGAGGGCGGGCAGGCGCCGTCTCGCGAAGGCGGGGTTACGGCGCGAGGAAGCGGCCATTGATGAACCTCGTTGGGCAGGGTCGTCTGGACAAGCGTGTCGGCCCGGCCCGCCGCGGCGCCCGGGCAGCCCCGGCGACGGGCCGGGAGCCCCTTAAGATCGTCTCCCGGCGAACCGGTTCAAGCCCCTGGCGCGTCGGCCCAAGCCCCCGGGCGCGGTCAGCCGAAGACCAGGCGCACGACGCCGACGACGACGACGCCGGCCGCCGCGGAGGCGAGGCCGACGAGGCGCATCCGCTCCATCGGGCTCTGGGCGGCTTCCTGCATCGCGCGGCGCATCGCCCCCGGGAAGGCGGCGCAGAGCAGGCCCTCGATGGCCAGGGCGAGGCCGAGGGCCGCGACGAGATCCTTCACGGCCGGGAGCGGGCGGTCATCGCCGCCATCCCTATTCCCCCTGCGGTCGCATTCTCGTCGTCTCCGCGGCACCGGCCGGATCTTGACGTCCGCCGTCACAACAATGCGCCCCGCCGGGGCGGGGCGCTCAGGTCTCGTCACGCGTGTCGGGTCGAGCCCCGCGAGGGCCGGGCGCGCCCGGCCGCCGCGGGGCTCGCCGGGGCTACTGGCCGGCGGCCGGGGCCGTCGCCGGGCGCGCCCGCCCCTGCGGGTCGTTGAAGTAGCGGAAGAACTCCGAGCCGGGGCTGATCACCAGACGGGTGTCTGACCCGCTCAGGCCCTTCTCGTAGGCCTGCATCGAGCGGTAGAAGGCGAAGAAGTCCGGGTCCTGCCCGAAGGCGTCGGCGAGGATGCGGTTGCGGTCCGCCTCGCCCTGGCCGCGGAGCTGGTCGGCCTTCTGGTTCGCTTCCGCCAGCAGCACGGTCACGTCGCGGTCGGCCCGGGCCTTGATGGTGGCCGCCACCTGGGCGCCGTTGGCGCGCAGGTCCGCCGCCTCGCGCTCGCGCTCGGTCCGCATCCGCTGGTAGACCGCCTGCGAGTTCGCCGCCGGCAGGTCGACCCGGGTCAGGCGCAGGTCGATGATCTCGATGCCGAGGTTCTTCGCCTGCCGGTTCACCTCCTCCTGGATGCGGTTCATCAGGGCCTCGCGCTGGGTGCGCACGATGGCGTCCCGCGAGGCGCTGGCGAGGACGTTGCGCATCGCCGCGTTGGTGAAGCTCGAGAGGCGCTGGTTGGCGACCTGGATGTTGTTCACCGCCTGGTAGAAGCGCAGCGGGTCGCTGATCTTGTAGCGGGCGAAGGCGTCGACCTCGAGGTTCTGGCGGTCGGCCGAGAGGACCGTCTGCACCGGCAGGTCGAGGTCGAGGAGCCGCTTCTCGAACAGCACGACGCTCTCGAGGAACGGCACCTTGAAGTAGAGGCCGGGCTTGTCGGTGCCGGCCTGGTTCAGCACGGTGCGCACGCGGCCGAACTGCAGCACGAGGGCCTGCTGGGTCTGGCCGACGGTGAAGGCCGAGGCGTAGATCACCACCAGCAGCAGGACGGCGAGGACGACGAGACCGGTGCGAAGGGCGTTGCCGTTCATCGCGCGCTCCCCTGGGCCGAGGCGGCGGGACGGCCGGTATTGGCGAATTCCTGCAGCGGCAGGACCGGCAGCACGCCGGCGGCGGCCGCACCGGCGCCGGCGGCGCCGCCCTGGTCGATGATCACCTTGTTCACGCCGCCCAGCACCTTCTCCATGGTGTCGAGGAACATGCGCTCGCGGGAGACCGCGGGCGACACCTTGTAGGATTCGTAGACCTCGCGGAAGCGCGAGGCCTGGCCGGTCGCCTCGGCGGTGGCCTGGGCCTTGAAGGCCTCGGCCTGCTGCAGGATCTGCGAAGACCGGCCGCGGGCCTCGGGCACCACGCGGCTGGCGTAGGTCTCGGCCTCGTTGCGCGAGCGGGCCGCGTCCTGCTGGGCCGCGTTCACGTCGACGAAGGCCTGGCGCACCTCGGCCGGCGGGCTCACGCCCTGGAGCTGCACCACGTTGATCAGCACGCCGGCGCCGTAGGAATCGAGCGCCTTCTGGATGATCTGCTGCACCTCCTGCGCCACGCTCGACTGCTCGGTGGTCAGGATCGCCTGGATCTGGCGCCGGCCCACCACCTCGCGCATCGCGCTCTCGGCCACCGACTTGATGGTGCCCTCGGGGTTCTGGAGGTTGAACACGAAATCCTCGGCCTTGGCCGGGTTCACGCGCCACTGCACGTCGAAGTCGATGTCGACGATGTTGTCGTCGCCGGTGAGCATCAGGCTCTCCTCCGGCACGTCGCGGGAGCGCTGGGCGCCGACGCCCGAGCGGTAGCCGACCTGGATGCTGCGCGACTCGCCGACATTCGGCTTTACCACCGCGCCGATCGGGTAGGGGAAGTTGTAGCGCAGGCCCTCGCCGGACTGGCCGGTGTAGCGCCCGAAGACCGTGTTGATGCCGACCTGGCTCGGCAGCACCGTGTACCAGCCGGTCATCAGCCAGAGCACCAGCACGGCCAGCACCGCCAGCACCGCGCCCTTGGCGCCGACCGAGCCGCCGCCGGGCATCAGGTTCCGCAGGCGGTCCTGGCTGCGGCGCAGGAGGTCCTCGAGGTCCGGCGGCTGGTTGCCGCCGCCCGAACCGCCGCCGCCCCAGGGACCGCCGCCACCGCCGCCGGAGCCGCCGCCCCACGGACCGCCGCCGCCATTGCCGCCGCGGTTACCCCAGGGACCGCCCCCGTTGCCGCCGCCACCGCCGCTGCCGCCGCTCTGATTGCTCCAAGGCATGCTCGCCCACGTCCTTTCCCGGCCGGCACGCCCCGCGCTGTCTCTCGCGTCCCGCGCGGCACTCGCATTGCACTGGCACTCGCTCCTTCAGCGATATCGGCTGAGCCCCACGCGAAAGCAACCTCCGGCCCGGGGCCAATTCTCAAGGTTTCGACCCCGGCGCGGGAGTTCCATCGCCGCACCCGGATCCTTGAGATGGTTTGCCCGTCTCAGACGTGCCGCGCGAGGGTGACGAACCGGAAGTCGTGCTCGTCCTCCGGCCCGGCCGGGTGGGCCTCGGCGGAGACCTCGCGGAAGTCCGGCGGGATGGCGGGGAAGCGCGCGTCGCCGTCCGGCGCCGCCGCGACCTCGGTGAGGTGGATCCGGCCGGCGTGCGGCAGGGCGAGCGCGTAGATCTCGGCGCCGCCCGCCACCATGACCTCCTCGGCGTCGCCCGCGAGCCGCAGGGCGTCGTCCCAGCCGGCCGCCCGCTCGGTCCCGGGGGCCGACCAGGTCGCGTCGCGGGTCATGACGATCACCCGCCGCCCCGGCAGCGGCCGCCCGATCGAATCCCAGGTCTTGCGCCCCATCACCACCGGCTTGCCCATGGTGAGGGCGCGGAAGCGCCGCAGGTCGCTGCGCAGGCGCCAGGCGAGCGCGTTGTCGCGGCCGATGACGCCGTTCCGCGCCACGGCGACGATCAGGGTTACGAGGGGAGGGGCCATCCCTACACCGCCACCGGCGCCCGGATCGCCGGATGCGGGTGGTAGTCCTCGATGGCGATGTCGTCGTAGCGGAACTCGAACAGCGAGCGCACGGAGGGGTTGAGCCGCAGGCGCGGGAGCGGGCGGATGTCGCGGGAGAGCTGCTCGCGGGCCTGGTTCAAGTGGTTGGAGTAGAGGTGCGCGTCGCCCAGCGTGTGGACGAAGTCGCCGGGGACGAGGTCGAGCACCTGCGCCATCATGTGGGTGAGGAGCGCGTAGGAGGCGATGTTGAACGGCACGCCCAGGAACACGTCGGCCGAGCGCTGGTAGAGCTGGAGCGAGAGGCGGCCGTCGGCGACGTAGAACTGGAACAGGCAGTGGCAGGGCGCGAGAGCCATGCGGTCGAGGTCGGCCGGGTTCCAGGCCGAGACGACGAGGCGGCGCGAATCGGGGTTGCGGCGGATCTCGTCGAGCACCCAGGCGATCTGGTCGACGCTGCCGCCGTCGGGCTTGGCCCAGGATCGCCACTGCCGGCCGTAGACGGGGCCGAGGTCGCCGTGCTCGTCGGCCCACTCGTCCCAGATCGTCACGCCGTTCGCCTGGAGGTAGGCGACGTTGGTGTCCCCGGCGAGGAACCACAGGAGCTCGTGGATGATCGATTTGAGGTGGAGGCGCTTCGTCGTCACGAGGGGGAAGCCCTCGGCGAGGTCGAAGCGCATCTGGTGGCCGAACACCGAGAGGGTGCCGGTGCCGGTGCGGTCGTGCTTCTCGACGCCGTCGTCGAGGATGCGCTGGAGGAGGGCGTGGTAGGGGCGCATGGCGGACATCCTCCGCGTGAAGACGGCGTGCGGGCGCCGCGCGGCGCCCGGTTCGGCCTCGTTATGCCTATGCCCGGGTGGAGAAACGGTTCCCGCTCGGGCGGTCCTCCACGATAGCGCGTCCCCGGCGCGAGGGAGAGCGCCGGCGCGGGTAAATCAGCCGGTACTCCACACCCGCGCCAGCACCACGGCGCCGTTGCTCGCGGCGTGGAGCGCGATGCAGGGCCACAGGCTGCCGGTCCACAGCCGCATCGCGCCGAGCGCCACCCCGAGCGGCAGGACCGAGACCGGCTGCAGCAGGCCCTGCTCGGCGTGGCAGAGCGCGAACACCGTCGCGCTCACGGCGATCGTCGCGGCCGGGGCGAGGTGCCGGCGCAGCCGCCCGAACAGGTCGCCGCGAAACAGCATCTCCTCGGCGAGCGGCGCCAGCACCACCAGCCACAGGATCCAGGTCCAGAACACCCCGCCGGTGAGGAACGGCGACAGGCGCCAGGCCCGGGCGGGGGGCTGACCTGCGAGGAGCAGCAGCCCCGCGGTGCCCGCGACCTGGAGCGGCGGCCACAGCAGGATCAGAAGCAGGGCCCGGCGGGGCAGGGCGGGACGGGTGAAGCCCAGCGGCGGTCCCGGCCGGAGCCGGGCGGCGAGGAGCACGAGGAGGGCAAGGCCCGCATGCGGCAGCACCGTCAGGGCGAGGATCGCGCGCTCGCCGCCGCTCAGGGAGGAGAACGGCAGCAGGCCGGGCGGCGGGGCCGGCAGGCGACCGGCCGCCGCGACCGCACCGAAGGCGAGGCCGAACGCGGCCACTTGGAGGAGCAGCGCCCGGAGGCTCGCGGCGGCGATTCCGAGGCAGCGACCCGACCGCGAAGATGCTCGAGAGGACGCCCGGGGGGGCGCTTCCGGGGAGCCGGATTCGGGCATCGGTGCAACGGTTGGCGAAACGGACGCAGAATGGCGCGGGGCGGGCTTCAAAAGCGGCACGGGACCCTCTATATTCGCCCTTGCCGGTCGCGAGGCCGGCTATGGCGATAAACGTTCTTCGGAATAAACCTATCGGACCCGGGGGCGGTACCCGGCGCCTCCACCCAAGCCCGGAACGGCCCGTCCGGTTCGGGCTTCGGCGGGGGCGAAATAGGATCGACGAGGGCGTAAAGGTTGAGCTTTCGCTCGGCATGGTTCCGCCGTAATCGGGCCAATGCAATAGTTGCCAACGACAACTTTGCTCCGGTGGCGGTGGCCGCGTAAGCGGTCCCCAAGACCAAACGAAGTCCTAGCGGGTAGCACCGCATAGGCGGGGTTCGGAGGCACCTGGCAACAGAAGCCTCCACTTCGAATTCTCTTCCCGCGAGCGATGCGGCGCCAGGCAACGGTTGATGGCAGACGATCTGATTCGCTACGATCTCCTGGTGCAGGATGCCCTGCGCAACGTCGTGCGCAAGGTTCTGGGCGATGCGGCGCGCGACGGCCTGGCCGGCGAGCACCATTTCTACGTCTCGTTCCGGACCGACTATCCCGGCGTGCGGATCTCGCAGCGCCTGCGGGAGAAATACCCGCAGGACATGACGATCGTCCTCCAGCACCAGTTCTGGGACCTCGGCGTCACCGAGCACACCTTCGAGGTGGGCCTGTCCTTCTCCGGCGTGCCGGAGCGGCTCTTGGTGCCGTTCGAGGCGGTGACCGGCTTCTTCGATCCTTCCGTGCAGTTCGGCCTCAAGTTCGAGCTGAACGACGGCTCGGCCCCGGCCGAGGACGCGGCCCCCGTCGGCGCGACGCCCCTGCGGGCGATCCGCGGCGCCGGCTCCGAGCCGAGCGAGGCCCTGCCGAAGGTCCCTGCGATCGGCAGCAACCTGCCGAAGATCGTGCCGGCGGCGAAGGCCGAGGCCAAGCCGGCGGCCAAGGACGAGTCCGGCAAGGATACCTCCGGCAAGGATGAGGCGGGCGCCGAGGCCAAGCCCGACGAGGCCGCCGAGCGCCCCGACGCCCCGCAGGAGGGCGCCTCGGTGGTCAGCCTGGACGCGTTCCGCAAGAAGAGCTGAGCGCGGCGCGTCGCGTCCCATCGTCCGACATCGCCAATCCTTTCATCCTCCCGTCAAATTGGGGCTCGCCGCAGGCGAGGCCCAGGGTTGACGAGGAGGGCCTGTCGACGACAAGGCCGTCCTCTCTCCTGATCCGCCTTCACCCCCGCGCCGTCACCCGCATCCGCAGCCCGTCCTGCGGCCTGAGCGTCACCCGGTGCAGCGGCACCACGGGGCCTGCCTCCGGCGCCCGGTCGAGGCGTACCGCGTGCAGCACGTGGGCGAGCACCAGCGTCGCCTCCATCACCGAGAAGCTCGCGCCGATGCAGACCCGCGGGCCGGCCCCGAAGGGCAGGTAGGCGTAGCGGTCGATGCGGGCGCGGTTCTCCGGCAGGAAGCGCTCGGGCACGAAGGCGTCGGGCTCGTCCCACAGACGGCGATGGCGGTGCAGCACGTAAGGAGCGACCGTCACCAGCGAGCCGCGCGGGATCTTGATCCGGCCGATCCGGTCCTCGGCGAGCGCCTGCCGGCTCATGAACGGCACCGGCGGAAAAAGGCGCATCGCCTCCTCCAGAGCCGCCTTGGTGCGGGGCAGGGCGTCCAGGCCCGGCGCGGGGCTCGCCGAGAAGGCCGCGTCGACCTCCTCCTCCACGTCCTCGCGCGCACTCGCGTCCTGCGACAGGCAGTAGAGCGTCCAGGTCAGCGCGTTGGCGGTGGTCTCGTGGCCGGCGCCGATGAAGGTGACGATGTTCGCCCGCACCTCGATGTCGGAGAGGCCGCGGCCGGTCTCCGGATCCTGCGCCTTGAGCAGCAGGGTGAGGAGGTCGTGCGGCGCCTCGGCGCCCGACGCCACGAGGGCGCGACGGCGCTCGATCAGCTCGTCCACCACCTCGGCGAAGAAGCGGAGCGCCGGCCGCGCCTTGAGGCGGCCGATCCGCGGCAGCCAGTCGGGCATGCCGAACACGTCGAGGGGGTCGATGGGCCCGAGCGCCTCGAAGTAGCGGGTGATGGCGCGCCCGAGCGCGTCCGGCTCGCGGGCGAGGCCATGGGTGAAGATCGTGCGCTCCAGCACGTCGAGGGTGACGCGGGTCATCTCGAGGGCGGCGTCGACGCTCTGGCCGTCCCGGCGCTTCAGCCGGCGGGCGAGCCGGCTGGCTGCCTCCGACATCGAGGCCTCGAAGCCGGCGACGTGGCGGGGCGAGAAGATCGGCGCGAGGGTGCGGCGCTGGAGGCGCCACTCGTCGCCCTCGGCGGTGAGGAGGCCGTTGCCGAGGCCCGGTGCCAGCACCCGGCGCTGGAGGTCGTCCTTACGGTAATTGGCGGCGTTGTCGACCATCACGTGGCGGATCGCCGCCGGATCGCTCACCACCGTGACCCGGCCGAGCGCGCCCTCGCCGGTGACGATCGGCTGCTCGAAATGCTCCTCGTACCAGGTGGTCAGCGGGTTGGCGCGGGCGGCACGAAGGAAGCTGAACAGCCCCATCGGCTCGGTCCGCGGGCGGGGCACGGTGGGACGGAAGGGGGCGACAGAAGCCGCCGCACGCGAAGGCATCCGGACTCCTCGGGGTGGCGCGATTCGAAGCATGTCAGGGCATCGCGCAATCGCTGCTCTTGGCTTAAGTAGGCGCCGTTTCGCACCGCCAAAGAGGCCAAGATGTCGCCGACCGAGAAAGCCACCCGCACGGAATCCGATACGTTCGGGCCGATCGAAGTCCCGGCGGACCGCTACTGGGGCGCCCAGACCCAGCGCTCGATCCAGAATTTCCGCATCGGCACCGAGCGGATGCCCGCACCCCTCGTCCACGCGCTCGGGCTCGTCAAGCAGGCCGCCGCGCTCGTCAACCGCGACCTCGGCGTGCTCGAGCCGAAGGTCGCCGAGGCGATCGCGGCGTCGGCCGCCGAGGTGGTCGAGGGCCGGCACGACGGCGAGTTCCCGCTGGTGGTCTGGCAGACCGGCTCGGGCACCCAGTCGAACATGAACGCCAACGAGGTCATCGGCAGCCTCGCCAACGAGCGGTTGGGCGGCCAGCGCGGCGGCAAGTCGCCGGTGCACCCGAACGACCACGTCAACCGCGGCCAGTCCTCGAACGACGTCTTCCCGACCGCGATGCACATCGCGGTGGCGCGCGAGATCAACGACCGGCTGATGCCGGCGCTCCGGCACCTGCACGGCGCCCTCGACGCCAAGGCCAACGAGTTCTCCGAGATCGTCAAGATCGGCCGCACCCACCTGCAGGACGCGACCCCGGTCACGCTCGGCCAGGAATTCTCCGGCTACGCCGCGCAGGTCGCCCTCGGCGGCGCCCGGGTCGGCGCGACGCTGCCGGGCGTGCTGGCGCTGGCGCAGGGCGGCACGGCGGTGGGCACCGGCCTCAACGCGCATCCCGAATTCGCGGACAAGTTCGCCGCCAAGGTGGCGGAGCTGACCGGGCTGCCCTTCACCTCGGCCGAGAACAAGTTCGAGGCGCTGGCGACCCACGACGCCCTGGTGTTCACGCAAGGCGCGCTCAACGCGCTGGCGAGCGGCCTGTTCAAGATCGCCAACGACATCCGGCTGATGGGCTCGGGGCCCCGCTCCGGCCTCGGCGAGATCTCGCTGCCCGAGAACGAGCCCGGCTCCTCGATCATGCCCGGCAAGGTCAACCCGACCCAGGCCGAGGCGCTGACGATGGTGTGCTGCCAGGTGGTCGGCAACGGCACGACCGTGTCGATGGCCGGCAGCCAGGGCCACCTCGAGCTCAACGTCTACAAGCCGGTGATCGCCAACGCGGTGCTGCAATCGGTGCGGCTGCTGGCAGACGCCGCGGTGAGCTTCGCCGACAACTGCGTCGTCGGGATCAAGCCGAATCACGACCGCATCGCCGACCTGATGAGCCGCTCGCTGATGCTCGTCACCGCGCTCGCGCCCTCGATCGGCTACGACAAGGCCGCCGAGATCGCCAAGACCGCGCACAAGAACGGCACCACGCTGAAGCAGGAGGCCCTGCGCCTCGGCTACGTCACCGAGGAGCAGTTCGACGCGGTGGTGCGCCCGGAGGACATGCTGGCGCCGAGCGCCGAATGACCCCACTGTGATGCGAAGCCCCGCGCAGCCTTTGGCGGCGCGGGGCGTTCTCACGATCGCGGGGGCGCGGAGGATCGGGTCATGGCCGAGATCATCAACCTGAAGCAGGTCCGCAAGGCCCGCGAGCGGGCCGCCAAGGAGGCCCAGGCGACCGAGAACCGGGTCGTGTTCGGCCGGCCCAAGGCGGCCAAGACCCGGGAGGAGGCCCGCAAGAGCCTGGAGGCCGCCCGGCACGAGGGCCACCGGCTGAAGAATCCCGACGCCGAGGCGTGAGCCCGGACGACCTTCCGCCGTCGAGCGCTCTGCCCGAGGGCGGATTGCTCAAGCGCTCGCTCGTCATCGCCGGCCACCGCACCAGCGTCTCCCTCGAGGCGGCGTTCTGGGAGGCGTTGCGCCAGCTCGCCTCGGCGCGCGGCCTCTCGGTCCAGGCCCTTGTCGGGCGCATCGACGCGGAGCGGGGCGGGCAGAACCTGTCGTCGGCGATCCGGGTGTTCGTATTGCGGGCGGTGTGGCCGGGGGAGGCGGACGGTACTGGCGACAGTTCCGCGCCGACCTGATGATTGCGATCTTCTACAGGGTTTTCAGGTAAATCCCGTCCCCTTTCCCGCATGGGAGAGGGATCCCGCGACATTATGAATATTCGTAGTTTCCGAACATCAGTCCTGAACGTCGAAAAGGTCGTGGTCACACCGGCCACGCGAAACTCGCGAAGCCCGGCTTCTCGACCTCCACCGCCCGCCCGCCGGCCAGCACCGTCTCCCCTGCCGCCAGCGCCTCGGCCAGACGGTCGATGCGCAGGCTCGCGAGCCCCCGCCCGTCCGCACCGCCGCCGGTCTGGCCGAGGCTCCGCTCGCCGGCCGTGACCGGCTCGCCGGAGGGCGCCGCCGCGCCGTCGCGGTAGACCAGCGGCACGATGCGGGTACGGGCGGTGCCGCGGTGCTGCATCCGCGACACCACCTCCTGGCCGACGTAGCAGCCCTTCTTGAAGTCGACGCCGCCGAGCTGGTCCATCAGCGCCTCGTGCGGGAATGCGTCGCCGAGCGCGAAGTCGGTCCCTCCTTCCGGCACGCCGAGGGCGATGCGGCGGGCGGCATAAGCCGCCGCGTCGGAATCCGCCGCCGAGGCCTCCGGGGCGTAGAGGCGCCAGCCGAGGGCGGCGAGACGCCCGTCGCGCAGGGCGGAGGAGGGGGCGTCCGCATCCCAGCCCGCCGCCACCGCGAGCGGCAGCGCCTCCACCGTCACCTTGGCGCGCAAGCGGTAGAGGGTCAGGCGCTTGAGGAGGTCGGGCGCCTTCTCGCGGGCGACGTCGAGGCGGTAGCCGTCGGGGGCGCGGCTGACCAGGAAGTCGAACAGGATCTTGCCCTGCGGGGTCAGGAGCGCGCCGAGGCGGGCCTCGCCCTCGGGCAGGGTCTCGACGTTGCAGGTCACGAGACCCTGGAGGAAGCTCGACGCGTCGGCGCCGGTCACCGCCACGAGGGCACGGTCCGGCAGGTGGGCAAGCGGCATCGGGGGTCCTTTGCTTGAACCGCGGGCGGGGGTGACATAAGCCGCCTGCGCCCGGCCCTCAATCGGGGCCCAGAGCGAACGCAGATTGCGAACGCGGATTGCGGACGAGGATTGCGACCGATGAGCCAGAGCTTCGACCTCCTCCTGCGCGGCGGTACCGTGGTCAACCACGACGGCGAGGGCCTGGCCGATATCGGGGTGACGGCCGGGCGCGTCGCCGCGATCGGCGACCTGTCGCAGGCGTCGGCCGGCCGCACCCTCGATTGCCGGGGCCTCCACCTCCTGCCCGGCGTGATCGACAGCCAGGTCCATTTCCGCGAGCCGGGCCTCGACCACAAGGAGGACCTGGAAACGGGGTCGCGCGCCGCCGTGATGGGCGGCGTCACCACGGTGTTCGAGATGCCCAACACCGTGCCGCAGACGACCGATCCCGACGCCCTCGACGACAAGCTGAAGCGCGCCCATCACCGGATGCATTGCGACTTCGCGTTCTGGGTCGGGGGCACGCACGAGAACGCGCGGGACGTCGCCGAGCTCGAGCGCCTGCCGGGGGCGGCCGGCATCAAGGTGTTCATCGGCTCCTCCACCGGCTCCCTCCTCGTCGAGGACGATGCCGGCATCACCGAGATCCTGAAGCGCACCCGCCGCCGCTCGGCCTTCCACGCCGAGGACGAGGCGATGCTGCGCGACCGCAAGGGCCTGCGGGTGCCGGGCGATCCGTCCTCCCACCCGGTCTGGCGCTCGCCGGAAGCAGCGCTGAAGGCGACCGAGCGGCTGGTGCGCATCGCCCGCGAGACCGGGGCGCGCATCCACATCCTGCACATCTCCACCAAGGAGGAGATGCGCTACCTGGCCGAGCACAAGGACGTCGCGACCTGCGAGCTGACGCCCCATCACCTGACGCTGGACGGCGATGAGGCCTATGCCCGCCTCGGCACGCTGGTGCAGATGAACCCGCCGGTGCGCGACGCGAGCCACCGCGACGGGCTGTGGTGGGGCCTGTCGCAGGGTGTCGCCGACGTGCTCGGCTCCGACCACGCGCCCCATACCCTCGAGGAGAAGCGGAAGGCCTATCCGGATTCGCCCTCGGGCATGACCGGCGTGCAGACCCTGGTGCCGGTGATGCTCGACCACGTCGCCGCCGGCCGGCTGTCGCTGCAGCGCTTCGTCGACCTCACCAGCGCCGGGCCGAAGCGCATCTTCGGCATCGCCCGCAAAGGGCGCCTGGCGGTCGGCTACGACGCCGACGTGACGGTCGTGGACCTCAAGCGCCGCGAGACCATCACCAATGCGTGGATCGCCTCGAAGTGCGGCTGGACGCCTCATGACGGCCGCGAGGTCACGGGCTGGCCGGTCGGGACGGTGGTGCGCGGCCAGGCGGTGATGTGGGAGGGCTCGCTCGCGGAGCCGTCGCGGGGCGAGGCGGTGCGGTTCGAGGAAGGGTTCCCGGCGAAGGCGTGAGGCGAACCGTCAGAATCCTTCCCCTCTGCGGCATGGCTGTCCGGGAAGGAAGAGGCGCAGGTTCTCTCCTCTCCCCGCGGGCGGGGAGAGGGCCGTGTCGCCGTCCAGGGGACACGGCAAGCGGAGGCGCAGCTGGAGCGGGGGTGAGGGGGTGTTTCCGGAGGAGCCTCACGCGTCGAGACCCCCTCACCCGCGCCCTGCAGGCTTCCTTCACCCCCGACAAGGGGGGTGAAGGCCTCTCCCCGCCCACGGGGAGAGGAGGGTTCCCGCGCCATTCTTTTCCCGGGACAGCCCTGCCTCTATAGGGAGAGGGTTCATCCCGCGCCTCGCGCGGAACCTTCATTCCACCCATCACCCTTGGCGCGGGCGCACTTCTCGTATAGGAGCGCCCGGAATTGGAGGTCCGGACGCGTCCCGCGTGCCGGCCGTTGCCACGTTGGCGGCCGTTCGCGGCCGGCCCGGAAGCCCGATGCAGACCGTCCTGATCGTCGTCCACCTGATCATCGTCCTCGCCCTGATCGGCGTGGTGCTGCTGCAGCGCTCCGAGGGCGGCCTCGGCCTCGGCGGCGGGGGCGGCACGCAGGGCTTCATGACCGGCCGCGGCCAGGCCAACGCGCTGACCCGCGCCACCGCGATCCTGGCGGCCCTGTTCTTCACCACCAGCATGATCCTGGCGATCATGTCGCACCGGGGAGCGGGCCCGCGCTCGATCTTCGACGGCGCCGGCAACCGGGCCCCGGCGGGCCAGACCGGTGCTCCCGCGACCGGCAACGTCCTCGACCAGCTGCGTCAGCAGCAGGGCGACGCGCCCGCGACCCAGGCACCGGCGGCGCCCGCCGCCCCGGCCGCTCCCGCGGCTCCCCAATCGCGCTGAGGCGACGCGTGAGTCCGGCGGCGCCCCCCGCGCCGCCCCTCTCTCCCGAAAGATCCTGTGAATCCGGCCGGCCCTGCCGCCCGGACATGACCCCGTTGAGCTGGCGGCGTTTGGCAACCCGGCCACGCCTGTGTATGGAGCACGTCCCATGACGCGGTATGTTTTCATCACCGGCGGCGTGGTCTCCTCGCTCGGCAAGGGTCTCGCTTCCGCCGCCCTCGCGGCCCTGCTCCAGGCCCGCGGCTACAAGGTCCGCCTGCGCAAGCTGGACCCCTACCTCAACGTCGATCCGGGCACGATGAGCCCGACGCAGCACGGCGAGGTCTTCGTCACCGACGACGGCGCCGAGACCGATCTCGATCTCGGCCATTACGAGCGCTTCACCGGCGTGCCGGCGACGCGGGCCGACAACATCACGACCGGCCGGATCTACCTCGACATCATCACCAAGGAGCGGCGGGGCGACTATCTCGGCGCGACCATCCAGGTGATTCCGCACGTCACCAACGCCATCAAGGAATTCGTCCTCGACGGCAACGACGCCTACGACTTCGTGCTGGTCGAGATCGGCGGCACCGTCGGCGACATCGAGGGCCTGCCGTTCTTCGAGGCGATCCGCCAGCTCGGGCAGGAGCTGCCGCGGGGCACCTGTGCCTACGTCCACCTGACGCTGCTGCCCTACATCCCGTCCGCCGGCGAGCTGAAGACCAAGCCGACCCAGCACTCGGTGGCGGAGCTGCGCTCGATCGGCATCCAGCCCGACATCCTGCTCTGCCGCTGCGACCGGCCGATCCCGCGCGAGGAGCGCCGGAAGCTCGCCCAGTTCTGCAACGTGCGCGAGACGGCGGTGATCGAGGCGCGCGACGTCGGCACGATCTACGAGGTGCCGCTCTCCTACAAGGAGGAGGGCCTGGACCGCGAGGTGCTGGCGCATTTCGGCCTCGAGACCGGTCCCGAGCCGAAGCTCGACCGCTGGCGCGACATCGTCGGCCGGATCAAGAGCCCGGAGGGCGAGGTCTCGATCGCCATCGTGGGCAAGTACACGGGCCTCAAGGACGCCTACAAGTCGCTGATCGAGGCGCTGAACCACGGCGGGATCGCCAACCGGGTCAAGGTCAACCTGGAGTGGATCGAGGCCGAGGTGTTCGAGCGTGAGGATCCGGGCCCGTTCCTGGAGGGCCTCAACGGCATCCTGGTGCCGGGCGGCTTCGGCCAGCGCGGGGCGGAGGGGAAGATCCGCGCCGCCCGCTACGCCCGCGAGCGCAAGATCCCGTATTTCGGCATCTGCTTCGGCATGCAGATGGCGGTGGTCGAGGCGGCGCGCTCGCTCGCCGGCATCGCCGACGCCAACTCGACCGAGTTCGGCCCGACGCCGGAGCCGGTGGTCGGCCTCCTCACCGAGTGGATGCGCGGCAACGAGCTCGAGCGGCGCATCGCCGAGGGCGATCTCGGCGGCACGATGCGGCTCGGCTCCTACACGGCGGCGCTGGCGCCCGAATCGCAGATCGCCAAGATCTACGGCGGCACCCGCATCGCCGAGCGCCACCGCCACCGCTACGAGGTCAACATGGCCTATCGCGAGCGGCTCGAGGCCAAGGGCATGCGCTTCGCCGGCCTGTCGCCGGACGGGCTCCTGCCCGAGACCGTCGAGGTGGTGGGCCACCCCTGGTTCATCGGCGTGCAGTTCCACCCGGAGCTGAAGTCGCGGCCGTTCGAGCCGCACCCGCTGTTCCAGAGCTTCGTCGCCGCGGCGATCGAGCAGAGCCGGCTGGTCTGACGCCGCCGGCCCCCGGGCGTCGCTCGGGGTCAACATAGGTTATCGAAACGATCGGGACCGGCGGCGAGAGCGGCCGTTCCGTCGCGACAGTGATACCGAGCCACGGTATAGAAACCCCGTTGTGCCGTGCGGCACGGTGCGGGGGCGTGGAAGAGGTATGTTTCGCGATGCGTGAGATTCCCCTGGCGGCGATCCGGGCCCGCGCCTACGACATCTGGGAGCGCAACCACCGCCCGGACGGGTTCGAGATCCAGTTCTGGCTCCTCGCCGAGCGCGAATTGCGGGCCGAGCAGGACGGCCGGCGCGATCCCGCCGCGGCGCAGGCGCAGCCCGAGGAGGCGGCATCGGCCCACATCCCGGCCAAGGCTCCCGTTCCGGCTCCCGCCGACGCCACGACCGGAGCCGCCGAGGGATAGGCTTGTCCCGCCCGGTGCTCAGCGCGCCGCCAGCCGCGCGCCGGCCCGCAGGAAGCGCTGCGGATCGACCGGCTCGCCGTCGATGCGGGTCTCGTAATGCAGGTGCGTGCCGGTCGAGCGGCCGGTGGATCCGACACGGCCGACCACCTGTCCCGCCGCCACGGTCTGGCCGGGCACCACCGTGATCGCCGAGAGGTGGGCGTAGCGGGTCGCGAGGCCGTGGCCGTGATCGATCTCGACCAGGTTGCCGTAGCCGCCGGCGTACTCCGCCTGGGTCACCGTGCCGGCGGCGGTCGCCCGCGCCGGAGCGCCGTGATCCGAGCGCAGGTCGATCCCGGTATGGAGCGCCAGGCCGCGGGTGAACGGGTCGGCCCGGTAGCCGAAGGTGCTCGACAGCCCGCCATCGACCGCGACCGGCCGCCGCAGCGGCAGCGTCCCGACAATCTTGCGCAGGCCGTCGCGCTCGCCGAGATCGTGCTGGGCCTGCAGCACCGCGGTCTCGAACGGGCCCGACCCGGCCGGCACCAGCGGCCCGCCGATCCCGCCGGTACGGGCGGCGGCGAAGCGCCGCGCGTCGAGCCCGGTCTCGGCCATCACGCTCCGCAGGCGCGCCGCCTCGCTGCGGCTGCGGGCCGCGAGGCGCCCGACCGTCAGGCTCTGGCGCGCCTCGAACCCGTCGAGGGCGTGTTCCAGCATCGCCATCCGGGTCGACAGCCCGGGGGAGGGGGCGGGCGCGATCGCGTCGGCCTCCGTGCGCAATCCGAGGGATTCGGGCGTCGGGGAAACCGGGACCTGCGCGGGCGGGGACGGCAGCGGCCTGGTTTCGCGGGCGGTCCAGGCGCCGGCGAGCGCCGACCCGTCCTCGCCCGCCGCGATGCCGGCCTGCTCGGCGAGGCCCGCGAGCATCGCCTGGCGGCTCTCCAGCGCGACCTGGCGGCCGGCGATGTCGGCGAGCCGCGTCTCGACCCCGTCCTGCTCCAGGAGCTTCTGCGTCGCGACCCGGTCGAGGCGGGCCCGCAGGGCACTGATGCGCTCCTCGTAGGCGTACTGCATCGCGCTCTGGCGCTCCATGAACCGGGCGAGCGCCTCGTCGCGGAACACGATGAACCAGGTCGCCGCGCTGGCCCAGAGCGAGAGCGCCCCGAAGGCGAGGGCGGCGAACGCCAGCGTCCTGCGCCGCACCACCCAGATCCGATCCGGGCCGCCGGAGGTGCGGGCGGAGTTGCGCGCGGGCGGCAGGAAGGCGGCGGCGAGGGACTGGAGGCGGGGAGGGAGCATCGGGACGGTCCGGTAACCTGATGCAGACCGTCGCGGGTTAAGGTTAAGGATGTTTCAAGGGCGGGCGCGACCGGACGTCTCGGAGCGGCATGGCCCGTCCTCGGCGTCATCCCCGGGGTTCCGCTGTCGCGGCCCCGGTATGACCCGAGGTTCCAGTCCCGTCGGGCGGTTCGCCCGGATTGACGCCACGCGTCTCACAGCGCCCGCGCCGCCTCCAGCACCGCGTCGGCGTGGCCCGGCACCTTCACCTTCTGCCAGACCTTCGCGATCGTGCCGTCGCGGTCGATCAGGACGGTGGTGCGCTCGACGCCCATGTACTTGCGGCCGTACATGCTCTTCTCGGCCCAGACGCCGTAGGCCTCGAGCATCGCCTTGGTCTCGTCCGAGGCGAGCGGGAATGCGAGCTCGTACTTCGCCCGGAACTTGTCGTGGCTCTTCATCGGGTCGGGCGAGACGCCGATCACCGCCGTGTCGGCCTCGGCAAAGGCCTGCCGCAGGCCGTTGAAGGCCTGGGCCTCCAGGGTGCAGCCGCTGGTGTCGTCCTTGGGGTAGAAGTACAGCACGGCCTTGCGGCCTTTCAGGCCGGCGAGGCTCACGGTCTCGCCGCCGGTCGCCGGCAGGGAGAAATCGGGGGCGGGGTCGCCCGGGTTCAGCGCCATCGTGCCTTCCTTTCGGCCGATTGATGGTGTGCCTCTGGGGGAGGCCCCCGGCGGGGAGGGGACCTCGACGCGTCCGACGGATTAGCGACAGGAGGTTACCCTCCGGTCACCGGATCGGGCCATCATCGGCGAGGGCCTCATCGGCCCGGATCAGCGGCGGACGAGTGACGACAGGCCGAGCGACACCAGGCATGGACCACGCCACCGAACCGGGCCGCGACGGCCCGGAGGCCTGCGCCGCGCGGATCAAGGCCGCGCCCCGGTCGCTGCTACGGACCTGCCTGCGCGGCGTGCTGTGGCTGAAGCTCGCGGCGGTGCTCCTCCTCGCGATCGGTCTCGGCCTCGCCTACCTGCGCCTCGCCAGCGGGCCGATGAGCTTCTCCTGGCTCGAGCCGCGGGTGGCGGCGGGGATCGCCGAGCGCCTCGGCCCGGGCTGGAACGTGTCCCTGCACGACAGCGCCGTCGAGATCGACCGCGACGGGGCGCTGGCCCTGCGCACCACCGGCCTCGACATCCGCAACCCGGAGGGCGACCTCGTGGTGCGGGCGCCCCTCGCGGTCGTCGCCATCGACCTGTGGTCGCTGCTCGGCCTGTCGGTCCAGGCCCGCTCGGTCGAGTTCCGCGACCTGCAGCTGCGCGCGCTCCTGCACCACGACGGCTCGATCGCCTTCGCGGCCTCCAACGACCCGGCCGAGGTGAAGCCCCACACCCCGCCGGCGGTGGCGGCGGCCCGCGGCACCGTCTCCCCGGTCTCCGCCACCGTGGCGTCGATCCTGAGCCTGGTCCTCGACCCGGCCGGGGTGATCGGCAGCCTCGACCGCGCCCGCCTGACCAATGCCCGCCTGACGCTGCTCGACGAATCCGGCGCCGAGCGCGTGGTGTTCCCGCGGGTCGACGGGCTGTTCAACCGCGACGCGACCCGGCCCGCCCGGGTGTTCGAGATGCGCATCGTCGGCCCGCACGGGCCCTGGCGCTTCGGCGGCGACGTCGAGCAGGCGCCGGACGGCGGACGGCACGGCGTGCTCACCCTCGACGACCTGCCCGCCCCCGACCTGCTGCTGCTCTCCGGCCAGTCGCGCCTACCGCTGACCACCGACCTGAAGCTCTCCGGCCGGGCCCAGGTGGCGATGCACGGCGCGCGCCTCGACGGGATGACGCTGCGCCTGACCACCAGCGAGGGCAACCTTCTCATCGAGGAGAAGGACTTCAACCCGGTGACGATCGAGGCGGTGACGGTCGACGCCGCCTGGGACGAGGCCCGCCGGGCGCTCAAGGTGGATTCCCTCGACTATCGCGGCGCCGGCAACCGCGTGCGCCTCGCCGGCGAGTGGGTGGCGGCGCCGGACGGCACCGGCGCCGGCTGGACCGCGGCGCTGTCGGGCGCCGACGCGGTGCTGCGGGGGGCGACCGCCGGCGACGGCCCGGTCAGGATCGCCAAGGTCGAGGCCCGCCTGTCCGGCCGCGACGACGGCGTGAGGATCGACGGGCTCACGCTCTCGGGCGAGACCGTCCGCGGCACGATCAGCGGCACGCTGGGCACGAGGGCCGACGAGGGCGGGCTCACCTTGCGCATCACCGCCGAGCGCACCGACGGGCGCGCCGCCCTGCGGCTCTGGCCGGAGAACGTCGCGCCGCCGATCCGCACCTACCTCGTCGACAACCTGCGGGCCGGGCGGCTCGACAGCCTCGACATCGTGGTCGACATGAGCATGGCCGAGTTCGCCGCCGCCGCCCGCGGCGAGCCGATGCCCGACCAGGCGGTGCGGATCGCCTTCGCGGTGAGCGAGGGCGGGCTCGCGATCTCGCCCGACGCGCCGCCGCTCTCCCGCGCCCGGGTCTCCGGGCTCGTCACCGGGCGCAACACCACCATCCGCGGGGCGACCGCCGAGATCCGGATGCCGGACGGCCGGGCCCTGTCCCTGCAGGACGGCTCGTTCGTCATCAAGGACGCGGTGCCGCACGACGTCTCGGCCCAGATCGGGCTTCGCCTCACCGGCGGCGCCGACGCGCTCGCCTCGCTGCTCCAGACCAAGCTGTTCCGCTCGCTGTCGGGCGCCGAGCTCGATCCAGCGACCCTGCGGGGCCAGGCCGACCTGCGCATCGACTTCCCCCTCTCCCTCGAGGCGGTGCCCGACATCGCCGACCTGCCGGTGACCCTCAGCGGCACCCTGACCGACATCGCCGCCGAGCGCCTCGTCGGCAAGGAGCGGCTCGAGAACGGCCGCTTCGCGATCGCCTACGACCGCACCGGCTTCAGCCTCAAGGGCGACGGGCGGCTCGCCGGGGCGCCCCTGACCGTCGATCTGCACCAGTCGAAGGCCGGCGCGCCGGGCGAGGCGGTGGTGACGATGGCCCTCGACGACGCGGCCCGCGCCCGCAAAGGCCTTCCGAGCGCGCCCCAGCTCGCCGGTCCCGTCAACGCCCGCTTCGTCGTGCCGGTCGGCCGGCCGGGCAAGAACCCGATCCGGGTCGAGGCCGACCTCGCCCGGGCGAGCGTCGACGGGCTCCTGCCGGGCTGGACCAAGCCCGCCGGCAAGCCGGGCCGCCTCACCCTGTCCCTCACCGAGACCGGCCAGGGCAGCGACCTGCGCGACATCGCGCTCGATTCCGGCCCGGTGCAGCTGCGCGGCAGCGCCTCGCTCAACCCCGAGGGCGGCTTCGAATCGGCCGACCTCACTAGCCTCAAGCTGTCGCCGGGCGACGACATCCGCGCCCGGGTCGAGCGCAGCGGCAACGGCTACCGGGTCAGCGCCAAGGGCGGCGTCGCCGATGCCCGGCCGTTCCTGCGGGCGCTGACCGCGCCGCCGCGCAAGGGCGGCAAGGACGGCCCTGCCCGCGACGTCGAGGCCGATCTCAGCTTCGCGATCCTGACCGGCTTCAACGAGGAGGCACTGACCAACGCGACGCTCAAGCTGTCCCTGCGCGGCGACGACGTCCGCCAGGCCCGGATCCAGGGCCGCCTGCGCTCGGCCGGGGTGAGCCTCGAAGTGGCCAAGCCCGATCGCACCACCCCGCCGGTGCTCAACGCCGAGACCACCGACGCTGGCGCGGCCCTGCGCTTCCTCGACATCTACAAGCGCATGCAGGGCGGGTCCCTGTCGCTGCAGATGACGATGAACGACGGGCCGCAGACCGGCCTCGTGCAGGTCCGCTCCTTCGCGCTGCGCAACGAGCCGGCGCTCGGCCGGATCATGGCCCAGGGCGAGACCGAGGACCGACGCAGCGACGCCAACGACGTCGGCTTCGACCGCCTGCGCGCCGCCTTCCAGCGCAACGGCACCCGCATCGCCTTCTCGGAAGCCGCGATCTCCGGCCCGGCGATCGGCTTCACCCTCGGCGGCTGGATCGACACGGGCAAGGACCGCACCGACGTCTCCGGCACCTTCGTGCCGCTCTACGGCCTCAACAACGTGGTGTCGCAGGTGCCGATCTTCGGCCCCCTGCTGGGCGGCGGCCACAACGAGGGCCTGTTCGGCATCAACTTCCGGGTCGCCGGCGCGATGAGCGCGCCCAACATCAGCGTCAACCCGCTCTCGGCGATCGCCCCGGGCTTCCTGCGCAAGCTCTTCGGCGCCGGCGGCGGCGACCCGGGCACCGCGCAATCCGGCCGCATGGAGCGCTGACCCGGACCCTCCCGGCGAGCGCGGCATTTCAGGGTGGACAGCGCCGGGGCGACCCCGTATGACGATCCCCGACGCGGGCGTAGTTCAGTGGTAGAACGTCAGCTTCCCAAGCTGAATGTCGTCGGTTCGATCCCGATCGCCCGCTCCAGTAGATCTTTGGAACCGAACGCCTTTTGTCGGTCCGGGAGGACCGGTGTTCCCATGTTCCCCGTGGCGTTCCTCGCCTTTCGTGATCCGGTCCTCGGCGCCCTTTGCGATAGCCGCAGCTCGGCCACGGCGGCGAGACGTGGCCGGGGCCGACCTTCCTCGCCGGCCGGTTGCGACCCCGGAGAACGCATAGTTCCGATCGTTACAACCGGATCTTCCTCGGGGCCATCGCCCGGGGATCCCTGGCGGGGCTCAAAGCCGCTGCGGTTCCGTTTTCAGACTGGCCGGAGCGGCGTGCGCCAGGGGCCGTGCGGCCGACAGCCCGGACTTCGCCGCGCCGGTCATCGCGCAATGCGGCGCCTGCACCGTGCTGATGGACGGGCAGGCGACGCGCTCGTGCCAGGTCACGGTGGATTCCGTCGGCAACGCCAAGGTCGAGACGATCGAGGCGGCGGGGGCCGATCCGGTCGGCCGCAGGGTGGTCGGGGCCTGGATCGCCGCCCCGGTGCCGCAATGCGGCTACTGCCAGTCGGGCCGGGTGATGGCCGCGACCGCGCTGCCGCGCGAGCCGCCCAAGCCCAGCGACGACGACATTGCCAGCGCGATGACCAACCTGTGCCGCTGCGGCACCTGCAACGCCATTGCCGCCGCCGTGCGGCACGCCGCGGCGTGAGGGGAGGCGATCATGGATCGGATCCTGCGCACGCCATCCCGGGCTCCCGCCGGCCCCGTGAACCTCTCGCGCCGCAATCTCCTCGGCGCCGCGGCCGGTGCCCTGGTGCTCAGCATCGCGCCTCCCCACCGGGTGCGCGCCGAGGCACAGGGGCCGGCGGAAGGCGCCGGCGCCATCGCGCAAATGCCCGGCCCCCCGCGTCCCGGCCTTCCTGGAGATCCGGCCCGACGGCACGGTGCGCTTCCTCTCGCCCTTCGTCGAGGGCGGCCAGGGCGTCGCCACCGGCATGATCCAGATCGTCGGCGAGGAACTCGACGTCGATCCGGCGCGCTTCGTGGTCGAGTGCGCCCCGCCCGGGCCGGATTACGCGGGGGGATCAACGGCATCCGCATGTCCGGCGGCAGCGTCTCGACGCGCTCCAGCGACCCGCTGATGCGCCAGCTCGGCGCCACCGCCCGCGACATGCTGATGCGCGCTGGCGGCGCGCCTCAAGGTGCAGCCGGCCGAGCTCACCACCCGCGACGGCACCGCGGTCCGTGCCGCGGCCGGCCGCATCCTCGCCTACGGGGCGCTCGCCGCCGACGCGATGGCGCTCGAGCCGAACGAATCCCCAGCCCTGCGCGACGCCGAAACCTTCCGCGATGTCGGCAAGCCGGTGGCCCGGATCGACGTGCGCGACAAGTCGACGGGCCGGGCCGTCTACGCCGTCGATCAGACGGTCGAGGGCATGCTCTCCGCCGCGGTGGCGCACGCGCCGCATCCCGGCACGGAGCCGGTCGGGCTCGACAACGAGGCGGCGGTGCGCGCGATGCCCGGCATGCACTCGGTCCACCGCCTGCCCGGTGCCGTCGCGGTCGCCGCCGACAGCTGGTGGCGCGCGCGCAAGGCGGTCGGGGCGCTGACATTGCGCCGGAGCGCCCTGAAACCGATCGGGCTCGATCACCGTCGCGGCCGGCTTCACCTCCGACGGCCTGCTCGCGGCGCTGTAGGCCCCGGCGGAGGCCGGTCACGCCGCGGAAGCGGAGGGTGACGTCGCCGGCGCCTTCGCGCGGGCCGCCAAGGTGGTCGAGGCTGAGTACGCCGCGCCCTACCTGGCCCACGCCCAGCTCGAGCCGCCCTCGTCGGTCGCCCGCTTCAACCCCGACGGGACCCGCGCGGCCGAGCGCGTCGCCTCCGACATCGCCGCGCAGATCTCCATCCTCGAGACCGAGGCTGCCTCGGCCACGCTCCACGGACCGGACCTCGTCGCGCTCTACACCGAGGCCGAGCGGTTGCGACAGTCGCATCCGCTGTGGGCGACCGTCGAGCTCGCCGGGCCCGAAGGCACCCGGGTCGTCACCCTGCTCCGCTCCCTCGACGAGGAGCTCGGCCCGACGGCCGATCGCAAGAGCTTCGATACGGTCGTGCGGATCCATCGCGCCGTCATCGGCGGCATCGGACCGGTCGGGTCGATCTCGGGCAAGCGCCTCGTCGCGCTGCGCGTGCCCGTCCCCCGGGACGGACGCCTCCGCTGCGTCCTGTCGGTCCGGCTCGCCACCAATGCCGTCAGCGCGATCCTGCGCGACCCCGGCTGCCCGACGAGACCCCGACCGGCCTGTTCTACGGCGTCGTGTCGGACATCGGACCGCGCAAGCGTGGCGAGGCCGAGCGGCAGGAGTTGCTGCGCCGCCTCGGCGAGGCCCAGGAGAACGAACAGCGCCGGATCGCGCGCGTTGCACGATCAGGTCGGACGGACGGTGACCGGATTGTCGCTCGCCTTGAAGAGCCTGGAGCGGCTGCTCGCGCCAGACTCCAGCTGCGCGGCGTCCGGCGGCGCGAGCCCTCCGGTCGGCGCTCACGACGGGTCGGAGGGATCGACGGGATCGGCGATCAGCATGCCGGCGGTCGGCATGCCCGTCTGCGCCCCCGGGGTGAGGCAGGCGAGCGAGGCTCCTCGACAGGCCCGGGCCAGTGCCGAGGGCCAGCTCCGGCCCTCGTCGAGGGCCGCTGCGAGAATACCCACGAAGGTGTCGCCTGCCCCCGTGGTGTCGACGGGCCGAATCGATGCGGCCGCCGCGACCGTCCGCGCGCCGCCCGGATGGAGCGCGACGGCTCCCCGGGCGCCGGCCGTGAGGACGCAGACCGCGCCGCCCGCCTCGGCCAGGAGCCCGGCTGCGGCCTCGCTGCTCGATTCCTCGCGCCCCAGGCATGCGGCCGCGGCGCGGGCCTCGTGCTCATTGACGACGAGGACGTCCGTCACCGCCAGCAGCGCGCGCAGATCGTCGCGGTCGAGCGTCGCGGGCACGGGAGCGAGGTTCCAGAGCACGCGCCCGCCCGACATCCGCGCCCGCCGCGCAACCTCGTGCGATGCGGCGAGGGGCACCTCCATCTGAAGAATCAGCGTCGCCGCAGCGGGGACCTCCGTGAGGGCCCCCGCGCTCAGCGCCGCGTTGGCGCCGCTCGCCACCGTGATAGCGTTCTCGCCCTGCGCGTCGACGGTGATGAAGGCGCAGCCGGTCGCCTCCGGTCCGACGGTCACGCGAGCGACGTCGACGCCGTTCGCCGCGAGATTGTCCCTCGACATCCGGCCGAAGGCGTCGTCGCCGACGCGGCCGACCATCGCCACGGATCTCGGCGCCGAGACGCGGGAGGCGGCGACGGCCTGGTTCGCGCCCTTGCCGCCGAACAGGGTGGCGTAGCCCGGCGACAGGACCGTCTCGCCGGGACGCGGGATCGCCGCGACCTCGGCCACGAGATCGACGTTGATCGAGCCGAAGACGAGGATCATCGATCCCGCCTCCTCAGCCTTCCGCGTCCATGGCGTGAAGCTTCTCGACCCGGCGGCGGAAATCCGCGTCGGTGGAGAACTCGGCCTGGAGGTAGGAGGCAATCAGGTCCTTGGCGAGCCAGGGCCCGACGATCTGGGCGCCGATGCACATGACGTTGACGTCGTCGTGCTCGACGCATTGATGGGCCGAATGGATGTCGTGGCACACCGCGGCGCGGATGCCCTTCATCTTGTTCGCCGCGATCGAGGCGCCGACTCCGGTGCCGCAGACCATAAGGCCGCGATCCGCCTCGCCCGAGGTCACCTTGCGGGCGACCTCGCGGGCGATGTCGGGGAAGTCGACGGGTTGGTCGTCGAACGAGCCGACGTCGATGACCTCGTGCCCGAGGGCGCGCACGTGGTCGATCACGGCTCCCTTGAGCATCCAGCCGGCATGGTCCGATCCGATCACGAGCCGCATGTCACGTCACTCCGTTGGTGGCGGGCCGGGGCAGCAGCGCCGCGGCCCGGTTGGCGGTCACAGCCCGCGGTGTCACGAGCCGCGCATCTCGGGCGGCAGCTCGGCGCCGTGGTACTTCTTGTAGATCGCGTTGAGCTTGCCGTTCCGGAGGTTGTCGGCGATCCAGGCGTTCAGCCTCTCGACGAGCCGAGGCTCGCCCTTGCGCACGCCCATCGCGAGGTCGAAGGTCGTGATCGGCACCTTCGGCTCGAAGGCGCGCGATGGGTTCTTCACGCCGATCTGGCCCACGATCGTGGCCGAGGTCGCGACGCAGTCGGCCTGTCCCGACACCGCGGCGGTGACCATCGTCGCGTCGTCGTCGTAGCGCGCGATCTTGAGGTCGCGGTCGCGCATGTTCGTGAGCGTGGTGTCCTGCGTCGTCCCGCGCGACACCGCGATCGTCTTGCCCTTCAGGTCGGGCCAGTCCTTCGCCTGCATCGCCGTCAGGCAGCCGACGACCGACTGCAGCGCCGCGTAGGGCTTGGTGAAGTCGATCACCTTGGCGCGCTCCGGCGTGACGGAGAGCGTCGAGACGATGAGGTCCGCCTTGCTCGTCTGGACGTTCGGGATGCGGGTCGCCCCGGTCGTCTGGACGAATTCGAGCTCGAGGCCGAGATCCTTGGCGAGGAGCTGGGCCGTCTCGACGTCCGAGCCGATCGGCTTCAGGTTCGCGTCGATCATGCCCGAGGGCGGGATCGCGAGGTCGGTGGCGACCCTGATCTTCTTCGCCTTCATGACGTCGTCGAGGAGGTCGGCGCGTGCGGTGCCGTGCGCAGCGGCCAGCGCGGCGGCCGCGGCGAGTGCGGCGAGAAGCGGGCGTCCCATGGTCGTCTCCCTGTTGCGTCGTGGTTCTTGGTTCTAGAGACCGGAGCCCACGAACTGCCTCAGCTCCGGCGTGGTCGGGGCTCCGAGCATCGCGGCCGGACCCCGCTCGTGGACCCGTCCGCGATGCATGAACACCACCTCGTCGGCGATGCCGCGGGCGAAGCCCATCTCGTGCGTGACCATGACCATCGTCATGCCCGACGCGGCGAGCACCTCGATGACCTTCAGGACCTCGCCGGTCAGTTCCGGATCGAGGGCCGAGGTCACCTCGTCGAACAGCATCACCTTCGGCCGCATGGCGAGGGAACGGGCGATCGCGGCCCGCTGCTGCTGCCCGCCGGAGAGCTGCTCGGGATAGGCCTGGAGCTTGTCGCCGAGCCCGACCTGGGCCAGCACCTCGGCGGCGAGCGCGCGGGCTTGCGCGCGCGGCATCCCCTTCACCGCGGTCGGCGCGAGGGTGATGTTCTGCTCGATGGTGAGGTGCGGGAACAGGTTGTAGCTCTGGAAGACGATGCCGACGTCCTGGCGCAGGCGCCGCAGGTCGAGCCCCGGCGCGTCGACGCGGTGGCCGCAGACGCGGATCTCGCCCCGGTCGATGGTCTCGAAGCGGTCGATGCAGCGCAACGCCGTCGACTTGCCGGATCCCGAGCGGCCGATGATCGCCGTCACGGTCCCGCGCGGGACCTCGAACGACACGCCCTCGAGCACCTTGAGGGGCCCGAAGCTCTTGTGGACGTCGCGCAAGGTGACGACGGGATCGGGGGACGTGCCGGTCGCTTGGTTGAGCATGGCGCAGCGTCTCCGTCAGGCCGGCATGAGGGTGGTGCGCCCGCGCGCGCCCCGCCGCTCGAGGCGCAGGCTGAGGCGCGACAGCGGGAAGCACAGGACGAAGTACACGAGCGCGACGATCGCGTAGATCAGGAAGGGCTCGAACAGCGAGTTGTTGATGATCTGTCCGGCGCGCGCCAGCTCGACGAAGCCGACGACGGAGGCGAGCGAGGTGTTCTTCACGATCTGCACCATGAAGCCGACCGTCGGCGGCGTCGCGATCCGGACCGCCTGGGGCAGGATGACCTTGGCCATGCGCTGGGTGCGCGAGAGGGCGAGGCCCTCGGCCGCCTCCCATTGCGGGCGGGGCACGGACTGGATCGCGCCGCGCCAGATCTCGCCCAGATAGGCCCCGACGTAGATCGTGAGCGAGGCGCCGGCCGCCGCGAGCGGCGAGACGCTCAGGCCCAGCGGCGGCAGGCCGAAGAACGTCAGGAACATGATGACGAGCAGCGGCGTGCCCTGGACGAGCTGGACGTAGGCGCCGCTCGCGACGCGCACCGCGCGGAGCCCCGAGACCCGGCACAGCGCGATCAGGAAGCCGACGCCGCCGCCGCCGAGGAGGGCGATGAGCGAGAGCCCCACCGTCCAGAGCGCGCCCTGGCCGAGGAAGAGCAGGTGGTTGGCGTTGAGGGAGCCGGTCATCGCGAGCGCCTCACAGCGGGGTGCCGAGGCGCCGGCGGCGCGGGAACAGGACGAAGCTCAAGCCCCAGAAACCCGCTCGCATCAGGAACGAGAGGGCGACGTAGAACAGGGCCACCACGATGTAGGTCTCGAAGGCCCGGTAGGTGTCGGACTGGACGTAGTTCGCGACGGCGGTCAGCTCCTCGGCGGAGATCTGCGAGGTGACGGACGACGCGAGCATCAGGAGCACGAACTGACTGGTCAGTGCCGGATAGACGCGCTCGATCGCCGGCAGCAGGACGACGTGGCGGTAGATCTGCGCCCGGGACAGGGCGAGACCCTCGGCCGCCTCGATCTGGCCGCGGGGAATGGCGTCGAGCCCTGCGCGCACGATCTCGGTGGTGTAGGCGCCGACGTTGATGGTGAGCGCGAGCGCCGCCACCGTCACGGCCGAGAACTTGAAGCCGAGGCTGGCGAGGCCGAAATAGACGAGGAAGATCTGGACGAGGAGCGGCGTGTTGCGGATCGCCTCGACATAGACCTCGCAGAGCCGCCGGAGCGCGGCGTAGCGGCTGCGCCGCCCGATCGCCGCGATGCCGCCCAGCGCACCGCCCACGACCGTCGCGATGCCGGCGAGCTCCAGGGTGAGCCACGCGCCGTCGAGGAAGCTGGGCCAGCGCTCCAGGACGGCGCCGAAGTCGAGAGTGAGGGCCACGGCCGGCGATTTCCCTCTCTCAGCCCGCGATCCGGCCGGTCATGCGGTCGTAGACGCGAAACAGGGCCTGGTTCCCGTTCGCCCCCTCGCCGTGGGCGCGGGCCTCGATGTACTGGCTCGTGACGAGGGCGGTCCCCGGGAGGGGCACGTCAAGCGCGCCGGCCTGTTCGAGGACGAGCCGCAGGTCCTTCAGCATCAGGTCGATGCGAAAGCCGGCCGAGGCGTCGCCCTCGATCATCTGCGGGCCGAGCCGGTCGAGCATCCAGGAGGCGGCGGAGCCGCCGAGCAGGACGTGCCGCAACTGCTCGAGGTCGACGCCGGAGGCGCGGGCAAGCGCCAGCGCCTCGCAGATCGCCTGGATGTTGATGCCGCAGACGAGCTGGTTGCACAGCTTGACCGCCTGACCGGCGCCAGGGTCGCCGACATGGGTGATCGTGGTGCCCATGGCCTGGAAGTAGGGACGGGCCTTGGCGAAGCCCTCGGCGGAGCCGCCGACCATGATCGAGAGTGCGGCGTTCTTCGCCCCGACGGGGCCGCCCGAGACCGGGGCATCGAGGAAGGCGACGTCCACCGCCGCGAGATCCGCCGCCATGCGCCGGACGGCGACGGGGGAGATCGTGCTCATGTCGACGATGACGCGGCCGGCCGGGGGGGCCGCGAGGAGGCCGTGCTCGCCGTAGATCACCGCCTCGACGTGCGGCGTGTCGGGCAGCATCGTGATGGCGATCTCCGCGCCCCGCGCGGCATCGGCCGGGTTCGTCGCCGCGACGGCGCCTTCCGCCGCGAGTTCCAAGACGGCCTCCCCGCGCACGTCGTAGGCCCGCACGGCGTGGCCGGCCCTGAGGAGGTTGCGCGCCATCTCGCGCCCCATCGTGCCGAGGCCGATGAAGCCGATGCAGGCCGCGTGCTGGGTGTCCGTCACGTCGTCATCTCCCTGTCGCGCGGGCGGGCGCGGCGACGGCCAAGGCCGCCTGCCGGCGAAAGTCGTCGCCGATCGCGAAGTGCTCGCGCAAAACCGCGTCGGCCCGGACCGGATCGCGGGCCGCGACCGCGTCGAAGATCCGGCGGTGGTCCTCGATGAGGTAGGCCCGCATCGGCGCGACGAGCTGCACGAGCTCGCGGCGCGCGATGTGCGAGCGCATCAGGACGTGCGCCATGGCATCGTGCAGGACGCCGAGCGTGCGCGAGCCCCCCGCGGTGACGATCGCCCGGTGGAAGGCGTAATCCGCCGCGCCGCCCGCCTCGTGGTCGTCGATCGTCTCGACGATGCGCTGGAGCGCGCGCTGCAGGCGCTCGAGGTCGGCGACGGACGCGCTCGCGCAGGCGAGCCGGATCGATTGGCATTCGACCGCGATGCGCGCCTGCATCACGTCGTCCGCGAGACCGTCCTGCTGGGCGAGGGCGAAGGCGAAGAAGTCGTTGAGAACGGTGACGTCGGGCGTGCGGACCACCGTCCCGGACCGCTCGCGGATCTCCACGATGCCCAGGGCATTCAGCGCGCGCAGGGCCTCGCGCACGATGGGGCGGCTGACGCCCAGCAGCGCGGCGAGCTCGCGCTCGGGCAGCAGGCGGTCGCCCGGGCGCAGAGATCCGGCGAGCAGGCGTTCGCGGAGGAACGCGAAGACGAGCTCGAAGCCGGTCTGACCCTCGTTGGGGCGAGCGATATCCATCCCGTTCACGTTTTTCATACCTTGGTCATACCAGATAGGGGCCGAGGCGCGGTGCGTCAAGCTGCCTGTCATACCCTCGTGCCTTGGCATCGACACGTCGATGCCAAGGCGTCCCGCGCATGGCACATCGGCCTTGCTGCCTGAGGCCGTCGTCCCGCCCCGGGGCCGCGCGGACACGCAGGACCTGGGCCGGGCGGCCGCGGGAAGAGAACAGCGCCTGTGAACCGCGCGTCGGTGAACACGGTGCCGAGTTCATCCCCCGAGCCGCACGCAGGCACGGCCCCCGGGGAAAGCGGCTCGGGCCACGGCCGTGGTCCGGCTGGGAACCTTGGCGGGCGAGCTTGGCTGCAGCGACATCACGAGCCCCCGCGGGCGTCGGATTGCGCTGCCAGATCGACGAGCCGACCGGACAGGAGGATTCGCCGGCGGTATCGGAAAGAGGCAATCCCGGTTGACCCACGCGGTCGCTGATGGACCGCACGATCCTGATCCCAAACCCGTCGATGCCGTTGGTCCAGGGCGGCCTTCAAGTCGATGATCTGACTCTGGACACGTCAGGGCTGCTGATCACCGCCTCACGCCGCCGCGGACCAAGCGACCCGGCCGCGTTGCGAACGATCCTCGATGCGAGTGCCCGGCGCACGGCCCGCGCGCAGCGAGAGCCGACATGGGTCGCGGCTCCGAAGCGGGAAGCAGAGGTGGGCTTGGGCGTTGACTGCATTTCACCCCCCCTGGGAGCGATCGCTTTCGCCATCCCGCTCGGGGCCGGTCGCGCCCGATGTCGCGCTGGGGCTCCGGCAGAGGGTGTCGGGGGATTTATCGCGCGCAACGCCGGTAATCGACCCCCGTCGGGTCATGTTCGCCGTAGTAGCGCTTCAGACCGTCCGGGGGCGAGGCTGCCAGGAGGACCCTGACGTCGTTGGCCGCGACCGCATTGGCGCAGTCGAGGTGGAGAAGCTCACGGTCCCCGGCCGGGCGGACCGATCGGATCCGGCAGGTCGCCGCCGGGGTCGTGAGCCGCCGGCCGGAGACGATGAAGGCGGGAGCGAACATGTCGAGCGGCTTCTTGAACGACGCCTTCTTGCCCCCGGACGCGTACACGTCCTGGCAATCGTGTCCGCTCAGCACCCAGGCGCCCTGGTAGTCCGCGACCGCCGCTCCGGCGGCCGAGGCGCCGATCCCGACGGTGAACGCTCCGATGACGAGGGCGGCACCTGGACCAAGCATCGCGAGCTTCTCCTCGAGACAGACAGCAGAGTCGGCCGGACGCATCACCGGCCGGGCTCGACTCACCGATGACACTCGGCTCGTCGGTCATGTGGTCGATGGTCTCGTCGTTGATGGTCTTGTCGTTGATGGTCTCGTCGTTGATGGTCTTGCCGCCACGCGCCCGGTGCCGTTCCGGTCCAGCGTCGAAAGGCGTGCGTGAAGGCTGCCGGCTCGGAGAATTCCAGAGCAGCCGAGATTTCCGCAAGGCCCATCGTCGTGTCGGCGAGCAACTGCTTGGCGATGCCGAGGCGCGTCTGGTTCGTGATCGAACGGAACGGCGGTCCCTCCGCCCGCAGGCGGCGGCACAACGTGCGCGGATTGAGCGTCAGGGCCTGCGCGATCTCGTCCCGGTCGATGCGCGACCGGGTCGCCCTCGACCGCACGCGGCGTCGGACCTCGCGGCCGAGATCGACCGGGATCGCGGCCTTCGCGCTCCGAATGCGTTGTTCCGCGGCAGCCCGAAGAACCGGATCGGCGCCGGGGATCGGCCGCCCCAGGAGACGGGCGGGGAAGACCAGCGCGGCGATCTCCTGGGAGAAGCGGACCGGAGCCCGGAAGAAGCCCGTGTAGGGCGACGGATCGGCGGGTGCGGGCCGCGGGAGCCATACCTCGTCCGGGCACCAGGCGACGCCGCACAGGGACCGCATCACCCCGGTCAGGGCGCCGAGGGCGCACTCGCAATGATAGGCGATGCCTGCGGCTTCGGGATCGCAAGGCGCGCAGGTCACGGTTGCCACGAGACCGCCGGTCGACAGTTCGATCGCCGCGCCGCGGCCCGGCAGGACATGATGGGTCCCGAGAGCCTGCAGGGCATCGTCGATCGTCCGCGAGTGGCGGATCAGGGTGCCGAGCGGGCCGAACGACAGGAGATCCGTGCGTTGTCCGACGAGGAGGCCGAGATGCCCGCATCCGATCCGCCCGGCTGCCGCGGCCATCAGGTGGCCCAGCGACGCGAACGAGACGTCGTCCGTCTCGTACAGGGCGCTCAGGTCGATCGCTGCGTTCCGGCAGACTTCCTCGGGGCTCGTTCCCATCTCGGCCAGGACGGCGCGGATCGCCGGCAGCGCGTGGGCACCGATGAAGCGGTACCGAACGGCCGTCGAGCCGCGAAGGTCGCTGACGCGTAACGGCTCCGGCTCCAGGTCACGCCGCATCACCTGTGCATTCGACGCCAAAGAGGACATGGCTTTCCCTCTGGGCTGCGCAGATGAAAGGCGCCGAGGCATAGTAAAATTCTCGTCAGGACATCATGTAAGGTTAAGTCTGTTAAATGATTTCAGCGAGGGATTTATAGGTTGCAGGCATGAATCTCGTGTTCGAGACATCCGTTCGGGATTGACGGGTCGAGCGGCTCTCGCCGCCCCGGTCCCGCTCGCCGAGGATGTGGCGGTGCCGTCCAGCGGAAGCCTCGCGTCGTGCCGGCGACCTTCCGCAGGATCGTGCCGGCCTCGTGCTGAAAGTCCGAGACCGCCCGAGGGATGCCGCGATCGGCTTCCGCGCCTCGACAATCGATCCGCGGCGGGCCTGCCAGTCATCGGCGGCGGGGTCCGCGGCGATCAGGGCGATCATGGCCGTCGCCCTCGTCCCGTACTTCACCTCGCGGGAGCTCGGCGCCTCATCGGCCGCGACCGGTTGCGCGCCCTCGTCCTGTCCGGCACCGGGAGCCGCCGATCCGCCGCGCCGGCCGGGCGCCGCGCCGGATGATCGGCCGGGCTGTCCCGTCCGATCAAGCCGGAGGGCCGTGACCTGCAAGGATGGAGCGCTGCCCTCCGGCCTGAGGAACGATCATGCTCCGCCGCCTCGGGATCCTCCTTCTTCTGGGTCTGGCCTGGCCGATCTCCGCCCGCGCGCAGACGATCGAACCCGCCGCGGCGCTCCCGGTCGGCACGGTCGCGGCGCAGCGCAAGGCCATCGACAAGGCGCTCGACTTCGTCGGCCGGATCGAGGCGGTGAGCCGCGTCGAGGTGCGGGCGCGGGTCACCGGCTTCCTCGAGGCGGTCCTGTTCAAGGAGGGCGATCTCGTGAAGGAGGGCGCGCCCCTCTACCGGATCGAGCCCGACCTGTTCGAGGCGGCCGTCCGCGGGGCGGAGGGCGCGCTCGAGCGCAGCCACGCCGCCGAGACCCTGGCGGCGATCCAGCTCCAGCGCGCGCAGGACCTCCTCGACCGCAACTCCGGCACGGTCGTCGCCCGCGACCAGGCCCGTGCCGCCCTCGACCAGTCGCGCGGCGCCGTGATGGGTGACGAGGCCAGCCTCAAGACCGCCCAGATCAACCTCGGCTACACGAAGATCGTCTCCCCGATCGCCGGCCGCATCGGCCGTACCAGCGTCACCAAGGGCAACGTCGTGGGGCCCGACAGCGGCGTGCTGACCGCGATCGTCAGCCAGGACCCGATCTACGTCACCTTCCCGGTGAGCCAGCGCGAGTTCCTGCGCGTGCAGCAGGGCGGTGCCGCGCTGGATCGGAGCAAGATCGCGGTGCGCCTGCGCTTCCCGGACGGCTCGACCTACGACCAGGTCGGGCGAGTGAACTTCGTCAACATCAGCGTCGAGCGCGCCACCGACACGGTGCTGGTGCGCGCCACGATGCCGAACCCGGCCGGCGCCCTGCGCGACGGCCAGCTCGTGCAGGTGGCGCTCCAGACCGGCACGCCGGAGGAGAAGGTGGTGGTGCCGCAGGGCGCGCTCATCGCCGACCAGGGCGGCGTCTACGTCTTCGTCGTCGAGAACGACCGGGCGGTGACCCGGCGCGTGACGCCGGCCTCCGGCGCCGGAGGCACCGAGGCGGTGATCGAGAGCGGCCTCAAGGGCGGCGAGCTCGTCATCGTCGACGGGCTGCAGCGGGTGCGCCCCGGCCTCGCGGTCCGGGCGGTCCCGGCCTCTCCCGCGACCGGCAGGACGTGACCCGATGCTCTCGGCCATCTTCGTCGACCGCCCGCGCCTCGCGATCGTCATCGCCATCGTGACGGCGATCGCAGGCGCGCTCGCGCTCCTCACCATCCCGGTGGCGCAGTATCCCGACATCGTGCCCCCGCAGGTCTCGGTGACGACGACCTATCCGGGCGCTTCCGCCGACGTCGTCGAATCGACCGTCGCGCAGCCGATCGAGTCGCAGGTCGTCGGCGTCGACAAGATGATCTACATGAAGAGCGTGAGCGGCAACGACGGCAGCTACACGCTCACCGCCTCGTTCGAGCTCGGCACCGATCCCGACATCAACGCCGTCAACGTCAACAACCGGGTCCAGATCGCGCTCGCGAAGCTCCCCGAGGACGTGCGCAAGCAGGGCGTCACGGTCAAGAAGAAATCCTCGGCGCTGCTCGGCGTGCTGGCCGTCTACTCGCCGAAGGGCGCGCAGGACCCGCTGTTCATCTCGAACTACGTCACCATCAACCTGCTCGACCGGATCAAGAGCACGCCGGGCGTCGGCGACGCGACCTTGTGGGGGCCACAGGACTACGCCATGCGGGCCTGGGTGCGGACCGATCAGCTCACCGGGCTCGATCTCACCGCCGGCGATGTCATCGGCGCGATCAAGGCGCAGAACGTCCAGGCCCCTGTCGGCCGCATCGGCGCGCGCCCGGTCTCCGACGAGCAGCAGCTCCAGCTCAGCATCCAGACGCAAGGGCGGCTCACCTCGCCCGAGCAGTTCCGCAACATCGTGCTGCGCACCAACCCGGACGGCTCGCTCCTGCGCCTGGGCGACGTCGCCCGCATCGAGCTCGGCGCGGCGAGCCTCGACCGCGAGACGAGGCTCAACGGCAGCCCGGCGACCGTCATCGCGATCTACCAGTCGCCCGGCGCCAACGCGATCGCGACGCTGAAGGAGGTCAAGGCCCGGGTCGAGGCTCTCGCTCCTTCGTTCCCCGAGGGCCTCGCCTGGAAGGTCACCTACGACCCCACCGCCTTCATCACCGAGACCGTGCACGAGGTGCAGAAGACCCTGGTCGAGGCCTTCGTGCTCGTCGTCGTCGTGGTGTTCCTGTTCCTCGGCAGCCTGCGCGCGACGCTGATCCCGACCCTCGCCGTGCCGGTGAGCCTGATCGGCACCTTCATCGCGCTGAAAGCCGTCGGCTACTCGGCGAACTCGGTCTCGCTGCTCGCCATGGTGCTGGCCATCGGCATCGTGGTCGACGACGCCATCGTGGTGGTCGAGAACGTCGAGCGGGTGATGGAGGAGCACCCGGAGCTCTCGCCTCGCGAGGCGACGAAGCGCGCGATGGCGGAGATCACCGCGCCGATCGTCGCGATCACCCTGGTGCTGCTCTCGGTGTTCGTGCCGGTCGCCTTCGTGCCGGGCATCTCGGGCGAGCTGTTCCGCCAGTTCGCCGTGGCGGTCGCGGTCTCGATGGTCCTCTCGGCCATCAACGCGCTCACGCTCTCGCCGGCGCTCTGCGGCGTGCTGCTGCGGCCCCATCACGGGCCGCGGCGGGGCGTCATGGGCCTCGTCATGCGCTCGATCGACGCCGTGCGCGACGGCTACGGCGCCGCGGTCTCCCGCATCGTGCGCCTGTCGATCCTCGGGCTCGTGCTGTCGCTGGCGGCCGCCTGGGGCACGGTGGAGCTCGCCAGGATCACGCCGACGGGCTTCCTGCCCGAGGACGACCAGGGCGCGTTCTTCGTCGTGGTGCAGTTGCCCGAGGGCGCGGCGGTCGGGCGGACCTCGGAGGTCGCCGCGAAGGCCGAGGCGATCCTGCGCGAGGAGCACGCGGTCGCCGACACCACCACGGTCGTCGGGCTCAACTTCATCGACAACTACTCGCAGAGCAACGCCGCCTTCATGGTGGTGACGCTGAAGCCGTTCGAGGAGCGCAAAGGGGCGGGCGAGGGCGCGGCGGCGCTGATCGCGCGGCTCGGCCAGCGCTTCCGCACGATCCCCGAAGGCACGGTCGTGCCGATCGCGCCCCCGCCGATCATCGGGCTCGGCACCGGCGGCGGCTTCGCCTACGTGCTCGAGGACCTGCGCGGCGGCGACCCAGCGGCGCTCGCCCAGGTGCTGCGCGGCCTCGTCGTCGCGGCCAACCAGGAGCCGAAGCTCAACCGGGTGTTCAGCACCTTCTCGGCGACGAACCCTTCCGTCTTCCTCGACATCGACCGCAACAAGGTCCAGATCCTCGGCGTCTCGCTCGACGCGGTGTTCCAGGCGCTGCAGGCCTCGCTCGGCGGCTACTACGTCAACGACATCAACCTCTTCGGCCGCACCTGGCAGGTCCAGGTCCAAGCCGAGGCCGACGACCGCCGCCGGATCGACGACATCTACCGCATCAACGTGCGCAACAAGGACGGTGGGATGGTGCCGCTGCGCTCGCTGGCCGAGGTGCGGATCGTCGTCGGACCGCCCGCGCTCATCCGCTACAACAACCTGCGCGCCGTCACCGTGCAGGGCGGGCCGGCGCCGGGCGTCTCCTCCGGCCAGGCGCTCGCGGCGATGGAAGCGGTCGCCGTCCGCACCCTGCCGACGGGCTTCGGCGGTGAATGGACCGACACCGCCTTCCAGGAGAAGCGGGCCGAGGGCAAGACCGCGATCATCCTCGCCTTCGCGGTGCTGTTCGCCTTCCTGTTCCTAGTCGCGCTCTACGAGAGCTGGACGATCCCCGTGCCGGTGCTGCTCTCGGTCACGGTCGGGATCGTCGGCGCCTACGCGGCGATGGTGTGGGGCGGGCTCACCCTCGACCTCTACGCCCAGATCGGCATGGTGGTGCTGATCGGGCTGGCGGCCAAGAACGGCATCCTGATCGTCGAGTTCGCCAAGGAGCAGCGCGAGAAGGGCGTGCCCCTGCGCGAGGCCGCGACCGAGGGCGCGCGGCTGCGCTTCCGCCCGGTGATGATGACCTCCTTCGCCTTCATCCTCGGGCTGCTGCCGCTCGTCATCGCCACCGGTGCCTCCCAGCTCGCGCGGCGCGACGTCGGCACGCCGGTCTTCGGCGGCATGATCGCCGCGTCGTTCCTCGGCATCTTCGTGATCCCGCCGCTCTACGTCGTGTTCCAGGGCCTGCGCGAGCGGGCCTGGCGCCTGATGGGCGGAGGGAGAAGCGAGGCGCGTCCGCCCGCGAAACCCGATGCGCCCGCCGGCGCGCCCGAGCACTTGCCGCCGGAGCACCTGCCGGCGGAGTAGGGGAGGCGGGATAGGGAGGGATCCGCCATGGACGAGACCGACCAAGGGCTGCTGTCGGAAGCCCGCGACGAGGCGTCCGAGCCTGTCGCCGGGGAGGGACGGCTCAAGCGCAAGGCCTATGAGCGCGAACTGCACAAGCTCCAGGTGCAGCTCGCCTACCTCCAGACCTGGGTGCGCGAGACCGGCGCGCGGATCATCGTCGTCTTCGAGGGCCGCGACGCGGCGGGCAAGGGCGGGACCATCAAGGCGATCACCGAGCGGGTCAGCCCGCGGGTGTTCCGGGTCGTGGCGCTCCCGGCGCCCTCCGACCGGGAGAAGTCCCAGCTCTACCTGCAGCGCTACCTCGCCCACTTCCCGGCCGCCGGCGAGGTCGTGATCTTCGATCGCTCCTGGTACAACCGGGCCGGCGTCGAGACCGTGATGGGATTCTGCAGCGAGGCCGAGCGGGAGCGCTTCTTCGCCCTGTGCCCGCCCTTCGAGCGGGTGATCACCGGCAGCGGCATCCGTCTCGTCAAGTTCTGGCTCGAGGTCGGCCGGCACGAGCAGCGCCGACGCTTCGAGGCCCGCATCCACGATCCCTTGCGTCAGTGGAAGCTCAGCCCGATGGACGTCGAGTCGTACCGGCGCTGGTACGCGTACTCGCGCGCGCGCGACGCCATGCTGGCGGCGACCGATACCGAGGACCTGCCGTGGCACGTCGTGCGCTCCGACGACAAGCGGCGGGCGCGGCTGAACTGCATCGCGCATCTCCTCCACCTGATCCCCTACGAGGAGCGCGAGGCCGAGCCGGTGGAACTTCCCAAGCGCAGCAAGAAGGACACCTACGACGACGTCCTGCGCAACCGGCGCTTCGTACCGGAGCTGTATTGATCGGCCGATCATCCGGGTCGCGTCGCGGCCCGGGGCGGCCTCACAGCCCGAGGCTCGCCCTGATCTCCTCCAGCCGCCGGATCGCCGCGTCGCAGCGGGCGCGGCGGTCGTAGTCGCCCGTGCTGTCCTGCTCGAGGCGCAGCTCCGCGATCTCCTGGTCGAGCCGGTCGCCGTTCAGCTCCTCCATCGGCGTCACCCGCTCGGCCAGGATCGTGACCCGGTCCCCCGTCACCTCGGCGAAGCCCCCGCTGATGAAGGCCCGGCGGCCGGTGCCCGTTGCGTCGGTGGCGAAGACGATCCCGGCGAGAAGCGCGGTGACGAGCGGGACGTGGCCGGGCAGCACCGTCATGTCGCCCTCCGCGGCCGGCAGGAGAACGGAGCGGACCTCGCCCGAGAACATCAGGCGCTCGGGCGCGACGAGTTCGGCGAAGAGAAGGGCCATCGCGATCTCCTCATGCCATGATGCTGAGGCCGCCATCGACGTAGAGCGTCGTGCCGGTGAGCCGGGCTGCGTAGGGCGTGGTCAGGAAGGCGGCGGTCAGCCCGACATCGTCGATGTCGACGAGCTCGCCGATCGGCGCGCGTGCGACCGCCTCGTTGAGCAAGAGGTCGAAATCCTTGAGGCCCGAGGCCGCGCGGGTCTTGAGGGGACCCGGCGAGACGGCGTGGACCCGGATGTCGCGATCGCCGAGCTCGTAGGCGAGGTAGCGCACGGCGCCTTCCAGCGCCGCCTTGACCGGTCCCATCAGGTTGTAGTTCGGCACGACCTTGGCAGCGCCGTGGTAGCTCATCGTCAGGAGCGTGCCGCCCCCGGTCATCAGCGGTGCGGCGAGCCGGGCCATGCGGATGAAGGAGTGGCAGGAGACGTCCATCGCCACCCCGAACCCCTCGGCCGAGCTGTCGACGAGGCGGCCCTGCAGGTCGGCCCGCGGCGCGAAGGCGATCGAGTGGAGCGCGATGTCGAGACGGCCCCAGGTCTCGGCGATCCGCTCGAACACTCCCTCGAGGTCGCCCGGTGTCTGCACGTCGCAGGGTGCGAGGATCGGCGCGTCGAGCTCGCGCGCCAGGGGCTCGACGAAGGGCTTCGCCTTCTCGTTCAGGTAGGTCAGGGCGATCTCCGCCCCGAGCCGCCGGAAAACCCGGGCGCAGCCATAGGCGATCGAGTGCGCGTTGGCGACGCCGAGCACCAGGGCGTGCTTGCCGGCGAGGGCGTTGCCGTCGGGGATCTGAGTCATGGCTCTCGTCTCCGTTGCGCGTCGGCTCCTGGTTTCCCGGTCCGGGTCGTGACGTGTGCGGTCACCCTCGCGATGCGGCCGTCCTCGCTCAGCCGGCTTTCTGCCGGGGCACGCCGGATTCCACCGGAATGCCGGCGGGGGCGAGGCCGAGGAGGTCGCGGAACCGCGGCAGCAAGGCGCGCTGCTCCGGCCCCAGGCCGAGGCGGTTGCCCAAGCGATCGACGACGTCGAGGAGGCGGCGGCGCTCCTCCGCTTTCCGCACGAGGTCGGGCAGAGATGCCATCGCGGCGTCGGGCGCGTGCTCGACGATCGCCGCCTGCCGGCGGACCACCCGGGCCGCGTCGCTCGCCGACAGGGCGAGTAGGCCGACGTCGCGGCCGACGAGCTCGCGGATGCGCTTGAAGGTCGACAGCCGCCGCTCCTTCGGGCCGAGGCGGGCCATCAGCAGGCACGCCCGGACGGCCGCGTCGGTGAAGCCGCCTTCGTCAATGCGGGCCATCGCCTCGCGTAGCGCCGCCGTGCCCTCGGTCGCGGCGGCCGGTTCCTCGGTGCGGGGCAGGACGGTGCTCAAGCTCGCGTAGGTGGCGTAGAACAGGTTCTCGGCCGAGGCGTCGCGCATCTGCCGGTAGAAGTCCCAGGCTGCGGTGATCCCGGCGGCGCTCCTGCGCTCGGTCGCCGCCCAGAACCCGGCCTCGTCGCGGCGCACGCGGTGGCTCCGTGCGAGGTCGGCCCACGGCGCGAGGGCGGCGAGCGCCGGGTTGATGTCGGACAGCGCCCAGCGCCGCATCCGCAGCGGGTGCAGCGCCCTGAGCGCCGCGCCGGTCTCGCGCGGCACCCACGCGCTCACGACCGGGTGCACGAAGGTTTCGTAGGCGGCGGCGTTCAGCTCCGACACCCGGCGCACCGCCTCGAACGGCACCTCGTCCTTGCGGGCGTATTTCTGCAGCCGCTGCAGGTCCTCGACCTCGAGCTCGCGCAGTACCACGTCGTAAGCCGGCCCGCTTCCGTTTCCCGTCTCCTCGACCTTCATGCCGTAGAGGCCGGGCGGCAGGTGCTCGATGTAGTCGAGGAGGTCGACGATCTGGGCGTGCTCGCGCCGCGCCACGCTCCCTGAGACGAAGATGCCGAGATGGCCGACGCTCTCGTGCATCAGCCCGACGATGACCTGCCCGTTGGCCTTGAGGTCCGCGGTGGTCGGATAGAGGTCGGCGACCCAGTTGAAGGCCTGCTGCGGCGGCGTGATGGTGTCGCCGAGCGAGGCGAACAGGATGATCGGCGAGCGGATCGCCCGGAGATCGAAGGCCTTGCCCTCTTCCCATTCGGCGCGGCCGGCGGCGAGCCGGTTGCCGACGAACAGGTTGTCGACGATCCAGGCGATCTCCTGGCGGTTCATCAGGTAGTAGCCGCCCCACCACCGCTCGAACTCGAGGAAGCGCGCCGGCTCCGTGTCGATCTTCGAGAACAGCCCGTAGGCCTTACCGAAGTGGGTGTTGGCCGGATTCAGGGACTCGAAGTTCTCGACGAGGTGGGCGCCGTCGAAGACGCCGCCGCCGAGGTCGCTGGCCAGCAGCGCCGGCCACGACCCGCCAAGCAGCCCGCCAGCGTAGCGCATCGGGTTCTCGGCGTCGTTGCCGGCCCAGTACGACATCGGCGCGCCGTTGATCACCAGCGGGCCGGCATGCTCGGGATCAAGCGCCCCGACCAGCATCGCGGCCCAGCCGCCCTGGCAGTTGCCGACGATCACCGGCCGGCCGCGGGTCGGATGGCGCTCAGCCACGAGGCGCAGGAAGGCGGCCTCGGCCTGCGCCACGTCGGCGAGCGTCTGGCCCGGGACGGGCTCGGGGAAGAAGATCACCACGTAGACCGGGTGGCCGGCGGAGAGGGCCACGCCGACCTCGGATTCGGGCTTGAAGCCGCCGATGCCCGGACCGTGGCCGGCCCGCGGATCGATGATGATGTAGGGGCGCTTGTCGGCATCGATCGCGACGCCGTCCGGGGGCAGGATGCGCGCCAGCGCGTAATTCGCCGGCCGCTCGTAGCCGCGCGCGTCGGCGACGATCTCCCACGGGAAGGCGAGGAGCGGCGGCTTGCCGGCGGCCTCGTGCGCCAGCCAGTCGTTGCCGCGCCGGCGCAGCGTGTCCCAGAACAGGAGCGAGCGCTGGGCGAAGTCGGCCCAGTAGGTCGCCGCGTCACCAAGGCTTTGCGCCGGCGTGACGGGCTTGAGCGCCGCCGCCCAGGCGCTGTTGGCCGCGAGCGTCGCGTCGAGGCAGCCCTGGAAGGCCGCGGCGCAGCGCTCGCGGTAGAGCTCGGCCAGGCGGGCCTGGATCGCGAACGGGGAGGGCGGCACCCCGGTCGCGTCGGGGCGGGTCGTCCGGATCTCGGCCATGGTCGTCTCCCTCGCTCCGGCGCTCAGTGGCGCGTGTTCTCCCAGGTGAGGAAGAGGCCGACGTCACCCGGCATCCCGTCCGGCCAGTCGACGATCAAGGCCCGCAGGCCGTAGCCGGCCGGGTGCAGGCGCGCGTGCCAGAACTCGTAGGCCTGACGCGGCCGGCCGGTCAGGGTCGCGGGCCAGCCCGGCTCCGAATTGTTGATGGCTCGCCCCTTGTCGGTGCACATCAGGTTGGGGAAGCGCATCACCAGGAGCTCCTTCTTGCCCTGCTCGGCGGCGATGCGGAGCCGGTGCAGGAGCATCTGGGTGATCTCGTGCACCTTCTCGGGGGTCAGCGCGACCGGCTCGGCGAGCTGCTTGACGAGCTCGTCGCGCGCCTTGCCGGCGCGATCCAGCCCTTCCAACTCCTTCATCGCTTTGGCCGCCTTCACGCGGGCCGAGTAGGCGTCGAGGTCGTCGGCCGACATGAACGGCTCGTTGCCGAGGTCGACGGCCGGTTTCGTCGTCTGCGTCTCCATCGCGGGCTCTCCATCCTTCAGGGCGCCGGTCGGGATGCCGGCGCGAGCACCGCGCGCATCCCGCGCGCGATCATCGCCTCCTCGTCGGTGGGGATGACGAAGGCCTGCGGGCCGGGACCTCGCGTGATCCGCGGGCCGCCCGCTTCGTTGTCCGTCTCGTCGAGCCGGAAGCCGGCCCAGGCGGCGCCCCGCAGCACCTCGGCCCGGGTCGCGGCGTCGTTCTCGCCGATGCCCCCGGTGAAGACGAGCCCGTCGATGCCGCCCAGCGCCGCGACGAGCGAGCCGAGCTCGCGGCCGATCCGGTACACGAAGAGGTCGATGGCCTCGCGCGCGCCGCTGTCGGTCGCGGCGTGGGCGCGCAGGGTGCGCATGTCGTTCGAGAGGCCCGAGACGCCGAGGAGGCCCGAGCGGGTGTAGAGCATCCGTTCCGCCTCGTCCGGATCGAGGCGCATCTCCCGCAGCAGGAAGAACACCACGCCCGGATCGAGGCCGCCGCAGCGTGTGCCCATGGGCAGGCCGTCGAGGGCGGAGAAGCCCATCGTGGTGGCGATGCTGCGCCCGCGACGAAGGGCGCAGAGGCTGGCGCCGCTGCCGAGATGGGCGACGACCGTGCGGCCCTCCGCGAGGGCGGGCGAGCGCTCGCGCAGGGCCGCTGCGATGTAGGCGTAGGACAGGCCGTGGAAGCCGTAGCGGCGCACCCCGCGCGCCGTGACCTCGGCCGGCAGCGCGAAGAGCTGGGCCACCTCCGGCTGGCCGCGATGGAAGGCGGTGTCGAAGCAGGCGACCTGCGGCAGCGCGGGAAAGCGCCGCTGCACGACGCGGATCGGCGTCAGGTTGTGCGGCTGGTGCAGGGGTGCCAGGGGCACGAGCCGCTCCAGCTCCCGCATCACCGCGTCGTCCACGCGCAAAGGTGCGTCGTAGGCGATGCCGCCATGCACGACCCGGTGCCCGACCGCGGCGAGGCGATGGCCGCCGCGATGCGCGCGCAGCCACGCGGCGACGTGGAGGAGCGCCGCCTCGTGACCGTAGGCGTGCCCGTCCGGCCGCTCGTCGGCCACGACCGCGCCGTCACGATCGCGCACGACGAAACGCGGCGTGCCGCCTAAGCCCTCGACCCGGCCGCGGTAGAGGCGGTGCGGGATGTCGATCGCGTCCGGCCGCCGGTGGTCCGCTTCGACGCTGTCCGCCCTGAAGACCTGGAACTTCAGGCTCGAGGAGCCCGCGTTGAGGACGAGGTGGGCCGGGTTCATCGCTAGACCTCCGGCAGCGGCCCGCCCGCCCGCCGCGCCACGGCGACGAGCGAGGCGACCGCGCAGGACGCGAGCCGGGTCTCTTTCGAATCCGCCCGGCTCGTCAGGATGATCGGCACCCGGGCGCCGAGCACGATCCCGGCGGCGTCCGCCCCGGCCAGGAAGGTCAGGCTCTTGGCCAGCATGTTGCCGGCCTCGAGGTCCGGCACCACCAGCACGTCTGCCCGTCCGGCGACCGCGGAGCGGATCCGCTTGATCGCCGCGGCGCCGAGATCGATCGCGTTGTCGAGGGCGAGCGGCCCGTCGAGGACGGCCCCGGTGATCTGGCCGCGGTCGGCCATCTTGCACAGGGCGGCGGCGTCGATCGTCGAGGGGACCTTCGGGTTGACAGTCTCCATCGCCGAGACGATCGCGACCCGCACGGTCTCGAGCCCCAGGGCGTGGGCGAGGTCGACGGCGTTCTGGACGATGTCGCGCTTCTCCTCGAGGGAGGGCGCGATGTTGATCGCCGCGTCGGTGACGACGAGCGGACGATCGTGGCTCGGCACGTCCATCACGAAGCAGTGGCTCAGGCGCCGCGCGGTACGAAGGCCCCCCTCGCGCCGGACCACCGCGGCCATCAGCTCGTCGGTGTGCAGGCTGCCCTTCATGACCGCCTCGGCCGCGCCGGCATTCACCAGCGCCACCGCCTCCGCGGCCGAGGCGTGGCTGTGCCCGGTCTCCACGATCCGCCAGCCCGCCGGCTCGCGGGCCGGGCCGGCGCCGTCCTTCGCCGCGAGCGCGGCGGCGGCCGCGAGGATCCGCCCGCGCGGCCCGACGAGGATCGGCTCGATCAGCCCGAGATCGGCGGCGTCCAGCGCCGCGCCGAGCGCGGCCTCGTCGCAGGGGTGGGCGACCGCGACCCTGAGGCGGGCTTGCGCCTGCGCGGCCGCGATCAGGCGCTCGTACTTCTCGTGCCGGCGGCGGACCGGCGCCGCTCGCGTCGTCGCATGCACCACGGTGCTGCCTCCTGGCGAAGTGGGCCTCCTGAAGTGGACCCCTGGCGAAGTGGGCCCCCTGGCAAAGTGGGCCTCTTGGCGAACCGGGCCTCTTGGCGAACTGGGCCGCGGCCCGTCGCGCGATCGAGGCCCGGGCGCCGCCTCGACCAGAACGAGATCGCGACCGGAACCCTCCCCTGCGTGATCGGCCGGGCCGGCGGCCTGCGATCGGAACTCTCGCGAAGGGCGCTGGCTCGTGCTTGATCGGTCAGGACAGCCGGGACCGATTGACGACGGCGGTCCCCGGCATGCCGCGACGTCTCCCCGGGCGCGAGCCGGTCGTGCCTGCGACCGGGCCGGCGAAGCGGGGACACGCCGCCGCGCCGGCTCCTCGGCGGGGCGGCCGCGTCCCGCACGTGAGCGGCACGCCTGTCGGGGGGAGCCGCGGGAGCGCTGCTTCCTGCCCTAATGGGCGTACGCGGCCCGCACGTGTCGGTACGAGTGGGGATCGGCCCAGATCGGAGCCTCGATCGTCGCCGGATACGGAGAGGGATCGAAGGGCAGCGTCGAGGCGCTGAAGGCGACGAAGCCCGCCGCGTTCCTCACGTCGCCGGGCTGGCTCGGATCGCGCGAGATCAGGTCCGCCTCCCGGAACAGTCGCAGGTTGCAGCGCCGGGACGGTAGCCCGCCCATGGGCGTGCAGGCATCGTGCCGGGCGCAGGCCGCATCGAGCGCATCGACGGGTGGAAGCGGTGCCCGGTTGCCCAGGCCGCAATAGTTTCCGTGAAGCAGGAGGCTCGGCGCCGGAGCGTATCCTCCCGACTGGGCCAGAGCAGCCGGCGAGGCCAATCCTGCGACGACGACGCCCAGCGCAGCGATCGTGATGCGCATGACGAATACTCCGTATGTCTCCGAGGACCGTGATGGCAGAGACGGCTGAGCGGGCTGACGCTGGCCTCCCGCGCGGTCGCGCCGATCGCCGTTAGCCCGTCAGCCGCTCAATTTGGACGATAGTGTTCGAAATGTCAGTGCGCTTGATCGAATAGGACAGAAGGCGGTATCATCATCTGGTGGGAAGGCCGCGTTAGAAGCAATCAGGCGGATTTCGTGTGCGTCGACTCCGTTGCGCAGTTCACGGCCTCGATCTATGCTGGCGTAAGCCGCATTGTATCGGCGCACTTTGCCATCGGCGCGTCGATGGCAAAGCGTCCGGCGCATCAGCGCCGGCGCCCGTTCGGCCTTTGCCAGCGCCTTCGAACGACTCCGTTCGAAGGCGCCGCGGTATTCCTCCTCGGCGTTGCGAGGGCAGGCAATCGTGACGGCATCGACGCAGTGTTGCTCGAGCGGCGCCGAGATCGGGGCTGCCGACGCCGATATCGACCCGACGAAGTTCGATTCGATCATGTCGGACTCGCGGCTATTCGAGGTCAGGATCATCACGGGAGCCGCGGGCACGATCCTGCGCGCCGAGTCGGAGAGCGGGGCGGCGGGCAAGGCCGAGGAGCTCATCCGTCGAGCGCACCATCGCGGCAGCGACATCGCCCTGACCGTGTCGGGCCGCGACGTTCAGGCCGTCCATCGAATCGAACTCCATCTCGCGAGCACGATCCACGAGGTGGAGCGGGCTTAGAGCCTGTTCGAGCGGATTGTATCCGGGAAATCGGGTGGAATATGGGATATCCTACCGTTTTGCCTCATGATGAGGTGGCAGGGTATGACGATAAAAACTGCCTCGAGTCTTGAGCAGGAAAATCGTGCTCAAACAGGCTCTGAGTCTGGAGGACGGCGCATCGCGGCCGGATCGGCTCGCATGCGCATCCGGGACCGAGCTTCCCGGCGGGCCCCGACCGGATCGGTCGGACCCGGCGGGAGCGCCATCGATGGTCCCGGCGGGTTGCCGGGGGGCACGACGACCGGCAAGCACAGCCGCACGCTCGACGGCCATGCGCCCTGACGGTCCGGGGATCGGCCCCTGATCCCCGCGCGGCCCCTACTTCGCCCATTGTTCCTTGCGCCACGCGCTCGGCGCCGTTCCCGTCCAGCGCCGGAAGGCGTGCGTGAAGGCGGCCGGCTCCGAGAATTCCAGCACGGACGAGATCTGCGCCAGGCTCATGTCCGTGTCGGCCAGCAACTGCTTGGCGATGCCGAGCCGGGTCTGGTTGGCGATGGAACGGAACGTCGTTCCCTCCGCCTTCAGGCGGCGCCCCAGCGTGCGCTGATGGATCGCCAGATTCCGTGCGACCTCATCCTTCTCGATGCGGTTCTGAACGATCCTCGAGCGCAGGTGACGCCGGACCTCGTCCGTGACGTCGGACGGGATGGCGGCTTCGAACTGCCGGATCCGTCGCTCCGCGCTCGCGCGGACGAGAGGGTTGGCGCCCACGACGGATCGCCTCAGGAGCCGGGCGGGAAACACCAATGCGGCGATCTCCTGGGCGAAGCGGACCGGGGCTCGGAAGAAGCCGGTATAGGGCGTCGAGTCGAGCGGGTGGAGACGCGGCAGGAGAACCTCGTCGGGGTTCCACTTCATGCCGCAGAGCGAGCGGAGGACGTTGGTCAGGGTCGCGACGGCCCGCTCGCAATGCAGCGCGACGCCCTCGGTCTCGGGCTCGTAGGGAGCATAGCTCACGGTCGCGACGATCCCGTCGACGGCGATCTCGATCATGGCGCCGCGGTTCAAGAGATCGTGATGCGTCGCGAGGGCCTGCAAGGCCGTACCGACCGTTTCGGAATGACGCATCAGCGTTCCGAGCAGGCCGAGCGAGGTCAAAGTTGTGCGCTGGCCGACCAGAAGGCCGAAATGGGCGCACCCGACCTGATCGGCGGCCAGCGCGGTCAGGCGACCCAGCATCGCGAAAGAGACGGCTTCGACCGTTTGCAGGATCTGGGTATCTGTGCCGGCTCTGTCGAATATTGGTTCGGGATCTATCCCCATTTCCAATAATATATCACATACGGATTGAACTGAATGAATATGAACGAAATTATAAGGGATCAATCCAGTCGTCGTCTCTTGTGCGTCACGACATGGGAAGTCGCTCGTCGCTTTATGCAGTTCCTTCTCATGGCGCACCGGCAACATGTCGGGGGGCATGGCCGAAACTCCGCTGCTCCTCTATAGGGGTATCATTGTATATCGTCCATCTATGCCGTCGCAATGTTATCTTCAGCTATAAAATGGGAGCCCGTTCCAAGTATCTTGCCATCAAATTGAACGCGATTTTGTGGTGCGTCCCGGCCGACCGGTCGCAGGATGACGTGGCATCACATCGCGATGCGGGCGGTTCACGACGGATCCGGCCCGAGAGGGGTGGAGTACCCGCCTCCTTGAGCGGCGGGATCTCTCCGACACCTATGTCTCGGTGACGATGGTATCCTCCGGGTCTGCCCGGCAGCCTTCCGGCGTCCCGTCCTGCGGGGCATCCGCATTCGGGGTCGGGACGGGTGTCGCCAGCATGATCGCCGTTCTCACGGCCATGCGCATCTGCGCCTCGGTCGAGTCGCGCATGGCCAGTATCTCTCGGGCATGAGGATTAGTCTGCATGATTGCACAGACGTCGACCGCAATCTCCTGCGTCAGCGGGCGTGGGCCGGGTATCGGATCGTTCAGGTAGGCGGTCACGGCCGCGTCGATCTGCTCGTTGGTGATACGACCGCGCTTGTAGAGATCGCCGATCGTCGAGAATCCGGTCATTCTGACTTGCCTGGATACTGCGTCTGAGCGGGCGGTCGAGCCATGCGTCACAAGGTAAGTCGATCACGGCCGTCGTGGGTTCCAAGCGTCGTCGAAAATCCCGGCGAGCCGGCGTACGGGCGCACCGAGCCTTCCCCGCGAAGGCATCGGAAGCGAAGCGTCACGCCCTCCTCCGCTCGCGCCGGCAAGACCGGCGCCGCATGCCGAGGGCACGAGTGTCAGCCCCGAGCCGGAGACCTCGGGCGGGAGGACGGTCCGGCCGAAGGCGATGACACTTCATCGACTCCCCGACAGCCGGCGGCCGTTGCGAGCGTTCCGGAGCGGAGCGCTCCGCTCCAGGGATGGAGCCGGTCCGATGCGCCGCGGGCCTTGGTCGAGAGCCGATAAGTGGATGCGGGAGGGATCGATGATCGCCATGCGCCAGGGAGAGGAGCCTTACGGGCTCGGCGCGTCCGGCACGGCCGGCCCTCATCGCATTCCGGCTTTTCCTGCATGGCCTCGTAACGCTGGATCGCCAAGTGGACATCGAACAGCAGGCGATCCGGGCCGAGTTCGTCATCGAGGCCGTCGCCCCTCACCATGTCGAGCATCCCAGGATTCAGATCCGCGAGCCAGACCGTCACGTTGGTCTGCCTGACGCCCTCCTGGAGCATCGTCAGAGCCGAATACTCGATGTCCGGAACGCGGCTGAGATCGAGGGCGACCACGCGGGGCTCGTGTTGGTCCGGATGCGCTGTATGTCGGCGAGCACGGCGTTGAGCGCGGAAGCCATCAGCCGGTGCATCGCGGCCGGGTCGTCGCCCTCGACGAAGTGGGACGTGTAGCCGTAGCCGTGAGAGAGGTTGTCGAGTTCCTCGTGGCTGATCCGGGCCAGGACAGTGGGGCTGGCGATCTTGTAGCCGTTGAGGTGCAGGATCGGCCGCACCGTCCCGTCCGTTATGGGGTTGAGGACCCTGTTCGAGTGCCAGCTCGTCGTCAGCGGCCCGGTCTCGGCCTCGCGTCGCCGACCACGCAGGCGACGATCTGGTCGGGATTGTCGAAGGCCGCCCCGTAGGCGTGCGAGAGCGCGTAGCCCAGTTCGCCGCCCGGGAACGAGACCTGCTTGAACAGGCGCTTCATGCCCGCTTCGCCGCGGGAGATGTTCGGGTAGAGCTCGCTGTAGGTGGCTTCGAGACAGGCGTTGGCGATCAGGCCCGGTCCGCCGTGACCGGGGCCGGTGATGGACATCATGCTCAGGCCGTGCGGGCGGATCGATCGGTTCAGATGCACGCAGATGAAGTTGAGCCCGGCTTCGGCGCGGCGCCTCTGCGCCTCTGCGCCGAGGCGCTGCGAGTGTCGGTGAGCGATCATCGCTGGGTCTCCGGCCGATGCGACGCGCCCTCGGACGACGCGTCGGCCCATCGATGCGGCGCTGTCGCCGCGCTCGATCAAGCGGGGACGCGACCGTACCCGTCGCGCCGGCGCGTCCCTCAATAGGAGCGGCACGTGCCCGTATACGAATCGTAGTAGGCGTAGGGTCCGCAACCGCCGTGAGTCGAGCCGTAGTAGCCGGCCGCCGCGGCCCCGGCCGCGACGCCGACACCCGCCGCGGCCAGCCCGTAGCCGGGGCGGTAGCCGTACCCGTATCCGCCGTAGCGGTAGCCGTACCGACCGTACCCGGCACCGGGCCGACCCCATCCGGGCCGGCCGGCTATCGGGCCCGCCGCGCCCCAGCCCGGTCGTCCGATGCCGTGACGGAAGCCCGCGCCGCGATATCCGCCGCCGCGAAAGCCGGCCCCGTGGAACCCGCCGCCGCCGCGAAATCCACCGCCGCCGCCACGGAAGCCGCGAGCATCCGCCGCGACGCTCGTCAGGATCAGGGCGGCCATGGCCGTCATGCAGAGCATCGAGCGCTTCATGGGTATCCCTCCAGTCGCAATGATGTCTCGTCGCGCCGGGCAACACCCGGCGCGACGGTCGTGCCTGGCCGGCGAGACTCGGACACTGACGACTCGTCGACGGCGTGCCTTCGCCATCATGGTCGAACCCGGTGACGCCGCTTGATCGAAGAGGACACCCAGCGGCAGGGTCGGGTCTTGTGCGCGCAGTATCACCATAGCGAGTGCGCGTCTTGCTGTATCGCCGGCGTTATTTGCCTCAGGGAACTTTGATCCTGTCTTTTTGCTGCGGTACGGGCCGGGGGATCACCGGCTCCGCCGCCGTCAGGACGACCGGCTCCTCGCCATGCCAGATGTCCAGTTCCTGGCCATCGAGCAGAGTGGAGGCGGCGGCACGAGCGATCTCGATCCGGATTCGTCGACCGCGGACCTCCAGGGTGGAGCGCATCTTCATCCCACGCTGCGTCGCCAGGTAGCCGAGCGCGATCGCCGGATGGGTCTTGCCCGCGCCCGATGGCCGCAAGGAGCATCACGTTCTGCGCCCGCTCCACGAAGGCCAGGCTGGCCAGTTCCTGGATCTGCGCTCGCGGCGCCCCGGGGGCGAAGCCGAAGTCGTAGCCCTCCGGCGTCTTCACCGCCGGGAAGTCCGCCACCCGGGCGAAACATCTCCCGTGCCCGGGGGCGCCGGGCCTCGCGCCCGGCCCGCAGCGCCTCCTCCGGGAAGCGCCTCACCGTGTTGCGAGACAGTCCCGTCGCGCGGGCAACCTCGCGGATGCGCTTCCCGTGCCGATGGCAATACCCGGATCTCCAACGCTGCGGTTCGGGCGAACGCGCCCGGCGACATCACCCGGGATGGTGGCGTTCGCACATACCGGGCTCGTCGCCCCTGAGGCTCAGGCGAGCCGCGACAGTGCTGCGGCACCGCAGCATGATCCAGCCTCGCGACTTTCGCGCGAGCGGCGGGAACGTATCGAGCCCGAGACCGTAATCCGCGCAGACATGGCTCGTGCGATCCACGGCCGACATTTTTCTTCTGAAAGCCAGACTGTCATGTTGCTCTATGAAGTGACGGACGCCCTTGGCGTGGGCGGCCTCTTCCGTGATGTGATGAAGCCGCTCGACACCTACCTCTCCAACGGCGAGGTCGAGGCAGGACAGCCGATAGGGCGTGGCGATGCGGATGCCACGGCGACCGCGCTCCGCGACGGGACCATCCGGCGCAACGCCATTCGTCGCGTGCCGGAGACCGTTTCGGTTCGCGGGTGAGGCCCATGGCCTCACTGTGCCCTCGCCGATGAAGTGACCTGCCGGCCCCTCGCGGAACCGGGCGGACACGTGGGTCAACAGACACGCCCGATCGTCGTGGCCGATACCCCACCGACCTTCGCCAGCTTGCGCCGGCTCCGATGACGGGCGCCCTGCGGCCGCTCGGAGAGTGCGGTCGATCGGTTCGTCGCGATCCGGCGCGGCGCGCCTCGAGGGCGCGCGTCAAGCAGCCTGTCCGCGTGCCGACGGGCGAAGCGCCCGCGCCACTCGCCGACCCAGTGGCCGACCACGTGCTTGCCGGAGGCGAGTTCTGCCGCGATGGCGGTGTGGTTCCGCATGTCGGCGGCAAGCCGCACGGTTGAGGCCATCGGCGCTTCCCTGAACGCTCACCACTTCGACACAAAACTCAACAGCAAGACGCTCGATCACCTCGGTCCCGCCGGCCGCCGGCGAACGTGATTTTTCGCACGCGCGTCACGAGAAGGAGTAGATCAAACGCTATTCTTTGTCATCATGGATCTGGACCGTGCATCGAGCCGATCACCAAAGTCGCCGACTAAATTTCCGGGAATCGAGAGCATGCAAGCGATTAACCAGCAAAACTTCGCGCCGAAACGCATCCATTTGGCCTTGGATATTTCAGACATGCGTACACCCCTGCAAAATTTTTACAAAGCTTGTCGTCGCGCCCTCCAATAGACGCTGCAATTCTAAGCCGGCTGCAATAACATTTGCACCTGGGGTGGGGCATCAACACCGTTCAGATGGCCGGAAGCTTCGCCCCCTGCTCATCCGGCCGCCGCGCGTCCTGGCCGATGACGGGGGCGCAGCGGCTCGCGTATCCGGTCATGCGGAGTCCGGTCGATACCGCCGCCCCTTGGAACGGATCCGTTCCAAGGGGCCGGCTGAGCCCGGACGGGCGTCGGCGCTCATGCGCCGGACGCCTTGGCATCGACGTGTCGGTGCCAAGGCGCGAGTATGATTGGGTCGCCATGCCGGATCCCGGCTTCGCTCAGGCGTGGGGAGCCGTGGTCTCCACCGCGCGCGCTTGTGAGACCGTTTCCGGAAGCCATCGTCCGGACACGGTCTCATGCCCCGGAGCGGCGCCTTCGTCGTGCTGCACCGTGAGCGCGGCGCGGTGACCCCGTGCGCTGCCTGAGGGGTGCGCTCGGGATACGGCGCAGCAATAGCGGGATGCCCTCATCGGGGCCTGTTCGATCCGACTGACCCGCCCGGCACTCTCCGAGGCGGGTTTTTCGTGCATGCGGCCAGACCCCGGCAGGTCCCGATCGGCAACGAGCTGCCGGGGTTCGGGCGACAGCCAGTCGGTCGCCTTCGCGAGCATCTGGCGCGCCCGGACGGGCGTGCGCGGGCCGAAGCGCGACGAGCCCGTCGAGGAGGAGCATCGGCTGTTCTCGGTTCCTGACGACCGAGGCGAACGGCGTGGTCGGGCCGGCGCATCCGAAGGCGATGCCGGTGCTGCTCACCACCGTGGAGGAGCGGGGCACTTGGTTGGAGGCGCCAGGCGAGGGAGGCTTGCGGCGGCAGCGCCGGCTTCCGGACGAGAATGATGGTCGAAGTCGCGCGTGGCTCGCGCCAGGACGGCATCTAGGGGGCAGGAGGCGAGCCGCTGACCGGGATGAACTCCCGCGCCGTCTCGACGTGCCAACCGGATCGGACCGGCCTCATGGGGCTCGGCCATGTCCGGATTCCCCAGGACGGAGAACCCTCGACGCGCTGGCGCGCGTGCTCGTGCAGCTCGCGGGCGTTGCCGTCGAAGGACGCTGGGATGGCGGGTGAGCGATTGCAAACGACACCGCTCCGACCCGGGTGTGAAGCGGGGCGGGCTCTACGAGGCGTTTGTCTCGGATGAACCGCCCAAGGCAACCTCACGCGAGGCCATCCTCTGGTACGATGCAAGCAGAGCCTCCGCCCCCTGCTCATCGAGATCGGCGATGACTACCTGGCTCCCGATAAACACCGTCCAGCGGCCGTCGTAGGTTCTCTCTTTGCGAACGTCGGGCATAGCCTGGCTCCTCGTCTCTCAGAGAAACGCCAAGGTGCCGCTTTTGTGCCATCGTTCGCAAGCCGACTTTAGCGTCCGGGCATAGGCCGAAAGTGGGGATCGTAGGCCGTCGCCTGCGCGCGGGCGGAGTCCGGCGCCTGGCGAACGGTACGGTCATGCCGCGGGAAGTGCGGGTCGAACGCATCCGCAACCGGCCTGCGGCTCGGCACGGTCTTGGAACTCGCTTCCGCTCGCGCGTGATTTCTCTGCATCGTCGCCCCCAAACTTATGATGGTCGTACCCGTAGATGGTTAGCGATCTCTAATCTGTAGCGGCATCGCCACACTGGTTCAGGACTGGGCGCTCCCATGCCATCGCATCCCAGGCGCAGGACAGGACCGGGGTGGAAGCGGGGAGGCAGGTCGGGACGGTCAACGCGCGATGCCGTCCGTCGTGATCCGGTGCGGCGCTTCCGCGAAGGTCGGATACTGACCCTCGACCCGCATGTGGAAGGCACCTGCCATCGGCTCGGCGACGAACCACTCCCGGGTGAGGCCATCCTTGACTGCCGGCAGCGCACGGCCCGATCGGCTCGGCGTTGCGGCAAACCTGTCGCCAGCGAGAGCGTCCGCGCGGTTCTGATGCCCAGAATCAGTCAACGGTGATCACAGGCGCTCGCGTCTGCCCGGGCACGGGACGCGCTCGGCGCCTCGCACGACAGGTCGGTCTGCCTGGCACAAGCATCCCCCGATCGCGTCAGCAGGTCGCGCAAGCCGGCCACGAGATCCCGGAGGTTCCACTGATACTCGTCGGCGACAGCCGGGGTCATGCGGCGTCCATCGCGGATCGATAGAGTGCGTCCGGACGGGGTCTCCACGATCCTCACGTTGCCCTCGCCGAGGATGGCGCGCAGCCGCGCAAGGTACTGGCTCTCGGACATCCTGCGCGGCTGAAACAGGTAGCGCGCGCCGAAAGGGCGGGTGCGGCGCGGCCGCCCTGAATAGTCGCCCCGTCCTCGCATCGTGGTCCTCTTGCCTTCCGCCATCTTCTCGTCCCGCCGCCTGCCTCAGGCCATCGCCACGCTCCAGACGCGGTACAAGACCAAGTCATTCTCTATTTCGAGTCGGGGCGGCCTATTCGAAAGAGTGTAAAGCCTGCATGCGGTAGCCGTCCTTCCTGTGCTCCATAGATGTAAAAATGCTCGCTCGCATTTTTGCATACGCCGCTTCTTATGGCGGTCATCACATCTGGATATTTTAAGAGGTAGAATTTTTCATCTACTGGTATACGATAGGGCAATCTGCCCTCGAAATATCCGTGCTCGACAAAATGGTCTTTAGCGTTCAGGAAGATTCCCTCTTTTATTGCAGTACCAACATCTTTATATCTATCAAGATACCAATTTTCGTCAAAATCAATTTGTTTCAACGCAAATCGAACGATTTCAGAAAATATTTCATCGACGATAACATACTCTCTATTTCCATCTGAGATGCGTTGAATCGCGAGATTTTTATTTATACGGGATGAAAATTTCTTACGCTTTTTTAATACTATCATCTGGATTTCCCGTACGTAGCGATAATCTGCGATTTTATAGTATATGATTTAAATATCAAAATGAAGAAGATTTCAATAACGGAATTTGCCTCTGCGTTCCAAAATCCTGGCGTGGCATCCAAAAAATCGCCGAGACCAACAGCGCCGCCGTCTACACCGCATTCCGACGCCGCTTCGGTGTCGTACCCTCGACCGTCGGTTCGCCGGCTGAGCATCCAGCTCACGGCCAACGCCCCCGACCTGACGCGGTCGATGGCCTCATGTGCAGGGCAAGTGCGACAGGGAACAAGGTTCGGAAAGATCGGACAGGGACGATCGTGTACCACGCTGAATGGCGTCGGCTCGATCCCGATCGGCCGTTCCCTCTCGCGCTTCGAGGCGGCAGCCGTTTTTTGATCTGGCATTGACCTGGCGTTCCCCGCCCCTGTTTCGACCGGAGCATTCTCGCCGGGCTCACGTCGCCTGGAACGTGAGGACCGGCGCCGTGTCCGCGAGATGGATCGTCGCCGGTACGAATGACGTCGATGGTGACGGCATGTCCGACCCGACCCGGAGCGACACGACCGGCGGCAGCCGGTGGCTGGCGACCGGGTCGAGCCTCACCGGGAATGCCGCGACGGGGTCGGTCCCGAGGGACTGGACGGTCCAGGCGCATGGCTGACATCGGGCCGTGGCGGACGTGCCGTCGTCCCGCTGTGGAGCGTGCCGCTGATGGCGGATGCGGTCCGGCCGGCGCGTGGGAGGCGAGGCAGGTCGGCGAACCGCGTCACGTCGCGGCGAGCGTGATGCCGGCCGGCAGCGGCATGCCGGGCGGGTACCACGCCATCTCGTAATGCGGCGGCCGGATCGCCGTCACCCGGAAGCCGAGGCGCTCGTACAGGGGACGCGCGTCGGTGCCGTAGATCGGGGTGGACAGGGTGAGGGGCAGGCGCATGCGCTCGGCCCCGATCTGCAGGCTGCGCACGACGTCGCTGCCGATGCCCTTGCCGCGGGCCGCGGCCAGGATCCCGAGTTCGGAGATGCGCCAGTCGGCCTGGCCGAGATCGACGGCGAGGCGCCCGACCGCCTGGCCCGTGCGCTCGACGATGAAGTCGAGGTGCTCGGGATACATCGCCTCCAGTCCCGCCCGCAGGGTCCGGTATTGCTGCTCGTAGAGCGCCTGAAGGAAGTCGCGGTCGCCCGATGCCCAGGAGAGCCAGGGCCGGGTCTCGACGAAGAGGTCCAGCAGGAAGGCCTGATCCGCCGGTCGGACGGGGCGTAGGCCCAGGCCTCCGACCAGCGGGATGGAGCCGGCGTAAGCGACCATGCGGCGGATGTCCTGCTGCGCGAGCCCGGCGGTTGCCCGGGTGAGGTGGAACGAGGACGCCCCCGCCCGAGGGGGCGGGAGCGCGGGACGTGGCGGGTCGAGCCGCCGCTCAGATGAAGATCACCTGGTAGGCGGCGGAGCCCGGCGGGAAGCCCACCGGCAGGATGCGCCCGGCATAGAGCGGCCCGAACTCCCCGAGCGCGTCGTGCGACAGCACGCAGTCACCGTCCGGGAAGCCCTCGGCCGCGTCGGCCGGGCAGGTGAGGACGAGGTCGAACGCCGTCCGGGCGCTCCCCGGCATCGTCGAGCGGGGGTGCTCGACGCAGCGCGCCAGGGTCACGGCCAGGGTCCGGCCGTCCGGGCCGCGCAGCGCGAACGCCTCGCCCAAAGCCGGGGCGAAGAGCCCGGCGGACAGGGTGGCGAGCGCGGCGGTCACGGACGGCTCGGGTAGATGCCGGTCATCGTGATGATGAAGTTCAGCGCCATCGAGGGCTGGAGGTTGGTGAAGGCCTGGCCGGATCCGGTAACGGCGATCGCCACGGTGCCGCCGGTGACGGTGGAGATGTTGACGTTCTGGGCCGCGGTCGAGGCGTTGCCCGAGACCGTGGCCGCGGCGTCGGCGAGGGCCGTCATGGCGGTGGCGCCGCCGTAGAACTTCGGGCTGAGGCCCGTATTGGCCAGCACGACGGAGGAGGACGGCGTGCCGGTGCTCGGCGTGCCGGTCGAGGCGTTGACCTGGACCTTCAGGGTCCCGGTCTGGGCCGGGATGGTGACGGCCTGGCTGCCGGTCACCGGCGAGAACGTCGCCCCGTGGTTGTGGGGCGGCAGGTTGTTGAGCCCGAGCGTCGTCGTCTCGCTGCCGACCGTCGTGCCGATGCCGTAATTCGTCGGGCTGCCCGGGAACTGGCCGATACCGATCTGCGTGCGTCCCCGCAGGTCCGGCAGGGCGAAGCTGCCCTGGTTCATGCTGCCGCCGAAGCTGTTGCCGATCAGCGAATACAACGCCTGGTATTGGTTGATGGAGAGCACCTGGCCCTGGCAGTTCAGCCAGCCGTTCGGCGCCCAATTGTACGGCACCGTGAAGATCATGCCGGTCATTGCGTCCATGAGATCGATTCCCTGACGTTTTCGTGCGGAACAGACCGATGACGCGAAATCCAGTTGGCCCTGACTCGCGAATCACCCGGCGCTGAGACTGATAAACGACCGCGGTGGTCTCTCGCAAGCGAGTGCATGGAAAACATATTTGCGCTACGCGGGCATGAAGCCAGATCATTGCGGCCCGAGATGATCAAGAGCCCGGGATCACGCGCGCTCCAACCCCTCCGTCACGCCGACCGGACGTTCCGCCGCGCCGGACGGCGGGATGCGGGCCGGGGCGACGATGCCGCATGGGAGATATCCAGGGATGTTCACAAGTTACGGCGTCCGGATGGCGCAGGGGGCGGGCGGACATATGCAGGAATAGAGATGAAAAGCCATTATCATGCGAGTACGTGCGATTTCTTGGACTCCGCTCGCGCCAGACTGGAAAAAATTCCCCTATAGGTTGAATTACTGTCTATTATAGAATAAAAATCAACTATCAAAGATATTTTATTATCGTTCAAATTGTTTTCATGGCAAAAATGCCACTGATGCGCGAAACGCGTCCTGCCTCCCGGCCGAAGCCCGCAATTCTCCTTTCCTGGTATCGAACCGGCGGGCATCTTGCCGGCGGAGCAGGGACGACGATTCACGGCGCGGACGCGCCCGAGATGTGCTCGTCATCGAACGGCGTGGGACCTCCAAATGCCTCAAACACTGATAACACTGACCGGTACGAGCGTTCCTGCCAACAACGTCTACGATTTCTTCTACGGTCCCACGGGAGGAATTTCGAATACGACGTATCTCGGAACGGTCAATGGCAGCCTCAACGGTGGGACCAGCCCGTATCCGTACTCGTTCCAGTACATCGCGGATTCGGCCAGCGCTGCCGCCACGGCGACCGTCTATTCGGTTCGGGACGCGGCGGGTAACATCTTCCAGGACTCGACCGCGCCGGGCGCCACCTCGTCTGCGGGCAACCAAACCACCTTAGAGGCCACCCAGACCGGTCTGACCACCGGTCCGACAGGACCTCAGGGTGCGACCGGCGCCCAGGGTGCGACGGGTGCCCAGGGCGCGACCGGCGCGCAGGGTGCCACCGGCGCCCAGGGCGCGACGGGGACGCAGGGCGCGACCGGCGCCCAGGGCGCGACCGGCGCGCAGGGTGCGACGGGTGCCCAGGGCGCGACGGGGACGCAGGGTGCGACGGGCGCCCAGGGCGCGACCGGCGCGCAAGGCGCGACGGGTGCCCAGGGCGCGACGGGCGGCCAGGGCGTCACCGGTCCGCAGGGTGCGACGGGTGCCCAGGGCGCGACCGGCGCGCAAGGCGCGACGGGTCCCCAGGGTGCGACGGGCGGCCAGGGCGTCACCGGTCCGCAGGGTGCGACGGGTGCCCAGGGCGCGACGGGCGCCCAGGGCGCGACGGGTGCCCAGGGTACGACGGGCGGCCAGGGCGTCACCGGTCCGCAGGGTGCGACGGGTGCCCAGGGTACGACCGGCGCGCAAGGAGCCACGGGTGCCCAGGGCGCCACGGGCACGCAGGGCGCGACCGGCCCGCAGGGTGCGACGGGTGCCCAGGGTGCGACCGGCGCGCAAGGTGCCACTGGCGCCCAGGGGGCGACGGGTACGCAGGGCGCGACTGGCCCGCAGGGTGCGACGGGTGCCCAGGGTACGACCGGCGCGCAAGGTGCCACTGGCGCCCAGGGGGCGACGGGTACGCAGGGCGCGACTGGCCCGCAGGGTGCGACGGGTGCTCAGGGTACGACCGGCGCGCAAGGTGCCACGGGTGCCCAGGGCGCCACGGGCACGCAGGGCGCGACCGGCCCGCAGGGTGCGACGGGTGCCCAGGGTGCGACCGGCGCGCAAGGTGCCACTGGCGCCCAGGGGGCGACGGGTACGCAGGGCGCGACTGGCCCGCAGGGTGCGACGGGCGCCCAGGGTACGACCGGCGCGCAGGGCGCCGCGGGTGCCCAGGGCGCCACGGGCACGCAGGGCGCGACCGGCCCGCAGGGGGCGACGGGTGCCCAGGGTACGACCGGCGCGCAGGGCGCCACGGGTTCCCAGGGCGCCACGGGCACGCAGGGCGCGACCGGCCCGCAGGGTGCGACGGGTGCCCAGGGTACGACCGGCGCGCAGGGCGCCACGGGTTCCCAGGGCGTCACGGGCACGCAGGGCGCGACCGGCCCGCAGGGGGCGACGGGTGCCCAGGGTACGACCGGTGCGCAAGGTGCCACGGGCACGCAGGGCGCGACCGGTCCGCAGGGGGCGACGGGTGCCCAGGGTACGACCGGCGCGCAGGGCGCCACGGGTGTCCAGGGCGCCACGGGCACGCAGGGCGCGACCGGCGCGCAGGGGGCGACGGGTGCCCAGGGTACGACCGGCGCGCAGGGCGCCACGGGTGCCCAGGGCGTCACGGGCACGCAGGGCGCGACCGGCGCGCAGGGGGCGACGGGCGCTCAGGGTACGACCGGTGCTCAGGGTCCCGAGGGTGCGACCGGTGACATCGGCCCGACGGGCGCAACCGGTGCTGGTGCCACGGGCGCGACCGGCGGCACGGGCGTTGCCGGTGAGACTGGAGCTACGGGTGCGACGGGTGCTGCCGGAGCGACGGGTGCCACGGGAGCTGGTACCACGGGTGCGACCGGTTCTACCGGCGCCACCGGAGCGACAGGTAACGCGGGTGCGACCGGTTCTGCCGGTGCCACCGGAGCGACGGGTACCACGGGCGCGACCGGCACTGCCGGAGCGACCGGCGCCACGGGTGCGACTGGTTCTGCCGGTGCTACCGGAGCGACGGGTACCACGGGCGCGACCGGCACTGCCGGAGCAACCGGCGCCACGGGTGCGACCGGTTCTGCCGGTGCCACCGGAGCGACGGGTACCACGGGCGCGACCGGCACTGCCGGAGCGACCGGCGCCACGGGTGCAACTGGTTCTGCCGGTGCCACCGGAGCGACGGGTACCACGGGCGCGACCGGCACTGCCGGAGCGACCGGCGCCACGGGTGCGACCGGTTCTGCCGGTGCCACCGGAGCGACGGGTACCACGGGCGCGACCGGCACTGCCGGAGCAACCGGTGCCACGGGCGCGACCGGTTCTGCCGGCGCCACGGGTGCCACCGGCGCCACGGGCCCAACCGGTCCGGACGGAGCCACGGGTGCCACCGGTGCGACCGGTCCGGTCATCTGCTTCGCGGCAGGAACGATGATCCTGACGCCGCAGGGCGAGCGTCCGGTCGAGGCCCTGCGGCCCGGCGACGCCGTCGTCACGGCCTCGGGGGAGACGGTCCGCATCGCTTGGGTCGGTCACCGTCACGTCGACCTGCGGCGTCATCCGCATCCCGAGCGGGCCCAGCCGGTCCTGATCGCCGCGGATGCCTTCGGCCCCGGCCTGCCGCACCGCGACCTCGTCGTCTCGCCCGGCCACGCGATCTTCGTCGACGGCGTGCTGATCCCGGCCGGGGTCCTGGTCAACGGCACGTCGGTCGCGCAGCTCGACCGGGCCGAGGTCGTCTACCACCACGTGGAACTGCCGGTTCACGACGTGCTGGTGGCCGACGGGCTGCCCGCCGAGAGCTACCTCGATTGCGGCAACCGCGGCACCTTCGAGAACCACGACGGCCCGGTGACCCTGCATCCGGACTTCGTCGCGGTGGCGCTGAACCTGGAACTGGCCTGCGCGCCGTTCCTACTCCACGGCCCGGTCGTCGACCGCGTCCGGGCGCGGCTCGCCGCGGGGGCGGCGAAGGCCGGCGCCACGGTGAAGCCGGAGCGCTCGCTCCTCGCGCGCCTCATGCGGCGAGCGTGAGCCGCGCCGGCCTCCGGCCGGCCTGACGCAACCGCCCTGACACGGCCCGCGGCGCCTCCGAAGGAGCGCCGCGGGCCTTCAACGTGAGGGGGCTCGCCGCCGCCCGGCTCCCCTCGCGCAGGCGCGCGAGGGAAAACCCCGCTCCCGGAAAAGACCGTCCCCGCGCCTTCAGCAGGACTCCCATGACCCCGTCCGGCCAGACCCTCTGCCTCGCGATGATCGTCAGGAACGAGGCCGCGGTGATCCGCCGCTGCCTCGAGTCGGTACGCCCGGTCATCGACCACTGGATCGTCGTCGATACCGGCTCCACCGACGGGACCCAGGACCTGGTGCGGGAGGCGCTGGCCGATCTCCCGGGACGGCTCGTCGAGCGCCCCTGGGTCGATTTCGCCCATAACCGCTCCGAGGCCCTGGCGCTGGCGCGCCCGCACGGCACCTACACCCTGGTCATCGACGCCGACGACGAGCTGGTCCTGCCGCCGGGCTTCGTCGTGCCCGACCTCGCGGCGGACGGCTACGACGTCGCCATCGCGGATGCCGGGCTCGTCTACCGGCGCACGCAAGTGCTGCGGAACGCCGTGCCGTGGCGATACCGGGGGGTGGTGCACGAATTCGTCGACGGCCCGGCGGCGGCGACGAAGGCCTTCCTGGACCTGCCGATGCGGCGCAACCACGACGGCGCCCGCCGCCGCGACGGCGAGACCTACCGGCGCGACGCCGCGATCCTCGAAGCCGCCCTGCGGACGGAGACGGATCCGCTCCTCGTCGCGCGCTACACCTTCTACCTCGCCCAGAGCTACCGGGATTGCGGCGCCTACCGGGAGGCCCTCGACGCCTACCTGCGGCGGGCCGAGCTCGGGTTCTGGCACGAGGAGGTCTACATCGCCCTCGTCGTCGCCGCCGACTTGATGGGGCGCCTCGGCCGGCCGGCCGACGAGGTCGTGGCGACCTACCTCCGCGCCATCGCGGTCTGTCCCGACCGGGCGGAGGCGCAACACCGCGCCAGCCGGTACTGCCGCCTCGCCGGCCGGCCCGAGGAGGGCTTCCTCCTCGCCGAGGCGGCCCTGCGCCTCGGCCTGCCGGAGGCCGGGCTGTTCCTCGAGCCCTGGGTCTACGCCTACGGCCTGCGGGACGAGTACGCGGTCAACGCCTACGTGACCGGGCGCCACCGGCACTGCCTCGCGGCCTGCCTCGACCTCCTGGCCTGCCCCACGGCGCCGGAGGCCGAGCGCCCGCGCTACGCCGCCAATGCGCGCGCCGCCCTCGAGATGATGCCCGTCTCCCCCGCCGGGAGCGCCGCCGCGATCCCCGGCACGGCATGACGCCGGCCAAGACGCTGACCATGACACCGGCGGAGGAGTACCGCCTCATCGCGCGCTCGGGCCTGTTCGATGTCAACCACTACCTGCTCGAAGCGCCCGACGTCGTCGCGGACGGGGCCGACCCGCTGGTCCATTTCTGCCGGTTCGGCGCCCGCGAGGGCCGGCGCCCGAACCTCTACTTCGATCCGGCCTGGTACGCCGGCCTGTATCTCGGCGGGAATCCGGGCGGCGTGAACCCGGTCTGCCACTATATCCGCCTCGGCGAGCGCCGGGGCTTGCGGCCGATCGGCTACTTCGAGCCGGGCTGGTACGCGCGAACCTACCGCCTGCGCCGCGGCACCTCGCCCTTGCGTCACTACCTCACCCACCGCCGCAGCCAGCTCTACGCGCCGAACGCGCTGTTCGACGTCGCCTGGTACCTGGAGCGCCACGGCGCCGAGATCGGCCGCAACCGGGACGCCTTCGCGCATCTCCTGCGCCACGGCGCGCGGCGCGACCTCGCCGGGTCGCCGGGGTTCGATGCGGGCGCCTACCGCGCGCGCCACGGCCTGTCCGCCGCGCCCGCTTCGGCGCTCGTGGTGGACCAGGAGGCCTGCAACCCCCTGGTCCACCATCTGAAGGCGCAGGCCGCCCAAGAGTTCGCTAGCGGAGAGTTCGCTAGCGGAGAGTTCGCTAGCGGAGAGTTCGCTAGCGGAGAGTTCGCTAGCGGAGAGTTCGCCAACGAGGAGCTCGCCCGGCACGGGGCCGTGCGGCGCCCCTGGTGGCGGCGGATCCTGCGCTGATGAAACGCCGTCCGGGCCGGACGGTCCGGACGGCGGCGCGCTCAGAACGGCTTCGGCTTCATCAGCGAGCCGCGGCTCGACACGATCGCCACGACGATCCACGGACAGACGAAGACCAGGAAGAACAGCAAGCCCATCGCGAGCCTCCCTTCGATGTTGTCGCAACCAACCCCATCAATGCCGCGCGGCCGGCGGGGGTTGCACGCCGCCGCGGCCTACTCCTCCCCCGCCGGCGCGTCGGTGTCCTTCGCGCGGTGGAGCAGGAAGATCGACACCACCATCACCAGGATCAGCCCGGCCAGCACGCCGAGTTCGATCATCGAGGCGCGAAACAGCGCCTCCTTCTGCGGGCTCCACTCGGTGGCGTGCATCTGCTCGGCGGTCTGGAGCGTCAGCACCAGGACGCGCCGGATCGAGGCGATCAGCCCGACGATCAGGAACGGCTCGCAGGTGAGCCTGCCCGAGCGCATCGACACCCGCACCGTGTGCAGGATCTCGACCAGCATCAGCAGGAACAGCAGCCGGTCGACCACGTCGAGGAGCTGCGAGGCGCCGCCGACCGCCAGGATCGCCTTGCCCGTCAGGCCGGCGGCGTCGACGAGCGCCATCACGGCGGTGAGCGCCAGGAGCACGCCGAGGGCGGCGTAGATCGCGTGCTCGGTGTGCAGGAAGACGAAGGCGGAGAGCCGCGTCAGGCGCCCGCCCTCTTCCTCGGCCTTCTCGAGCTTCGTGGTCTCGACCATGCTCGTCTCCCGGGGCTCGCTACGGAGCCTGCCAATCGCGGATCGGTGGGGGAACGCGCTCAGCGCAGGTCCCGCGGCATGCGGAAGGGCAGCATCGCGCGCACCAGGGGGTTCGTGAACCGGTCGAGGTCGAGCGCCTCGTGCACCGGCTGCACCGCCTCGCCGCAGATCCGCGCCGAGAGGAGCGAGCGGGAGTAGAACGGCGCGTCCTCGAACCGGCGCAGCACCGAAGCCGTCCCGTCGTCGCTGCGGGTCGCCCGCTCCAGGCGCCAGAGCGTCGGCGGCAGGGCGGCGGGGACCGGCGGGTCGATGGCCTGCGGGGTGCCGTCGGGGGCAAAGCGCAGCGATAGGTCCTGCCGGCTGCCGTCGCGGCGCAGGACGTCGTAGAGGATCGCCGCGCCGTGGCGCAGGGTCGAGCGCGACCACGTCCAGCTCCGGAACGAGTCCTCGAGCGCGACGTCGCCGTCGTTGGTGTCGAAATAGGCGTGGCCGTTCCAGCGCAGGGACGGCCGGTCGAGCGCGACCTCGACCCGCGAGGCGGGCGCGAGCGGCCACCAGCGGTGGCGCCCCTCCGCGTCGAGGGCGAAGGGGCCGGGCGTGATCCCGGCGGGCCGCACCCGGATCGTCCCGGAGAGCCGCGCGGGCAGGGGGCTCGTCACCTCGTCGACCCGGATGGTCAGCACCGTGCCGTCCCAGTCGAGCGAGCTCGGCCCGATGGCGAGCGAGGTCGCGGTCCGGCTCACGCGGCCCCGGCGCCGCTCGGTCATCGCCCAGGCCTTCGGCCGCCCGTACAGGACCACGTTGACGGCGCAGTGGTCGATCGGGTCCTTGTCCCGGCTCCAGGCGTAGTAGGGCGAGAACACGCTGCCGAGGAACGCGATGATCGTGATCCCGTGCCGCCCGTCGTCGCTCACCCCGTCGACGTACCACCAGGCGTAGCCGCCGGGCGGCACGCTCAGGTCGAACCGAGGTCCCGGAGCACGCTCGCCGCCGCGAGCCGGCCCGACTGCGCCGCCATCGGCACGCCCGGCCCCGGATGGATGCTGCCCCCCGCGAGGTAGAGGCCCGGCAGCCGCGTGCGCGCCCCCGGCCGGCGGAACGACGCCATCCAGCCGTGCGAGGCCCGGCCGTAGAGCGCCCCGCCCGTCGCCGGGAACAACGCCGCGAACTCCGCCGGCCCCGTGACCGTGCGCGCCGTCTCCGGGATTGTCAGGCCGCAGGCGGCGAGCCGCCGGCTCATCGTGTCGTGGCATCGGGCGATCTCCTCACGGCTCAGGGTGGCGCCGCCGGCGGGCGCGTTGACGAGGCAGAGCAGGGCTTCGGGGGAGCGGGACGGCACGCCGTCATCCTCCCGGTCCTGGGCGCAGACGTAGACCGTGGGGTCGCGCGGCAGGCGGCCGGCGCGCAGGTCGGCGAACTCGGCCGCGTAGTCGCCCGAGAAGAACACGTTGTGCCGCACGAGGCCGAACCCCTCGGGCGAGCCCGCCGCCGCGAAGGTCACGGCCGAGAGCGAGCGCTCGCCCGCCGGCACCCGGTCGACCGTCCGGGCGGCCTCCCGCCCGAACAGCCCGTCGGCCAGGGCCGCGGCGTCGGCATTGACCACCACCCGGGTCGCCGGCAGCCGCTCGCCGGTCTCGAGCGCGACGCCGGTCACGCGTCCGCCCTCGACGACGATGCGATCCACCCCCGTGCCGTAGCGCAACTCCGCCCCGCGCTCGGCGGCGAGGCCGGCCACCGCGGCGGCGAGCCCCGAGAGCCCGCCGGCCACGGTCCAGACGCCCTCCATCTCGACATGGGCGACGAGCATCAGGGTCGCGGGCGCGGAGAAGGGCGAGGAGCCGCAATAGGTGGCGTAGCGGCCGAAGAGCTGGCGCAGGCGGGGATCGCGAAAATGCTCGGCCAGCGCGGCCCACAGCGTGGTGAAGGGCTGGATGCGCAGCAATCCGGGAAGGCCCGAGGGCCCGGCCCGCAGCGCGAGGTCGACCGGGCTCGGCCGCTGGCCGCGGATGAACGGCTCCTCCAGGGTGCGGTAGATCTCGGCCGCGCGGGCGCGGAACTGCCGAAACCCCTCCGCCTCCCGCGCATCGGCGAAGTCCGCGATGGCCGCCTCGGAGCGGGCGGGATCGGCGAAGAGGTCGAGGCGCTCGCCCGCGTTCCAGGCGTGGCGGGCCAGCACGGCAGTGGGGGCGAGGGCGACGCGCGCGCCGAGATCGGCGCCGCACTCGGAGAAGATCTCCTCGAAGACCCAGCGCATGGTGAAGACCGTCGGGCCGGCCTCGACCGCGAGCGGGCCGGCCTGGACCCGGCGCATCTTGCCCCCCGGCGCGGCGGCCTTCTCGAGGACGGTCACCGGCAGGCCGGCGGCGGCAAGCCTCAGGGCGGCGACGAGCCCGCCGATCCCCGCCCCGATCACCACCGCCCGCTCGTCCGCCACGCCGTTGATCTCCCGCGGCAACAGTGTCAATCTAAGTTGACAGTTTGAAATGTTCAAACGAAATGACAGCTAGGGAGAGATGCCGTGGATGACGGTCGGCGCATCGAACGGGCCCTGGACGTGGCCGTGGCCTACGCGGAGGCGCCCGGCGCGCCGCCGCTCCTGGCGGAGGCGATCCGCTACGCGGTTTTTCCCGGCGGCCACCGCATCCGCCCGCGCCTCTGCCTCGCGGTCGCCCGCGCCTGCGGCGACGACGACCCGGCCGCCTCCGACGCCGCGGCCGCGGCGATCGAGCTCCTGCACTGCGCCTCGCTCGTCCACGACGACCTGCCCTGCTTCGACGACGCGGCGGAGCGCCGGCGCAAGCCCAGCGTCCACGTCGCCTTCGGCGAGCCCCTGGCGGTGCTCACCGGCGACGCCCTGATCGTGCTCGCCTTCGAGACGCTCGCCCGCGGCGCCGCGCGCTCGCCGACGCGGCTCGCCGCCCTCGTCGGCCTCGTGGCCCGGGCGGTCGGCTCGCCGGCCGGCATCGTGGCGGGGCAGGCCTGGGAATCCGAGCCGCAGGTTGGGCTCTCGGTCTACCAGCAGGCGAAGACCGGCGCGCTCTTCGCCGCCTCCACCGTCACGGGCGCCGCCGCCGCCGGGGCCGAGCCGATGGCCTGGCGGTTGCTCGGCGAGTATCTCGGCGAGGCCTACCAGGTCGCCGACGACCTGCGCGACGTCGCCTGCCGCCAGGAGGAGATCGGCAAGCCGGTCGGGCGCGACGTGACCCTCGGGCGTCCCAACGCGGCGGCCTTGCTCGGCATGGACGGGGCGCTGCACCGCCTCTCCGACCTCGCCCACGAGGCGATGGAGGTGATCCCCGACTGCCCCGGCGTCGCGGCCCTGCGCGCCGAGATCCTGGCCCAGACCCGGCTGTTCCTGCCGGAGCGGCTGGCGAAGAGCCTGGTGGCGTAGACGATGGACCGGGAAGGCTCGCGCCCGAACCCTCCCCCCTCTGCGGGGGAGGGTGCCCGGCAAGGCCGGGCGGGAGAGGGGCAGCTCGACGCCGATCCAGTGGGCGCCCCTCAGACCGGTTCGGTCTTTTCCGGAAGCGGCGTCCCCTCTCCCGGCCTCCGTCGGGGGCCTCCCTCCCACGCGAAGGGCAGGACTGTCCGGGAGAATGAAAAGACGCGGGTTTCCCCTCTCCCTGCGGGCGGGGAGAGGCTTGAGCACCCCTTGTCGGGTGCTCGAGGAGCCCGCAGGGCGAGGGTGAGGGGGTGTTCCCGGAAGAGTCTCACTCGTCGAGACCCCCTCACCCTCGCTCCGGCTCCGCCTGCGCTCCTTTCACCCCCGGCAAGGGGGGCGAAAGCCTCTCCCCGCCCGCGGGGAGAGGAGAGAACCCGCGCCATTCTTTTCCCCGGACAGCCCTGCGCGGAGGGGGCAGGGTTGTGACGCCCGAACCTCACGCCCTTCCGGCAAGCTCTGCCGCCCCGCCCTCCTGGCGCGACCGCCTCCTCGCCTGGCGCCACGGCCTGATCGCGAGCCCCCGCTTCCAGCGTTTCGCGGCCGCCTTCCCGCTCACCCGGCCGACCGCGCAACGCAATGCCCGGGCGCTGTTCGATCTCTGCGCCGGCTTCGTCTACGCGCAGGTGCTCGCCGCCTCGCTTCGCCTGGACCTGTTCCGCATCCTCGCCGACGGGCCGATGACGGCGGAGGATTTGTCCCGCCGCCTCGACCTGCCGCCGGATCGGGCGCTGTGCCTCTTGCGCGCCGCCGCCTCCCTGGGGCTCCTGACAGCCTTGCGCGACGGCCGATTCGCGCTGGGCGATCTCGGCGCGGCGCTCATCGGCAATTCCTCGGTCGCCGCGATGGTCGCCCACCACGCCATGCTGTACGACGACCTGCGCGACCCCGTCGGCCTGCTGCGCGGCACGACCGGCCCGACGACGCTCTCCGGCTACTGGGCCTATGCAGGCACCGACGACCCGGCGGCGATCGGGGAGGCGGCGGTGGCGCCCTACGGCGCGCTGATGGGCGCCTCGCAGGCGCTGGTCGCCCGCGACATCCTCGACGCCTATCCGCTCGCCCGCCACGCCCACCTCCTCGAGATCGGCGGCGGGGAGGGCGCCTTCGCGGTCGAGGCGGCCCGCAGCGCGCCCGATCTTCGCGTCACGCTGTTCGATCTGCCGCCGGTCGCGGCCCGCGCCGCGCGCCGCTTCGCGGAGGCCGGCCTCGCCGACCGCGCCGCGACTCTCGGCGGCAGCTTTCACGACGGGCTGCCGCGGGGCGCCGACGTCGCCTCGCTGGTGCGCGTGGTCCATGATCACGACGACGCGCCGGCCCTCGCCCTGATGAAAAGCGCCCGCGCGGCGCTCGAGCCCGGCGGCACGCTCCTCGTCGCCGAGCCGATGGCCGGAACCCCCGGCGCCGAGCCGGTCGGCGACGCGTATTTCGGATTCTACCTCCTCGCGATGGGCAGCGGCCGGCCCCGCACCGCGACCGAGCTCACCGGCATGCTGCGCGAGGCCGGCTTTAAGCAGGTGCGCGAGTGCCGGACGCGGCGCCCGATGCTGGTGCGCCTGCTCGTCGCCACGGCCTCGCGAGCCGCCGTCCATGTCGAAAGTGTAAAGCAAACTTGACGCACAGAGCTGTCCATCTAAGATGACGGAAGCCGCGACGAGCGGCACGCATCGCCACCAGGCGGGGGCCGTACCGCATGCACGCGCAGGCCGTGATCCTCGACCGTCCCGAACGGCTCGGCCTCGCCGAACTCGCTCTCGACGCACCCGGTCCCGCCGACGCGACCGTCGAGGTCGCGTGGAGCGGGATCAGCACCGGCACCGAGCGCCTGCTGTGGTCGGGCCGGATGCCGGACTTCCCCGGCATGGGCTACCCGCTGGTGCCGGGCTACGAATCCGTCGGTCGCGTGGTCGAGGCGGGTCCCGAATCCGGCCGCCGCGTCGGCGAGACGGTGTTCGTGCCGGGCGCCCGCTGCTTCGGGCCCGTCCGCGGTCTCTTCGGCGGCGCGGCCTCGCACCTCGTCTCCGAAGGCCACCGGCTGCGGCCGATCCCCGAGACCCTGGGCGAGCGCGGCATCCTGCTGGCGCTCGCCGCCACGGCGCACCACGCGCTGGCGGGCAGCGGCGCCTCGGGGCGCCAGCTCATCGTCGGGCACGGCGTGCTCGGGCGGCTCATCGCGCGCATCGCGAGGATCGACGGTCTCGACCCCGTGGTCTGGGAACGCGACCCGGCCCGCCGCGGCACTGAGACCTACCCGGTGATCGACCCGGGCCAGGACGACACGACCTACACGCGCATCATCGACGCGAGCGGCGATGCCGGCCTCCTCGACACCCTGATCGCCCGGCTCCGGCCCGGCGGCGAGGTGGTGCTGGCCGGCTTCTACGAGGCGCCGCTCTCCTTCGCCTTCCCGCCCGCCTTCCTGCGCGAGGCGCGCATCCGCGTCGCCGCCCAGTGGCAGCCCGCCGACCTCGACGCCGTGGCGGCGCTCGCCGGCAGCGGCGCCCTCTCCCTCGACGGCCTCGTCACCCATCGCCGACCGGCGGCAGCGGCGTCGGACGCCTACCGCACCGCCTTCGGCGATCCCGACTGCCTCAAGATGATCCTCGATTGGAGAGCCCGGCCATGAACGCTTCGCTGAACGGCGCCGCTCTCCGGCAGGCCACGCTCCTGCGCGCCGAGGCCGCGATGCCCCAGGACCCGGTCCCGACGGCCGCGACCCGCGAGACGCAGATCATCGCCATCTACGGCAAGGGCGGCATCGGCAAGAGCTTCACGCTCGCCAACCTGTCCTACATGCTGGCGCAGCAGGGCAAGCGGGTGCTGCTGATCGGCTGCGACCCGAAGAGCGACACGACCTCGCTGCTGTTCGGCGGCCGGGCCTGCCCGACGATCATCGAGACCTCGACCAGGCGCAAGCTCGCCGGCGAGGCGGTGGCGATCGGCGACGTGTGCTTCAAGCGCGACGGGGTGTTCGCGATGGAGCTCGGCGGGCCGGAGGTCGGCCGCGGCTGCGGCGGGCGCGGCATCATCCACGGCTTCGAGCTCCTGGAAAAGCTCGGCTTCCACGAATGGGGCTTCGACTACGTCCTGCTCGACTTCCTGGGCGACGTGGTCTGCGGCGGCTTCGGCCTGCCGATCGCCCGCGACATGTGCCAGAAGGTCATCGTCGTCGGCTCGAACGACCTGCAGTCGCTCTACGTCGCCAACAACGTCTGCTCGGCGGTGGAGTATTTCCGCAAGCTCGGCGGCAATGTCGGCGTCGGCGGCCTCGTCATCAACAAGGACGACGGCACCGGCGAGGCGCAGGCCTTCGCCGAGGCCGCCGGCATCCCGGTCCTCGCCTCGATCCCCGCCGACGACGACATCCGCAAGAAGAGCGCCAACTACGAGATCATCGGCCGGCCGGACGGGCGCTGGGGCCCGCTCTTCGCCGAACTCGCCGAGAACGTCGCCGGCGCCCGGCCGCACCAGCCGGCGCCGCTCACCCAGGACGCCCTGCTCGGCCTGTTCAAGGGCGAGGCGGTCGGGCGCGGCGTCGTGCTCGATCCGGCGAGCGACGAGGACATGCGCGGTCGTCCGATCGAGCGCCGGCCCTCCCTCGAAGTCGTCTACGAGGCGGTCTGACCATGGGCGCCTCCCTCGATCTCGCCGCCCTGCGGGCACGAACACCGGTCGACGCCCCGGTCAACCTGGAGGCGACGCGCCAGGACGGGCTCGGCTGCCATTCCGGCAAGGAGACGATGCGCCAGGCCGCGCAGGCCGCCGGCATGGGCGAGACCCTGGACGCCTTGAGGCGCGACTATCCGGCCGGCCCGCACGACCAGCCGCAGAGCATGTGCCCGGCCTTCGGCTCGCTCCGGGTGGGCCTCAGGATGCGCCGCACCGCCACGATCCTGTCCGGCTCGGCCTGCTGCGTCTACGGCCTCACCTTCACCTCGCACTTCTACGGCGCGCGCCGGACCGTCGGCTACGTGCCGTTCAACTCCGAGACCCTGGTCACCGGCAAGCTGTTCGAGGACATCCGCGACGCGGTGCACGAGACTGCCGATCCGTCGCTGCACGACGCGGTCGTCGTCATCAACCTCTGCGTGCCGACCGCCTCCGGGGTGCCCCTGCGCCTGCTGCCGCGGGAGATCGACGGGGTGCGGATCATCGGCATCGACGTGCCGGGCTTCGGCGTGCCGACCCATGCCGAGGCCAAGGACGTGCTCGCCGGCGCCATGCTGAAGGTCGCGCGGGCGGAAGCCGAGCAGGGCCCCGTCGCGGCGCCGCGCCAGGGTGTACCGAACCAGGGCCGCGACGGGCGCCCGACCGTCGCGCTGCTCGGCGAGATGTTCCCGGCCGATCCGATGCAGATCGGCGCGCTCCTCGAACCGCTGGGGCTTGCCGCCGGTCCGGTCGTGCCGACGCGGGAATGGCGCGAGCTCTACGCGGCGCTCGATTGCACGGCGGTGGCGGCGATCCACCCTTTCTATACCGCGTCCTTACGCGAGTTCGAGGCGGCGGGCCGCCCCGCGGTCGCCTCGGGCCCGGTCGGCTACGACGGCACCGCCGCCTGGCTCGAGGCGATCGCCGAGGCCTGCGGCGTCGCGCCCTCCGCCGTCGCTGCGGCCAAGAACCGGTTCCTGCCGGCGATCCGCGGGGCCTTGTCCGCCAACCCGATCCGCGGCCGGATCACGCTCACCGGCTACGAGGGCTCGGAGCTGCTGGTCGCCCGCCTCCTCGTCGAGAGCGGCGCCGAGGTTCCTTACGTCGGCACCGCCTGCCCGCGCACGGCGATGTCGGAGATCGACCGCGACTGGCTCGAGGCGAGGGGCTGCCGGGTGCAGTTTCGCGCCTCCCTCGAGCAGGACCTCGCGGCGGTCGAGGAGTTCCGGCCCGACCTCGCCGTCGGCACGACGCCGGTGGTGCAGAAGGCCAAGGAGCGGGCGATTCCCGCGCTCTACTTCACCAACCTGATCTCGGCCCGCCCGCTGATGGGCGTCGCCGGGGCCGGCTCGCTCGCCCAGGTCGTCAACGGGGCGATGGCGCAAGCCGAGCGATTCGACGCCATGCGGTCGTTCTTTGCGGGCGTCGGGACGGGCCACGCCACCGGCATCTGGGAGGACGTGCCGAAGAAGCGCGCCGCCGTGAAGCGGGCGGCGCCCGAGAAACCGATCGGGGAGATGGCCTGATGCTCGTCCTCGATCACGACCGCGCCGGCGGCTACTGGGGCGCCGTCTACGTCTTCACCGCGGTGAAGGGCCTGCAGGTGGTCATCGACGGTCCCGTCGGCTGCGAGAACCTGCCGGTGACCTCGGTGCTGCACTACACCGACGCGCTGCCCCCGCACGAATTGCCGATCGTCGTCACCGGGCTCGCCGAGGAGGAGCTCGGCCGCCACGGCACGGAAGGCGCGATGCGCCGCGCCCACGCGACGCTCGATCCGACGCAGCCGAGCGTCGTCGTCACCGGCTCGATCGCCGAGATGATCGGCGGCGGCGTGACGCCGGAGGGCACCAACCTCCAGCGCTTCCTGCCCCGCACCATCGACGAGGACCAGTGGCAGGCCGCCGACCGCGCCCTGTCGTGGCTCTGGGCCGAATACGGGGCGAAGAAGGCGGCCAAGAAGGGCGTGATCCCGCCGCGGCCGGCGCGGGCGGAAGGCGTCAAGCCGCGGGTCAACCTGATCGGGCCGGCCTACGGCACCTTCAACATGCCCTCCGACCTCGCCGAGATCCGCCGCCTCGTCGAGGGCATCGGGGCCGAGGTGAACCTGGTGTTCCCGCTCGGCACCCACCTCGCCGACATCCCGCGCCTCGTCGAGGCCGACGCCAACATCTGCCTCTACCGCGAGTTCGGGCGCCTCCTCTGCGAGGCCCTCGACCGGCCCTACCTCCAGGCGCCGATCGGCGTGCACAGCACGACGAAGTTCCTGCGCGCGCTCGGGGAAATCCTGGGCGTCGATCCCGAGCCGTTCATCGAGCGGGAGAAGCACACGACGCTGAAGCCCCTGTGGGACCTCTGGCGGTCGGTGACGCAGGACTTCTTCGCCTCGGCGAGCTTCGGCATCGTCGCGACCGACACCTACGCGCGGGGGATGCGGAACTTCCTCGAAGGCGAGATGGGCCTGCCCTGCCGGTTCGCGGTCTCGCGCAAGGCCGGGGCCAAGCCCGACAACGCCGCCGTCCGGCAGGCCATCCGCGAGACGCCGCCGCTCGTCCTGTTCGGCTCCTACAACGAGCGCCTCTACCTCGCCGAGAGCGGGGGGAGGGCGGTGTTCATCCCGGCCTCGTTCCCCGGCGCGGTGGTGCGGCGCCACACCGGCACGCCGTTCATGGGCTACTCGGGCGCGACCTACCTGGTGCAGGAGGTCTGCAACGCGCTGTTCGACGCGCTCTTCCACATCCTGCCGCTGTCCCGCGACATGGACGCCGTCGAGGCGACGCCGGCCCGCGCCCGGCGCGCGCTCCCCTGGGACGACGACGCCCGCCTCCGCCTCGACGCCTCGGTGGAGGAGAGCCCGGTCCTGGTGCGGATCTCCTTCGCCAAGCGCCTGCGCGACGCCGCAGAGCGCGAGGCGGCCCGGACCGGGGCCGAGCGCGTGACCGGCCCTTGCGTCGAGCGCGCGCGCGCCGCGCTCGCGGCGGCCTGACGGCCGCTGCCCACCCGGCGCGGCCTGGGAGCTGCGCCGGTCGTCGAGATGCCTCGCGGAGTCCCGCAGGCAGGGAGGAGATCCGAGATCATGTCCCGTCCGTTCGTCACGGTTTCGCGGTCCCGTTCGGAAGCGGTCCAGTTCCGGGCCATTCTGGCGGCGACCTACCCCGTCTTCCTGGTCGCCGCCATCCTCCAGCGCCTGCGCCCGGGCGCGCCGGTGCCCGTCCCCCGGCGCTCGGTCTTCGGCGAGGCGCGGGCGATGGCGCTCTCGGCGATCCCCTTCGCCTTCATGGGCTGAGGCCCCCCAGGCGTCACGCCCGGGCCCGCCTCCCCATGGGGCCGAGTTTCCGCCGCCGACACCTGCGGCGGAGAGACCGCCCGTCCGTCGCGGCCGGGCAAACCCGCGCGGGAGCCCCCGCGCGGATCCGCATCCGGAGGTTCGGCAATGGCCAACGGCATGGACAAACCCAGCGTACTGTCAGGACTCACCGAAGAGGAGGCGAAGGAGTTCCACGGCATCTTCGTCACCAGCTTCATCATCTTCACGGCGATCGCGGTCGTCGCGCACTTCCTCGTCTGGCTGTGGCGGCCCTGGCTGCCGGGGCCGAACGGCTACTCCGCGCTGGAGAGCGGCGTGACGTATGCCGCCAACGGCATCCTGCCCTTCATCTCGTGAAGAAGGAACACACGCCATGCACAAGGTCTGGCTTCTCTTCGATCCGCGCCGCACGCTCGTGGCGCTCTTCACCTTCCTGTTCGTGCTCGCTCTGATCATCCACTTCATCCTGCTCAGCACCAACCGGTTCAACTGGCTGGAAGGTCCGGCGGCGAAGAGGGCGGAGATCGCGCAGACCCACGTTCTGCCGACCTGACGTCCCGCCGACCGGACCGGCCGGCGGACCGGGCGCCCATCTCCAGGCACCTTCGCCCCGGGCGTCCTCGCACCGCGGACGGGCGTGACGCCCCGCCCGCGGCCACCACGCATTCTCGCGGACGGGGAGGGCCGCGCCCATGGCCATGCTGAATTTCGAGCGCAAATACCGGGTCCGCGGCGGCACTCTGCTCGGCGGCGACCTGTTCGATTTCTGGGTCGGGCCGTTCTACGTCGGCTTCTTCGGGGTGACGGGCCTGTTCTTCACCCTGCTCGGCACCGGCCTGATCGTCTGGGGCGCGGCGATCGGGCCGACCTGGAACGTCTGGCAGATCAACATCGCGCCCCCCGACCTCAAGTACGGGCTGGCGCTCGCGCCGCTGCGCGAGGGCGGGCTGTGGCAGATCATCACCTTCTGCGCCGTCGGGTCCTTCGGCTCCTGGGCCCTGCGCGAGGTCGAGATCTGCCGCAAGCTCGGCATCGGCTACCACGTGCCCTTCGCCTTCTCGGTGGCGATCTTCGCCTACGTCACCCTGGTGGTGGTCAGACCCCTGCTGATGGGCGCCTGGGGCCACGGCTTTCCCTACGGGATCCTGAGCCACCTCGACTGGGTGTCGAACGTCGGCTACCAGTATCTCCACTTCCACTACAACCCGGCGCACATGCTCGCCGTGACGTTCTTCTTCACGACGACCTTCGCGCTGTCGCTGCACGGCTCGCTGATCCTGTCCTCGACGAACCCGCCGAAGGGCGAGGTGGTCAAGACCCCCGAGCACGAGGACACCTACTTCCGCGACACGATCGGCTACTCGATCGGCACGATCGGCATCCATCGGCTTGGCCTGTTCCTCGCCCTCTCGGCCGGGTTCTGGAGCGCGGTCTGCATCGTCATCAGCGGCCCGTTCTGGACCCGCGGCTGGCCCGAATGGTGGGGCTGGTGGCTGAGCCTGCCGATCTGGCGCTGAGTTCTTCGCCGCGTTCGCGAGACACCACCCTTCAGAAGGCACCCGCCGCCATGGGGTACTACCAGAACATCTACACCCAGGTTCAGGTCCATCCGCTCCACCCCGAGGCCGGCGTCACGGTCCCGGAGATCGAGAACCGCGTCGGCAAGGGAGGCTTCAACTACCTCGCCGGCCTCGTCGGCAACGCCCAGATCGGGCCGATCTATCTCGGCACCCTCGGCACGCTGTCCCTGGCCTGCGGCTTCATCGCCATCGAGATCATCGGCCTCAACATGTGGGCCTCGGTGAACTGGGATCCGATCCAGTTCATCCGCCAGCTGCCCTGGCTCGCCCTCGAGCCGCCCCGACCCGAATACGGGCTCCAGATCCTGCCGCCGCTCGCCGAGGGCGGCTGGTGGCTGATGGCCGGCTTCTTCCTCACCGCCTCGATCGTCCTGTGGTGGGTGCGGCTGTTCCGGCGCGCCCAGGCGCTGGGCCTCGGCTACCACGTGCCCTGGGCCTTCGCCTCGGCGATCTGGCTCTACCTGGTGCTCGGCTTCATCCGGCCGATCCTGATGGGGAGCTGGAGCGAGGCGGTGCCGTTCGGGATCTTCCCGCACCTCGACTGGACCGCGGCGTTCTCCTTGCGCTACGGCAACCTGTTCTACAATCCCTTCCACATGCTCTCGATCGTCTTCCTGTACGGATCGACGATGCTGTTCGCCATGCACGGCGCCACCATCCTGGCGGTCAGCCGCTACGGCGGCGAGCGCGAGATCGAGCAGATCGTCGACCGCGGCACCGCGACCGAGCGCGCCGCCCTGTTCTGGCGCTGGACCATGGGCTTCAACGCCACGATGGAATCGGTCCATCGCTGGCTGTGGTGGTTCGCGTTCCTCACCACGCTCACCGGCGGCATCGGCATCCTGCTCACCGGGACGGTCGTCGACAACTGGTACCTCTGGGCGGTCAAGCACGGCGTCGCCCCGCACTACCCGCAGATCTACGGCCCGGTGGTGGATCCGCTCGCGAACCCGGGAGGCACGCCATGAAGCTCGCCCTGCAGATCCTCGGCGTCGTGGTGGCGGTGCTGCTCACCGGCGCGATGTTCGGCACCGCGGGCTGGACACGGCCCCCGGTCCGCTCCGAGCAGACGGGTTTTCGCGGCACCGGCATGGTGCAGGTGCAGAACCCCCGCACGCTCGCCGCCAAGATCGACGAGAACGCCGCGCCGGCGCCGCAAGATCCCGTCCCGCCCGGCGGCGAACCCGCGACGCAGACCTACCAGAACGTCAAGGTGCTGACCGACCTCTCGACCGACCAGTTCAACCGCGTGATGGCCTCGATCACCGAGTGGGTGGCCCCCGAGCAGGGCTGCGCCTACTGCCACAACGTCGAGAACATGGCCGACGACAGCGTCTACGCGAAGACGGTCGCGCGCTCGATGCTGCGGATGGTCCGCCACATCAACGCGGACTGGAAGAACCACGTCGGCGAGACCGGCGTGACCTGCTACACCTGCCATCGCGGCAACCCGGTGCCGAAGGCGGTCTGGCACGACAATCCCGGACCTCCGCACGCCCTCGGCTTCGCCGCCCGCGACGGCGGCCAGAACCACCCGGCGCCCGAGGCCGGCCTGACGTCGCTCAACTACGATCCCTACAAGGAGCTGCTCGGCGATCAAAACATCGACCAGAACGCCGTGCGGGTCGCCGCCAGGACGGCCCTGCCGACGAGCCCGTCGAAGCCGATCCAGACCACCGAGCGGACCTACGCCCTGATGATCCACATGGCGGAGGGCCTGGGGGTCAACTGCACCTACTGCCACAACAGCCGCGCCTTCTTCTCCTGGGAAGAGAGCACCCCGAAGCGCGTCACCGCCTGGCACGGCATCCGGATGGTGCGCGACATCAACGGCAACTTCATCGAGCCGCTGACGCCGGTGCTGCCCGAAGCGCGCCTCGGGCCGGAGGGCGATCCGCCGAAGGCGAACTGCACCACCTGCCACCAGGGCCTGGTCAAGCCCCTCAACGGCGCGCAGATGCTCAAGGACTACCCGGAGCTCGCCGGAGGGCCGATGCCCGCGGCCGAGAACCCGGCGGCCAAGTAGCCGGCGGCCAAGGAGCCGGCCGGCAAGTAGGCCCGCCGCGTCCCCGCCACGCCGCCATGAAGAGACCCCGGTTCCGACAGGAACCGGGGTCTTCTCGCATCCCGGAAACGATGATGCACGATCGATTGTTTGCGATCGGTCGCTCATCGGCGCTCGAAGCAGCGCCATGGATCGTCGGATCATCTCACGGCGATTTGCCGCATCGGCACATTGTCAGGTTCGAGGAGTTGGATTGACACGTGCGACGGCGGTTCGCTGCCCGTGCGCCCGTCAACCCCCGCCCCCCGAGGGCGCTCAACGGAGGCAACGGCCATGGGCGATTCCGGCCTGATCTACATGCTCGCCTTCACGACCTTCGCGCTGGTCATCCTGTTCCTGATCTGGCAGCGGATGCGCGTCCAGCGCGCCAAGGAGACGGGGGAGCGCTCGAGCTTCACGGATCACCACGGCGGCCCGCCGCGGCCGCAGCACGGGGTGGATCCGAAGTGAGGCGACAGGCGATCTGAATGGTGGGGCTTGCCGCGCGTCCGAACCCTCCCCCCTCTACGGGGGAGGGTGGCCTCCGAAGGGGGCCGGGAGAGGGGACGCCGCTTCCGAATAGATCCGACCCGTTCTGAAGCGGGCTCCCTGGATCGGCGTCGCGCTGCGCCACTCGGCGGGACTTCGTCCCGCTTCGCTCGCCACCCTCCCCCGCAGAGGGGGGAAGGGGTTTCGCGCGAGACCTTGATGAGGAAAAACCCTACTTCTCCGCCCGGTTCGGAGTCTTGATCTGCCCGTAGACCACGCCCGCGAAGCTGCCGAGCGTCGTCGGCCAGTCGAGCCCGGTGGCGTTGCGGTCGGCCACCTGGCAGAAGGTGGCGGTCAGCCCGTTGACCAGTTCGGCCGAGCTCGCCTGCGGGGCGGCTTGGCGCACGGCCGGCAGCAGGGTGGCGATGCGGGGCAGCATCTGCTCGGCCTTGAGATCCTTGAGCTGGCCCGCGGCATCGGCGGTTTTCAGCGCCTCGGCGAGGGTGGGATTGGAGACGGTCTCGCAGGGCGCGTTGCCGGCGAGCATCGTCTGGGTCTCGGCGCGCAGGCTCGCCACCTGGCCGGGCTCGGCGGTCGGCGGGGCCTGGTTGCCGAAGGTCTGGCGGACGTAGTTCGTCACCGCCGCCACGTCCGCGTCGCTCATGCCGACGCCGACCGCCGGCATCGCCGCGTACTCGCCCTTCGCGTCGAGGCCGCCGAGGATCACCCGGATCACCGTCTCCGGCCCCTTGGCCAGCACCGCGCCGTTGCCGGCCAGCGCCGGGATCGCCCCCGGCATGCCCTGGCCGTCCGGCCGGTGGCAGGCGACGCAGCGGTTGAGGTAGACGTCGGCGCCGGGCGCGGAGGACGCCTGCTTGAAATCGGACTTCACGTCGGGCGTGTAGGTGGGCTTGGGCGCCAGGGTCTTGAGGTAGGCGGCGATGGCGCGCACGTCGCCGTCGCTCATCTTGCTCAGGCTCTCCTCGATCACCTGGCGCATCGGCCCGGCGACCACGCCGGCGCGGCCGGGCGCGGCGCCGGTCTTGAGGTAGGTGAAGAGCTGGTCCTCGCTCCACAGCCCCAGGCCCTCCTTGTCGTCGCCCGACAGGTTCGGCGCGTACCAGCCGTCGATCGTGCCGCCCTCGAGGTAGCCGCTCCACTGCGAGGCGCCGACGAGCTTGCTGCCGTTGTGGCAGGCGCCGCAATGGCCCGGCCCCTCGACCAGGTAGGCGCCGCGGTTGACCTGCTCGCTCGCCTTCGGGTCTGGCTTGAAGCGGCCCTCCGTGAAGAAGGCGAGGCGCCAGGCGAGCAGCCCGTCGCGGATGCTGAACGGGAAGGCGATGTCGGCGGGCTTGCGCGGCGCGTTCACCGGCTCGAGGGAGAACAGGTAGGCCTTGATCGCCCGCACGTCGTCGTCGGTGAGGCGGGTGTACCAGGGGAAGGGAAAGGCGGGGTAGAGGTAGCTGCCGTTCTTGGTGATGCCCTCGTGCATCGCGCGCTTGAAGTCGTCGTCGCTCCAGTTGCCGATGCCGGTCTCCTTGTCGGGGGTGATGTTCGGCGTCGCGAGCTTGCCGATCCCGCCCGGGAAGTTGATGTAGAGGCCGCCCGCGTAGGGCTTGCCCCCCGGCGCGGTGTGGCAGGCGACGCAATCGCCCGCCGTCGCGAGGTAGCGCCCCTTCTCGACGAGATCGGACGAGGCCGGCTGCGCCAGGGCTGCGCCGGCCGCGAGGGCGACGGCGCTGGAGCCGAGCAGGACGGCGAGCGCGCGACGGATGACGGGCTTGCGACGAGTGACGGGCTTGCGGCGCATGAGGCTTCCTCCGACAGGGTTATGGGGCGGCGGATCGCAGCCGCAGCCAGAGATCGGCGACGTGGGCGGCGCCCGCGCCTGCGAGCGCGGCGGCGAGCCAGTATCCCGGGGCGCCCACCAGCACGGCGCGCAGGGCCAGCATCAGGCAGGCGCCGGAGGCGAGGTTGACGAGGAGCGCGCCTCGTCCCGGACCGGAGCGGCGGCGCCACAGGACGAGCAGGCCGGCCTCCGCGGCGACGATCAGCAGCGCGGCGTCGACGATGTGGCCACTCGTGAGGAGATCCGGCACGCGTGAATACTCCCATCCACACCGAAAACGCCCAGTCGATCGGGGAACTAACCTAGGACACGCGGCGATCCAGCCCTGCAAACCCGAAAAGGGCGTGTGCGTTCACGCAAAACCGCGCGACGGTTCACGATGTCGCATCAGCGGCAGTCCGGTATCGAGCGATCAGATCGCCCACCATGCGAAGTCGGTGTTCGACATCGCACCCGGTCGGCCGCCCCGGATCCTCCGCGAATGCTCAGAACGGCCCGTTGAGGCGCACGATCGACCAGTTGAGGCAGGCCGCGATCCCGACCCAGACCAGGTAGGGCAGGAGCAGGACCGCCCCGAGCCCCGAATGGCGCCCGACCGCGACGATCAGGAGCGCCACCGACAGCCAGAGCGCCGCCACCTCGATCAACGCCCAGTCGGGACGCTGCATCCGGAAGAACACGCCGCTCCAGGCGATGTTGAGCACGCCGTTGAGCGCGAAGGCGGCCAGCAGCCATCCGCGCTCGGCCCCCTCCGGCGCGGCGTTCCAGGCCAGCACCCCGGCGATGGCGGTGAGCGTGAAGATGGTGGTCCAGACCGGGCCGAACGCCCAGTCGGGCGGCTTCCAGGACGGCACCTGCAGGCTCCGGTACCAGGGCCCGAGCGCCGTGAGCCAGGCCCCCGCGCCCGCCACCACGATGGCGCAGAGCGCCGCCACCGCGATCGGCCCCCAGCGTCCCCCGAGCGCCTCCATCACGGCGACACCCAGCGGAACAGGTGGGCGAGATCCTTGAAGAAGATCCGGGCATGCGCCGCGGGCTTCGCGCGCACCAGCTCCTTGTTCATGTAGGCGTCCCAGGTGAGCGACTGCACGTCGGGGTCGCGGCAGATGCTGACGAAGCGCTCGCGCAAGGCGTCGTTGCGGTACCACACCGTCTGCATCATCCGCAGGATCCAGAACACCCGGCCGTGCGCCTTGAGGAAGCGGCGCCGCGCCTGGGCGAGGGCCCGGGCGTCGCCGGTGGCGAGGAAGGCGTGCGCGGCCTCGGCCGCGAGGCGCCCGCCGAACATCGCGTAGTAGATGCCCTCGCCCGAGGCCGGGGCGACGAGGCCGGCGGCGTCGCCGGTGAGCAGCACGTCGCGGCCGTTGTCGAAGCGCGAGAGCGGCTTGAGCGGCAGCGGCGCGCCCTCGCGCCGGACGGTCTCGCCGTGTTCGAGCCCGGTCGCGGCGCGAAGCCGCCCGACCGCCCCGCGCAGCGAGAAGCCCTTGCGCGCGCTGCCGGTGCCGATGCTGAGCGTGTCGCCGTGCGGGAAGATCCAGGCGTAGAAGTCCGGCGAGAGGACCCCCTGGTAGTAGACGTCGCAGCGCGCGCCCTCGAAGGCGCCGGAGGGCGGCGTGCGCACGATCTCGTGGTAGGCGAAGACCTGGCGCATGCGGGCATGCGCCGGGATCTCCTGTCGCCCGACCGCCGAGTTGGCGCCATCGGCCCCGATGACGAGGCGGGCGCGCAAGGCCCCCTCGGCGCCGGCGGCGTCGCGGTAATGCACGGTGACCGGCCCGTCGCCCGCGCGGGTGAGGCGCAGGTAGGTGCCGGTCACCCGCCCGGCGCCCGCGAGCGCGGCGCGCACCCGCAGCCACTCGTCGAACGGCCCGCGATCGACCATGCCGACGAACCCCTCGCCGACCGGCATGTCGACCGCCCGGTCCCGCGGCGAGACCATGCGGGCCGAGCGGATCTTGGCCACCAGCAGGTCGTCGGGGATCGCGAAGTCGCGGATCAGCCGCGGCGGGATCGCGCCGCCGCAGGGCTTGATGCGCCCGGCGCGGTCGAGGAGGACGACCCGGCGCCCGAGCCGCGCCAGGTCGGTCGCCGCCGTCGCCCCGGCCGGTCCCCCTCCCACCACCACCGCGTCCAAGATCGTCCCGTCCAAGATCGTCCTGTCCATGGCCGTGCCTCCCGTCCGGGCCGGGTCCGGCCGGATCGTTCGTGTCAGACCGCGTGCCGCATCGTCAGGCCGGCGACCGGTCGCGCGCGCGTTCCCGGCCGCCCGATCCGGGACGCCAGCCCGGCCGCGACGAGGAACAGGGCCGCCTCGGCGACGAACACCGCCGCGTAGGCGGGCACGACGGTGCCGAAGGCGAGCCGCGCGAGGTCGACGCCCGCCGCGCCCAGGAAGCCGCCGAGCCCGAAGGCCACTCCTTGCGCCGCGCCCCAAACCCCCATGCGGGTGCCGTGGCGGCTCTCGCCGTCGGGCGCGCCGCCGGTGCCGGCGAGCGCCATCATCGAGCCGATCGCCGCGACCGCGAAGATGCCGTTGAACAGCCCGAGCCCGGCGACGCACGCCCGCAAGGGCGCGTCCGGACCGGCGAAGCCGCAGGCGGCGATGCCCGCGAGCGCGGCCGCCGAGCCGAGGCAGCCCGCGACCGTCCAGAGCCGCAGCGAGGCGAGCGGCCCCCGCCCGTTGGCGGTGACAAGCGCCACCAGCACCATGCCGGCGAGCACGCCGCCGTTCTGGAGCCCCGAGAGCTTGGTGGTCGCGCCCGGGGACATGGCGAAGACGAGGCCGGCGAAGGGCTCGAGGATCAGCTCCTGCGCGCTGTAGGCCAGCATCGCCAGGAAGACGAAGACCGTGAAGCGCCGCGCCTCCGGCTCGGCCCAGACCTCGGCGAGAACCGTCGCGAAGGGCCGCGCCGGTCCGGGCCGGTCGGGGGCCCGGGAGCGCGTCGGCTCGACGCCCCACAGGGCCGCGACCGCGACCAGGAAGGCGATGAACGACACGCCGCCCGAGACCGCGACGAGGCGGGACGAGGAGAACGGGTCGAGCAGGTGCCCGGCGGTCGGCGCCGTGACGACGAAGCCGGCGATCATCATGATCCAGACGATCGTCGCGGCCGCGCCCCGGCGGTGGGGTGCGACGCCGGTGGAGAGCAGGACGAGGAGCGAGGTGCCCGCCGCCCCGACCCCGACCCCGACGGCGAGGAAGGACAGGACCAGGAGCGCGAAGCCCGCGCCCGGCCGCGGGCCGACGAGCACGGTGCCGCAGGCCGCCCCGATGCCGCCCAGCGCCAGGAGCGCCATGCCGCCGACGATCCACGGCGTGCGGCGGCGGCCGAGATCCGAGCCGTAGCCCCAGCGCGGGCGCAGGACCTGCACGGCGTAGTGCAGGGCCACCAGGCCGCCGGGCAGGGCGGCGGGCAGCGCCAGCTCCACCACCATCACCCGGTTGAGGGTCGATGTGATCAGCACCACGATGGCGCCGAGCGCGGTCTGGACGAGGCCGAGGCGCAGGATGGTGCCCCAACCGAAGGCCGAGGGCGCGCTCACGCGAGGCCTCCCCGGAGCGCCAGCGCCGCGGTGAGCATGCCGAGGACGTAGAGGAGCGTGCCGGTGCCGTTGTACCAGGCGGCGCGCCCGTGCGGATCGGCGAGGAAGCGGCGCATCAGCAGCCCTTGCCCGGCCAGCAGCGCGGCGACGAGGGCGGCGTGCCAGGGCGCCCCCCAGGCGGCGAGCAGGAGCACCACCACCGCCTGCGGCGCCGCCATGACCCGGCAGGCGAGGCGGGCGGCGGATTCCGCGCCGAGACGGACCGGGAGCGAGCGGATGCCGGTGCGCCGGTCGCCCTCCATCGACTTGAAGTCGTTGAGGGTCATGATGCCGTGGGCGCCGAGGCTGTAGAGCGCGGCGAGAAGGACGATCCGCCCCTCGGGCAGGGCGCCGGCCATCACGGCGGCGCCGGTGAACCAGGGCAGGCCCTCGTAGCACAGGCCGCAGGCGGCGTTGCCCCACCAGCCGTCGCGCTTCAGCCGTACCGGCGGCGCGCTGTAGAGCCAGGCGAGCGCGAGCCCGAAGACCGCCGCCCCGAGCACCCAGGGCCCGAGCACGGAGGCCAAGGCGAGCGACAGCCCGGTCCAGGCCATGGCGACGTACAGGCCCCAGCGGCCCGGGATGCGGCCCGACGGAATCGGGCGCTGCGGCTCGTTGATGGCGTCGACGTGCCGGTCGAACCAGTCGTTGACGGCCTGGCTGGTGGCGCAGACGAAGGGGCCGGCGAGCAGGATGCCGGCGACGACCAGGGGCCAGCGACCCTGGACCGCGACCCCCGAGGAGACCACCCCGCAGCCGAAGGCCCACATCGGCGCGAACCAGGTGATCGGCTTCAGCAGCTCCAGCAGCGCCCGGGGCGCCGGGACCGCTCGGGGCGTGATCAGGGGCTCGATCAGCGGCTCGGTCGTCATGCCGCGAGGGTGGGACGCCCCCGGGAAAGTGTCAAGTGAACTTTACACTCGCGCCCCGGAACGGCGCGCGATCGTGCGCGCTCACTCGTCGCTTTCCTCCGTCTCCTCGGCGCCGTCGAGGTCGCCGAGGCCGTAGCGGCGCATCTTGGCGTAGAAACCCTGCCGGCTGAGGCCGAGCATCTCGGCCGCCGAGGCGCGGTTGTCGTGGGTGATGCGCAGGGCCGCCTCGATGCACAGGCGCTCGATCAGGTCGGTCGTCTCGCGCACCAGCGCCTTCATCGAGACCCGGCCGACGAGCTCGGTCATGTGCTCGACCGAGCGCGGCAGCTCGCGCCCGCCCGGGCTCGCGGCGGCGACGCGGCGGGGCAGGGCGCGCAGGGTGAAGCCGAAGCAGGGCCGCTCGCCCCCCGGCACCGAGACCGCCGCGACCTCGACCTCGTCGACCGCGCCGAACTCGCCGCGCACCACGGTGGCGAAGTGGCGGACCGAGCCGTGCTCGGCGAGCGTCGTGAACAGGGCGCCGATCTCGGTGCCCTCGCGCCCGAGCCAGCGCTCGATCGGCTCGCCCTTGGCCTGGTGCTCGGTCGCGAGCTGCGCGAGGTCGAGGAAGGCGGCGTTCGCGCCGATGATGCGCCGGTCGCGGTCGGTGACGACGAAGCCCTCGGGCATCGCCTCGATGACCTCGATGGCGCCGGAGCGCGCCGCAACCGGGCTCGCCGCCGGCGTCAGGGGGCTGAGGCGGACCAGGATGCTCGTCCCGGCCTCCTCGCGGAAGAGGGTGGCGGAGAGCCGCGCCTCGCCGCGCCGCTGGCCGAGGCGGGCGACGAGGTCCTCGGCCTGGCCCGTGAGGCGCAGGCCCACGAGCAGCGCCTGGACGGCGCGGGCGCCCTCGGGCTCGAACAGGTCGACGAGGTCGCGCCCGACGATGCGCTTGACCGCCCGGCCGAGGAGGCGTGCGGCGGCCGGGTTGATCTCGGCGATGCGCCGCGTGGCGGCATCGACGATCAGGATCGGCTCGCCGGCGAGCTGGAACAGCACCCGGTAGCGCGTCTCGGCGCTGCGCAGGCGGGCGTAGTCGCGCTCTAGCGCCTGCTGCGATTCGGCCAGGCGCTGCTGCAGCGCCGAGAGCGCCCTGAGGTCCCGGCCGATCACGATGATGCGGTCGTCGTCGGGCACGCGCAGGGCCGCGTAGCGGATCGGCACGTCGGCGCCGCCCTGGGCGGAGGGGTGGTTCACCTGGCGCCAGCGCGTCACCGCGCCGGGCGCGGCGTCCTCGATGAGGCTCGCGACCTTCGGCCGGCTCTCGACCGTGACGGTGTCGATCCAGCGCCGGCCGAGCCAGGTCTCGCCCGCCTCCTCGGACAGGCCGTCGGCCCCGAAGGCGGCGTCGCGGATCACGCCGTCACGATCGACGACGAGGGACACGTCGCTGGCGGCAGCGACGAGGCTGCCCGTCGACCGGGGATCGAGGCGGGAGACGGCGTCTCGCAGCACCGCGAACGTTTCCTTCGCAGCTGGGCTTACGGGTCTGTTCAAGGGCCACCAACACACGCCGACCGCATCGAACAGGTCTTTCAGCAGGCTCTAATCCGCAGATCAAGCAAGCTTTGTACGATTCCTGGCGCATCGCGGGCGTCGTCGACAGCCGCGTCGGCGCCGACGAGCCGGACCCGGTCCGGCCGGCCGTCGAAGGCGGGCCCGCCGACGATCACCCGCAGGTCGCGGTTGCGCGAGGCGCGCCGCAGGGCCGGCACCGCCGCGACCAGCCGGTCGAGGCAGACGTCGCAGGAGAGCGACAGGCCGACGGCGTCGAACCACTCGCCCCGCAGGCGCTCCAGCGCGTCGGCGAGCCCGAGCTCGAAGCTCGTCGTCACCTCCCAGCCGGCCTCGGCGAGGAAGTGGGCCGCCAGCGTCAGCCCGAAGGTGTGCGTCTCGCCGGGCGCGGGCGCGAGCAGGACGCGCCGGCTCGCCGGGTCGACCGGCCGCGGCTCGAGGCAGAGGGTCTCCAGGTCGTGGACGAGGCGGCGCAGCCGCGCCATCGCGGTCGTCACCTGGACGAAGTCGCAGGCATCCTCCTCCCACAGCCGGCCGATATGCCGGGCCGTCGGCGCCATGAGGCCGACCAGCACCTCCTCCAGGCTCATGCCGCGGGCGAGGAGGTCGCGGATCTCCGGCAGCGCGTCGCGGTCCCCCTGCGCCAGCATCAGGGCGGTCAGGCGGCCGATGTCGTCGTCTCCGGTCAGGCGCAGGGCCGGACGCCGCGGCCGGTTCTCGCCGCGATGGGCGAGCATCAGCCGCGGGATGATCTCGGCCTCGACGACCTGGGCGAGGTCGTCGCGCCAGCGCGGATGGCGCTGTACTCCCTTGGAGTTCCTATCGAGGCAAGTCCGGTCACGGAAAGTCCGATCGCGGGGACTCGGCCTCTCGCCCGGCAAGGTGCCGGGCTGTGCTTGATCTCCCACCGGCACCTCCCCGATGCGCAGGAAAATCGGGTTTGCTCGACCTTGTGTCGCGTATTCTACATTGGGAACGCCGTCGAGACAGCGGCGTCATCCGGATTCATTCCAGGATACATCTCCGGCGCCGTGCCGCAAGGCGCATTCGCGAGGGGCTCCCCGGAATGTCATCACCGGTGACTGTCAACTTAGGTTGACACTCCGGCACCGCCGGTCCTAGGCTTCCCCCATCGGCATCCGCGGACAACGCGGGTCGTACAGGTGAGGGCAGGCGCGATGGCGACGTCCACGGACCGGCCGTTTCTCTACAGCGAGGCCGAGCGCCGACGCCGCGACGCCTCGCCCTGGACCCTGGTCCAGGGGGTGCTCGCCCCGCTCCAGTTCGCGATCTTCCTGGTCAGCCTCGCCCTGGTCTCGCGCACGCTGGCGACCGGGGAGGGGGCCTTCCTCGCCAACGCCTCGGTGGTCGCCAAGACCCTCGCCCTCTACGCCATCATGGTCACCGGCTCCCTATGGGAAAAGGCGGTGTTCGGGCGCTACCTGTTCGCCCCGGCCTTCTTCTGGGAGGACGCGGTCAGCATGCTGGTGCTGGCGCTGCACACCGCCTACCTGGTGGCGCTCGCGACGGGCGCGTTCGGCACGAGCGGGCTGATGCTGCTGGCGCTCTCGGCTTACGCCACCTACCTCGTCAATGCCGGCCAGTTCCTGCTCAAGCTGCGCGCCGCCCGGTTGCAGACGCCGGCCAAGGTGCGGTTGTCCTCCGCCCTGGGGGCAGCGCGATGACGGCGCTCGCGACCCCCCTCGCATCCCCGGCTCCTTGCGGCCCCGAGATCCGCCACGAGCGCGGCCAGCGGGCGGTCTTCTGCGGGCTCACTGGCATCGTCTGGCTGCACCGCAAGATCCAGGACGCCTTCTTCCTGGTCGTCGGCTCGCGCACCTGCGCCCACCTGATCCAGTCGGCCGCCGGCGTGATGATCTTCGCCGAGCCGCGCTTCGCCACCGCGATCATCGAGGAGCGCGACCTCGCCGGCCTCGCCGACGCGCACGAGGAACTCGACCGGGTGGTGCGCCGCCTGCTGGAACGCCGGCCCGACATCCGCCTGCTGTTCCTCGTCGGCTCCTGCCCGTCGGAGGTGATCAAGCTCGATCTCGGCCGCGCCGCGGCGCGGCTGTCCGGCACCTTCGCCCCGGACGTGCGGGTGCTGAGCTATTCCGGCAGCGGCATCGAGACGACCTTCACGCAGGGCGAGGATGCCTGCCTCGCCGCCCTGGTGCCGGATCTGCCCCGCGGCACCGACGAGTCGCTCCTCGTCGTCGGCGCGCTCGCCGACGTGGTCGAGGACCAGTTCTCGCGGCTCTTCGCCGATCTCGGCATCGGCACCGTGCGCTTCCTGCCCGGGCGGCGCGCCGCCGACCGGGCGCCGGTCGGCCCCGGCACCCGCTACCTCCTCGCCCAGCCGTTCCTCACCGACACCGCCCGGGCGCTGGAGGATCGCGGCGCCGTCCGCATCCCGGCGCCGTTCCCCCTCGGCGCCGAGGGCACGACCCTGTGGCTCGCCGCCGCCGCCCGCGCCTTCGGGGTGTCGCCGGCCCGCGTCGTCGCGGTGACGGAGGCCGGCCGGGCCCGGGCCGCGCGGGCGCTCGGGGCGCACCGCGCCGCGCTCTCGGGCCGGCGGGTGTTCTTCTTTCCCGATTCGCAGCTCGAAGTGCCGCTCGCCCGCTTCCTGTCGCGGGAGATGGGCGCGGAACTCGTCGAGGTCGGCACGCCCTACCTCCACCGCGGCCACCTCGCCGAGGAACTGGCGCTCCTGCCCGACGGCACCGCGGTGACGGAGGGCCAGAGCCTCGACGACCAGCTCGACCGCTGCCGGGCGGCGCGGCCCGACCTCACGGTCTGCGGCCTCGGCCTCGCCAATCCGCTCGAGGCGGAGGACCTGGCCACCAAGTGGTCGATCGAGCTCCTGTTCACCCCGATCCAGGGCTACGAGCAGGCCGGCGACCTCGCCGGGCTGTTCACCCGTCCCCTCGCGCGCCGCGCGCGGCTGGAGGGTTAGCGGCATGCAGCTCACGCTCTGGACCTACGAGGGTCCCCCCCATATCGGCGCGATGCGCGTCGCCACCGCGATGCGCGGCCTGCACTACGTGCTGCACGCGCCGCAGGGCGACACCTACGCCGACCTGCTCTTCACCATGATCGAGCGGCACGGCGCCCGCCCGCCGGTGACCTACACCACCTTCCAGGCCCGCGACCTCGGCGCCGACACCGCCGAGATCTTCAAGGGAGCGGTGGCCGCCGCCTACGGGCGCTTCAGGCCCCAGGCGATGATCGTCGGCGCCTCCTGCACCGCCGAGTTGCTGCAGGACGATCCGGGCGGGCTGTCGCGGGCGCTCGGCCTGCCGATCCCGGTGATCCCGCTCGAACTCCCCGCCTACCAGAAGAAGGAGAACTGGGGCGCGTCCGAGACCTTCTACCGGCTGGTTCGCACCCTGGCCCCGGCCGCTCCCGCGGCGGAGCGGGCGAGGGCCAGCTGCAACATCCTCGGGCCGACCTCGCTCGGATTCCGCCACCGCGACGACCTGCGCGAGGTGCGGGGGCTCCTCGGGGACCTCGGCATCGCCGTCAACGTCGTGGCGCCGCTCGGCGCGACGCCGGCCGACCTCGGGCGCCTGGCGCAAGCCGCCTTCAACGTCGTGCTCTACCCGGAAGTGGCCCGCAGCGCCGCGCAGTGGCTGGAGCGCACCCACGGCCAGCCCTTCGTCGAGATCGCGCCGATCGGCGTGAAGGGCACGACCGCGTTCGTCAAGGCGGTGGCGGCGCTCGCAGGCGTCGATCCTGCGCCGGTGCTGTCGGGGGAGGGCTCGCGCCTGCCCTGGTACGCGCGCTCAGTCGATTCGACCTATCTCACGGGCAAGCGCGTCTTCGTCTTCGGCGACGCCACCCACGCGGTCGCGGCGGCGCGCGTCGCGACGGGCGAGATCGGCTTCAACCTCGTCGGGCTGGGCACCTACTCGCGCGAATTCGCCCGCGAGGTCCGGGCGGAGGCCGCCGAGCACGGGATCGAGGCGCTCGTCACCGACGATTACCTCGCGGTCGAGGCGGCGATCGCCGCGGCGCAGCCGGAACTGGTGCTCGGCACCCAGATGGAGCGCCACGTCGCCAAGAAGCTCGGCATCCCCTGCGCGGTGATCTCGGCGCCGATGCACGTGCAGGACGTGCCGGCCCGCCACGCGCCGCAGATGGGCTTCGAGGGGGCCAACGTCCTGTTCGACACCTTCGTCCACCCGCTGATGATGGGGCTGGAGGAGCACCTGCTGGCGATGTTCCGGGACGACCCGGAATTCCACGATCGCGTCGCCCCCTCGCATCTCGGCGGCCGGCCGCGCGAGGAGGAGGCCGGGACCGTCGTGGTCTCGGCGCCCGCCGCCGCCGCGACGCCGGTGGTCTGGTCGATCGAGGCCGAGCGCGAGCTGAAGAAGGTCCCGTTCTTCGTGCGGGGCAAGGCCCGCCACAACACCGAACGCTTCGCCCGCGAGCGGGCGCTCCCGCTCATCACCGTCGAGACCCTGTACGATGCCAAAGCGCATTTCAGCCGGTGACCGACCGGACGCGCTGCCGGAGCTGCGCGTCGTCATCGTCACCCTCGACAACCACCTCGCCGGGGCGGTGGAGCGGGCGCGCCGGGTGCTGGCGACGACCGCACCCAACCTCGTCCTGGGCTTCCACGCCGCCGCCGAGTGGGACACCGACCCCTCGGCCCTGGACGCCTGCCGGGCCGACATCGCCCGGGCCGACATCGTGCTCTCGGCGATGCTGTTCATGGACGAGCACGTCCGGGCCGTGCTGCCGGCGCTCCTCGCCCGCCGCCCGGATTGCGACGCGATGGTGGGCTGCCTCTCGGCGGCGGACGTGGTCCGCACCACGCGGATGAACCGCTTCGCCATGGACGGCTCGCAGCGCGGCGCCCTCGACTTCCTCAAGCGCCTGCGCGGCAAGTCCGGCCCCGGCGGCGCGCAGGGCAGCGGCGCGCGCCAGATGGCGCTGATCCGCCAGATCCCCCGCATCCTGCGCTTCATCCCGGGCTCGGCCCAGGACGTGCGGGCCTATTTCCTGACCCTGCAATACTGGCTCGCCGGCTCCGACGAGAACGTCGTCAACCTCGTGCGCTTCCTCGCCGGCCGCTACGCCGCGGGACCTCGCGCCGCCTGGCGCCGGCACCTCTCGGCCGCCGAGCCGCTGGCCTACCCCGAGACCGGCCTCTACCACCCGCGGATCGCGGAGCGCGTGACCGAGCGCCTCGAGCGGCTGCCGGCGGACGGAAGGGCGGGCCGCGTCGGGCTGCTGCTGATGCGCTCCTACGTGCTCGCCGGCAACACCGCGCATTACGACGGGGTGATCGCGGCGCTCGAGGCGCGCGGGCTCACCGTCGTGCCGGCCTTCGCCAGCGGGCTCGACAACCGCCCGGCGGTCGAAAAATTCTTCCTGCGCGACGGCCGGCCGGCCATCGACGCGCTCGTCTCGCTCACCGGCTTCTCCCTCGTCGGCGGGCCGGCCTACAACGACGCCGCTGCCGCGAGCGCCATGCTGGCGAGGCTCGACGTGCCCTACCTCGCCGCCCAAGCCGTCGAGTTCCAGACCCTGGAGCAGTGGGAGGTCTCCGCCCGCGGCCTGTCGCCGGTCGAGGCGACCATGATGGTGGCGATCCCGGAGCTCGACGGCGCCACCGCCCCGATGGTGTTCGGCGGCCGCGCCGCCGGTGCTGGCGATTCCCGCGATATGGCGGTGCATCCCGAGCGAACCGCCCGCCTCGCCGATCGGGTGGCCCGCCTCGTCGCCTTGCGCTCGCGCGCCCGGGCCGAGCGCCGGGTCGCCGTGGTCCTGTTCAACTTTCCCCCGAATGCCGGCGCCACCGGCACCGCCGCCTTCCTGTCGGTGTGGGAGTCGCTCCACCGCGTGCTCCAGGGGCTGAAGGCGGACGGCTACTCGGTCGAGGTGCCGGAGACCGTCGACGCCCTGCGCGCCCGGGTGCTGGCGGGCAACGCCGCCCGCTACGGCACGCAAGCCAACGTCGCCCATCGCATCTCCGCCGACGAGCACGTGCGGCGCGAGGCCCACCTCGCCGAGATCGAGGCGCAATGGGGGCCGGCCCCCGGCCGTCACCAGAGCGACGGCTCTTCGATCCTGGTGCTCGGTGCCCACTTCGAGAACGTCTTCGTCGGGGTGCAGCCGGCCTTCGGCTACGAGGGCGACCCGATGCGCCTGCTGTTCGAGCAGGGTTTCTCGCCGACCCACGCCTTCTCGGCCTTCTACCGCTACCTGCGCGAGGATTTTCGCGCCGACGCCGTCCTGCATTTCGGCACCCACGGGGCGCTCGAATTCATGCCCGGCAAGCAGACCGGGCTGTCGGCCGCCTGCTGGCCCGAGCGAATGATCGGGGCACTCCCGAACGTCTACCTCTACGCCGCCAACAACCCGTCCGAGGGCACCCTCGCCAAGCGCCGCACCGCCGCGACGCTCGTGAGCTACCTGACCCCGAGCCTCGCCCAGGCCGGTCTCTATCGCGGGCTCATCGACCTCAAGGCCTCGCTGGAGCGCCGCCGCGCCCTGCCGCCGGAGGATGCGGCCGAGCGGGCGAAGCTCGCGGTCCTCATTCACGGCCAGGCCTCCGGCCTCGACCTCGCCGAGGGCGACGGCTGGGGCGCGGAGGCGGAAGCGCGCATCGCCGACCTCGCGATCCGGCTGATCGAGCTCGAACACACCCTGATCCCGCACGGGTTGCACGTCGTCGGCCAGGGCACGCCGCCCGAGGAGCGCGCCGACCTGCTGCTGGCGCTCGCCGAATCGGTCCACGGCCTCGTGCCGGATCGCGCCGGCATCGCCCGGCTGGTCGCCGGTGCCTTGGCGGAGGAGGCGGCCGGGCCCGGTGCCGACGACGCCACCCTCGCCGCCTTCCGGGCGCTCGCCGAGACCGACCGGTTGCTCGCCGAGGACCACGAGATCCCGGCCCTGCTGCGCGCCCTCGACGGCCGCTTCGTCGCCCCGGTCGCCGGCGGCGACGTGCTGCGCACGCCCGCGATCCTGCCGACGGGGCGCAACCTGCACGGCTTCGATCCCTACCGGATCCCGAGCGCCTTCGCGCTCGCCGACGGCCGTGCCCAGGTCGAGCGGCTGCTCGCCCGCCACGCGGCCGATGGCGGCGCCTACCCGGAGAGCATCGCCCTGGTGCTGTGGGGCAGCGACAACCTGAAGAGCGAGGGCGCGCCGATCGCCCAGGCCCTGGCGCTGATGGGCGCCGCGCCGCGCTTCGACGGATACGGCCGGCTCTGCGGCGCAACCCTGATCCCGCTCGAAGATCTCGGTCGCCCGCGCATCGACGTCGTCGCGACCCTGTCGGGCATCTTCCGCGATTTGCTGCCGCTCCAGACAAAGCTCCTGGCCGAGGCCGCCTACCTCGCCGCCAGCGCCGACGAGCCGGAGGCAATGAACTTCGTGCGCAAGCACGCGCTCGCCCACCAGGCCGCTCAAGGGCTCGACCTCGAGACGGCGGCGCTCCGGGTCTTCAGCAACGCGGAAGGAGCCTACGGCGCCAACCTCAACCACCTCGTCGATTCCGGACGCTGGGAGGACGAGACGGAGCTGTGCGAGACGTTCTCGCGCCGCAAGAGCTTCGCGTATGGCCGCACGGGCAAGCCGGAGCCCCGCCGCGCCCTGATGCAGGCGGTGCTGGCGGGCGTCGACCTCGCCTACCAGAACCTCGATTCGGTCGAGGTCGGGGTGACCAGCGTCGACCACTACTTCGACGGGCTCGGCGGCATGGCCCGCGCCGTGGCGAAGGCCCGGGGCACCTCGGTGCCGGTCTATATCAGCGACCAGACCCGCGGCGAGGGCCGGGTGCGCTCGCTGTCCGAGCAGGTCGCTCTGGAGACCCGCACCCGCATGCTCAACCCGAAATGGGTCGAGGGCATGCTGGGCCACGGCTACGAGGGCGTGCGCCAGATCGACCAGCACCTCACCAACACGGTGGGCTGGTCGGCGACCACCGACGGGGTCGCGCCCTGGATCTACCAGCGCATCACCGAGACCTACGTCCTCGACGAGGCGATGCGCGAGCGCATGGCGGCGCTCAACCCCGCCGCGTCGGCCAAGGTCGCCCATCGCCTGATCGAGGCGCATCGGCGCGGCTTCTGGACCCCCGACCCCGAGACCCGTGCCGCCCTCGACCGGGCCGAGGAGGCCCTGGAGGACCGGCTGGAAGGCATCACCGCGGAGGCTGCCGCATGAACATCGCGATCCGAAACCCCGTGCCGGCGCGCCGGGAAGAGGGGAGCCTCCAGGTCGCCCTCGATCCGGACATCCGCATCGAGACCGCCAAGGTCTTCGCCGTCTACGGCAAGGGCGGCATCGGCAAGAGCACCACCTCGTCGAACCTCTCGGTCGCCTTCTCGAAGCTCGGCAAGCGCGTGCTGCAGATCGGATGCGACCCGAAGCACGATTCGACCTTCACGCTGACGAAGCGCCTGGCGCCCACCGTCATCGATGCGCTCGAGGCGGTGCAGTTCCACTCGGAGGAACTGCGCGTCGAGGATTTCGTGGTCGAGGGCTATAACGGCGTGCGCTGCGTCGAGGCCGGCGGTCCCCCTGCCGGAACCGGCTGCGGCGGCTACGTCGTCGGCCAGACGGTGAAGCTCTTGAAGGAGCATCACCTGCTCGAGGACACCGACGTGGTGATCTTCGACGTGCTGGGCGACGTCGTCTGCGGCGGCTTCGCCTCGCCGCTCCAGCACGCCGACCGGGCGCTGATCGTCACCGCGAACGACTTCGACTCGATCTTCGCGATGAACCGCATCGTCGCGGCGATCCACGCCAAGTCGAAGAATTACGGCGTGCGCCTCGGCGGCGTCATCGCCAACCGCTCTGCCAAGACCGACGAGATCGACCGGTTCAACGACGCGGTGGGCTTGAAGCGCCTGGCGCATTTCCGGGACCTCGACGTGGTGCGCCGCTCGCGCCTGAAGAAGGCGACGCTCTTCGAGATGGATCCCTCGCCGGAGCTGCTCGCGGTGCAGGCCGAGTACCTGCAGCTGGCCGAACAGCTCTGGGCCGGCGTCGATCCGCTCCCGGCGGTGCCGATGAAGGACCGCGACCTATTCGAGTTCCTGGGTTTCGACTGATGACCAGCCCCACCTACGCCGCCCGCCGGGCCCAGCTCGAAACCTACTTCGACCGCACGGCCGTCGAGGCCTGGGCGCGGCTGACCTCCGACGCGCCGGTGAGCCGCATCCGCGCCACCGTGCGGGCCGGCCGCGACGCGATGCGGGCCGAACTCCTCTCCTGGCTGCCGGCCGACCTCACCGGCCGGCGCCTGCTCGATGCCGGCTGCGGCACCGGCGCGCTCGCCGTCGAGGCGGCGCGGCGGGGCGCCGAGGTCGTCGCGGTCGACGTGTCGCCGACGCTGGTCGGTCTGGCCCGCGAGCGCACCGCCAGCCTCAGGCTGAAGGGATGCCTCGACTTCCAGGTCGGCGACATGCTCGACGAGGGCTTGGGCGGCTTCGACCACATCGTGGCGATGGATTCGCTGATCCATTACCGCACCCCCGACATCGTCCGGGCCCTCGACCGGCTCGGCCGTCGCACCGACGCCTCCGTCCTGTTCACGGTAGCGCCACGCACGCCGCTCCTGACGATCATGCACATGGCCGGGCGCCTCTTCCCCCGCGGCGACCGCGCGCCGGCGATCGAGCCGGTCGGGGAGGGCTCCTTGCGCCGCCGCATCGCCGCCGAGCCGGGGCTGGCTGCCTTCACCCTCGCGCGCAGCCGGCGGATCAATTCCGGCTTCTACCTCTCCAACGCCCTGGAGCTGGCGCGCCGATGAGACCTGCGAGCCGCCTCGCCCGGGCTCTCGCCGAGGTCGGGCCCCGCTACCTGCCCTTCGCGGATGCCGCGACGAAGGAACTGCCCCTCGGCCGGTTGCTTCGGCTGTCGCTGTTCCAGGTCACGGTCGGGATGGCGGCGGTTCTGCTGATCGGCACCCTCAACCGGGTGATGATCGTCGAGCTCGAGGTGCCGGCCTGGATCGTCGCCGTGATGCTGGCGCTGCCGCTGCTCGCCGCCCCGTTCCGGGCGCTGGTGGGCTTTCGCTCCGACACCCACCGCTCGGTGCTGGGCTGGCGGCGCGTGCCCTACCTGTGGTTCGGCACGCTGCTGCAATTCGGCGGCTTCGCCATCATGCCGTTCGCGCTCCTGATCCTGTCGGGGGACACGACCGGGCCGATCGTCGTCGGCCAGGCGGCGGCGGCGCTCGCCTTCGTGCTCGTCGGCGCAGGCCTCCACACCACCCAGACGGTGGGCCTCGCTCTCGCCACCGACCTTGCCCCAGCCCACGCTCGCCCGAAGGTGGTGGCGCTCCTCTGCGCCATGCTGCTCGCCGGCATGATGGCGAGCGCCGTGGTGTTCGGGCTGGCGCTGCACAACTTCTCGGCGATCCGGCTGATCCAGGTGATCCAGGGCGCGGCACTCGCGACGCTGATCCTCAACGGCATCGCCCTGTGGAAGCAGGAACCGCGCGACACCTCCCGCAAGTCCGTGCCGGTGCGCCGCTTCGGCGAGGCTTGGACGGCTTACGCGGCCCAGCCGCAGGCGCGCCGCCGCCTCATCGCCACCGGCCTCGGCACGGCGGGGTTCAGCATGCAGGACATCCTGCTCGAACCCTATGGCGGACAGATCCTGCACCTGCCGGTCGCAGCGACGACCGCGCTCACCGCCGTGCTCGCGGTCGGGGGCGGGGCGGGGCTCCTCACCGCGGCGCGCTGGCTCAACCGCGGCGGCGATCCGTTCCGGGTCGCGGCGGCCGGCGCGGTGGTGGGCATCGCGGCCTTCTCGGCGGTGGTCTTCGCCGCGCCCCTCGGCTCCGGCGGGCTGTTCGCCTGCGGCGTCGCGCTGATCGGGCTGGGCGGCGGCCTCTTCGCCCACGGCACGCTGACCGCCTCGATGGCCGGCGCGCAACCCGAGCAATCCGGTCTCGCCCTCGGCGCCTGGGGCGCGGTCCAGGCGACCGCCGCCGGTGCGGCCATCGCGGCGAGCGGCATCCTGCGCGACCTCGGCTCGGCGCTCGCGGTCTCGGGCCGCCTCGGCGAGGCGCTCGCCGAGGCGTCCACCGGCTACCTCGTCGTCTACCACATCGAGATCGGGCTGCTCTTCGCCACCCTGGTGGCGATCGGGCCGCTGGTGCGCCGGCCCGATCGCGCCCCGCTCTCCGCCCGCCCGGCCCTACCGTAGGAGGCCATCATGCCCAAGGGTGCCCTCACAGGCTATCTCGACGTCGCGCAAGTGGTGCTCTACGCGTTCTGGATCTTCTTTGCGGGTCTCGTCTTCTACCTGCGCCGCGAGGACCGCCGGGAAGGCTACCCGCTCGAATCGGAGGTCCATGGCGGCCTCAAGGGCTGGGACTGGCTGTTCGTGCCGTCGCCCAAAACCTTCCTGCTCGCCGACGGCTCGACCGTGCTGGCGCCGCGCCCGCACGAGGGCCCGGTCGGCCCGCTCAAGGCGGTCAAGCTCGAGCCCTGGCCCGGCGCGCCGATCGTGCCGACCTCGACCGACGATTCCCGCCTCGCCGACGGCGTCGGCCCGGGCGCCTACGCGCTGCGCGCCGAGCGGCCGGACCTGACCTGGGAGGGCAAGACCCGCATCGTGCCGATGCGCGTCGCCGACGAGTTCACGGTCTCGGCCGACGATCCCGATCCGCGCGGCATGCCGGTCTTCGGCGCCGACGGCGTGCTGGCCGGCACCGTCACGGAGATCTGGATCGATCGCGGCGAGTCGCTGCCGCGCTACTACGAGATGGAGCTGGAGGGGGCCCGCGACCGCACCGTGCTGATCCCGGTGACCTTCGCGGACGTGCAGCGCTTCAGCCGGAACAAGACGATCGTCGTCGAGGCCCTGCTCGCGCGCCAGTTCGCCGGCGTGCCGCAGCAGCGCGACCCCGACAGCATCACCCTGCGGGAGGAGGAGCGGGTCATCGCCTATTACGGCGCCGGCACGCTCTACGCCACCGATCGCCGCCAGGAGCCGCTGCTGTGACGGACCTTCTCCCTCAAGGGCCCATCCCGGACGGGCTGCCCGGCCCGCTGCCCAAGGGCGAGCGCCTGCTCTGGCAGGGCCGCCCGGCGCCGATGAGCCTCGCGCGCCGCGCCTTCCACGTCGATCTCGTCGCGCTCTACTTCGGCGGGCTCGCGGCCTTCCAGGCCTACTCCTCCGGGCGGCTCGCCGCGTCCTGGCCGGTGCTGCTCGCCGGCGCCCTGGCGCTCGCGATCCTGTTCGCGCTGGCCTTCGGCGCCAGCCGCACCACGGTCTACAGCCTGACCGACCGGCGGCTGATGCTGCGCATCGGCATCGCGCTGCAGATGGACATCAACCTGCCGCTCAAGGAAATCGAGGGTGCCGGCTTCCACCGCTTCGGCGACGGCAGCGGCGACCTGCCCCTGCGGCTGAAGCCCGGGGTGCGGCTCGCCTACCTGCACCTCTGGCCGCATGCGCGGCCCTGGCGCCTGACCCGGCCCGAGCCGATGCTGCGCTGCGTGCCCGAGGCGGAGGCCATCGCCAAGCGCATCGCCGCGGCCCTCGCCGAGGCGAACGGCCAGCCGGTCCAGGCCCTGCCGCCGGCGCCCGTCGCCAGCCCCGTCCTGCCCGGCCGCCTCGCGGCGGCGGGCCACTGAGGGAGCGCGCGATGGCGCACGACATTCCGGTTCCCCGCGCGCTGCTTCGCAATGCCGGCCTCCTCGTCGCCTTCTCCCTCGCCGCGGTGGCGATCGGCCGGTTCGGTGGCGTCGGCACCACGCAGATGCCGCCGGCCCGGGCGCTCCAGGTGCTCGACCTCGCGATCGAGGACCGCCCGGACGGCCGCGTGGCCCTGCGCGACGCCGCGAACGGTCACCTCGTCGCCGAGGTGCAGCCCGGCGAGGACGGCTTCCTGCGCGCGACCCTGCGGGTGATGGCCCAGGCGCGCCTGCGCGAGGGGTTGTCGCGAACCCCGCCGTTCCGGCTCACCCGCTGGGACAACGGCACGCTCTCGCTCGACGACGTCGCGTCGGGCCGGCGGATCAACCTCGAAGCCTTCGGGCTCGGCAACGCGGCCGCCTTCGCGCGGCTGCTCGAACAGGGGAGGGGCGCATCGTGATGCAGTGGCTCAGCGGCAAACGCCGCATCGAGGTGCCGTGCACGGTCGAGATCGAGCAGACCGCCGAGAGCCTGCACGCCCACGTCACGCTGGACGGGGGCCTGCTCATCGCCCCGGGCGACGAGGTGACGGTGCACGACGCGCCGACCTCCGTGCCCTACGGCGACCGGATCGTGGTGCGCCGCACCGCCACCGTGGTGCGCGCCGGCGCCATGGAGCGCCTGTGGACCCGCATCGCGGGCCATTTCGAGCTCACCGAACTCTACGAAGTCAGCTTCTCGGAAAGGACGCGGCTATGAGCGCGACGACCCTGAAGACCCCGAACGAGAGCACCCAATCGGCCCAGGAAACGACGTTCCTGAGCCCCCGCTTCTACACCACCAACTTCGAGGAGCTCGACCGCACCGACGTCGAGCCGGTGCGGGCCGAGTGGGACGTGCTGATCGCCGAGATGCGCAGCGATCCCAACAAGCGCCACTTCGTCCGCAATTCCGACTTCGACCTCGACCTGTCCGGCCTCGACCCGGAGCTGCGCAAGGAATTCCTCGACTTCCTGGTCTCGTCGATCACCGCCGAGTTCTCGGGCTGCGTGCTCTACGCCGAGATGCGCAAGCGCGCCAAGAACAAGGACATCCGCGAGCTGTTCGGCTTCATGAGCCGCGACGAGGCGCGCCACGCCGGCTTCATCAACGACACGCTGAAGGATTTCGGGGTCGGCATCGACCTCGGCTTCCTGACCAAGGCCAAGAAGTACACCCATTTCCGGCCGAAATTCATCTTCTACGCGACCTACCTCTCGGAGAAGATCGGCTACGCCCGCTACATCACGATCTTCCGCCACCTCGAGCGTCATCCGGACAAGCGCTTCCACCCGATCTTCAAGTGGTTCGAGAAGTGGTGCAACGACGAGTTCCGCCACGGCGAGGCCTTCGCGCTGCTGATGCGCGCCAACCCGAAGCTGCTCACCGGCATCAACTACTACTGGATCAAGTTCTTCCTGCTCGCGGTGTTCTGCACGATGTACGTGCGCGACCAGTGCCGGCCGGCCTTTCACAAGGCGCTCGGGGTCGATCCGAAGGAGTACGACTTCCAGGTCTTCGCGATCACCTCGGAGATCTCGCGCCAGGTCTTCCCGCTCACCCTCGACATCGACCATCCGGGCTTCCGGGCCGGCCTCGAGCGGCTGCTGTCTTGCGCCCGCGGCATCGAGGAGGCGAGGGCGCGGGGCGGGATCGTCGGCAGGATCCTGCATGCCGGCCACGCCGCGAAGGCGGCGCTCGCCTTCGCGCGGCTGATGGTGATGCCGGCGAAAGCCAACCCGATGCCCGCGCAGATCCGCCTCAGCCCCGCCTGGTAGCGCCCGCATGTCCGACTACGCCGCGCCGATCCTCTACGCCGTCGTGATCTGGTGGTTCCTGACCGGGGCGATCCTCTGGCTGAACCATCGGCCGCGCCGCACCCATGCCTGGAGCTTCGGCGCGACGACCCTGGCGCTCGTCGGTGCCCTCTGGGTGATCGCCTGGAGCGCCAGCCAGGAAAGCGAGGCGGGGGCCTACGCGGCCTTCACGGCGGCGCTGATCGTCTGGGGCTGGCAGGAGATGGCCTTCTACATGGGCTACCTCGCCGGTCCCCGGCGCACCCCGGGCTCGGCCACCGATCGGGGCCTCGCCCGCTTCGGCGCCGCGGCGGCGACCAACCTGTGGCACGAGGCGGCGATCATCCTGGGGTTCGTCGCCATCGCTTGGGCGACGGCGGGCTCTCCGAACCGGATGGCGCTCTGGACCTACCTGGTCCTGTGGGGGATGAACCTCAGCGCCCGTCTCAACCTGTTCCTCGGCGTGCGCAACCTCAACGCCGAGTTCCTGCCCGAACACCTGCGCTATCTCGGCAGCTTCTTTCGCCGCGCGCCGATGAATGCCCTGTTCCCGGTGGCGATGATCCTCGCCACCGGCTTTCTCCTGGTGCTGCTGCACCCCGCCGTCACCGAGAGCGCGTCCGCCTTCAAGCGCTCCGGCCACACCATGATGGCGACCCTGATGGCGCTCGCCATCCTGGAGCACGGCTTCCTGATGCTGCCGCTGCCCTCCGCCGCGCTCTGGGGCTGGGGGCTTCCCGCCCGCCGCCCCGGGGCCGACGCCGCTCCGTGAGAGAGACCAAGAACACGACCACAAGAACATCGTACAAGGGGACGCTCGATGGACTACGAAGCGCATTTCTCCGCCGCTCTCCAGGGCCTGCACCGCGAGGGCCGCTACCGGGTCTTCACCGACCTCGAGCGCCAGGCCGGCCGGTTCCCCTACGCCACCCAGCACGGGGCCCACGGCACCCGCGAGGTGACGGTGTGGTGCTCGAACGACTATCTCGGCATGGGCCAGCACCCGGCGGTGACGGGGGCGATGCACGAGGCGATCGACCGCTGCGGCGCGGGCGCCGGCGGCACCCGCAACATCTCGGGCACCAACCACTACCACGTGCTCCTCGAGCGGGAGCTCGCCGACCTGCACGGCAAGGAGGCCGCACTCCTCTTCACCTCGGGCTACGTCTCGAACTGGGCCGGGCTCGGGACGCTCGCCTCGAAGCTGCCGGGCTGCGTGGTCTTTTCCGACGAGGGCAACCACGCCTCGATGATCGAGGGCATCCGCTCCAGCCGCGCCGAGCGCCACATCTTCCGCCACAACGACCCCGACGACCTCGACCGCAAGCTCCGCCTCGTCGATCCCGCCCTGCCGAAGCTCGTCGCCTTCGAGTCGGTCTACTCGATGGACGGCGACATCGCGCCGATCGCCGAACTGTGCGACGTCGCCGAGGCGCACGGCGCCATGACCTATCTCGACGAGGTCCACGCGGTCGGCCTCTACGGCCCGCGCGGCGGCGGCATCGCCGAGCGCGAGGGGCTGATGCACCGCCTCACCGTGATCGAGGGCACGCTCGGCAAGGCCTTCGCGGTCTCGGGCGGCTACATCGCGGCCTCGACGGCCTTGTGCGACTTCGTGCGCAGCTTCGCCTCGGGCTTCATCTTCACCACCTCGCTGCCCCCCGCCATCGCGGCGGGCGCGGCGGCGAGCATCCGCCACCTCAAGGCGAGCGGCGCGGAGCGGGCCCGCCACCAGGACCGCGTCGCGGCGGTGCGCCGGCGGCTCGCGGCGATCGGCATTCCGCTCCTCGACAATCCGAGCCACATCGTGCCGGTGATGGTCGGCGATCCCGTCCAGTGCAAGCAGATCAGCGATACCCTGCTCGACGAGTTCGGGATCTACGTCCAGCCGATCAACTACCCGACCGTGCCCCGGGGCACCGAGCGACTGCGCATCACACCCTCGCCGCTCCACAGCGACGCCGACATCGACCACCTGGCCATGGCGCTGGGGGCGATCTGGGGACGGATCGGCCTGGCCCGGGCGGCCTGAGGCAAGCGCGACGTCCCCTGAACCCTCCCCCTCTGCGGGGGAGGGTGCCCGGCTGCCAGTGCGAAGCACTCGTGCCCCGGGCGGGGGAGGGGACGCCGCTTCCGAAGAGGTCGCGACCATCATGACGGGCGCGACCTGGATCAGCGTCGCGGTCCCCTCTCCCGGCTCGCTCCGTTCGCCACCCTCCCCCGCAGAGGGGGGAAGGGATCGGGCGCCCGGTCGTCGCCGTTCATCGGACACCGTCCTGTAACCCGAGCGTCAACCCCATTGAGCGTCATTTTCATTAGACAATCACGCTGCTCCCGCCGATCCTGCCTTCCCGACCCTGACCCGCGAGGACCAACCGTGGCCCCCACCCAATCGGCCCTGTCCCGGCGGGCCCCGAAGCCGGGCTTCGCCAAGCCGAGCGTCGTGACGCCCGCCGTGCTCCCGGAGGCCGCGCCCCGCCCGCCCTATCCGTTCTCGGCCATCGTCGGGCAGGACGCGATGCGCCGCGCGCTGCTGGTCGCGGCGGTCGATCCCGCGGTCGGCGGCGTGCTGGTCTTCGGCGACCGCGGCACCGGCAAGTCCACCGCCGTGCGGGCGCTCGCCGCCCTGCTGCCGCCGATGCGGGCGGTGGCGGGCTGCGCCTATTCCTGCGACCCGGTCGAGGCCGGCGGCCTCTGCCCGGCCTGCGCCGCCCGGCGGGGGCAGGGGCTCACCGTGAAGACCGTGCCGGTGCCAGTGGTCGACCTGCCGCTCGGCGCCACCGAGGACCGGGTCGTCGGCGCGCTCGATATCGGCCGGGCGCTCGGGGCCGGCGAGAAGGCGTTCGAGCCGGGGCTGCTCGCCCGCGCCAATCGCGGCTTCCTCTACATCGACGAGGTCAACCTGCTCGAGGACCACCTCGTCGACCTGCTCCTCGACGTGGCGGCCTCGGGCGTGAACACCGTCGAGCGCGAGGGATTGAGCCTGCGCCACCCGGCGCGCTTCGTGCTGGTCGGCAGCGGCAACCCGGAGGAGGGCGAGCTGCGCCCGCAACTCCTCGACCGCTTCGGCCTCGCGGTCCAGGTCGCGACGCCCACCGATCTCGCGACACGGGTGACGATCGTGCGCCGGCGCGATGCCTACGAGCGCGATCCCGCCGCCTTCGCGGCCGAGTGGGCGCCCGAGGAGGCGCGGCTCGGCGCGCAGATCCTCGCGGCCCGGGCGCAGCTCGCCGAAGTCGACGTGCCCGACGCGATCCTCGAAGCCGCCGCTCGCCTCTGCCTGGCGCTCGGCACCGATGGGTTGCGCGGCGAGCTGACCCTGATGCGCACCGCACGCGCCCTCGCGAGCCTCGACGGCGCCGGGACCGTCACCCTCGCCCACCTGCGCGAGGTCGCTCCGAGCGCGTTGAGCCACCGCCTGCGCCGCAACCCCCTCGACGAGGCCGGGTCCGAGGTCCGCATCGCCCGGGCGTTCGCCGAGGTTCTCGGGTGAGCGCGGCGCCCGACGCGATCTGGGGCCAGGCCTGCCTCGCGGCGGCGCTCGTCGCCCTCGATCCGGCTGGAACGGGCGTCGTGATCCGCGCCCGTCCCGGTCCGGTCCGGGAGGCCTGGCTCGCCCACCTGCACGCCCTGCTCGGGCCCGACAGTCCGGTGACGCGGCTGCCCGCGGCGACCACCGACGACGCGCTCCTCGGCGGGCTCGACCTGCCGGCCACCCTGCGGACCGGACGCCCGGTGGCGCAACCCGGGCTGCTCGCCCGCGGCGATGGCGGCGTGATGGTGGTGCCGATGGCCGAGCGCCTGGGTCCCGGCACCGCCGCGCGGATCGCGCAGGCCCTCGATACCGGCGCCGTCGAGGTCGCCCGGGACGGGATCGCGGTCCGGCAGCCGGCACGGTTCGGCCTGGTGCTCCTCGACGAGGGAGAGGGCGAGGACGAGGCCCTGCCGGCCTGCCTCGCCGACCGCGCGGCGATCCACCTCGATCTCGACCCCGTCCCGCCAGGGGTGCTTGCCGCCACGCCGCCGCCGCCCGACCTCGCGGCCGCCCGCGCGGCCCGGCCGGCCGTGCCGGAGGAGAACCCCGAGACGCTCTGCGCCCTCGCGGCCCGGCTCGGGATCGCGTCGCTGCGCGCGCCCCTCCTCGCCCTGCGGGTGGCGCGGCTGCACGCGGCGCTCGCCGGCCGGGACATCGTCGCCGACCCCGATCTCGCCGCCGCATTCGGCCTGGTGCTCGCGCCCCGCGCGCGGGCCTGGCCGCAGGACGCCGAGGAGGCACCACCGGCCGAGCCTCCACCGCCGGAGGGCGACGAGGCCGAACCGCGGACAAGCGACGTGACCGGCGAGGATCGCATCCTCGCCGCCGCCGCAACGAGCCTGCCGCCCGGCCTCCTCGCCCGCCTCGTCGCGGGCGAGGGGCCCCGCACCCGCAGCCCCGGCGCCGGCCGCAGCGGGGCCACGGCCACGGCGCGGCGCGGCCGCCCGGTCGGCGCCCGGCCCGGCGATCCGCGCCGCGGACGCCTCGCCCTGATCGAGACCCTGCGGGCCGCGGCTCCCTGGCAGCGCCTGCGCCGGGGAGAGGGCGAGGCGCGCCTGCGCATCGCGGCGGACGACCTGCGCATCCGCCGGCTGGTGCAGCGGCGCGAGACGACGACGATCTTCGCGGTCGACGCCTCCGGCTCCGCCGCCCTGGAGCGGCTGGCCGAGGTCAAGGGCGCGGTCGAATCGCTCCTCGCCGAGTGCTACGTGCGCCGCGACCGCGTCGCGCTCGTGGCCTTCCGGGGTGCCGGCGCCGACCTGCTCCTCGCCCCGACCCGATCCCTGGTGCGGGCGAAGCGCGCGCTGGCCTCCCTGCCCGGCGGCGGCGGCACGCCGCTCGCGGCCGGCATCGAGGCGGCGGGGCGCCTCGCGGCGGCCGAGCGCCGGGGGGGACGCAGCCCCGTGGTGCTGCTCCTCACCGACGGGCGCGCCAACATCGCCCGCTCCGGCGCGCCCGGCCGGGCACAGGCGGCGTCGGACGCCCTCGCGGCCGCCCGGACGCTCGCCCGGGAGGGCACCCGCGCCCTGGTGATCGACACCGCCGCGCGCCCGCAGGAGGCCGCCCGGGGGCTCGCCGCCGCGATGGCGGCGCGCTACCTGGCGATGCCCCAGGCCGACGCCGCGCGCCTGACGAAGGCCGTGCTGCGCGAGACCGCCCCGCCGGGTTGAGCGATGCCCTCCTCCGACGACAGGCCCGCCTTCGCGCGGGAGGGCCGCGACTGGCCGAACCGCGAGGCGAGCTGCTTCGTCGCCGCCGGCGGGCTGACCTGGCACGTGCAGGAGGCGGGCGCCGGCCCGGCCCTGCTCCTCGTCCACGGCACCGGCGCGGCGACCCATTCCTGGCGCGGGCTCCTGCCGCTGCTCGCCCGCGACTTCCGGGTGATCGCCCCGGACCTGCCGGGCCACGGCTTCACCGATCCCCTGGCCACCCCGTCGCTGCCGCGGATGGCGCGGGCGCTCGCCGACCTCCTGCGCGTCCTCGGCGCGAAGCCCGAGGTCGCGGTCGGCCACTCCGCCGGCGCCGCGATCCTGGCCCGGCTCTCCCTCGACGGCGGGATCGCGCCGCGCCTCCTCGTCGGGCTCAACGCGGCGCTCAAGCCGTTCCCGGGCATGGCCGGCTTCATCTTCCCGGCGATGGCCCGCGCCCTGTTCCTGAACCCGGTGACGCCGCGGGTCTTCGCCTGGTCGGCCGATCGCGCGGCGGTGGAGCGGCTGATCGGGGGCACCGGCTCGACCCTCGACCGCACCGGCCTCGACCTCTACCGCCGCCTGTTCCAGACCCCGGCCACGTCGCCGGCGCGCTCGGCATGATGGCGCACTGGGACCTCACCGCCCTCGACCGCGACCTGCCCCGCCTCGCGACCCCGCTCCTGCTGATCGTCGGCGGCCAGGACCGCACCATCGCGCCCGACGTCTCCTTCGGCCTCGCCGACCGCCTCGGCGGGCGGGCCGGGTCGAGCTGCTGCGCGGCCTCGGGCACCTGGCGCACGAGGAGAGGCCGGAGGTCGTGGCGGCGTTGATCCGGGACGGGGCGGCGCGCGAGGGAGCGGTGGCGTGATCGCCCACGATCCTCGCTGACGCCCGATGCGGCGTTTCCTTTCCCGCTTGCCAGCCGCCCCGACCGCGATGATAGTGTCAACTTATGTTGACACTCGACGACGCGCCACCGCGGGTCACGTCCGCCCGGCGCCGGCCCCGTGCGGTGGTGATCGGCAGCGGCTTCGGCGGGCTCGCGGCGGCGGTGAGGCTCGGCGCGCGGGGCTACCGGGTCACCGTGCTGGAGCGGCTGGAGCAGCCGGGCGGCCGGGCCCGGGTCCATCGGCAGGACGGCTTCACCTTCGATGCCGGGCCGACCATCGTCACCGCGCCGTTCCTGTTCGAGGAGCTGTGGCGCCTCTGCGGGCGCGACCTCGCCGACGACGTGACGCTCGTGCCGATGCGGCCGTTCTACCGCATCCGCTTCGACGACGGCGCCACCTTCGCGATGTGCGGCGAGGCCGACGCGATGCGCGCGGAGGTGGAGCGCCTCTCGCCCGGCGAGGCGCCCGCCTACGACCGCTTCATGGCGCTCTCCGACGCGCTGTGCCGGGTCGGGTTCGAGGAGCTCGGCGCGGTGCCGTTCGGGCGGCTCACCGACATGCTGCGCATCGCCCCCGACCTCCTGCGCCTCGGCGGCCATCGCAGCCTCTACGGGCTCGTCTCGTCGGTGTTCCGCGACGAGCGCCTGCGCACCGCGTTCAGCTTCCACCCGCTCCTGATCGGCGGCTCGCCGTTCCGGGCGAGCGCGCTCTACGGCCTGATCGCCGCGCTCGAGCGGCGCTGGGGTGTCCACTCGGCCCTCGGCGGCACCGGCGCCCTGGTGCGCGGGCTCGTGTCGCTGATCGAGGGGCAGGGCGGCGAGGTCCGCTGCCGCGCCGAGGTCGCCCGGATCCTCGTCGAGGGCGGCACCGCCCGGGGGGTCGCCCTCGCGGACGGCACGCACATCCCCGCCGACGTGGTGGTGTCGAACGCCGATTCGGTCGTCACCGCGCTCGACCTGCTGCCGCCGGAGGCGCGGGGGTGGCGCGAGCGGCGGCTCGCGGGGGCGCATTCCTCGATGGGCCTGTTCGTGTGGTACTTCGGCACGCGCCGCACCTATCCGGACCTCGCCCACCACACGATCCTGCTCGGGCCCCGCTACCGCGGGCTCCTCGACGACATCTTCTCGCGCAAGGTGCTGGCCGAGGACATGAGCCTCTACCTCCACCGCCCGACCGCCACCGATTCCGGCGTGGCGCCTCCGGGTCACGACGCGTTCTACGTGCTGGCCCCGGTGCCGAACCTCGCCGGAGGGCAGGACTGGGCGGCGCTCGCCGAGCCGTACCGGCAGCGCATCGCCGCGCGGCTCGAAGCCACCGTCCTGCCCGGCCTGTCGGAGGCGCTGGTCACCTCCCGGGTGACGACGCCGCAGGATTTCTCCGACGATTTCCTGGCCTATCGCGGCTCGGGCTTCGGCCTCGAGCCGATCCTGACCCAGAGCGCGTATTTCCGCCCGCACAACCGCAGCGGGGTGCGCCACCTCTACCTCGTCGGCGCCGGCACCCATCCGGGGGCCGGGCTGCCGGGCGTGCTGTCCTCGTCGAAGATCCTCGATCGCGTGGTGCCCGATGCTGCCGTCTTCGCCTGATGCGCGCCGCCAAACGCCCTTCGCCGCGTCCCTGGCCCGCTCCGCCGACCACGCCGCCTGCCGGGCGGCGATCCGGGCCGGCTCGCGCAGCTTCTACGCCGCCTCGTGGCTGCTGCCCGCGGCCGTGCGCCGCGACGCCTACGGGCTCTACGCGTTCTGCCGCCTCTCGGACGACGCCGTCGACGGGGCGGGCGCCCGGGCCGACGCGGTGCCGGCCTTGCGGGCACGCCTGGCGGCGGCTTATGCGGGCCGCCCCGCCGACGCGCCCGCCGACCGGGCGCTCGCCGAGATCGTGGCCCGCCACGCGATCCCCCAGGCGCTGCCGGCCGCGCTCCTCGAGGGCCTCGCCTGGGACGCCGCCGGGCGGCGCTGCCCGGACCTCTCCGCCCTCGTCGCCTACGCGGCCCGGGTCGCCGGCTCGGTCGGCGCCATGATGACGCTCCTGATGGGCGAGCGCTCGGCCGAAGCGCTCGCGCGCGCCTGCGACCTCGGCATCGCCATGCAGCTCACCAACGTCGCCCGCGACGTCGGCGAGGATGCCCGGGCCGGGCGCCTCTACCTGCCCGAAGCCTGGCTGCGCGAGGCCGGGATCGACCCCGACGCCTTCCTGGCCCGGCCGGAGCCGAGCCCCGCCCTCGCCGCCGTGGTGGCGCGCCTGCTGGAGGCCGCCGACCTCCTCTACGCCCGGGCCGAATCCGGCATCGCGATGCTGCCGCCCGCCTGCCGTCCGGCCGTGCGCGCCGCCGGGCTGATCTACGCCGAGATCGGCCGCGACCTCGCCCGGAGCGGGCTCGATCCGGTCACCCGCCGCGCCCGGGTGCCGGGCGCCCGCAAGGCCCGGCTGCTGGCGCGCGCCCTCGTCACTCCCTCGCACCGGCGCGCCGACTGGCCGGCCCTGCCGGAGGCGGCCTTCCTGCTCGACGCGGTGGCGGCGATGCCCGTGCCCGCCGCGATCCCGCGCCCGGCCTGGTGGAACCTCGGCGGGCAGGTCGTGCGCGTGCTCGACCTGATCGAGAGGTTGCGCGAGCGTGAGCGGCTGGGCGGTGCGGCGCCGTCGTGACCGGGTTGTCGTTCGGGCAGGTCGCTCTCGGGCTGGTCCTCGGGGTGGTGCCGTTTGCGCGTCCACGTCATAATCGTCTATCACAACCCGAACGGCATTCCCACTTCTCGCGATCTCAATGAGGAGGGATGCAAGGTTCTAAATGTAATCTATCAAGTATAAATTATTTGACTTGGGGAAACAGCAATGAATATCATTGCTGGCCCAGCAAGAAGTAGGGTTGTAATTTACATATCGTCTGTTTTGAGGTACGAAAATTTTCTTTGCAAGTGTGTCGCATCGAGCATTGATTTTACTTGCGGTGTCTTTCGATTGATCGATTCGGCCGCGCGACCATTCGAGGATATTGAAAATTTCCGTTGGGGCGGGATGCATGGCCTCGATGAGGATATCGGGAGGCGTTTGTTTTCGTCCCTGACTGCGAAATCGTATCGCATACTGGTTATAAACGATGTCATGGGGAATATCTCAAGCAAGCACGATCGCTGCGCCGTACATGACGGACAGCTTTATCACTGGCTTCATGGCGAGGGTGCTGCCGAGGAGGAAATCGATGAGATGGTTTGGATGACCGCCTTACCCTGGCATTCCCTGGCTGTCATCTTTTCCAGCGAACCAGACATCGATGTCGGTCGGTGCATCGCAGAGGGACGATGGTCCGATCTCGGGGAAACAGTCGAAGTCATATTTGGTGCCTACGGTGGAGAAGGTTTCATTCATTGGACACCCGACTGAGGGCCTGTGCGATCGGACAGACGGAATCGACGTCAATCCTCGTCATCCCGGTTTCTCGCCGAGGCTCGCCGGAGGACGACGCGGCGAGGTGTCGGGATGTGCGCCGGATCGACCGTCCCAGTCCATCGAACGCAATGTGACCGGCGTCGCCAGGGTCTTCAGCCGTCGCATCGAGGCGCTGACGTGACACCCGTCCACCTCTCGCCAAGTGCAACTGGCCCATGGCGAGCGGATCGAGGCTCGCCGCGCAGTCAGGACCGATCCAAGGTTTGTCGATCGAGCGGGCGAGACAGTCGGTCGGAGGCGGGACTTGCGGGGGACGAACCTCAGCATGACGGCGGCACTCGCCGCGATCCTGTTCCTGCGCCTTCGCGATCCAAGGCCCCCGGGCCATGCCGGCCCCGGCTTCCATGTCGGCGGCAAGCGACGACGTTCGTCCCGCCGCGTCCCGGGTTCGGGCGCTCCTATGCCGTGCCTCGCTCTACGCATCCCCATCGCATCCCCGCCCTTCAGCGAGCGGGATGCGACGGGTGAGAGCAGGTGGGGCCGGTGAAGCCGGCCGCCCCTCACTCCAGCTCCAGCACCACGCTGCGGAACCCCTGCGGCTTGCGCGCCGGGCAGATGTCGGCGTCGTCGCTGAGGATCTGCACCTTCTTGCCGTCCGGGGCGACGATCAGGCCCTCCGGCTGGAAGTCGGGGATCGCCGCGAGCGCCTCCGCCACCCCCGCGACGCGGGTCGGGGCCTCGCCGGCCTTGCCGGACCAGCGGTAGAGGTCGGCGGCCTCGCCGCCGCTGCCCGAGCCGCCGGCGATCACGAAATAGGCCTTGATCCCGGGCGCGTAGGCGATGTCGCGGATGCCGCGGCCCTTCAGGTCGAGGGCGATCGGCTTGCCGAGCTTCGGGCCCGCGCCGCCGGCCAGCACCTCGGCCGGGTTCTCGAACGGCACCACCAGGGCGTCGTTGTCGGCGTTGAGCGGGTTGCGCAGGCCGACGAGCAGGCCGCGCCCGTCCGGGGCCGGGCTCAGGCCCTCGAGGGCGAGGCCGCGCCGCCGTGGGCTCAGGCTGGGCTTTGCCGCGAGGTCGACCGCGATGCGCTCGGACAGGCGCGGGTCGAGGTCGGCGATCGCCTTGGACAGTCCCCCGAACGCCTTGCCCTTCGGCGCCAGTGCGGGCGCCTTGGGGTCGCCGCCGACCGTGAGGTCGAGCATCCGGCGCGACGCCTCGCGGGTGCGGCCGTCCGCGTCGCGGGCGTGGGAGCCCATCACCACCAGGTCGGACCCGAGCCAGGCGAGGGATTCGAGGTCGGCCTTCACCGGCTCCTCCCGGGCATTGGTCGCGAGCGCCGCGTCGAGGTCGCCGCCCTTGAGGGCGAGCGGCGGCCCGGATTCGTCGGCCTTGTAGAGGCGCACGGTGTTGTCCTGGTCGCTCACCACCAGGACGCGGTCGCCGAAGCTGCCGGCGGGGTAGGGGACGGCGCCGGAGGCCTCGCACAGGCCCCAATGCATCAGCACCGGGCCCGCCTTCACCTCGGCGCGCGCTCCTTGCGCCGCGAGACAGAGGGCGAGCACGGAAACGACTTTCTCCAGGCGCAGCGTGCCCAGGCCCGTCATGGCGATCCTCCGGATGGCGCGGCCCGTCTGCGCGAACCGTCTTCGGAGTATTTCACGCGGCCAAGGATCTCTTCAATACAGCGGCGGAAAATTCTTCGTGTTCCAGCCCTGGCGAGCCCGGGCCCGGGTGGCTGCTGCGGCAGCGGACCCGTCAGGCCTCCTCCGGCGCGGCCGCGTCGCCGGCGGCCCGGTGCTGCGCGGCGACGAAGCGGCGGCGCGCCGCGGCGGCGTCGCGAAACGCCCGCGAGCGCGGGGCCTCCTGCGCGAGCCGGCCGATCTCGCGCAGGATCAGCTCGGCCTCGAACGCCGCGGCGCGCTCTCCCGCGGCGGCCCGGCTGTCGGCGCCGTGGGAGGCGGTGTAGCGCTCCAGCCCGTCGCGGCAGACCGCGACGCGGTATTCCAGCCACTCGATCACGTCGCCGAAGGCCCGGTCGCGGATCTCCACCGCCGTGGCCCGGCGCTTCTTCTCGCTCACCCCTCGTTCCTCCGCGGTCCGGACGAGGGATGGTCTCGCATATCCTGCCGCGATTCGCCGACTCCGCCGGTCCGCCTCCACCGGGCGCTACCGCGAGACCCGGGCGAGCAGGGCGATCAGCTCGCCCTGGCTCGTCGCGCCGGTCTTGGCGAACACGCTCTTGAGCTGGCTGCGGACGGTCGCGATGGCGACGCCGCGTGCCGCCGCCACGGCGTCGAGATGGCCGCAGGCGAACAGCAGCGAGGCGAGCCCGGCCTCGCCCGGCGTCAGGCCGAAGGCCGCCACGAGAGGCTCGGGCGCGACCTCCCGGCCGCGATCGAGGTCGGTCACGCTCACCAGCATCCGGGTGGGAGCACCGGGCCGCGCCGGCCCGTGCGACAGGGGCGACACGGTCACGATGTAGGGCCGCCTGCCGTCCGGGCGGGCGACCGCGAGGAACCGGCCGCCCTCCGCGGTCTCGCCCGCGAGGGCCCGTGCGGCGGCGCAGAGCTGCACGAAGCGGAGCTGGTCGCCCGGGCGCAGCAGCCGCAACTGGCTCGTCGTCGCCAGGAGGCCGTCCCGGGCCCGGGACAGGGCGAGGAGGGCGGAATTGGCGAAGGCGAGCCCGCCGTCGCCGTTCAGGATCGCGGCCGGGTGCGGCAGCCCCTCGAGATGGGCCTCGATCCCGTCCTCGATGGGGGCCGCGCCCGTGAGCGTGCCGAGGCGGTGGGCCGTCGCCACGGCGCGGCGCAGGTGGCGCATCAGCTCGTGGAACAGCGCGACCTGCGCGCTCGAGAGCGGGCCGGTCCGCTCCGAGCCCGAGAAGGCGAAGGCGTAGGTCAGGCCTTCGTCCGGCCGGCAATACCCGGTGGCGTGGTAGCGGATGCCGATCCGGTCGGCCTCCCATCGCGAGAAATCCGGGTAGTTCTCCGCGGTGAAGACCGGATCGAGGCCGTCGAGGTAGTGGTCGGCGCCCGGATGGGCCCGCTCGAACAGGGCCTGGGGATTCCGGGCGTGATAGTGCTCGGCGTATTCGGACAGGATGCGGTCGAAGGCGAGGTCGCGATACCCCGCCATCGCGGAGGCCAGGACCTCGGGGCGGTCCGCCCGATGCAGCACCGTCGCGACCCCGTAGGCGCCAAGGCGCTCGGCGACGGCGCCGGCCGCCGAGATCCAGGATTCCTCGCCCAGGGGCACCCCGTGGATGCGCAGGATCAGGCGGCTGAGATCGTCGTCGAGCGACATGCCAATCCGGGAGACAGCGTCGCCGCATAGCGGCTGGATTGCCCTCTATTGCCCTGGCGCTGTCGTAGACAGCAACGGGAAAAATCAGGCGGCCTCGCCGGGCAATGCATCCGGTTCGGCCTCGCCGCACTCACGATACGACGCCGCCGCTATCCTTGGCTTCCCCCGGATAGGGGATGCCGATGCCCGTCATGACGCTACGGTACCTGGGTGATGTCAGGGGGACGACGATGACGAACCGGCGATCCGTACTGGTGCTGGCACTTCTCCTTCCGGCGGCCGGTGCTTCTGCACAGCAAGGCAGGCCGGTGCAGACGGCCATGCGAGCCTGCAAGGAAGTCCATCAGACTTGCGTGGCGCGGTCGGACCCGCGCTACGCTGCGGGATGCGACGGGTATTACGAGGAAGCCAAGCGGACCGGTATCTGGCCACCTTTCCGGCAGAACCCGGCTTTCGCCTGCGCCCGATGACGAGGGCCCTGCCCGCGGCAGGACCCCGTCCGCGCGAACGCCTTAGATGTGCAGAGCTTCCCCGAGCGCCCTGAGATTCGCCTCGTGGAAGGCCTCGCCGAGGGTCGGGTGGGCGTGGATCGTGCCGGCGATATCCTCCAGCCGCGCGCCCATCTCGAGCGCGAGGCCGAAGCCGGCCGCCAGCTCCGAGACCCCCGCGCCCACCGCCTGGATGCCGAGGATCAGGTGGTTGTCGGCGCGCGCCGTCACCCGCACGAAGCCGTCCTCGGCGCCGAGCGTCATGGCGCGGCCGTTGGCGGCGAAGGGGAAGAGGCCGGTCCGGATCTCGTGGCCCGCGTTCCGGGCCTCCTCCGGCGAGAGGCCGGCCGAGACCACCTCCGGGTCGGTGAAGCAGACCGCGGGGATCGCCACCTTGTGGAAGACGCGGCGGCGCCCCGCCACGAGGTCGGCCACCATCTCGCCCTGCGCCATGGCGCGGTGGGCCAGCATCGGCTCGCCGGTGACGTCGCCGACCGCCCAGACGTTGCGCATCGAGGTGGCGCAGCGCTCGTCGATGCGGATGAACGGCCCGCTCATGTCGAGGTCGAGCCGGTCGAGCCCGAGATCCTGCGTGCGCGCCTTGCGCCCGACCGCGACCAGGATCACCTCGGCCGGAATCGTTCGGGCTTCGCCGCCGACCTCGACGGAGAGCGCGTCGCCCGAGAGCCCGGTCGCCTTCGCGCCGAGCAGAACCTCTATCCCGAGCGCCCCGAGGCGCCGCGCCACCGGCCGGGTCAGCTCGGCATCGTAGGCCGGCAGGATCCGCTCGGCCATCTCGACCACCGTCACCTTGGCGCCGAGCTTGGCGAAGGCGGTGCCGAGCTCGAGCCCGATATAGCCGGCGCCGACCACCGCCATGGTGGCGGGGACCTTCGGTAATGAAAGCGCCTCGGTCGAGGAGATCACCCGCCCGCCGAAGGGCAGGTGGGGGAGCGCCGCCGGGACCGAGCCGGTGGCGAGAACCACGTGCTCGGCGCGCACCCGCTCGGGGCCGGTATCGGTCTCGACGAGGCAGGTCTTGCCGTCCACCATCGTCCCGCGCCCGCGCAGGATCTTGACCCCGCCGCGCTTCAGGAGCGAGGCGACTCCGGTGTTGAGCCGCCCGACGATGCCGTCCTTCCAGGCGACCGTGCGGGTAAAATCGAGGTTCGGCGGCCCGGCCGAGAGGCCGAAGGGCGAGGCATCCTCGGCCTGGAGCACGGCGGCGTGGAAGGCTTCCGCCGCGTGGATCATCGCCTTCGAGGGGATGCAGCCGACGTTGAGGCAGGTGCCGCCGAGCCGGTTCTCCTCGACCAGCACGGTGTCGACGCCGTGCTGGCCGGCGCGGATCGCCGCGACGTAGCCGCCCGGGCCGCCGCCGAGCACCAGGAGCTTGGTGGTGATCTCGCTCAACGATCAGGCCTCCATGAACAGGGTCGCGGGCGTCTCGAGCAGGCTTTTCAGCGCCTGCACGAACAGGGCGGCGTCGTAGCCGTCGACCACCCGGTGGTCGAAGGACGCCGAGAGGTTCATCGTCAGGCGCGGCACGAAGGCGCCGTCGCGCCAGACCGGGCGCATCACCTGCTTGTTGACGCCGATGATCGCGACCTCCGGCCGGTTGATCACCGGCGTCGTCACGATGCCGCCGAGAGCCCCCAGCGACGTGATGGTGATGGTCGAGCCCGAGAGCTCGTCGCGGGCGGCCAACCCGTTGCGGGCGGCGTCCGCCAAGCGCCGGACCTCGGCCGCGGAGTTCCAGACGTCCCGGGTCTCGGCGTGGCGGAGCACCGGCACCATCAGGCCGGACGGCGTCTGCGTGGCGATGCCGACATGGATGCCGGCATGGCGGTGGATCACCTCCGCCTCGTCGTCGTAATGCGCGTTCATCTGCGGGAAGTCCGGCAGGGCGCGCACCAGGGCCTGGACCAGGAACGGGATCAGGGTCAGCTTCGGGCGGCTCGCGCCGTGGCGCTGGTTGAGGCTGGCGCGCAGCTCCTCCACCGCCGTCACGTCCACCTCCTCGACGTAGGAGAAATGGGCGACGCGCCGCTTGGCGTCGGCCATGCGCTGGGCGATGCGCCGGCGCAGGCCGATGACCTTGATCTCCTCCACGCCCGTGCGCGGGGCGCGGCCGGCGGGAGCGGGGGCCGCATCCTCCGGCGGGGCGTTCAGGTAGGCGTCGAGGTCGTCGTGGCCGATGCGGCCGGCGGGACCCGTGCCGCGAACCTGGCGCAGGTCGATTCCCGCTTCGAGCGCCCGCCGGCGCACGGCCGGGGAGGCGACCGGCTTCTCGCCCGCGGGGCGCGGCGGGCCGGAGGACGGCGCCGCCGCGGCGGGGCGCGCGGCAGGAGCCGCAGGTTTGGCCGGCGCAGGCTTCGGCGGCTCGGCCGACTTTGTCGCCCCGGCGGCTTTGGGCACTGCTGCGGATTGCAGGGCCGGCGCGGGCTGTGCCGGCTCCAGGCCGTCCGCGGCCGGGACCAGGGCGGCGGCAGATTGGCCGGCGGCCTGATCCTGCGCCTTCGCGACCTCGGGCGCGACCGCGACCCCGGCCTCGGGCGCCGCCGCGGCCTGGGGTGCCGCCGCGGCCTGGGGCGCCGCTTCCCCGCCCTCGATCTCGAGCCGCACCAGCTCGGCGCCGACCGCCAGCATCTGGCCGGCCTCGGCGCCCAGCGCCGCGACGGTCCCGCTCACCGGCGAGGGAATCTCGACGGTCGCCTTGTCGGTCATCACGTCGGCCAGCGGCTGGTCCTCGCGAACCACGTCGCCGACCTTGACGTGCCAGGCCGAGACCTCGGCCTCGGCCACACCCTCGCCGATATCGGGGAGCTTGACGATGCGAAATCCCATGGATCAGCCCTCCAGCGCGGCGCGAAGGGCCCGGCCGACGCGCTCGGGACCCGGGAAGTAGGCCCATTCCTGGGCGTGCGGGTAGGGCGTGTCCCAGCCCGCGACCCGGACGATCGGCGCCTCCAGGTGGTAGAAGCAGGTCTCCTGCACGAGGGCCACGAGTTCGGCGCCGAACCCCGAGGTCAGGGTCGCCTCGTGGGCGATGACGCAGCGCCCGGTCTTGCGCACCGAGGTCTCGATCGTCTCCATGTCGAGGGGGAGCAGCGTGCGCAGGTCGACGATCTCGGCGTCGATGCCCGTCTCGGCGGCGGCAGCCTCGGCCACGTGCACGATGGTGCCGTAGGCCAGCACCGTGACGGCGCTCCCCTCGCGCCGGATCGCCGCCTTGCCGAGGGGCACGGTGTAGTGCCCGTCCGGCACCTCGCCGAGGTCGTGGCGGGCCCACGGGGTCACCGGCCGGTCGTGGTGGCCGTCGAAGGGGCCGTTATAGAGGCGCTTGGGCTCGAGGAAGATCACCGGGTCGGGATCCTCGATCGCCGCGATCAAGAGGCCCTTGGCGTCGTAGGGGTTCGACGGCACCACGGTCTTCAGGCCCGCCACGTGGGTGAACAGGGCCTCGGGGCTCTGGCTGTGGGTCTGGCCGCCGAAGATGCCGCCGCCGGTCGGCATCCGCACCACCATCGGGGCGGTGAACTGGCCGCCCGAGCGGTAGCGCAGGCGCGCGGCCTCCGACACGATCTGGTCGTAGGCCGGGTACATGTAATCGGCGAACTGGATCTCGACGCAGGGCTTCAAGCCGTAGGCCGCCATGCCGACGGCGGCACCGACGATGCCGAGCTCGCTGATCGGCGCGTCGAAGCAGCGGCTCTTGCCGAAGCGGGCCTGGAGTCCTTGCGTGCAGCGGAAGACGCCGCCGAAATAGCCGACGTCCTCCCCGAACACGACCACGTCGTCGTCGCGCTCCATCGCCACGGCCATCGCCTCGCGGATGGCCTCGATCATCGTGCGGCGCGGCATGTCAGTACCCCGCCTGCTGGCGCTGGCGGCGCAGGTGGGGGGGCATCTCGGCGAACACTCCTTCGAACATGTCGCGCGGCGACGGCTTGCCGCCGGCATGCAGCGTGCCGTGGGTCTCGGCCTCGCGTTGCGCCGCCACGACCTCGTCGAGGATCTCGGCCTCGCCCTGGCGGTGGCGCTCCTCCGACCAGGCGCCGCGGGCGATGAGGTGGTTCTTGAGCCGCGCGACGGGATCGCCGAGGGGCCAGGCGTCGAACTCGGTCTTCGGCCGGTAGGCGGAGGGGTCGTCGGAGGTCGAGTGCGCGCCGGCCCGGTACGTGACGTACTCGACGATGGTCGGCCCGAGGTTGCGCCGCGCCCGCTCCGTCGCCCATTTCGCCACCGCGTGGACGGCGAGGTAGTCGTTGCCGTCGACCCGGAGCGCCGGAATCCCGAAGCCGTGGCCGCGCGCCGCGAAGGTCGAGGAGCCGCCGCGGGCGAAGCCCTGGAAGGTCGAGATCGCCCACTGGTTGTTGACGACGTTGAGCACCACCGGCGCCCGGTAGGTCGAGGCGAAGACGAGGGCGGCGTGGAAGTCGGATTCGGCGGTCGAGCCGTCGCCGATCCAGGCGGCGGCGATCTTCGTGTCGTTCTTGATCGCCGAGGCCATCGCCCAGCCGACCGCCTGGACGTACTGGGTCGCGAGGTTGCCGGAGATCGAGAAGAAGCCGTGCTCCTTCGACGAGTACATCACCGGCAATTGCCGGCCGTGCAGCGGATCGTTCTCGTTCGAGTAGATCTGGCACATCATGTCGACGAGCGGGTAGCCGCCGGCGATGAGGAGGCCCGCCTGCCGGTAGGTCGGGAAGTTCATGTCGCCGGGTTGGAGCGCCCGGCGGAAGGCGGTGCTCACCGCCTCCTCGCCGAGATGCTGCATGTAGAACGAGGTCTTGCCCTGGCGCTGGGCCATCAGCATGCGGGCATCGAAGGCGCGCAGCTTCATCATGTCGCGCAGGCCCGCGAGCAGCTCCTCGTCGGTGAGCGAGCCGGCCCAGGGGCCGACGGCCCGCCCCTCCGCATCGAGCACCCGGATCAGCGTGTAGGCGAGGTCGCGGATATCGGCCGCCGCGACGTCGACCTCGGGCCGGCGGACCGCGCCGGCCTCCGGGATGTCGAGATCCGAGAAGCTCGGATTGCCGCCCGGGCGGACGGCCGGCTCGGGCACGTGAAGGCTCAAGGGGTGCGGGAGGCTCACGGGATCTGGCGGCATGGTCGAGGCCCTGGCGGGGAGGGGGATCGCGATCGGGCGGGGGACGTGCCGACCTGCGCCGCGACCACCGCCGGGTGGCGCGAGAGGCGTGCGGCGAGGAAGGCGAGGTCCGTGCCGTCCGGGACCACGATCGAGAGGGTGACGGCGGAAGTGGTGCTGTCGGCGTCGAGGGCGAGGGTGCGCACGGGATGGCCGGCGCGCTCGACCTCGCCGAGCCATCGCGTGACGCCGTCGAAGACGTGCGCGATCCGGGCCCGGATCTCGACGGAATGCCCCTCGGCGTGAGCCATGCGCGTCCTCCCGCGACGCTTGGTTTGATCCATTTGTAGCCCGGTCCGGCCGGATGGTCCTCGCCGATTTTGCGGGCTAAAGCGGGTTGCGGGAGAACACGCGATGGCCCCGAAGGGCGAAACACCGAACAGGCGTTCTGCACGCATGCAGGCCCCGAAGGCCGCGGAGCCGCACCGGCTCGACGATATCGACCGAAGGATCCTCGGCGCCCTGCGGGCCGACGGGCGGTTGACCATCGCGGCCCTGGCCGAGCGGGTCGGCCTGTCGCAATCGCCGTGCTGGACGCGCATGCGGCGCCTGGAGGAGGCGGGGCTGATCCGCGACTACGTCGCCGTCCTCGACCACCGGGCACTCGGCTTGCCCGACGTGGTCTTCGTCGAGGTCACCCTCGACAAGCACGACGATTCGGTGCTGGAGGCCTTCGGCACCGAGATCCTGCGCATCCCGGAGGTGCTGGAGGCGCATCTGGTGAGCGGCGAGTACGATTACATGATCAAGGTCGCGGTCAGCGGCACCGCGCATTACGAGCGCTTCCTGCGCGAGAAGCTCTACCGCCTCCGCGGCATCCGCCAGTCGCGCTCGGTCTTCGCGTTGCGCACCCTCAAGCAGGAGGTCTCGGTCGATCCGGTGGCGATCGCCCGGCAGCCCTGAGCCCGCATCTCCGGCGACCTCGCGGCAGATCGGCGATTGTCCGCCGGCCGCCACGCGGTAAGCTGCCGGCAAAACACCGGGAGGACGCCATGAACCGTCGCGCGACGCTGCTCTCTGCTGTCTTCGTCTCATGGGGCCTCGCCCAGAACCCCGCCCATGCCGCCGATCCCCTGCGGATCGGGGTCGCGGCGGCGATCACCGGGCCGGGGGCGGAATCCGGCAAGTACCTCGTCCAGGGGGCGAAGCTCGCCGCCGAGGAGGTCAACAAGGCCGGCGGCGTGCTCGGCCGCCCGCTCGAATTCGTGATCCAGGACGACCAGAGCACCAATCCGGGCGCCATCCTGGCCTTCAGCAAGCTCGCGGCCGACCCGACGCTGCCCGCCTTCATCGCGCCGGTGCGCAGCACCCAGGTCCAGGCCATCGCCCCCGACGTGGCGAAGACGGGGAAACCCGCGATGATCGGCGGCACCGACCCGCAGCTCACCGCCGTCGGCAACCCGTGGCTGTTCCGCTTCCGCCCGAACGACCGCTACTCCGCCCGGGTCATCGCCGAGTTCGGCGTGAAGACGCTCAACCGGCGCAAATGGGCGCTGGTCCATTCGAGCGATACCTTCGGTACCAGCGGGATGCGCAACCTCGCCGCCGCCCTGAAGGAGCAGGGGATCGAGCCGGTCGTGGTCCAGGCCTTCCCGAACAACTCGCAGGACTTCACCGCGGTCGCGCTCGCGGTGAAGCAGTCCGGCGCCGACGTGCTCGGCACCTACATCCCGTTCGAAACCGACCAGGGCATCTTCGCCCGGCAGTTGCGCCAGCTCGGGGTGAACATCGACTGGGTCGGGTCGTCGACGACGTCGAGCGCCACGGCGCTGAAGCTCGCCGGCGCGGCTCTGGAGGGCGCCTACGCGGCCTCCGACTTCCACCGCGACGCCAACCCGGTCGCCAAGGCCTACGCGCAGAAATACGAGGCCGCCTACAAGGCCGCGCCCGACTTCTTCTCGGCCTGGGCCTACGACGCGGTGACGATCCTGGCCCGGGCGATTAACCAGGCCGGCAGCGTCGAGCCGGGCAGGATCCGGGACGCGCTGCTCGCGACCACGGGGATCCAGGGGGCGGAGGGGATGTACAAGTTCGACGGCAACGGCGACGGCCTGCACGGCTACAACGTGGTCCGCAACGAGCGCGGCGCCGTGACGTTCATCAAGCGGGTCGAGTTCGAGCAGTAGACCCGCTGCGTTCGACCCGCCTCCCGCGCGCCGCGCCCTCTCGGCCGGCGCTCCGACGAGGCGGACGATCAGGGGGCGATCAGGCGACCGCCCGCGCCCGCATCAGCTCGGGGCCGTTGCCGACCACGCGGGTGTAGAGCGAGGAGTACCCGTCGGCGGCCTTGTCCCAGCCGAACTCCCGCGCCATCGCGTTGCGGCGCATCGTGCCGAGGCGGCGCTTCGACGCGAAGGTGTCGAAGGCGCGGCGGATGGCGCCGCTCAGGCCCTTGAGCGAAGCCTCGCCGAACAGGAAGCCGGTGACGCCGTCCTCGACGGTATCGGCGAGGCCGCCGGTGCGGTGGGCGATCGGCAGCGAGCCGAAGCGCTGGGCGTACATCTGGGCGAGGCCGCAGGGCTCGAACCGCGACGGCATCAGCAGGAAGTCGCTGCCGGCGAACATCCGGTGGGCGTCGGTCTCCTCGAAGCCGACCCGCACCCCGACCGCGCCGGGATGGCGCCGGGCGAGATCGAGGAAGGCGGCCTCGAAGCGAGGCTCGCCCTGGCCGGTCACGACGAGCTGACCGCCCTCGGCGACGATCGACTCGGCCGCCGCGAGCGTCAGGTCGACGCCCTTCTGGTGCACGAGGCGCGACACGATGGCGAAGAGCGGTCCGCGCGACACGCCGAGGCCGAAGCGGGTGCGCACGGCGTCCGCATTGGCGCGCTTGCCCTTCCAGTCGTCGGGCTCGAAACGGGTGGCGAGGTGGGGATCGGTGCGGGGATCCCAGCTCTCGTCGATGCCGTTGAGGATGCCGGCGAGCCGGCCCTGATGCGCGCGGGTGCGCAGAAGGCCGTCGAGGCCGCAGCCGAATTCCGGCGTGGTGATCTCGTGGGCGTAGGTCTCGCTGACGGTCGTGACGTGCGAGGCGTAGAACAGGCCGGCCTTCAGGAAGGACAGCTTGCCGTAGAACTCGACGCCGTCGATCTGGAAGGCGCTCTCGGGCACGCCGAGGCGGCCGAGATTCTCCCACGGGAACAGGCCCTGATAGGCGAGGTTGTGGATCGTCAGCACGGTCGGCGTGCGCTGGCCGCGCCAGGCAAGGTAGGCCGGCGCCAGCGCCGTCTGCCAGTCGTTGAGGTGGAGGAGGTCGGCGCGCCACTCGGGGTCGGCGCCCCCGGCGAGCTCGGCCGCCGCGAGGCTGAGCCGGCCGAAGCGCAGGTCGTTGTCCGAGAAGTCGACGCCCTGGTCGCCGTAGGGCGAGCCGTCGCGCTCGTAGAGGTCGGCGCAGAGGATGACGTAGACCGGCAGGCCGTCGCCGGTCTCGATCAGGCCGAGGTCGCAGGGAGGCATCTCGGCGTTGCCGGGCAGCTGGGCCACGACCGCGATGTCGGGGTGGCGCTCGACGACCTGGCGGTAGCCCGGGATGAGGATGCGAACGTCGTAGTGCTGGCGCAGGGCCCGGGGCAGGGAGGCCGCGACCTCGCCGAGGCCGCCGGTCTTCACGAAATCCGCCATCTCGGGCGTGGCGTAGAGGATGCGCGGCTTGAGCGAGCCGCGCAACGCCTCGACGGTCCCGCGCGGGGAGCCGCCGGACGACACCGCCGGCGCATGCGAAGCCGACCGTGCCGACGCCGGAAATGTCATGAAAGAGCCCCCACGCCGCGAGCCGGACGGTTTACGAGCGGGCAATGCCGCGGCGAACTGCGTCGTCAACGCGCCACTCCCGCTCCGGTTCCAGTGCACTGCACAATATCACGCGGTTTTTGGACGGCAAGACGAAAGTCGTAGAACGGAAGAAAAATCTACGATCTTGCGCCGTTTCGAAAAGCTGTGCCGCGTCAGGCGCAGAGCTTAGGCGGGTAAAGGTCGATTCACCCCTCCGCCGCCGGCGCGCGCCGGATCAGCACCAGGGCCTCGTCTCCCGCAAGTGCGAAGTGCCCGTCCCGGGGCCTCTCGCCGCGCCGGCCGCCGGCGCTCGAGAGCAGCACCTCCCAGGGCGGTCCGCCCAATGCCTCTATGAGGCAAGTCTCGTGCCCGAAATTGAGGGCGACCCGGATCGCCTCGTCGCCGTGCAGGCGCTCGTAGACCAGGACGTCGCCGGAGACCGACACCACCCGGTAAGCGCCGATGCTGAGCGCCGGGTGCTCGCGCCGGAGCGCGATCAGGCGGCGGTGCAGGGTGAGGATCGAGCCGGAGTCGTCGCGCAGGCACTCGACGTTGCGGGTCTCGGATTCCGGGTCGAGGGGCAGCCACGGCTCGACGGTCGAGAAGCCGGCATGCGGCCCGGGCTGCCACTGCATCGGCGTGCGCTCCGGGTCGCGGCCGCGGCCGGGCTCGTTGTGCTCCCAGGGGTCGCGCACCCGCTCGGGCGGGATCGGCACGCGGCCTAAGCCGATCTCGTCGCCGTAATAGAGCGTCGGCGTGCCCCGCAGGGTGAGGAGCAGCACGGCGGCCACGCGCGCCTGCGCCTCGCCGACCCGCGCGGCGATGCGCGGCTGGTCGTGGTTGCCGAGGACCCAGTTCGGCCAGCCGCCCGGGGGCAGGGCCGCCTCGTACTCGGCGACCAGCTCCGCCACGGCTCGCGCGTTCCACGGCGTCTGGATCAGCTGGAAGTTGAACGGCAGGTGCGCGCCCGACAGCTCGACCCCGTAATACGCCACCAGCCGCTCCAGCGGCAGGTAGATCTCGCCGATCAGCACCCGGGCGTCGTACTCCTCCAGCACCGCCCGCATCCCGGCGATGACCTCCATCACCTCGGGCTGGTCGGCGGAATGGAGCTGGACCAGGGTGTTGATCTCCGGCTCGCCCGGCACGTAATCCGGGTTCGCCGGGTTGTCGCGGAGGAACTCGTCCTTCATCAGGTGCCAGATCACGTCGACCCGGAACCCGTCGACGCCGCGGTCGAGCCAGAAGCGCAGCACGTCCATCATCGCGGCGCGCACCTGCGGGTTGCGCCAGTTCAGGTCCGGCTGCTCGCGCAGGAAGGCGTGGTAGTAGTACTGCCCGGTCGCCGGATCGAGCGTCCAGGCCGGGCCGCCAAAATTGCTGATCCAGTTGTTCGGCGGTCCGCCGTCCGGGGCGGGGTCGCGCCAGATGTACCAGTCGCGCTTCGGGTTGTCGCACGAGGCGCGGGCCTCGCGGAACCACGGATGCTCCTGCGAGGTGTGGTTCGGCACGAAGTCCATGATGACGCGCAGGCGGCGCCGATGCGCCTCGGCCACCAGGGCGTCGAAATCGGCGAGCGTGCCGAAGAGCGGGTCGATGTCGCAGTAATCCGAGACGTCGTAGCCGTAATCGGCCATCGGCGAGCGGCAGACCGGCGACAGCCACAGGGCATCGACCCCGAGCCAGGCGAGGTAGTCGAGTCGCGCGGTCACGCCCCTCAGGTCGCCGACGCCGTCGCCGTTCGTGTCCTGGAACGAGCGCGGATAGACCTGGTAGACGACGCCGGCCTTCCACCACAGCTCGCCCGCCAGCAATCGCGCCGGCGATGCGGGAGAGGTGGCAGACTTCGCGTCCTCGGTCATGCTGGGCTCCCGGCGAGCGCTTCGTTGGGCGCGATGGAATTGGGCACTGGGGTTGAGCGGGCGGGCGGCCGTCGCTACATGGAGGTCAGCGGCGGTGCAGTGCGTGGAAGACGCGCCGTTGCGTCCGGTTCCCGCGCCCGCGTGCGCGAGGCTCCGAGCGTGGCGCGCCTGCATCACCGGCGGCCGCGACACCATGATGACACCGCCGGCGCGCCCGGGCAGGGCCGTCGCTGCGGGACCGATCCGCCGGACGGGCCGCTCACCGCGTCCGCGAGGCTGGACCGCGCGAGGTTAGACCGAAGGTGCAACCCTGCTCTGACGGTGGGTCCTTCCCCAAGGGCATCTTCTAACTCTAAGGTCCGGCATGCGGGCGGCGTGACGCGCGTTCACACTCGCTTCAGGCGGCTTCGCCAAAATCAAGTCTCGTTTCCGTGAGACGTGTCGGCACAGCAACACGCCGTCAATCGCGTGCTCAAGCTTGTCGTGGCGTCTCGACATCGCCGTTCCACAGCCACACGATGCTGCCGTGGCCGAAGGTTTGCTGCACAGCACGCGACGGTAGATCGCGCTGCAGCATCACGAGACCTGCGGTAGCGAAGGGGGTTCCCAAGTGCTGAACGAACTTATTCTGTCCGGTCGCCAGCGTGAAGAGAATCGGCAGGACGCGGCTCCGCGCGATGCCGAGGCGCCGCGCTCCTGGATGCCGCAGGCGGCGCCCGCCGCCCCCGCGGGCGACGAGGTCGCGGTGATGCGCGCCGCGATCCTGGCCAGGCTCGCCTACGGCTTGGGCAAGACGCCCGCGACCGCCCGCGACCGCGACTGGTTCGCGGCGACCGCGCTGGCGCTCCGCGACCGCGCCGTGGCCGCCGCCGCGATCACCGCCGGCACCGTGCCGGTGAAGCGCGTGCACTACCTCTCCCTCGAATTCCTGATCGGCCGCCTGCTCTCCGACGCGATGGGCAATCTCGGCGTCGCCGAGACCGTGCGCGAGGCCCTGGCCGGGCTGAACGTCGACCTCGACGCGGTGGCGGGCGCCGAGCCCGACGCGGCGCTCGGCAATGGCGGCCTCGGGCGGCTGGCCGCCTGCTTCATGGAGAGCATGGCGAGCCTCGCGATTCCCGCCTACGGCTACGGCATCCGCTACGATCACGGCCTGTTCCGGCAGGTGATCGAGGACGGCGTGCAGCGCGAGGTGCCGGAGACCTGGCTCTCCGAGGGCAACCCCTGGGAGTTCGAGCGGGCGGAGGCCGCCTGCGAGGTCGGCTTCGGCGGCGACGTCGCGATGAGCGTCCAGCCGGACGGGACCCTGCGCCGCGTCTGGCGCCCGGCCGAGACCGTGCGCGCCGTGCCCTACGACACCCCGGTGATCGGCCGCGGCGCCAAGCACGTCAACGCGCTGCGCCTCTGGGCCGCCCGCGCGCCCGAGGCGATCGACCTCGCCCGCTTCAATGCTGGCGACCATGTCGGGGCGGTCGCCGAGCGCGCCCGGGCCGAGGCGATCTCGCGGGTGCTCTATCCCAGCGACGGCACGCCGGCCGGCCAGGAGCTGCGCCTGCGCCAGGAATTCTTCTTCACCTCCGCCTCGCTGCAGGACCTGGTGCGCCGCCACGTCGCCGAGCGCGGCGACCTGCGCTCGCTGCCGGACCACGCGGCGATCCAGCTCAACGACACCCACCCGGCCATCGCCGTGCCGGAGCTGATGCGGCTCCTCGTCGACGTGCATGGCATGGCCTGGGAGGATGCCTGGCACGTCACCACCCAGACGCTCGGCTACACCAACCACACCCTGATGCCGGAGGCCCTGGAGACCTGGCCGGTGGAGCTGATGGAGCGGCTGCTGCCGCGCCACATGCAGATCATCTACCTGATCAACTGGATGCACCTGGAAGAAGTGTCGAAGCACGGCGCCTCGGTCGAGCAGCTCGCCGAGGTCTCGCTGATCGACGAGAGCCACGGCAAGCGGGTCCGGATGGGCCATCTCGCCTTCCTGGGCGCCCGGCGGGTCAACGGCGTCTCGGCGCTCCACACCGAGCTGATGCGCCAGACGGTGTTCGCGCCGCTCCACGCCCTCGACACCGACAAGATCGTCAACAAGACCAACGGCATCACCTTCCGGCGCTGGCTCCACAACGCCAATCCGGGCCTGACCCGGCTCGCCGTCGAGGCGGTCGGCGAGAGGGTGCTCGACGATCCGCGCCACCTCGAGGGGCTGGCGGCGCTCGCCGACGATGCCGGCTTCCAGGCGCGCTACGCGGCGGTGCGCCGCGAGCGCAAGGAGGCGCTCGCCCGCGTCGTCGAGGACCGCACCGGCATCACGCTCGATCCGGAGGCCTTGTTCGACGTCCAGATCAAGCGCATCCACGAGTACAAGCGCCAGCTCCTCAACATCCTGGAGACGGTGGCGCTCTACCAGGCGATCAAGGCCGAGCCGCACCGCGACTGGACGCCCCGGGTCAAGCTCTTCGCCGGCAAGGCGGCGCCGAGCTACCACCAGGCCAAGCTCATCATCCGGCTCGCCAGCGACGTCGCCAAGCGCGTCAACGCCGATCCGGACGTGGCGGGGCGCCTGACGGTCGCCTTCGTGCCGAACTACTCGGTGAGCCTGGCCGAGGCGATCATCCCGGCCGCCGACCTGTCGGAGCAGATCTCGACCGCCGGTCTCGAGGCCTCGGGCACCGGCAACATGAAGCTCGCTCTCAACGGCGCGCTCACCATCGGCACGCTCGACGGCGCCAACATCGAGATCAAGGACCATGTCGGTCCCGACAACATCTTCATCTTCGGCCTCGACGCGGCGGGCGTCCAGCGCGTCCAGTCCCAGCCGGGCTACGCCGCGCGCGCCATCGCGGCCTCGCCCCGGCTGCGCGGTGCCCTCGACATGATCTCTGCTGGCGGGTTCTCGCCCGGCGAGCCGGGCCGGTTCCGCCCGCTGGTCGACGAGCTCACCCACGGCGACCGCTTCCTGCTCACCGCCGATTTCGACGATTACTGGCGCGCCCAGCGCGCGGTCGACGCCGCCTGGCGCCGGCCGAAGACCTGGTGGCGCTCGGCGATCCTCAACACGGCGCGCACCGCGTGGTTCTCGTCGGACCGGACGATGCGGGAATACGCCGAGGAGATCTGGCGGGTGCGGGTGGGCTGAAGCGGCCTGATCCTCTGACGAAAAGAGAAACCCCGCGGTGCGAGCCGCGGGGTTGTCTTCTATGTGCAGATATACGAACCTGCTTGTTGCTGGCGACGTATGTCACGACTTATATTTGATCTGGTAAGTGTAGGTAGGGCGATTCTCCCCTCTCCCGTGTGGGAGAGGGGTCGGGGGTGAGGGTGACACGCTTCCGTGTAAAGGTCTGATCGTCGTGCTGGCAGCGTACCGACCTGATCCAGACTCAGAGCCATAGCACCCTCACCCCTACCGCTCTCCCACACGGGAGAGGGGATCCCGCGCTTTGTTGGTTTCAGAGCGGATCAAGCGGAATTCATCTGAAGCTAGCGTCGCTGCATGGCCGCGATGAACGGCTCCTTCAGCGATAGATACCGCTTCATGTCCAGGCTCTCGTCCGTGGCGATCTTCTGCTTGAACGCGCCGTAACGCTCACGTGCGGCGGGATCAGCCCGCAGCAGGTTGCGAAACGCAAGCACCTTCTGGGCGTCGGGATGATGCGCGGTGCAGACGTGCAGCTTGTGCGTTCGCACGCCGTTCACGTCCCGCTTGAAGAAGAGGTGATCGGGAGACAGATCACCGCCGCGCCGATAGCCCAGATCCGCGAGCGGCGAATCCCATTGCTGGGTGTCGGCGCCTTCACCGACCTCGGCGAGGATATCGATCTCCGGCTTGGCGACGAGGCCGGGCACAGCCGTGCTCCCGACGTGGTGAAGGGCGATAAGCCTGTCCGCGAACACCGCAGCGAGGCGCGCCGCCTCGTCCGCATACATCTGCGGCCATCGCGGATCATACGAGACGAGGGCGCTCGTGAGCGGCATGGCGCCGGCCCCGCTCACGCCGCCGGAATATACTGGTACGTCCAGGTCTCGCTCAGCGTCTCGTCCCCACGCCGCAGGAACAGCCGCAGTTCCACCGGATCCGCGCCCGCCACCGCGAGATCGAACTCGGCCCGCCAATGGCCGGGCACGTCGTCCGGCACCGCCTCGGTGCGGGCGAGCGGGAAGGTGCCGCGCGACGCGGTGAGCACCGGCTCCGGCTTCACCCCCGCCGGCAGGCGGCCGAGCGGCTCGCCCAGGAACTCGACCACGAACTTGCGCACACCCTTCGGCCGGTCGGTGCCGGCCTGGCCGCCATTGCCCTCGCGGGTGGCGACGACGCGGGCGAGGTTGCTCGGATAGGGCTCGTCCGCGACCCAGTGCAGGCGGTAGGCGAGATCGTGCGAGGACCCGGCGCGGGCGGGCTCACGGGGCACCCACATCGCCACCACGTTGTCGTGGATCTCGTCGTCGGTGGCGTTCTCGACCAGCTGGACGCTGCCCTTGCCCCAATCACCCAGGGGCTCGACCCAGAGCGAGGGCCGGCGGTCGTAATAGACGCCGTCCTGGTAGTGGTCGAACAGGCGGTCGCGCTGCATCAGCCCGAAGCCGCGCGGGCGCTCGTCGGAGAAGGCCGAGACCATGGTGCGGGGCGGGTTGCGCAGGGGCCGCCAGATCCGCTCGCCGGTGCCGGTCCAGAGCGCCAGGCCGTCCGAATCGTGCACCTCCGGGCGCCAGTCCACGGCGGTGGGCTTGGCGGTCTCGGAGAACCAGTACATCGAGGTGAGCGGCGCCAGGCCGAAGCGGCCGACATCCTTGCGCAGGTGCAGGCTCGCCTCGATGTCCATCACCACCGAACGGGTGCGGCGCATCCTGAAGCGGTAGGCGCCGGCGGCCGAGGGGCCGTCGAGGAGCGTCAGGACCGTGACGGTGTCGGAATCAGGCGCCGGGGTCTCGAACCAGACGTGGGTGAAGTCCGGGAACTCCTCCGGCCGGTCCGGCATCACGGTATCGAGGGCGAGCCCCCGCGCCGACAGGCCGTACTGGTAGAGCTCGCCGATCGCGCGGAAATACGAGGCGCCGAGAAAAGCGACCCAGTCGTTGCGGCGCCAGTCGAGGGGGCCGCCGCGGCGCTCCTGGAAGCGGAAGCCGGCGAAGCCCGGATTGGGCGGAAGGCGCCGTGCCGGCGAATCCGCCGGCATCTCGAAGGCGGCCGGGTCGTAGATGATCTCGCGCGCCTGGGCCCCCTCGACCACGTGCATCCGCACCGGCTTCTGGAAGTAGCGGCCGAGGTGAAAGAACGTGACCGGAAAGGCGCTCGGGCCCTCGGCCCAGAGCGCGTGGTCGGGCTTGTACTTCAGCTTGCCGTGGGCGTCGTAGTCGATCGCCTGCAAGACGTCGCGGTCGGGCACCGCCGGCGCCGCATAGGGCCGGGCGGCGAGGTCCCGCGCCCGCGCCTTGAGGGCGTCGAAGCTGAAGGCCTCGGGCTGGCCGAGGGGCAGCTCGGCGCTCAACGCCTGGCTCAACCCCTGGGGGCCGGAGCCGAGCAGGAGCGCGGCGCCGGCGAGCAGCGTGCGGCGGTCGATCATCCCTGCGCCCTCAGCGGATCGGCTCGATGCTGGTGGCCCGACGCCAGAGCTGGATCATGATGGAGAGGGCGAGGAGGCTGAACAGCACCATCAGCACGTGGCCGACCATGTCGCCGAGCTCGAAGATGCCGGCGAGCGCCCAGCCCGCCGCGATCGCCACCGCGAACACCTCGACGCCGACCAGCACCATGATGCTGAGGATGGTGACGAGGCTGCGGGGCTTGAGGGAACCTGATGCGGGCACGCGGCCTGACCCTTGTCGAGTGTGGCGGGGCGACGGGCGTGCGAAGCGCCTATCGTTTCATGGTTGCGGGCACTAGCCTGAACCGCGGGGCCGGCGCAACCGCGCGGACCCCCGCCCCGCCGTTTCGTCACCTCGTCCTAAGCCCAGAGTCGTCCAAGCGCCCCGATGCCCGAGACCCCCGTCTTCTCCCGCGCGGCTTGCGCGGCTCCCCACCACCTCGCGGCCGAGGCCGGCCGGGCGATCCTCGACGAGGGCGGCAACGCGCTCGAGGCGATGCTCGCCATGGCGGCGACCATTGCGGTGGTCTATCCGCACATGAACGGCCTCGGCGGCGACGGCTTCTGGCTGGTGCGCGGCCCGAACGGCGTCGTGCGGGCGATCGAGGCCTGCGGGCCGGCCGGCAGCCTCGCCACCATCCGGCGCTACCGCGACAAGGGCTACGACGCGATCCCCGAGCGCGGGCCGGACGCGGCGCTCACGGTGGCGGGCGCGGTCGGCGGCTGGGCGCTGGCCCACGGGATCGCCCGCGACCTCGGCGGGCGCCTGCCCCTCGACCTCATCCTCTCCGACGCGGTCCGGCACGCCCGCGAGGGCGTCGCGGTGTCGGCCTCCGAGGCGCGCTACGTGCCGAAGGAGCTCGACACGCTCCACGACCAGCCGGGTTTTCGCGAGACGTATCTCGTCGACGGCAAGCCGCCGAAGGCCGGGACCCTGCGCAGGCTGCCGGTGCTCGCCGCCACCCTGGAGCAGCTCGGCCATGCCGGGCTCGACGACTTCTACCGCGGCGATGTCGGCCGCGAGGTCGCCGCCGACCTCGAGCGGGCCGGGAGCCCGGTCACCCGCGCCGACATCGAGCGCTACCGGGCGGTGTCGCGGGCGCCGCTCTCGCTGAAGCTGTCGGGCGCCACGGTCTACAATTGCCCGCCGCCGAGCCAGGGCCTCGCGGCGCTCGTGATCCTCGGCCTCTACGAGCGCCTGGGCACCATCCGCCCCGAGACGGCGGCCCACTACCACGGGCTGATCGAGGCGACGAAGCGCGCCTTCCGGATCCGCGACGCGGTCGTCACCGATTTCGACCGCCTGCGCCACGACCCCGCGACCTTCCTGGCGCCGGAGCGCCTGGAGGCGGAGGCCGCGGCGATCCGGATGGACCGCGCGTCGCCCACCCCCGTGCGCCCGGTCGGCGACGGCGACACGGTGTGGATGGGGGCGATCGACGGCAACGGCGTCGCGGTGTCCTACATCCAGTCGGTCTACTGGGAGTTCGGCTCCGGCCTCGTCCTGCCGCGCACCGGCCTCACCTGGCAGAATCGCGGGGTCGCCTTCTCCCTCGATCCGAGCGCGGTCAACCCGCTGGAGCCGGGGCGGCGGCCGTTCCACACCCTCAACCCGGCGCTCGCGGTCCTCGCCGACGGGCGGGTGCTGTCCTACGGCAGCATGGGCGGCGACGGGCAGCCGCAATTCCAGGCCCAGCTCTTCACCCGCTACGCCCAGTACGGGATGGGCGTCGCCGAGGCGGTCGACGCACCGCGCTTCCTGTTCGGCCGCACCTGGGGCGCCGAATCGATGACCGTGAAGGTCGAGGACCGGTTCGAGTCCTCCTGCATCGCGGCGCTCGCGCGGATGGGGCACGAGGTCGAGGAACTGGGCGGGCCGTACATCGACTCGCTCGGCCATGCCGGCCTGCTGGTGCGCCATCCCGGCAACGGGCGGGTCGAGGCGACGCACGATCCGCGCTCGGATGGCGGGGCGGCGGGGGTGTAGGCCGCCCCGTCCGATCGGGCCGGCCCGAGGATCACCGCATCTCCCATCCGACGCGGGACGAGGGCGAAGCGATGTCGTGCAGCGCGTGGCCGGACGTGCGCCGCGAGAGCCTGTCTCGTCGGAGCTGGCCGTCGCATCGGCCGTCACGACCGCGGGGCGGTGAGGGTGCCGGCAATCGGGCCGTAGCGGCTGCGCCTTGCCAGAATATTGCGCGATGCTTTCGGGTCGTTCCTCACTTGTGAGGATGGCCCGCAGCCACACCTGAAGTCAAAGTTACCTCGTGGTGCAGACAAGGCCAGTCGCGACGCCGCCGTCAGTCCGACGGCCAACGCTCTCCACTGGATTGGAGGCGCCGTTCTCCACGAAGGGAGGCGGTCGATGAGCAGGATCAGGATCTTCTCGGTACTGGTATGTGGTGCGTTGACGATTCCCGTCGCCACGGCGAAGGCACAAGGGACGCTCGCACCCCAGCGGCCCACGCTGCCTCAGCAAGGACCGCGCTTCGGCACTCCCGGTGCCTTGCCGGGCGGGGGCGCGAAGGTCCCGCAGGTCCAGCCTACAGGCACATACAAGCCCGCCGGGCAAGATCGCTTGAACGCCCTCGCGCAAGAGAGGGAAAGAGCGAGGATCATCGGTCCGAGCTACAGGTATTAGTCATCACATCGAGATGCCGGAATCGTTCTGGCGAGGCCGGCATGCTTGGCACGACATTTCGAAGACATCCATTGATATCGACTATGGAGGTGATCAATCATGATGAAACTGCTGATCGCTGGCGCGTTCGCCGGCGCCGCGCTGTTCGGCTCGTCCGACACACAGGCGCAGACTCGCGTCGTCGCACCCAGGACCCCGCTGCCGAGCACCGGCAGCGCCTTCGCCGTCAAGAACGGCGGTGCCTTCGCCAACCAGGGCGGTATCGCGGCGCAGCCGGGAAGCGTGCGGGGTGGAAGCCTCATCGGTGAGAATACCGGGACATGGATCAAGAACAACAATGGGGCTGGTTTCAGAGGACGTTGAGCGTCACGGGCGGAGGCGCACGCATCGACCGGCTCCGGTTCCCGCCGGAGCGACCGGATCCGCTGCCCCGCAGGCGTCCCGAGACGCGAAGAGCCCGGCACCTCCCGGTGCCGGGCTCTTCGCGCGCCCTTCATCGCTCCCGTCTCAGCGCGGGGCGCGCTTGGCGAGGATGCGCTGCAGCGTGCGCCGGTGCATGTTGAGCCGGCGCGCCGTCTCGGAGACGTTGCGGCCGCACAGCTCGTAGACCCGCTGGATGTGCTCCCAGCGCACCCGGTCGGCCGACATCGGGTTCTCGGGCGGGTCGGCCCGCTCGCCCGGCTCGGCCATCAGGGTGCCGTGGATCTCGTCGGCGTCGGCGGGCTTCGCCAGGTAGTCGAAGGCGCCGAGCTTCACCGCGGTCACCGCGGTCGCGATGTTGCCGTAGCCGGTCAGGATGACGCCGCGGGCCTCGGGCCGGCGCTCCTTGAGGCGGGCGATCACGTCGAGGCCGTTGCCGTCGGCGAGCCGCATGTCGATCACCGCGAAGGCGGGCGGCTGCGCCTCGACCGCCGAGACGCCCTCGGCCACGCTCTCCGCCACGTGCACCCGGTAGCCGCGCGCCTCCATGGCCCGGGCCAGCCGGGTCGAGAACGGCTTGTCGTCGTCCACGATCAGCAGGCTGCGGTCGGCGTGGTTGAGGAGGGCGTCGCCCTCCGGGATGGTGCCGGCCGAGGCCTCCGGGCTGAGTGTTCCGTACTGCGTCATCAAACGACGCTCCTCCAGCTTTCAATCAGCAAGTTCAGAGCGTTATATAGGAACGTCGCGGCCCTGCGTCAGGGGTGCGGCCCCCGCCGTGCCCGGGTTTCGCCGGCCTTTCGCCTCCCTCTCGAAAACGTGACGCGGCCAGGCGATCCGCACCACCGCGCCGGTCGAGGGATCGACCGCGTTGGCGAGGACGAGCTGCGCGCCGGAGCGCTCGATCAACGTCTTGGCGATGAACAGCCCGAGGCCCAGCCCCGTCCCCCCAGCCGCCCCGGCCTTGGCGGCGCTGCGGGTGCTGACATAGGGCTCGCCCACCCGCAGCAGCACGTCCGGGGCGAAGCCCGGGCCGTCGTCGCGGATCTCGAGCGAGACCCGCTCCGCGCTCCAGCGCGCCTCGATCGCCACGCAGCTCTCCGCGAAGTCGACCGCGTTGTCGACGATGTTGCCGAGCCCGAACATCACCCCGGGATTGCGCCGGCAGGCCGGCTCCGGCCCGTCCCCCTTGGTCGTCACGTCGAGCACGATGCCGAGCGCGCGCTGGGGCGCCACCAGCTCCTCGACGAGGTGGCTCAAGGAGATGGTCTCGATGAAGCCGCCCTGGTCGGCGTCGAGCGAGGTGAGCTTGGACAGGATCCCGCGGCAGCGCTCGACCTGGTCGCGCAGCAGCGCCAGATCCTCCGCGACGCTCGGGCTCGCCGCGGGCCCGAGCTGCCGGTCGAGCTCCTTGGCCACCACCGTGATGGTGGCGAGCGGGGTGCCGAGCTCGTGGGCGGCCGCCGCCGCCAGCCCGTCGAGCTGCGACAGGTGCTGCTCGCGGGCGAGCACCAGCTCGGTGGCGGCCAGCGCCTGGGCGAGCTGGCGCGCCTCCTCGGCGACGCGCCAGGCGTAAACGCCCGTGAAAGCTGTTCCGAGCAGGATCGCGGTCCAGACGCCCGAGACGTACAGGAACGGCAGTTCGAGCGTCTCCCCGGAGAACCACGGCAGCGGCCGGTAGACGAGGGCGAGCAGCGTCGAGAGGCCCACCGCCAGGAGGCCGAGCGCCAGGGTGCGGGCCGGGGGGAGGGCGGTGGCGGAGATCAGGACGGGGGCGAGGAACAGGAGCGCGAACGGGTTCTGCAAGCCTCCGGTGAGGAAGAGCAGGGCGGCGAGCTGGATGATGTCGAAGGCCAGCAGCAGCGCCGCGGCGTCGTCGCTGAGCCGGTGGCTCGCCGGGTAGCGGATGCGAAGCGTGAGGTTGAGCCAGGACGAGGCCGCGATGACGAGGAAGCACCAGCCGAAGGGCAGGGGCAGGCCGAGCCCGAGATGGGCGCCGGCCACCGCGGCCCCCTGGCCGGCCACGGCGAGCCAGCGCAGCCGCACCAGGGTCTCGAGGCGCAGGTGGCGCGCGTCGCGCACCAGATCGGTCGGCGAGGTGTCGAACATGGCCGAGACGATAGTGCGGAGGAGCCCGCCGCCCAGGGCGGGGGGGCGGAAACCCTCCGCTATCCGGTGCGTTCTCCCTGTCCGTGCCGGCACCGGCTCGAGGCGGTCCTCCCGCCTTCGGGTCCGGTTTTCCGAAAAGCCGGCATGCTCGTGGGGGTTGCGGTAAAAAGGGCACAGTTCCACCTTTTGACAGCTTGGTTTTCCGTAGATGTTGCCCTTGAATACCGATACTCTATTGTCTGACTCCCTATCGAGTCAGGCGTCTCTCGGCGGCGGATGCGCGCGCCGCTGGGTCAATCGTGGACGGTGGCGTCATGGATCTCTCGTATTTCTGGTATGAAGCAGCGCACTGGATGTTGACGCCCGCCCGGGCGGCCGCCGACGCCACGCAGCTCGTGTTCAAAAATCCCGTCAACCCGATGACCTACACGCCCTATGGCCGGACCGTGACGGCGGCGTGCGAGATGTTCGAGCGAACCACGCGACGCTACGGCAAGCCGGCCTTCGGCCTGCCCACGACGGTCGTGGAGGGCATGACCGCCGAGGTCACCGAGCGGATCGTGTGGTCGAAGCCGTTCTGCCAGGTGATCAAGTTCGATCGCGCGCTGAAGCGCCCGCCGGCCCAGGCGCAGCCAAAGGTGCTCGTGGTGGCGCCGATGTCGGGCCACTACGCCACGCTGCTGCGCGGCACGGTCGAGGCGCTGCTGCCGGCCCACGAGGTGATGATCACCGACTGGATCGACGCCCGCATGGTGCCGCTCGAGGCCGGCCGCTTCGACCTCGACACCTACATTGACTACCTGATCGAGATGTTCCAGGCCTTCGGCCCGGACCTGCACGTGATCGCGGTGTGCCAGCCCTCGGTGCCGGTCTTCGCCGCGGTCGCCCGGATGGAGGCCGACGGCCTGCCCGGCGTGCCGACCTCGATGACCCTGATGGGCGGCCCGATCGACACCCGCCGCTCGCCCACCGCCGTGAACTGCCTCGCCGCCGAGCGCGGCTCGGAGTGGTTCAAGCGCAACTGCATCACCGTGGTGCCGCCGGGCTATCCGGGCACCTGGCGCGAGGTCTATCCGGGCTTCTTCCAGCTCTCCGGCTTCATGGGCATGAACCTCGACCGTCACCTGACGGCCCATTGGGACATGTTCAAGCACCTCGTGCGCCACGACGGCGACTCGGCCGAGAAGCACCGCGAGTTCTACGACGAGTACCTGTCGGTGATGGACCTGACGGCGGAGTTCTACCTCCAGACCGTCAACACCGTCTTCGTCGAGCACTCGCTGCCGAAGGGCGAGATGCGCCACCGCGGCGAGCGCGTCGACCCGACGGCGATCCGCCACTGCGCCATCATGGCGGTCGAGGGCGAGAAGGACGACATCTCGGGCGTCGGCCAGACCCTCGCGGCCCTCGACCTGACGACCAACCTGGCGGCGGAGCGCAAGCTCTACCACCTGCAGAAGGGCGTCGGCCATTACGGCGTCTTCAACGGCTCGCGCTTCCGCGCCCACATCGCGCCGCGCATCTCGGCCTTCATGCACGAGATGCAGGGCACGCAAGTCCTCGCCGACCTGCGCGAGGCGTCCTGAGCCGTCCCATCCGGCGCCGCCCCGGCGGCGCCGGCCCCTGAGCGACGCGTGTCGCCGGTCAACACACTGCGCGCCTGGCTCGCGAGCCTCCTCGCCGCCGCGCGACGAACGGGGGCGCTGACACGCCCGGTCCCTCCCGGCTACAAAGGCGGCATGCGAGTCGCGCTCCTGCGCCGGTCGGCGCCCGAACCCACCCACGTCACCGTCATCCACGCCGGCACCTGCTATCCGGTCGCCGTGCGCCGCCGGTCCGCCGCCCGGCGCATCACCCTGCGGGTCTCGAGCGCCACCGGCGAGATCGTCCTGACCCTGCCCGAGCGCACCGACCTCGCCGCCGCCCAGCGTTTCGCCGATTCGCACGGCGCCTGGATCGCCGCGCGCGTGGCGAAGCTGCCCGAGCGCGTCGCCTTCGTGCCGGGCGCGGTCGTGCCCCTGCGCGGCGTGCCGCACCGCATCCTGCACTGGTCGACCACGTCCGGCCCGACGACCGCCACCACGGCGCCGGACGGCGCGCCGGTGATCGCGGTCTCCTGCGGGCTGCCCCACGTGGCGCGCCGGGTGCGCGACTTCCTGGAAGCCGAGGCGCGCCGCGACCTGACGGCGGCGGTCGCCCGCCACGCCGGCGCGATCGGGCGGAATCCGAAGCGCCTGACCGTGCGCGACACCCGCAGCCGGTGGGGCTCGTGCTCGGCGGCCGGGCAGCTCAACTTCTCCTGGCGCCTGATCATGGCGCCGCCCTCCGTGCTCGACTACCTCGCCGCGCACGAGGTCGCGCACCTCTCTGAGATGAACCACTCGGACCGGTTCTGGCGCGTCGTCGCCGGGCTCTACCCGGATTACGAGGAGCCCGAGGCCTGGCTGAAGCGGCACGGCACCGAGCTGCACCGCTACGGCTGAGCGGGGGAAGCGTCAGCCCTTGGTGCGCACCACCACCACGCGTTCCGCCGGCCAGGCCGGGCGCGGATCGACGTGGCCGGGATAGAGGGTGCGGGGCGCCACGCTGTCGCAGAGCTCGCGCTGGCGCAGGATGATCTCGCCGTTCTCGCCCCGGCGCCGGATCACGCCGCCGTCGCGGCAGAAGCCGGCGATCTCCGCCGAGCGCGCGGCGCGGCGCCCGCGCGGGTTGCGCGCCACCGGCGGGTGCTCGATCGTCAGCGTCGCGTCCCGATTGAGCGAACGCTCGACATAGGTCGTCTCGCCGACCGGCAGCGGTTCCGCCGCGGCGGCACCGGCGGCGAGGACCAGGAGGGCGAGGGAGGTGGCGGCGCGTCTCATCGGGCGGCTCTCGCGAGGGGGGAGGGACGGTCGTGACGAAGATCGGTCTGCCCGGCGGGGCGAAGCGTTATGGACCGCAAAACCGTGTGAAACCACTAACAGGTGCCGATCGCGGGGGCGGCGGACCGTGTCATACAGCTAAGCCCGCATCCGCGCACGGGTTCCCGGTTGCGGCGCGATCGGGCGGTCCTCGGCTTGACAGCATCCCGGCCCCGTGGTCGGAACGCCCCGGACCGGCGGATGGCCGGGGCAGCGGAGCGGTGAGCGGCGTGGGAGACAGCTTGCAACGGATCGGACGCCGGGTGCGGGCCGCCAGCCTCGGACTCGCGCTCGGCTTAGGGTGGGGGCTGGCCCTGCCGGCCTCCGGTGCCCTGGCGCAGGGCGCGGTGAAGCAGAGCTTCGACGACTGGCAGCTGCGCTGCGAGACGCCCGCCGGGGCCAAGGCCGAGCAATGCGCCCTGGTGCAGTACGTCGCCGCCGAGGACCGGCCGAATCTCTCGCTGGTCGTGATCGTGCTGAAGACCGCCGACAACCGCGGCACGCTGCTCAGGGTCGTGGCGCCGCTCGGCGTGCTCCTGCCCTCGGGCCTCGGCCTCAAGGTCGACCAGGCGGAGATCGGCCGCACCTCGTTCGTGCGCTGCCTCTCCACCGGATGCGTCGCCGAGGTGGTGATGGACGACAAGCTCATCACCCAGCTCAAGACCGGCCAGCAGGCCACCTTCATCGTCTTCCAGACGCCCGAGGAGGGGGTGGGCATCCCGCTCTCCCTCAAGGGGTTCAAGGAAGGCTTCGACAGCCTGAAGTGATGGACGATCGGGAGAGGACCGTGACGGCTCGTTGTCTCCTCAGCCTCGCCGTGGCGCTGGCGGCGCTCGCATCCCCCGTGCGGGCCCAGACCGCCGCGCCGCAGGACGACGGCAACCCCCTCATCAACATCTTCAAGTACGGCGGCACCACCAAGCCGCCGGAGGCGCCGCCGAACCTCGACGACGTCTACTGCCCGCTCATCGACATCACCGAGGGCGGCTCCTCGCTGCAGACCATGGCGGGCGGCGCGGTGCGGACGCAGATCCGCCTCGGCCAGATCAGCCGCGCGTGCCGGCCGTCGCCGGACGGCAGCACGGTGGTGACCGTCGGCGTGCAGGGCGTGGTCCTGCTCGGGCCCGGCGGCGCCCCCGGTCGCTTCGCCGCCCCGGTCACCGTCACGGTGAAGAACGGCACGCAGGTCATCGCCCGGCGCTCCCACCAGGGCGTGGCGACGATTTCCCCGGGCCAGGCCAGCGGCACCTTCACGGTGGTGGAGGAGGGCTTCACCGTGCCGGCCGCCCTGGCGAAGGACTTCGAGATCGAGGTCGGCCTCGGCGCCGCGTCGAAGCCCGCGCGGGCACCCCGGCGCAAGCCCGCCGCCGCCGCGCCGCCGGCCGACGGTTGACCGCGCGGTCGGCGCCGGCGGCCTGCCGCATCATACCCTGCGCGGACGATCCGGACTTCACCCGCGAGCTGATCCCCGGGCGGCCCACGGCCGGGCGCTGGCTCGCCCTCGATTACGCCCTCGACCGCTTCGCCGACCCGGTGCGGCCGCTGCTGCGCTTCGCGCGGGCCGACGGCGCCCACGAGGACGCGCTGCTGCCGGGCCCGGTGCTCGGGCGCGCCGCCTGGCTCGGGCCGGTGCCGCCCGGCACCGAGCACATCCTCCTCGCCGCCCCCGCGCAGGGCTTCCGGATCGAGGCCGCGCGGCTCCTCTCCCGCACGGCCGTGCTCGCCCTCTGCGCCCGCCGGCGCCCGGACAAGCTGCCGGTGGCGCTCTACCAGTGGCTGCGCCGCGACGCGCGCCGCCTGCGCAACACCCTGCGCATCGCCGCGGGCGTGCGGCCGCTCGCGCACTACGCCGCCTGGAAGGCGGAGCGCGCGCGGCCCTTCGAACCCGCCCTCGACCGGGTGCCGGCCGGGCCGCTGCCGCGCCTCGGCCTGATCCTGGAGGCGGCGCCCGGGGAGGCGGAGGCGGTGCGTCGCAGCCTCGCGGCTCTTCTGGCCCAGACCCACCGCGACTGGCGCCTGTCCCTGCGCTGGCAGGGGCCGGCGCCCGCCGGGCTCCCCGCCGATCCGCGGATCTCCGCCGGCGCCTCGCCGGACGGGATCGCGGTCGGCCATCTGCGCCCCGGCGACGTGCTGGCGCCGGACGCGCTGACCCACCTCGCCGCCGCCTTCGCGGGGGCCGAGCCGGCCGAGCTGGCCTATGCCGACAGCGAGACCGACACGGCCGAGGGCCTGCGCCCGAGCCTCAAGCCGGGCTGGAGTCCCGACCTCGCCCTGACGACCCTCTATCCCGGACGGCCGCTCCTCGTCGCGGCGGACCTCGCCGCCCGGGTCGGCTGGGAGCCGGGGCAGGGCGCCCGGGCGCTCCTGCTCGCCGCGACCCTGGCGGGTCCGGCGCGGGTGCGCCGCATTCCCCGCATCCTCTGCCGCACGGTTCCCGACGCGCCGGATCCCGACGGTCACGCCGCCGCGCTCGAGGCGGCCCTGCGCCGGGCGGGCGGACCCGCCGCGCCGGTGCGGACGGGCGATGCGCTCGACCTCGACTGGCCGCTGCCCGGGCCGGCGCCCCTGGTCTCGATCGTCATCCCGACCCGCGACCGGCCGGACCTGCTGCGCGTCGCGGTCCGGGGCGTCCTGCACGACACCGCCTATCCGGCGCTGGAACTCGTCATCGTCGACAACGGCTCCACCGATCCGGCGGTCGCCGACCTCTACGCCGAGTGGGAATCCGATCCCCGCGTGCGCCGCCTCGACCGGCCCGGCCCGTTCAACTTCTCGCGCCTCGTCAACGACGGAGCGGCGGCGAGCCGCGGCGCGGTCCTGGTGCTCCTCAACAACGACGTCGAGGTGCTGCATCCCGACTGGCTCGCCGCGATGGTGCGCCAGGCCCTGCGGCCGGAGGTCGGCGCCGTCGGGGCCAAGCTCCTGTTCGGCAACGGCCGGATCCAGCATGCCGGCGTCGTGGTCGGGCTCGGCGGCCGGGCCGGGCACATCCTGCGCAACCGCCCGGCCGACGCCCCGGGCCATCTCGGCCGGCTCACCGTGGCCCACGAGGTCGCGGGCGTCACCGCCGCCTGCCTGGCGGTGGCGCGGGAGAAGTTCGAGGCGGTCGGCGGCCTCGACGCCGAGGCGTTCCCGGTCGACTTCAACGACATCGACCTCTGCCTGCGTCTCGGCGCCCGGGGCTGGAAGGCGGTCTGGACCCCGCGGGCGGTGCTCGCCCATCACGAATCGGTCAGCCGCGGCCCGAGCGTCGGACCGGCGCGGATCCGGTTCGACGCGGAAGGAGACCGCTTCGCCGCGCGCTGGCGGGCGATGATCCGGGACGACCCCTATTATCACCCGGCCTTCTCGGTCACGACCTTCGGGGAGGAGCTGGAATGAGGCTCCCGCCTCACCCGGCCCTCGATCCCTTGCGCTTCACGGACGGACAGCCCGGTCCCGTCCGGCGCTGGCTCCTGCGCCTGCTCCTCGCGGCCCGGCGCCCGGGCGAGGCCTGGGCGGTCCTGCGCGCGGCGCTCGCCGGCAAGCGGGTGCGGGCGCGCGACCGGGCCGCGATCCTCTGGGGCGCCCGCCACGCGCTTGCGGTGCCGCCGCTCCCAGGGGGCGAGCCGGAGACGGTTGCCAGCCTTCGCGTCGCCGCGCCTGCCGCGATCGTGGCGGAGGGACTGGGATCCGTCGCCATCGTGGTGCTGACCGCGCCCGGTCACGGATTGCTGCCCGGGGCGCCCACCGCCATCGCGGAGGCTTTCGCGGCCGATCCCGACCTCGGTGCCCTCTACGGCGACGCCGTCGTGCTCGGGCCGGGGGCGAGGCCGTGGCTGCCGGTGCTGCGCCCGGCCTTCGACCCCGACTACCTGCTCGCCGCCGACTATGTCGGTCCGGTGGTCGCGGTTCGCCGGGCGGTGCTCGACCGGCTCGGGCTCGATCCGTCCCTGCCCGGCGCCGAAATCCCGGACCTGCTCCTGCGGCTCGCGGCGGAGGGCAGACGGGTCCGGCACCTGCCCCGTCCGCTCTCGACCTGGGCGCCACTCGAGGCCGCGCCGCCCGAGGACGGGGTGCGGTCGCGCGCGCTCCTCGCCGCGCGCCACCGCGGCGGCCCGGGCCGGGTCGAGGCGGCGGGCGGCATCCTCGCCCTACGCCGCGACCTCGCCGACCCGCCGCTCGCGACGCTAATCATCCCGACCCGCGACCGGGTCGAGCTCCTGCGCGCCTGCATCGAGAGCCTGCGCGCCCACACCGACTGGCCGTCCCTCGAGATCGTCGTCTGCGACAACGACAGCCGCCATCCGCGCACGCTGGCCTATTTCCAGCACCTCGCCCGCGAGGGCGTGCGGGTGCTGCCCTGCCCCGGCCCGTTCGACTTCGCGGCGATGAACAACCGGGCCGCCGCCGAGGCGGGCGGCGGGCTCCTGGTCTTCGTCAACAACGACGTGGTGGCGTTTCGCGACGACTGGTTGCGCCGGATGGCCGAGGAAGCCCTGCGGCCGGAGGTCGGCGCGGTGGGCGCGAAGCTCCTCGACGGGCGTGGGCGGATCCAGCACGGCGGCATCGTGCTCGGCACCGGTGGTCTCGTCACCCATGCCCACCGCCACTTTCCCGGCACGGCGCCCGGCTACCTCGCCCGCCTGCGGGCGACGCACCGGGTCTCCGCCGTCACGGCGGCCTGCCTCGCCGTCGAGGCGCGCAAGTTCCGGGCGGTCGGCGGCTTCGACGCGCAAGCCTTCGCGGTCGACTTCAACGACGTCGACCTCTGCCTGCGGCTGGAGGCCGCCGGCCACCGCACCCTGATGGTGCCCGGCGCGGCCCTGCACCACCACGAGGCGGCGAGCCGGCGCTGGACCCCGGAGGCGCGCGAGCGCCACGAGGGCGAGGTGGCGCGCTTGCGGGCGCGGTGGGGGAAGAGGCTCGACGCCGATCCCTGGTACCACCCCGGCTTCGACCCGCGGGCGGGGACCTACACGCGATTGCGGGCGTGGGAGGGCGCGGCGCCGCGCTGAACCCCGGCTCGCCCGCCGAACCCACGACCGGCGTGGCGGAATGAGAACGGGGCCGCCTCCCCCCGGAAACGGCCCCGCCCTCATCGCATCCCGATCCGGCGCGAGCCGGAGCGCGTCACTGCACGAGCCGCGGCCCGCCGGTCTGCACCTTCTCGTTCTCGCCCAGGATGCCGAGGCGGCGGGCCACCTCGGAATAGGCCTCGATCAGGCCGCCGAGATCCTTGCGGAAGCGGTCCTTGTCGAGCTTGTCCTGGCTCTTGATGTCCCACAGGCGGCAGGAATCCGGGGAGATCTCGTCGGCGACGACGATGCGCATCATGTCGCCCTCCCAGAGCCGGCCGGTCTCCATCTTGAAGTCGACGAGGCGGATGCCGACGCCGAGGAAGAGGCCGGACATGAAGTCGTTGACCCGGATGGCCAGCGCCATGATGTCGTCGATCTCCTGCGGCGTGGCCCAGCCGAAGGCGGTGATGTGCTCCTCCGACACCATCGGGTCGTTGAGCTGGTCGTTCTTGTAGTAGAACTCGATGATCGAGCGCGGGAGCTGCGTGCCCTCCTCCAGGCCCAGCCGCGTCGCCAGCGAACCGGCCGCCACGTTGCGCACCACCACCTCGAGCGGGATGATCTCGACCTCGCGGATCAGCTGCTCGCGCATGTTGAGCCGGCGGATGAAGTGCGTCGGCACGCCGATGTCGTTGAGGTGCTGGAAGACGAACTCGGAGATCCGGTTGTTCAGCACGCCCTTGCCGTCGATCACCTCGTGCTTCTTGGCGTTGAAGGCGGTCGCGTCATCCTTGAAGTGCTGGATGAGCGTGCCGGGCTCGGGACCCTCGTAGAGGACCTTCGCCTTGCCCTCGTAGATGCGACGGCGGCGATTCATAGGCGTGTACCGTGGTTTGAGGAAGTCCATGGGGCCGAGGCTCCTGACGACGTGTGGGACCCGCGGCGCGGCGACCTCTGAGGAGAAGGTCGGGCCGAGGGACGCGTCGATCCGGGGCGTCCCGGCGGCCAGGGGCAAATTACCCGAACCGCGAAGGCAGCACAACGCGTTAGCCGGAACGCCCGGGATGGGCCCGGCCGCCGCTGCGGTGAGTTGCGGTCGTTGGTCGCGCCGATATGCGCATGGGTCGGCCGCGATGCAAGCGTGGCGGGAAGGGGCGGCATGTCGCGGGCGCGCGGGCGGCGCCTCGACGGCGGCCTCGCGCCTGACCTAAGCTCGCGCGAGCGCGAGCCGCGGTCGAACGCGCGGCGCAGCCGGGAGGACGAAATGGCGGAACGGGGTGGAGCGGTGGCCGCGCTGGCGGCGCGATTCCGCGAGGGCAAGCCGCTGATCACGGCCTGGTGCGGCATTCCCGAGCCCGCGGTCGCGGGGCTGCTCGCGGCGGAAGGCTTCGACGCCGTCACCCTCGACATGCAGCACGGCGCCCACGACTTCGACAGCATCAGCCGCACCATCGCCCTCGTGGCGGCCCGCGGCAAGCCGACCCTGGCGCGGGTGCCGGTCGGCGGCTTCTCGACGGTGTCGCGCCTGTTCGATGCCGGGGTCTCGGGCGTGATCGCCCCGATGGTCAACACGGTGGAGGACGCGCGCCGCTTCGCGGGCCTCGCCAAGTATCCGCCGCTCGGCGAGCGCAGCTGGGGCCCGGCCCCGGCGCTCGCCCTCTCGGGCCTGTCCCCCGACACCTACCTGAAGGAGGCCAACGGCGTCTGCCAGACGCTGGCGATGATCGAGACCCGCGAGGCGCTCGCCGCCCTCGACGACATCCTGGCGGTGGACGGGATCGACGGCATCTTCATCGGCCCTTCCGACCTCTCGATCGCGCTGTCGAACGGGGCCGGCCTCGACCCCGACGGCGCGGCGGTGCGCGACGCCCTCAAGCACGCCATGAGCCGCACCCGCTCGGCGGGCAAGCGCATCGGCATCTACTCCCTGTCGGGCCCGCGCACCCGCGAGCTGATCGGGGAGGGCTTCGACCTCATCGCGCTCTCGGGCGATTCGGCCCTGCTGCGGGCCGGCGCCGCGGCGGCGCTCAAGGAGGCGCGGGGCTAGCCCCGCAGCTTCGCCTGGGCGAAGCCGGCGGCCAGGAACCGACCGCCATGGTGCAGGGCGCCGTCGTCGATGCCGTGGCCGATCCCGGCGGAGAGGTGCCACTCCGCCGGAACGTCGGCCGCCGCCAGCGCCTCGGCCGAGAGGAACAGCGCGTCGACCGGGATCACCTCGTCCTGGTCGCCATGGGCCAGCAGGACCGGCGGTGCTGCCCGGACCTGCGGCTTCAGGCTCTCGGGTCCCCGGCCCTCCTCCATCACCAGCATGCCGGACAGGCCGACCACCGCCGCCACGGGGGCGGACCGGCGCAGGGCGACGTGCAGGGCCATCATGCAGCCCTGGCTGAACCCGACGAGGGCGAGCTGGTGATCCGCGAGACCGTGCGCCTCGAGCTCGGCATCGAGGAAGGCATCCAGCGTCGGACCGGCCCGGTTCACGCCGCGCCAGCGCTCGTGCGGGTCGCGGAAGGTGAGGGAGAACCATTGCCGGCCGAAGCCCTGGATGCAGGGCTCGGGCGCGTGCGGCGCCACGAAGGCGGCATCGGGCAGGAGCGGCTGCCACTCCTGCGCGAGGTCGATCAGGTCGCTGCCGTCGGCACCGAAGCCGTGCAGCAGGACGACGAGCTGGCGCGCTCTTGCACCCGAGCGGGGCATCAGGCGCGGGCCGGTGAGGATCGGCATCGGGTCGGGCTCCGTACGGTTTGGGAGGGCGTCGCGCGGCTCACGTCGATACGGGCGCGCCGTCGCGCGCCTTGGCGACCCGGTAATAGGCCCACAGCACCTTGGCGGCGACCCCGCGCCAGGGCCGCCAGCTCTCGGCCCGCGCCGTCAGGGCGGCGGCGCTCGGACGCACCTCCAGCCCGTCGGCGAGGCGCGCCGCCTCCTGGAGCGCGAGGTCGCCGGCCGGGAAGGCGTCCGGGTGGCCGAGGCAGAACAGCAGGTAGACGTCGGCGGTCCAGGGCCCGATGCCGTGCACGGCCACCATCCGGCGATGGGCTTCGTCCGCCGGCAGGGCGTGCAGGGTGTCGAGGGGCAGCGAGCCATCGATCACCGCCTGCGCCGCCGCCCGCAAGGTGCGGATCTTCGGTGCCGACAGGCCGGCCTCGCGCAAAGCCTCGTCCGGTGCCGCGGCGAGGGCGGCGGCGGTGAGGTCCGGCAGGCGGGCGGTGAGCCGGGCCCAGATCGCCGCGGCGCTGGCGGTCGAGATCTGCTGCGACACCACGATGCCGGCCAGCCCCTCGAAGCCGGGCGCGCGCTTGCGCAGGATCGGCGTCGCGCCCTCGGCCACCAGCCGCGCCATCACCGGATCGCGCGCCGCCAGGGCCAGGGTGCCGTCGCGCAAGGCCGCCTCGGAATCGAGCAGCGGGCCGGTGACGCCGGCATCCGGCGGGCCTATGGCGGGAGAAACCCTTCGCGTCCGCATCCTGCCGTGCCGTCTCCCCGCCTGCGCTTCGCCCCGAGCCCGAACGGGCGCCTGCATCTCGGCCACGCCTACTCGGCCCTCCTCAACGCAGATGTCGCCCGGGCGCTGCAGGGCGAGCTGCTGCTGCGCATCGAGGACATCGATCCCGCGCGCTGCCGGCCCGAGCTGGCCGACGCGTTGGTCGCCGATCTCGCCTGGCTGGGGCTGACCTTCCCGGAGCCGGTCTGGCGCCAGTCGGCCCGGATGTCCACCTACCGCGCCGCCCTCGACGATCTTCGGCGGCGCGGCCTGATCTATCCCTGCACCTGCACCCGCCGGCAGATCCAGGCGGCGGCCGGCGAGGCACGCGACCCGGACGGGGCGCCGCTCTATCCCGGCACCTGCCGCGGCCGGTCCGTGCCGGAGGAGCCCCATGCCTGGCGCCTCGACATGGCGCGCGCGCTCTCCGCCTGCCCCGGGCCGTTCGCCTACACGGCCTTCGCGCCGGGTGAGCCCGACGCGGTTCGCGCCGCCGATCCGGCCCGCTGGGGCGACGCGGTGCTCGGCCGCAAGGACGTGCCGACGAGCTACCACCTCGCCGTCGTCCTCGACGATGCCGCACAAGGAATCACCCACGTCATCCGCGGCCAGGACCTCGAAGCCGCCACCGACCTCCACGTCCTGCTCCAGCGCCTGCTCGGCCTGCCGACCCCGCGCTACCACCACCACGGGCTGATCCGCGATGCGGGCGGCGACAAGCTGTCGAAGAGCCTGCGGTCGGAGGCGCTGGCGGCGCTGCGCGAGCGGGGGGTGAGCGCCGGGGAGGTGCGGACGCGGCTGGGCTTCTAGCGCCGAGCCGCACCAGGAGGGAGCGCCGGTCTCGTCCGGCGACGGGTGGACGCGACAACCCCGGGGGAGGGAGATCCGCCTCGCCTCCAGCCGTCCGCGCGTGTTGCGCCAGCGACGGGGAAAGACCGGCTCGGCACACTTGCAACCCCGCACCCCGCATACGATCCTGCCGTGAAAACGGGAGGTCGTCCCATGTCGCTCAGCTTCGGAATCCTCGTCTTCCCGCAGGTCCAGCAGCTCGACCTCACCGGACCCTACGAGGTCTTCGCCTCGGTGCCGGACAGCGCCGTCCACCTGATCTGGAAGGACGGCGAGCCGGTGCGCTCCGCGACCGGGATCTCGTTCACGCCGACGGCGACCTTCGCGACCTGTCCGCCCCTCGACGTGCTCTGCATCCCCGGGGGTGCGGGCGTGAACGCGCTCCTCGAGGACGAGGAGACCCTGGACTTCGTCCGGACGCGCGCGGCCGGAACCCGCTACCTCACCTCGGTCTGCACCGGGGCGCTGGTGCTCGGCGCGGCCGGGCTCCTGAAGGGCCGGCGGGCGACGACGCACTGGTACGCGCACGACTTCCTCTCCCGCTTCGGCGCCGAGCCGGTACAGGGGAGGGTGGTGCGCGACGGCAACCTGATCACCGCCGGCGGCGTGACCTCGGGCATCGATTTCGGCCTCGCCGTCGTCGCCGAACTCCTCGGCCGCGAGGAAGCGGAGACGGTGCAGCTCGCCCTCGAATACGCGCCCGCGCCGCCCTTCGAATCCGGCACGCCGGCCGAGGCGCCGGCGGCGGTGCTGGAGCGGGCGAAGAAGCGCCTCGCCGGCTCGCGGGCGGCGCGGGAGGCCATCATCGGCCGGATCACCTGAGGCCACGCCTCGCCCGGTCCGGGCGAACCATCGTCGAGGCAAGGACAGGCGAGACCGCTCTCAGCACTGCGGCCCCGCGCGCGTCCGGCTTTCTAGATCGAAAGACGCGCTCGACAAGCGCTGCCACTTTCGGTTCTATCCGGCACCCCGATCCCCGCCCGCCAAGGTCGGGACGGCAAGAAACGGTCCCCGGAGGAATCCAGATGCGCTCATCCCTGACCGCTCTCGCGGCGGCGCTCGCCTGCGCGACCGCCTTCGCGGTCCCGGCCCTGGCGGCCGACCCGATCAAGATCGGCGTGACCGGCCCCTATACCGGCGGCTCCTCCTCGATGGGCGTGTCGATGCGCGACGGCGTGCGTCTGGCCGCCGACGAGATCAACAAGAGCGGCGGCGTGCTCGGGCGCCAGATCCAGCTCGTCGAGCGCGACGACGAGGCCAAGAACGAGGTCGGCGCCCAGGTCGCCCAGGAGCTGATCAACAAGGAGAAGGTGGTCGCCACCCTCGGCTTCATCAACACCGGCGTGGCTCTGGCCGCCCAGCGCTTCTACCAGGAAGCCGAGATCCCGGTGATCAACAACGTCGCCACCGGCACGATCATCACCAACCAGTTCAACCCGCCGGATTACGACAACAACTACGTCTTCCGCACCTCGGCCTACGACGTGCTGCAGGCCGGCATGATGGCCGACGAGGCGGTCGCGCAGGGCTTCAAGAAGATCGCGATCCTCGCCGACTCGACCAATTACGGCCAGCTCGGCCGCGAGGATCTCGAGAAGTACTTCAAGGCCAAGAACATCAAGCCGGTCGCCGTCGAGAAGTTCAACATCAAGGACGTCGACATGACGCCCCAGCTGTTGAAGTCGCAGGCCGCGGGCGCCGACGTGATCCTGGCCTACGGCATCGGCCCGGAACTGGCCCAGATCGCCAACGGCATGGCCAAGCTCGGCTGGAAGGTGCCGATGATCACCTCGTGGCCGGCCTCGATGCAGAGCTTCATCGATATCGCCGGCGCGAACGGCAACGGCGTGATCATGCCCCAGACCTTCATCGAGGATAAGACGCTGCCGAAGCGCAAGTCGTTCCTCGACGGCTACTACGCCAGCTTCAAGGTCAACAAGATCCCGACCCCGGTGGCGGGCGCTCAGGGCTACGACTCGGTCTACCTGCTGGCCGCCGCGATCAAGCAGGCCGGCTCCACCGACGGCGCCAAGGTGCGCGCCGCGCTCGAGAACCTGAACACCAAGGTCGAGGGCGTCGTCACCACCTACGACAAGCCGTTCACCCCGAAGGACCACAACGCCATCAGCCGCAACATGGTGGTGTTCGGCAAGGTGCAGGACGGCAAGATCGTCTACGCCAAGGACGAGGACGCCAAGAACGCCGGCGTCGTCCGCGTCAAGGAGAAGGCCTCGAACTGAAGGCCGTAAACCCGGGCCCCGCGCATCATGGTGCGCGGGGCCTGCCCGTCGAGACGAGACCTCCCCCCGAGCTTTTTTCCCATGCAGATCTTCCTTCAGCTCGTGGCGAGCGGCGTCGCCGTCGGCATGATCTACGCCGCGATCGCGTTCGGCTATCAGCTCACCTTCGCGACCTCGAAGACCCTGAATTTTGGCCAGGGCGAGGCCCTGATGCTCGGCGCCCTGTTCGGCCTGACGCTGGTGCCGTTCACCGGCTACTGGCTGATGCTGCCGCTCGTCCTCGTCTTCGGCTTCGCCCTCGGCGCGGTGGTCGAGCGCCTGGGCGTGCGCCCTGCCGTGAAGATCAAGTCCGAGTACGGGTGGATCATGGCCACCATCGCGCTCGGCATCATCTTCAAGAACGTCGCCGAGAACATCTGGGGCCGCGACGATCTCAAGTTCCCCTCGCCGCTGCCGGAACAAGCGCTGACCTTCGGGGGCGTCCGGATCCTGCCGATGGAGCTGATGATCGTCGCCGGCGCGCTCCTGATGATGCTCGCGGTCGAATTGTTCAACCGCCGCTCGATCTGGGGCAAGGCGGTGGTGGCGACCTCGAACGACATCGACGCCGCCGGCCTGATGGGCATCAACACCCAGAAGGTCATCACCCTGTCCTACTCGATCAGCGCCATGACCGCCGCCTTCGCGGGCGTGCTCGTCGCCCCCGTCACCCTCACGGGTGCCACGATGGGCTCGGTGCTGGCGCTCAAGGCCTTCGCGGTGGCGATCATCGGCGGCCTCGAATCCGGCCTCGGCGTCATCGTCGGCGGGCTGATCCTCGGCGTTGCCGAGACCCTGACCGGCTTCTACATCTCGACCGGCTACAAGGACGTGCCCGGCCTGATCCTGCTGCTCGCCGTGCTGGCGGTGCGCCCGGTCGGCCTGTTCGGCAAGGCCGTGATCAAGAAGGTCTGACCCCTCTTTTTCCGCGCCGCTCCCGGATCGCGGGAGCGGTCCTCGATGCTCCCCGTTCATTCCAGGGTTCTTCACCACCATGGCGCAGTCCGCCCCCGCGCCGGCCCTCGCCCGGCAAACCGCCCCGCCGGTGCCCCAGGCCGGGATCGGCCGCTTCGTCGGCCTCCTCGGGGCCGTGTGCCTCGTCGTCTTCCTGGCGGCCTTCCCGCACGTCGTCACCAGCCAGTACTACATCCACCTGCTGGTGGTGATCGCCATCTACGCGATCCTGATCCTCGGCCTCGACATCGTCGTCGGCTATACCGGCCAGGTCTCCCTGGGCCATGCCGGCCTGTTCGGCATCGGCGCCTACGCGGCGGCCGTGCTGTTCCTCAAGTTCAAGCTCGGGCTCTGGTTCGGCCTGCTCGCCGGCATCGGCGTCACCGCCGCCTTCGGGTTGCTGCTGGCGATTCCCGCGCTCCGGGTCAGCGGGCCCTACCTCGCTATGGTGACGCTTGCCTTCGGCACCATCATCCAGATCTTCATCAACGAGATGACCGATCTGACCAACGGGCCGCTCGGCATCACCCTGCCGCCGGCCCGCGTGCTCGACTTCTCGCTCGTCGGCATGCAGGCGCCCTGGGGCGCGGCCGGCCGCAAGCTCGAATTCTACTATCTCGTCTGCGCCTGCCTGCTCGCCACGATCCTGGTGGTCAACCGGGTGGTGCGCTCGCCCTTCGGCCGCGCCTTCGAGGCCCTGCGCGACTCGCCGATCGCCTGCGACTGCATGGGCGTCAGCGTCTACCGCTACAAGGTCTACGCCTTCGTGATCTCGGCGGCCCTCGCGGGTCTCGCCGGCGCCCTGTTCGCCTGGTCGGAGCGCTACGTCGCGCCGAACTCCTACGGCTTCGAATTGACGGTGCTGTTCCTGCTCGCCGTCACCATGGGCGGGCGGAAATCCCGCGCAGGTCCCCTGATCGGCGCCGCGATCATCGTGATGATGCCGAACATCCTGGCCGATATCGGCCTCGTGCGGATCATGGCCGGCATCATCGCCGCGCTCGCGGTCGTCGTGGTCGGCCTCGCCTTCCTGCGCCACCAGGACAACCGGATGACCCTGCTCATCCCAGGCGCGCTCTGCCTCGCCTTCTTCCCGGCGACGCTGGCGATGGAATCGGTGACGGATTTCCGCCTCACCGTCTTCGGCCTGATGATCCTGTTCGTGGTCTACTACCTGCCGGACGGTATCGTCGGCTTCTTGCGCGAGAAGCTGCCCTTCCTGCGCCCACACCATACTGGCGCCACCCAGGAACTGTCGGCCTCCGGCGAGGCGCTGATCCGCCAGGGCGGCGGCTCCGGCGCCGACCCGCTGCTCAAGGTCGAGCGCGCGGTGATGCAGTTCGGCGGCCTCAAGGCCCTCAACGAGGTCGACCTCGCGGTGCGGCCGGGCACGATCCACGGGCTGATCGGCCCGAACGGCTCGGGCAAGAGCACGATGATGAACGTGCTCACCGGCATCTACAAGCCGACCGCCGGCAGCGTCTCGCTCGCCACCGGCACGGATGGGGTGAAGCGCCTCGACGGCCGCACGCCGTCCGAGATCGCGCTCTCGGGCGTCGCCCGCACCTTCCAGAACGTCCAGCTCTTCCGCGAGATGACGGCGCTCGAGAACGTGCTGGTCGGCCTGCACCACAGCTTCCAGGGCACGCTGTTCGACGCGATCCTCGGCACCCCGCGCCGTCGGCGCGAGGAGCGCGAGGCGCGCGCCCGCGCCATGGCGATCCTGGACTTCGTGGGCCTCGGGCCGCTGGCCCAGGTCGAGGCGCGCAACCTCCCCTACGGCAAGCAGCGCCTCCTCGAGATCGGCCGGGCGCTCGCGCTCGATCCGGTGCTCCTCCTCCTCGACGAGCCGGCCGCAGGCCTCACCGCCCCCGACATCGCCGAACTCACCCTCATCATCCGCAAGATCCGCGACGCCGGCATCACGGTGATCCTGATCGAGCACCACATGGACGTGGTGATGGGCCTGTGCGACCGCGTCAGCGTGCTCGATTTCGGCCACAAGATCGCGGAGGGCGGCGCCCGCGAGGTCCAGTCCGACCCCAAGGTCATCGAAGCCTATCTCGGCAGCCCGGTTGCCGACGCCGCGGAGTAGAGAGATGCTCGATGTCAGCGGCCTGTCGGCCGGCTACGGCCAGATCGAGGTCCTGCACGGCCTCACCTTCTCGGTGCCGAAGGGCCAGGTCGTCACCCTGATCGGCTCCAACGGGGCCGGCAAGACCACCACGATGCGGGCGCTGTCGGGCATGATCAAGCCGCGCGCCGGCTCGATCAAGCTCAACGGCCGCGAGATCGGCGGCCTGGAGAGCCACGACGTCGCCCGCACCGGGCTCGCCCACTCGCCCGAGGGACGGCGGGTCTTCCCGACCCTCTCGGTCGAGGACAACCTGACGCTCGGGGCCTTCCCGCGCCTCACGGGCTCGCGGCCGAAGGGCGACGTCAACGCCGACCGGGAGCGGGCCTACACCCTGTTCCCGCGCCTGCGCGAGCGCCGCACCCAGCTCGCCGGTACCCTCTCGGGCGGCGAGCAGCAGATGCTCGCCATGGGCCGGGCCCTGATGCTGCGCCCGGAGATCCTGCTCCTCGACGAGCCCTCGATGGGCCTCGCCCCGAAGCTGGTCGAGGAGGTGTTCCGCATCATCCGCCGGCTGAAGGAAGAGCAGGTGACGATGCTGCTCGTCGAGCAGTTCGCCATGGCGGCTCTGGGCGTGGCCGACCACGCCTACGTGCTGGAGAACGGCCGCATCCGCTTCCAGGGCCCGGCGGCGCAGCTGCGCAACGATCCGCAGGTGCGTGCGGCGTATCTCGGCGGCGGCCACTGAGGCGGCCGGACCGGCGGCCGACGTTGCGTCACCGCCGGTTCATCGCACGCTCGTATCGTGGCGGCAGATTCGGGATCGGGAGTAGAACCGTGAAGTCGTTGCTTGCCGCCGGCGCGCTCGTCACGATTGCCGGGACCTCGCAGGCCTGGGCCCTGGGAAACCCGGCTTCGGCCTACTGCACCTCCGTCGGCGGGCGGCTGGAGATCCGCAAGGAGACGAAGGGCGAGGTCGGCTACTGCCACCTTCCCGACGGGCGCGTCGTCGAGGAGTGGCAGCTGTTTCGCGAGGCGAACAAGGCGAGGAATTGAGAGCCTGTTCGCATGGCTCGACGATATCGACACTCGTCCCGGGACGCGCAGGACTGTCCGGGAACAAGAAGAGGCGCTGGAAATCCCCTCTCCCCGCGGGCGGGGAGAGGGCCATGTCGCCGTTCAGGTGACATGGCGAGCGGAGGCGCAGCCGGAGCGAGGGTGAGGGGGGTTCGACGAGCGAGGCTCTTCCGGCCCTCCCTCACCCTCGCGGCGAACCTGCGGTTCCCAGCTCCCTGAGCCCCTTCGGAGTTCGGGCCTCTCCCCGCCCGCGGGGAGAGGGGGAGACCCGCGCCTCCACTTTTCCCGGACACCCCTGCGGGACGCGGGGCCTCGCACGCTACTTCGCCTTCAGGAACTCCCCCACCTCCAGGAGCACGAACTCGTTGTCGTCGACCTGGTGCGGATCGCGGCTCGCCGAGTACGGCAGGTTGTTGTCGTTGCCGACGACGATGTGGGTCTCGTCGACCGTGTCGACGTTCTCGATGGTCCAGAACGGCATGGCCAGCGCGCCGTCGGTCAGCGGCTTGCGCGCCTTCTTGCCCGGGTCGGCGATGCGCATCAGGTCGATGAAGCCGATCTTGCGCACCGGAGCGCCCTGGTTGGCGTCGGTCATCTCGATCTTGTAGACGCGCTTGAACTTCGCCGGGACCGAGAAGCAGTCCGGCCCCTTCCGGTCCGCCGGGCAGGCCCGGTCCATGGTGCCCTCGCCGTCGTCGCGCTCGATGATCAGGCCGGTCGTGCCGTCGATCAGGTTGAAGTCGCCGATGGCGTTGCCGGCCTGCTCCAGCGGGTAGAGCCACGAGCGGCCGGTCCACGTCTCGGCCTGGGTGTTGAATTCGAGGATCCGCAGGACCTCGCGGCCGTCGCGCGTCTCGAATTCCTTCGTCTCGGCGTTCCAGAGCGGGCCTTCGAGCAGGGCGTAGAGCCGGCTGCCGTCGGGCGAGGCCGCCATGCCCTCGAAGCCCTTGGACCGCCGGGCGTTGAACGCCACCGTGCCGCCGGGCATCGCCGGCGTCGTCACCGCCGGGTTGTCGGGGGAGCGGACGGGCTTCCCCGAGGCCAGGGTCTCCACCACCGCCTGGACCTTGCCGGTGCGGTCGGCCTTGATCAGGAACGGGCCGAACTCCTCGCCGATCCAGATCTGGTCGCCGACGAACTGGAAGCTCTCGGGATCGAAGTCGCTGCCGGTCAGGTAGCGGCTGTCCGTCGCCTCGTTGACGATCCGGAACGGCACCTTCTTGTCGGGATCGCGCAGGAAGATCGTCTCCAGGCGCTCGACCCCGCCGGTCCCGAAGTCGATCCGGTAGCGGTTGAGGTAGAGCATCGAATCGGGCGAGCTCGCCTTGGTGCCGAAGCCGTTGTCGGTCAGCCCCCGGTAGGTCCCGTCGGGCATGTGCCTGATGCCGGAATGGCCCTGGAGCGGCTGGCCCTTGAGCGGCAGCTTGAGGCTGGTGGCGCGGCCCATCGATTGCGCCTCGAGCGTGCCGACCGCCTCGACCCGGCGGCCGGTGGTGAACTTGCCCGGTGTGGCGAGGTCCTTCGGCGCGTCGGCCGGGACCGGCACGAAGCTCTCGGCCGGCAGCACGGCGTGGCCGGCGAGGGTGGCGGGGAAGGCCCGGGGCTCCTGGGCGAGGCCGATTGCGGTACCCGAGAGCAGGAGCGAGAGAGCGAGCAGGGAGCGGCGCGGCAGGGGAGAGCGGGACATCGGATCCTCGGAGGATGAGCGCGGCCGTTCTGCTCACGCCCGATGTCACTGAAGTGACGACACCCCGGTTTCCGAGCCTGCCCGTGCCTCAGCCGTGATGGGGCTCGCCCGGGGCCGGCATGGCCTTCACGCCGCGGTCGAGGGCGGCGCGGATCCGGTCGGCGAGCTCGGCCTTGCGGTAGGGCTTGCCGAGCACGTCCATGGTCGGGACGCTCGGGCCCTCCGCCACCAGGTCCTCGTTGTAGCCGGTGGTGAGGAGCACCGGCAGGTCCGGGCGCATCCTCTGCGCCCGGTCGGCCAGGATCAGGCCGTTGACGCCGCCCGGCATCACGATGTCGGAGAACAGGAGGTCGATCCGCGCCTCGCGCCCCAGGATATCCAGGGCCTCCTCGCCGTCGCGGGCCGCCAGCACCTGGTAGCCGAGGCTCTCGAGGTACTCGCGGGCGAGCGCCCGCACGTCGTCGCTGTCCTCGACCACCAGCACCGTCTCGTCGCCGCGCCGCAGGATCGCCCTCTGCTCGGCGGGCTCCTCCTCGGCCGCCGCGCCGGGTCCGGCCGGGAACAGCATCGTGATGGTGGTGCCGCCCGGATTCGTGCCGGTCTTCGGCCGGCTCTCGATCTCGAGCCGCCCGCGCGACTGCTGCACGAAGCCGTGCGCCATGGCGAGCCCGAGCCCGGTGCCCTTGCCCGGGCCCTTGGTCGAGAAGAACGGCTCGGTCGCCCGCTCGGCGACGTGGGGCGGCATGCCCTCGCCCTCGTCGCGGACCCGGAGCGCCACGTAGTCGCCGGGAGGCAGGTTGCGGGCCCGGGCGTTGCCGTTGAGGTGGACCGACGCGGTCGAGATCGTCACCGTGCCGCCCGCCGGCATCGCGTCGCGGGCGTTGATCAGCACGTTGAGGAGCGCCATCTCGAGGTTGGTGCGGTCGAGGGTGACCGCCGGCAGCCGCGGGGTGAGATCGAGGCGCACCGAGACGGTGCTGCCGAGCGTGCTCTCCGCCACCTCGGCGAGGTTGAGCACCAGGGCGTTGAGGTTGAGCGAGCGCGGCTCGAGCCGCGCCTTGCGGGCGAAGGAGAGGAGCTGCTTCGTCAGCTTCGCGCCGCGCTCCGCGGCGCCGGCCGCGTTGGCGAGCTGGCGCTGCGCCCGCTCCGCCGTGACCGAGCCCCGCGCCAGCTCCAGGTTGCCGGTCACGACCTGCAGCAGGTTGTTGAAGTCGTGGGCGAGGCCGGCGGTGAGCTGGCCGATCGCCTCCATCTTCTGCGCCTGGCGGAAGGCCTGCTCGGACACCCTGCGCCGGGTCACGTCGAGCTGCGAGGCGAAGAAGTAGACGATCTCCCCGGCCTCGTCGAAGACCGGGCCGATGAAGATGCCGTTCCAGAACGGCGAGCCGTCGCGCTTGTAGTTGAGGATCTCGGTCGCGATCGCCCGGCGCTCCGCGACCGCCTGGCGCAGCTCGGCCACCGTCTCGCGGCTGGTCTCCGGGCCCTGAAGGAAGCGGCAATTGCGGCCGACGAGCTCGGATTCGGCGTAGCCGGTGAGGTCCTGGAACGCCCGGTTGGCGAAGGCGATCGGGTTGTCGGGCTGCCGCGGATCGGTGAGGATCATCGGCATCCGCGTCATCTCGATCGCGGCGAAGAACACGCTGCCGCGGTCGTCGAGCCCGGGCTCGCGGATCGTCGCCGATTTCAGATGCGCCAGGGACGGCGCCTGCGCGGAATGCGACGCTTCCGGCTCCGGCATTCCGGCCTGATCGTCCTCGCTCACGCCGCCACCCGGCTCGCCATCCGCCACCCCGCCGGTGCCGCCTACTCTTTGAAGCGCGACAATGGGGGGCGGGAGCCAATCGCGCAAGGCCTTCCCGGACGGCGCGCCCGGGCCTTGGGGCCGCCGTCCGGGAGCCGGGCTCCAAGAAACTCGGCCATCCCGCACGAACGGCCTTGCGGCCCCCGGGAGCCCTCGCTATAAGCCCCCTCGTCGGCCAGCGGCCGGCCGTTCGGAGTGTAGCGCAGTCTGGTAGCGCACCACGTTCGGGACGTGGGGGTCGCAGGTTCAAATCCTGCCACTCCGACCAGCGCTCTCACGAGCCTGAGTCTTCCCGAGATCACGAACATCTGTACAGGATGTTGTGACGATACAAACCGCCTTCGGGCGCGTCGGAGTGTAGCGCAGTCTGGTAGCGCACCACGTTCGGGACGTGGGGGTCGCAGGTTCAAATCCTGCCACTCCGACCATTCATCCGCCGACCGGGCGGATCCTTCCACACCTCATCCACAGATCGCTCGGACCGGCACTGTGCCGCCTCGGCCACGTGACCGACGACGCCCGCGACGCGGCCGGCGCGCCGTCGGCGCGAGCGCGCCGACACCGTCCGGGCGGGCCACGTACATCCAAGAGCGTAGCCTGCCTCATAAACATAAGTTAGTCTTGTCCCACCGTACTTGACTGATGAAGAGCCGCTACGTCCACAGGCTTAACCCGCCGTCGACGCTCAGTCTGTTTGACGTTCGACCGTTGTCGTGCATTCTTTCGACAGGAAAGAAGACGGGGTGGGATGATGAACGTCGAGGAGAACGGCTCTGGTGACCGCGTGGTCGATCTTTGCGCCGCCATCATCACGGCTTACGTATCGAACAACGCGGTTCCGCCGAACGAATTGCCGCCGATGATCGGCGCGATCCACTCGACCTTGACCCAGCTCATGGCGCCGCCCGCGCCCGAGCCGGCGAAACCCGAGCCGCCGATCCCGATCCGCCGGACGGTCACGCCGGACCACATCATCAGCCTCGAGGACGGCAAGCCCTACAAGACGCTCAAGCGCCACCTCGCCGGCCGGGGCCTCACGCCGGACGAGTACCGCGAGAAGTGGGGCCTGCCGCGCGACTACCCGATGGTCGCGGCGAACTACGCCTCGCAGCGCTCCGAGCTCGCCAAGAACAGCGGGCTGGGCCGGCGCCGCCTGCGCGGGGCCGAGGGCAACGGCGACGGCGCCCCGGGGATCGCGCCCGCGGCACGGCGCGGGCGGCCCAAGGGAAGCCGGACGACGTGAGAAGCCGGACGACGTGAGAAGCAGGACGACCTGAAGAGCCGGACGCCCCGACGCCGTCCGCTCCCGCTCCGTCTCGCCTTGTCTCCGGCCCGGCCCGGGCGGTACCGTCCGCGGCGAATGCGAGACGAAAGGGACGCCGATGCCGGAGCCGATCTCCCAGGTGGATTACTGGAACGGGGCCGTCGGCGAGCGCTGGACCACCATGCAGGAGGAGCTCGACCGCGTCTTCGCGCCCCTGACCGAGGCGCTGCTCGCGGGAGCGGGCCTGCGCCCCGGCGAGCGCGTGCTCGATGTCGGCTGCGGCTGCGGCGACACCGCCCTGCGGGCGGCCGGGCAGGTCGGCGCGGGCGGTGCGGTCACGGCGGTGGACGTGTCGCGGCCGATGCTGGCCCGGGGACGCGCGCGGGCGGAGGCCCGGGCGGGATCCGGCGCCCCGGTGGCCTTCGCCCCGGTCGCCTGGATCGAGGCCGATGCCCAGACCCATCCCTTCGAGCCCGAGCACGACCTCGCCCTGTCGCGGTTCGGGGTGATGTTCTTCGATGCCTCGCTGCCGGCCTTCGCCAACATCCGGCGGGCCTTGCGGCCGGGAGGGCGCTTGGCCTTCCTGTGCTGGCGCGCCCTGCCGGAGAACCCGTGGGTGAACGTGGCGCGGGAGGCGGTGCTGAGCGTGGTGCCGGCGCCCGCGCCGTCGCCGCCGGACAGTCCCGGGCCGTTCCGGTTCGCCGACGGCGAGGCGCTGGCCGGCCTCCTGGAGCGGGCGGGATTCGCGCGGGTCGCCGTCGCGGCGATCGACCGGGACATCGAGATCGGCGGCGACGCCGAGGCGGCGACGCGGTTCGCCGTCACGGTCGGGCCGGTCTCCGGCCTGCTGCGCGACCTCGACGATCCGGATCTGCGGGCGCGCGCCGTGGCGGCGGTGCGGGCGGCGATGCCCGGGGGTGGGCCGGTGCGCCTCGGCGCGGCCTGCTGGCTCGCCACCGCCCTCGTCCCCGGCTGAGCGCAAAGTCCCGGGCCGCGTGCATTCGGCCGCGACGCCGTCGCGCCTCAATCCTGAGCCGTCGCGCCTCAATCCTGACATGCTGGCGCCGGAGAGACCCGCGATGCTCCGGTCCCGTCCCCCTGGGGATGCGGAACCGGCCCGGCGTTGATTTCCCTGCGTGCGCCACGCATGGTCGCGGCGGCGCGGAACGCTCCCCGCCCGGCCGCGGCGCCCGCCGTCGCGCCACCCCGGGCGCCCGAAGCAAGGCTTAGGAGTTACGGTGAAGCGCGCGCGCCTCGACCCGGCCGGATCCCAGCAGGCGCCCCGCGGCCGGTCGGCCGATCCGGGCCGCGAGCCGCCGCTCGACCTCTCCGGCGCCGCCTCGCCGCGGGCCGACCGCCGCGACGTCAACCTGCGCTGGCTCACCGCCTGCGTGCTCACCGGCATGACCGGCGCCGCGCTGATCGGCTCGGCGATCTGGGTGTCGCTGCAGGGCGAAATCACCTTCGCGGAACTGCCGCAGGCCGTGACGGTGGCGCCCCGGCCCGTCGCCAGCGAGGGCGGCACCAACCTCGTCCGGAAGGGCGACCGGCTGGTGCGCAACCCGATGGTGGCGCTCGCCAAGCAGAGCTTCAAGGCGCCGGTGACCCTGCGGGCGGGCGAGCGCGAGATCATCAAGGTCCGGCCCTTCGTGCGGATCGCCACCGCGCTCTCGGCCACCGCCGGGATGGCCGCGACCGACATTCCGCCCTTCGACCCGATGCGCTTCTTCACCGATCCGGGCATCGACCGCGCCCCGGAGGTGCAAGGCTCCACGGACGCGCCGGACGCCGAGGTCTCGGTGGTCAAGCGCGACCTCGGCGACCTCGCGGTCCCGGCCGGCGCGCTCGCCCTCTCGGACGAGGACGTGGCGGCGCAGATCGAGGAGGAGCGGCGGCTCGCCGCGGAAGCCGGCCGGCGCGCGGCCCTGCCCATCGCGCCCCAGCTGATGCTCTCGCGGACCCTGCGCAGCATGACGTCGCTGCCGGGGCTCGACGGGGGTGGGGATTTCGGCGGTTCGTCCGGCCCGTTCAAGTCGATCGAGGTCCGGGTGATGCGCGAGAACGTCACCGACCTCGCCAAGATCGAGCGCGAGCGCGACGCGCCGCTGGTCGAGGAGCGCGACGTCGCGATCAAGCGCGGCGAGACCCTCGAGGGCGTGCTCCGGGCCAATGGCGGCCTCGACGAGCAGGTCCGCCCAATTCTCGCGGCTCTCGGCACCCGGGGCCGGTCCGGCGCGGTCGGGGAGGGGCAGCAGATGCGCCTCCAGATCGGGCCCGGCCCGCGGGCCGGCGACCCGCGCCAGCTCACCCGGGTGATCCTCTACGGCGAGTCCGGCGTCGAGGCGATCGCCGCGATGAACGACCGCGGCGCCTTCGTGTCGGTGGCCCCGCCGGTGCCGGAGGGCGCCGCCCAGAAGCCGGCCCCGAAGCCGGAGGCCGACGACGACGAGGAGGGTTCGGGCGCCCGCCTCTACGCCAGCCTCTACGAGACCGCGGCGCGCCACGACCTGCCGCGCTCGACCGTCGAGGACCTGGTGCGGATCTTCGGCTACGACGTCGATTTCCAGCGCCGCGTCGCCACCGGCGACGGGATCGAGCTATTCTACACCTACGACGAGGAATCCGGCGGCTCGGCCGAGCGGCCCGACATCCTGTTCGCGGCGCTCAACCTCGGCGGCGAGGCGCGGCGGATCTACCGCTTCCAGTCGCCCGACGACGGCAGCGTCGACTACCTCGACGAGGCCGGCCGATCGCTCAAGAAGTTCCTGCTGCGCAAGCCGGTGGCCGACGGCAACATGAGCTCCGGCTTCGGCTACCGCCGTCACCCGGTGCTCGGCTACGCCAAGCTCCATACCGGCGTCGACTGGTCGATCCGCATCGGCACCCCGATCTTCGCCGCCGGCAACGGCACGGTCATCAAGGCGGAGTGGGATTCGGGCTACGGCCGCCGGGTCGAGATCCAGCACGCCAACGGCTACGTCACGACCTACAACCACATGTCGCGGTTCGGTCGCGGCGTCAGCGCCGGCGCCAAGGCGCGCCAGGGCCAGATCATCGGCTACGTCGGCTCGACCGGCCTCTCGACCGGCGCCCACCTGCACTACGAGGTGATCATCAACGGCCACTTCGTCGACCCGATGAAGATCCGCGTGCCCCGCGGCCGCGAGCTCGACGGGCGGCTTCTCGCCGAGTTCCGCCGCCAGCGCGACCAGATCGACGGGCTGATCCAGAAATCGGGCGCACCGACGACGCTGGCGCAGCGCGAGGCGATGCGCTGACGGAAGCGGGCCCGTCGGTGGGCGTCGGCGGGATCACAGCCCGGTCCGGTGGACCATTCGGGGGTTCCGAGCGAGGTGCAGCGCGGATGGCCCTTCTTCGGAGGGGATACCCTCCGGGTCGTTCGGGGCCGCGAAAGCGCGGACCGGAATCCGGAACCGAAGCTGCGTCTTCAGGAAGCGGAATCGCCCGCCCGTTTCACCCTCGGCCACCTGCGTGTCGTGGTTTCGGGCTTCGCGGCGCGGCCCGTGAACGACGAGGGGGAACGTGGGTCCGGCCGGCCAAATCGAGCGCGCCGAGACATCAGGGTCACGTCAGTGTAGATTATAATTAAAATTATATGTAACAGATCAAATCAATGTCAAATCGAGGAAATCCAACCCTCTCGTCCGCGACCTCATCCTGAGGTGGCAGTCGATCAGGGATCGACCGACCTCGAAGGAGGGCTCCAGGGATCGCGAGGCTTCCGGAGCCCTCCTTCGAGGCCTACGCTCCGCTGCGGCGCCGCAGGATGAGGCCGCGAACGGGATGGCTGGTCGATCCCCGTCGAAGAGGTCAATCCTTCGCCGGCTCGTCCTTGCCCGGGACCTGCGTGACGCCGCCGATCACCCGCACCGGGCGGTTGCCGTCCGGCGGGGTCTTCCAGCCGCCATCCTTCTCCGCAGGCTTGGGCACAGCGGCCTCGGCGGCCCTCGCGGGCGGGGCTTCCTTCGCCGCGGGCTCCGCCTTGGGGGCCAGGGGCGGGACGAGGGCCGCGGGGGTCTCGATCTTCTCGGGCGGCTTCGTGCGGGCGGCGGACCGGCGGGGTGCCTCGGGCTTCCCGCCCTCTGGCACGCTCTCCCGGCGCGGCGCGGCGCCGGTGCGGGCGGCCTGGCTGTCGGGGTTCAGGCCGAGCGGGTTCGGGCCGCCGGCGCGCGGGGCCGAGGGGGCCGGCGCGACGCGGGCGGCGGGGGAGGGCGCTTCGGTAGGGGGCGCCGCCGGCGGCAGCGGGCGGGCGGCGACGCGGCGCTCCTCCGGGCGCTCGCCGACCGGCGGCAGCGGCACGCCGCGGGAGAGCGGAGCCGGCGCGTAGGCGTCGCCGTCGCGCAGGCCGCCGTCACGCAAGCCGCCATCGCGCGGGCCGCGCTCGCGAAAGATCCCGTCGCGCGGCGCCGGCGGGCGCATATCGGCCTCGGTCCAGCCGTAGCCGGGGCGGCGGCCGCCGGGAATCGTGCCGGGGGGAATCAGCGGCGCCTCCAGGCGCTCGCGGTCGAGGATGCGGCCGGTGCGGGCATCGACGACGAGCTGCACCCGGTTGCCCCACGGGCTGTCGGCCTCGACCCGGTAGGTCTCGCCGTCGAAGCGCGGATGGCTCATGCCGGAGAAGCCGGCCCGGCCGAGGCGGAAGATCACCGCTCGCGGCGGCAGGATCGCGTCGTCCTCGTCCTCGATGACGACCCGGTAGCCCTGCGCCTGCGCGGGCCGGATCGTCGCCGCGCTGCCGAGCAGCGTGGCGGCGAGCGCGGCGAGGAACGCCGCGCCCGTCACGGACCGCGGTCCCGTCTTCGACGGCTTTGCAGTCATCGTCCCGCATTCCCTTGTTTCCGGGGTCGTGCCGGGCTCTCTCGAGACCCGCATTCCCCTCGTGCTCGGACAAGGGTCTGTTAACCGCGGGATTGAGGCGGGAATGCGGGAGCGCGGCCGCAGCGGGGGTCCGCCTTTCGGCGGAAGGCACCGCGTCACGCCGCGCGCCGGGCGAGCCCTAGGAACTCCTCCACCTCCGCCTCGGTGGTCGAGAAGGCGGTGATCAGGCGAATCATCCGCTCGCCCTCCCGCACCATCTCTCCCGCGGGCAGGCTGCGGCTCGCCCAGTCGTAGTAGACCGCTCCGCCCCGGCGCAGCGCCTCGTCGAGGCCGGCCGGCAGGATCGGGAACAGCTCGTTGCCCCGCACCGGCCAGGCCAGGCGCAAGCCGGGAATCTCGGCGAGGCCGGCGGCGAGGCGGGCCGCCATCCGGTTGGCGTGGGCAGCGTTGGCCAGCCAGTGGTCGTCGGCGAGGTAGGCGTCGAGCTGGGCTGCGAGGAAGCGGCCCTTCGACAGGATGTGCCCGGCGCGCTTGCGGCGGAACTCCAGCGTCTCGGCGAGGTCGGAGCGGAAGACCAGGATGGCCTCGGCAGCGAGCGCCCCGTTCTTGCTCGCCCCGAAGGACAGGATGTCGATGCCGGCGCGCCAGGTCATCTCGGCGGGCGAGCAGCCGAGGGCCTGGAGCGCGTTGGCGAAGCGCGCCCCGTCCATGTGGACCGTGAGCCCGTGGGCGTGGGCGATCCGGCTCAGGGCCGAGATCTCCTCGACCGTGTAGACCTGACCGCTCTCGGTGAGCTGCGACAGGGTGAGCGCGCGCGGCGGCATCTGCTTCACGTGGCGGGTCAGGCCGCTCAGGAACCCGTCGAGGGTGTCGGGCGCGATCTTTCCGCCGGGACCGGGCAGGCCGTGCAGCTTGGCGCCGTGGGTGTAGAATTCCGGCGCGCCGCACTCGTCCTCCATCACGTGCGCCTCCTCGTGGCAGAGGCATAGGCCGAAGGGCGGCACCATGACCGAGAGGGCGAGCGCGTTGGCCGCGGTACCGGTGGCGACCGGGAAGACCGCGAGGTCGGGATGCTCGAACAGCGTCCGGAAGCGCGGGGTCAGCCCGAGCGTCAGCGGGTCGGCGCCGTAGGCCGGCATCGCGCCGCCGTTGTGGCGTACGATCGCCTCCAGGACCGGAGCGCTCGCGCCCACCACGTTGTCGCTCGCGAAATTCATGGGTCTTCCGGGCTCCTCGATCCTGCGGACCGGCATCATGCCGGCCGGGACCGGGCGGGACGAGACGCCGCCGCTCATGCCGGCCATGTCCTGTCCGGCATGCCTTGCCGGTCGCGCCTCGTCGATCATGTCGGTCCCGTCACGGGGGAAAGATGCGCAGCTCCATCCGAATTCGGCATTTCGTTGCGGCTCCCCGGCGCGAAACGCAAGAAAAGCACAAGCCCGGACGGAATGGCCTCTTGCTGGACCGATTGAAATCTGGCAGGTTCCGCGAGTTAGGACAGTACCGCTGTCCCATTTTCCCGGCCGGGCCCCGTGCCCCCGGGTCGCAAGGGCGCTGGCTTGTGGCTTGCACGACGGCCAAACGAGATACCAAACGCGCCGCCATTCGGGCGGTGCGGGCGCACGCGGCCTGAAACCAGGCCTGCCGGGCGCTCGCGAGGTGCGGGCGCTCCCTTCGCGAGACGCGACCGACCCTCCCGCGGCTGAAGAACGATAAGGCGGTGGCCGTGCCCTCGGCCGAGCCGCCCGCGGCGCCGCTCGCGGCTGTCCGCACCACTTCGCCCGCCCGTGACGGCGGGATAGCCTGCCGCTGAGGCAGGTTCGCCTGCCCGAGAGGCAGGCCGCCCTATTCGCGGCCGGTTCGCCCGGCCCTTGTCGACCATCACCGAGCGCCCGCGCCCGCGCGCCTCGATACGAAGAACCGGACCTTGGGAGACCAGACCATGAGCGGCACGGACCAGTCCCAGCACCCCTCCCGCGGGCAGGCGGTCCCCGCCCTCGTCGTGCGCGACCCGGCCCTGCCGGCGCGCCAGGGCCTCTACAACCCGGGCAACGAGAAGGATGCCTGCGGCGTCGGCTTCATCGCCGACATGCACAACCGCCAGACCCACGCCATCGTCCAGCAGGGCCTGCAGATCCTCGAGAACCTCGACCATCGCGGCGCCGTCGGCGCCGACCCGAAGATGGGCGACGGCTGCGGCATCCTGGTGCAGGTCCCGCACGGCTTTTTCGCGGCGGAGGCCGAGCGCCTCGGCATCAGCCTGCCGGAGGCCGGGCATTACGGCGTCGGCCAGCTCTACATGCCGCGCGACGAGGAAGGCTTTCAGACCGTCGAGAAGATCGTCGAGAAGGCGATCGCCGACGAGGGTCTAGCGCTGCTCGGCTGGCGCGACGTGCCGGTCGACCCGAGCGACCTCGGCGAGAGCGTCCGGCTGAGCGAGCCGCGCCACCGCCAGGTGTTCATCGGCCGCCCGGCCTCCAGCGCCGACCAGGACGCCTTCGAGCGCCGGCTGTTCCTCGTCCGCAAGGTGATCTCGAACGCGGTCTACACGCTCAAGGACGAGCGGCTGAAGGAATTCTACCCGGTCTCGTTGTCCTCGCGCACCATCGTCTACAAGGGCATGGTGCTGGTGAACCAGCTCGGCCACTACTACCTCGACCTGAAGGACGAGCGCTTCGTCTCGGCGCTGGCGCTCGTGCACCAGCGCTTCGCCACCAACACCTTCCCGACCTGGCGCCTGTCGCACCCCTACCGGATGGTGGCCCATAACGGCGAGATCAACACGCTGCGCGGCAACGTGAACTGGATGGCGGCGCGCCAGGCCAGCGTCGATTCGGAGCTGTTCGGCAACGACATCTCGAAGCTCTGGCCGATCTCCTACGAGGGCCAGTCCGACACTGCCTGCTTCGACAACGCGCTCGAATTCCTCGTGCAGGGCGGCTACCCGCTCGCCCACGCGATGATGATGCTGGTGCCCGAGGCCTGGGCCGGCAACCCGCTGATGAGCGAGGAGCAGCGCGCCTTCTACGAGTACCACGCCGCCCTGATGGAGCCGTGGGACGGCCCGGCCGCGCTCTGCTTCACCGACGGCCGCCAGATCGGCGCCACCCTCGACCGCAACGGCCTGCGCCCCGCCCGCTACCTCGTCACCGACGACGGGCTCGTCGTGCTCGCCTCCGAGATGGGCGTGCTGCCGATCCCGGACGAGAAGATCGTCTCGTCCTGGCGCCTGCAGCCGGGCCGGATGCTGCTCATCGACCTCGAGAAGGGCCGCATCGTCTCCAACGAGGAGATCAAGAGCGAGCTCGCCGCCGCCCATCCCTACAAGGAGTGGCTGAAGCGGACCCAGATCGTGCTCGAGGACCTGCGCCCGGTGCAGCCGCGCGAGTCGCGCACCGACGTGTCGCTGCTCGATCGCCAGCAGGCCTTCGGCTACACCCAGGAAGACCTCAAGCTCCTGATGCAGCCGATGGCCGTGACCGGCCAGGAGGCCGTCGGCTCGATGGGCACGGACACGCCGCTCTCGGCGCTCTCCGACAAGCCCAAGCTCCTCTACACCTACTTCAAGCAGAACTTCGCGCAGGTGACGAACCCGCCGATCGACCCGATCCGCGAGGAGGCCGTGATGAGCCTCGTCTCGTTCATCGGGCCGCGGCCGAACATCCTCGACCTCGAGGGCACCTCGCGCAAGAAGCGCCTCGAGGTGCGCCAGCCGATCCTGACCAACGCGGACCTCGAGAAGATCCGCTGCATCGGCCATTTCGAGGACCGCTTCGACACCAAGACCCTCGACATCACCTACGCGGCCGAGACCGGCGCGCAGGCGATGGACGGCGCCCTCGACCGGCTCTGCGACCGCGCCGAGGCGGCGGTGCGCGGCGGCTACAACATCATCGTGCTGTCCGACCGCGCGGTCGGCCCGGACCGGATCCCGATCCCCGCGCTCCTCGCCACCGCGGCGGTGCACAACTACCTGATCCGCAAGGGGCTTCGCACCTCGGTCGGGCTCGTGCTCGAATCGGGCGAGCCGCGCGAGGTGCACCACTTCGCGTGCCTCGCCGGCTACGGCGCCGAGGCGATCAACCCGTACCTCGCCTTCGAGACGCTGATCGCGATGAAGGACGAGCTGCCGCCCGAGCTCACCGACGAGGAGATCGTCTATCGCTACATCAAGTCGATCGACAAGGGTCTGCTCAAGGTGATGTCCAAGATGGGCATCTCGACCTACCAGTCCTATTGCGGCGCGCAGATCTTCGACGCGATCGGCCTGAACTCGACCTTCGTCGAGCGCGACTTCTTCGGCACGGCGACGACCATCGAGGGCATCGGCATGGCCGAGATCGCCGAGGAGACGGGCCGGCGCCACCAGGACGCCTTCGGCGACGCACCGGTCTACCGCACCGCCCTCGATGTCGGCGGCGAGTACGCCTACCGCCTGCGCGGCGAGGCCCATACCTGGACGCCCGACACCGTCGCGACGCTCCAGCACGCGGTGCGGCTCAACCTGCCCGACCGCTACCGCGCCTACGCGAAGATGGTGAACGAGCAGGAGAACCACCTTAAGACGATCCGCGGCCTGTTCCGGATCAAGAGCGCGGCGGAGATCGGCCGGGCGCCGGTCGAGATCGACGCGGTCGAGCCGGCGGTCGAGATCGTCAAGCGCTTCGCCACCGGTGCGATGTCCTACGGCTCGATCTCCAAGGAGGCGCACGAGACGCTCGCGATCGCCGTCAACTCCTTCGGCGGCCGCTCGAACTCGGGCGAGGGCGGCGAGGAGCGCGAGCGCTACCGGCCGCTGCCGGACGGCCGCTCGCGCCGCTCGGCGATCAAGCAGGTGGCCTCGGGCCGCTTCGGCGTCACGGCGGAGTACCTCGTCAACGCCGACATGATGCAGATCAAGGTGGCTCAAGGAGCGAAGCCCGGCGAGGGCGGCCAGCTGCCCGGCCACAAGGTCGACGCCAAGATCGCCAAGGTCCGCCACTCGACCCCGGGCGTCGGCCTGATCTCGCCGCCGCCGCACCACGACATCTACTCGATCGAGGATCTGGCCCAGCTGATCTTCGACCTCAAGAACGTCAACCCGGCGGCCGACGTGTCGGTCAAGCTGGTGGCGGAGGTCGGCGTCGGCACGGTGGCGGCCGGCGTCGCCAAGGCGCGCGCCGACCACATCACCATCTCCGGGTTCGACGGCGGCACCGGCGCGGCGCCGCTCACCTCGATCAAGCATGCCGGCGGGCCGTGGGAGATCGGTCTGGCCGAGACCCAGCAGACCCTGGTGCTCAACCACCTGCGCGGCCGGGTGGCGCTCCAGGCCGACGGCGGCATCCGCACCGGCCGGGACGTGCTGATCGCGGCTTTGCTCGGCGCCGACCAGTTCGGCTTCTCGACCGCGCCCCTGATCGCGGCCGGCTGCATCATGATGCGCAAGTGCCACCTCAACACCTGCCCGGTCGGCGTCGCGACCCAGGACCCGGTGCTGCGCAAGCGCTTCAAGGGCACGCCTGAGCACGTCATCAACTACTTCTTCTTCGTCGCGGAAGAGGTGCGCGAGCTGATGGCCAGCTTGGGCGTGACGAGGCTCGACGACCTGATCGGGCGGTCCGAGTACCTCGACAAGCTCGCGGCGATCTCGCACTGGAAGGCCAAGGGGCTCGACTTCACCCGGCTGTTCCACAAGCCGGACGTGCCGGAGACCGTGGCGCTTCGCCACGTCGAGACCCAGAAGCACCCGATCGACCAGGTCCTCGACCGGCGGCTCCTGTCCGCCATCGGCGACGCGATCGAGACCTGCACGGCCGTGACCGTCGAGGACGTGATCCGCAACTCCGACCGGGCCGCGGGCGCGATGCTGTCGGGTGCGGTCGCCAAGGCGCACGGCCACGAGGGCCTGCCGGACGACACCCTGACGGTGAAGCTCACCGGCACCGCCGGCCAGAGCTTCGGCGCCTGGCTCGCCGCCGGCGTGACGCTCAGCCTGACCGGCCACGCCAACGACTACGTCGGCAAGGGCCTGTCGGGCGGCAAGCTGATCATCCGTCCCTCGGATGCGCTGGGCTCGCCGTCGGACCGGACCATCATGGTCGGCAACACGGTGCTGTATGGCGCCATCGCCGGCGAGGCCTACATCCGGGGTTCGGCCGGCGAGCGGTTCGCGGTGCGCAACTCGGGCGCCATCGCGGTGGTCGAGGGCATGGGCGACCACGGCTGCGAGTACATGACCGGCGGCGTCGTCGTGTCGATCGGCGAGACCGGGCGCAACTTCGCGGCCGGCATGTCGGGCGGCATCGCCTACGTGCTCGACGAGGACGGCTCGTTCGCCAAGCGCTGCAACCTGTCGATGGTCGATCTCGAGCCGGTCGAGGAGGAGGACGAGTTCATGCGCCGCTTCCACCAGGACGGCGACCTCGAGACCAAGGGGCGCATCGACATCCTGGCCGACATGTCCGGCCACGACGAGGAGCGCCTCGTCGGGCTCATCAACAACCACCTGAAGTATACCGGCTCGGTGCGCGCCAAGGCGATCATCGACAACTGGCAGACCTACCGCACCAAGTTCGTGAAGGTGATGCCGGTCGAGTACCGGCGGGCTTTGCGCGAGATGGAGCGGGCCCGGATGCCGGTGGCGGCGGAGTAGCGCAGACCTGAACCCTCCCCCCTCTGCGGGGGAGGGTTGTCCGGGGAAGGAGAAGGCTCAGCTTTCCCCTCTCCCCGCGGGCGGGGAGAGGGCTACGGACCCCTTGGCGGGTCCGTAGCAAGCGGAGGCGCAGCCGGAGCGAGGGTGAGGGGGTGTCGACGGATGAGGCTCCTCCGGAAAAACCCCCTCACCCTCGCCCTGTGGGCTCGCTGCTGACCCGGCAAGGGGTCAGCAGCCCTCTCCCCGCCCGCGGGGAGAGGAGAGAACCCGCGGCATTTCTTTTCTCCGGACAGCCCTGCGCAGAGGGGGGTAGCGCCGTGTCGACGATCGGGGATGTACAGGAGGGACCGCGGTGAAGGTCTACGGCGACATGATGTCGGGCAACTGCCTCAAGGTGCGGTACGTCGCCGATCACCTCGGGCTCGCCTATACCTGGATGCCGGTCGACATCATGCAGGGCGAGAGCCGCACGCCCGAGTATCTGGCCCGCTTTCCTGTGGGCCAAGTCCCGGGCGTGGTGTTCGACGATGGGCGGACGCTCGCCCAATCGAACGCGATCATCCGCTACCTCGCCCGCGGCTCAGCCCTGCTGCCGGACGATCCCTGGACACAGGCGAAGATCGACGAGTGGCTGTTCTGGGAGCAGTACAGCCACGAGCCGACCATCGCGGTCTGCCGCTTTCACATGCGCTACCGTGGCGAACCGGCCGAGACCCGCGACCCGAAGCGGGTATCCGGGGGCGAGGCCGCCCTCGACCTCATGGAGCGACACTTGACCGCCGCTCGGTGGTTCGTCGGCACTGCGGTCAGCATCGCGGATGTCGCATTGTTCGCCTATACGCAATTCGCCGACGAGGGCGGATTCGATCTGACATCCCGGCCCGCCATCCGGGCCTGGCTCACCCGCTGCGGGGACGCGCTCCCCACATCCGCCACCGTCGCCGGGGTCGCTTAAGACCCGCCGCCGGCCCGATCACTTCACGAACTGAGCACTTCACCGATGGGCAAGGTCACAGGCTTCCTCGAATTCGACCGGCAGGAGCAGAAGTATCAGCTCGCGGCCGACCGCGTGCGCCACTTCCTCGAATTCACCCTGCCGCTCGACGAGCACGACCTGAAGAAGCAGGCGGCGCGCTGCATGGATTGCGGCATCCCGTTCTGCCACGGCCCGACCGGCTGCCCGGTCCACAACCAGATTCCGGACTGGAACGACCTCGTCTTCAACGCGGATTGGGAGGAGGCGGCGCGCAACCTGCACTCCACCAACAACTTCCCGGAATTTACCGGCCGCATCTGCCCGGCTCCCTGCGAGGAGGCCTGCACGCTCAACCTCGAGAACCAGCCGGTCGCGATCAAGACTATCGAGCAGGCGATCGCCGACAAGGCCTGGAGCATGGGCTGGGTCGTGCCCGAGCCCGCCGCGGTGAAGACCGGCAAGCGCGTCGCGGTCATCGGCTCGGGGCCGGCCGGCCTCGCCGCGGCCCAGCAGCTCGCCCGCGTCGGCCACGACGTCCACGTCTTCGAGCGCGAGCCGAAGGCCGGGGGCTTGCTCCGCTACGGCATCCCCGACTTCAAGATGGAGAAGCGCCACATCGACCGCCGCGTGCGGCAGATGGAGGCCGAGGGCGTGCAGTTCCATTACGGCGTCAATATCGGCGTCACCCGCTCCTTCGCCAGCCTGCACAACGAGTTCGACGCCGTGCTGTTCGCCGGCGGCGCCGAGGCGCCGCGCGATCCCGGCCTGCCGGGCCAGGATCTCGAGGGCGTGCACTTCGCCATGCCCTACCTCGTCCAGTCGAACCGCCGGGTCGGGCAGGAGGCCGCAACGCCCGAGGAGCCGATCCTCGCCGCCGGCAAGAACGTGGTGGTGATCGGCGGCGGCGACACCGCCTCGGACTGCGTCGGCACCGCCTTCCGCCAGGGCGCCCTCTCGGTCACCCAGCTCGACATCCGCCCGCGCCCGCCGGAGCGCGAGGACAAGCTGACCGTGTGGCCCTACTGGGCAACCAAGATGCGCACCTCGTCGAGCCAGGCCGAAGGCGCCGAGCGCGAGTTCCAGGCCGCGACCTTGCGCATCGAGGGCAACAAGAAGGGCAAGGTGAAGGGCGTGGTCTGCGCCCGGGTCGACGAGACCCGCAAGCCCATCGCCGGCTCCGAGTTCCTGCTGCCGGCCGACCTCGTCTTCATGGCGATCGGCTTCGCCGGCCCGGTCGCCCAGGGCCTGATCGAGGAGTCGGGCGTCGCCCGCGACAAGCGCGGCAACGTGCTGGCCGACGACGTCCAGTATCGCACCTCGGCCGACAAGGTCTGGGTGGCGGGCGACATGCGCCGCGGCCAGTCCCTGGTGGTCTGGGCGATCCGGGAGGGCCGGCAGGCCGCCCGCTCCATCGACGCGGCGCTGATGGGCGCGACGACCCTGCCGGTCTGACGGAGTACGTAGGCGAGGCGATGGTCCTCGCCGGACGGGGTTGATGACGGCAACGGGATCCGCTCCGATCGGCGCGGGTCCCGTCTCGTTTCCAGGCGGCAGGCCGTTCGGGCACCGCCGTGGCAGGATCGGCACCGCGTCCCCCGCCCGCGGGGAGCGGGGAACCCCGCGCCTCCTCTTTCACCCGACCGCCTGACGGCGCTTGGGGTGGGACGCGGCGTCTGACGAAATCTCGCTCTCGATCGTCCCCGGCATCATCGACCGCGATCCAACGCAATTCGCTGTATCTATTCTAATGAAAATTCGGCCTGTCGAGGGATTCGCTGCTTCCGAGTGCTGGCGAACATTGGGATAGGTGCGCAAAAGCAACATGACGGGCGATTGCGACCGGTCCTGGAATCGTTCCAGACCTTGCCGGGATGAAGCGATTGATTGCCGCAGGTCTGGGGCTTACGCGGCGGGAGGTCGCTTCTTCCGCCCGAGGTTCCTGTGCTCTCACGTCCATGCCCCGTCAGCCGGCGTCGCTCGCCGCTGCTCGTCGCCCTGCTCGCGGGCGCGGCGCCGATTCTCGGGGCGGGTCGCGCGGGCGCGCAGGAACCGGCTGAGGCCATCGCCCTCGACACGATCACGGTCGCGGGCGCGCCGGCCTTCCGGGAGACCGCCGCCGGCCCGGTCCAGGGCTACCGCGCGACCCGCAGCGCCACCGCGACCAAGACCGATACGGCCCTGCGCGACCTGCCCCAGACCGTCAACGTCATCCCGCGGGAAGTGCTCGTCGACCGCCAGGAGACGCGGCTCACCGACGCCTTGTTCAACGTCAGCAACGTGCAGCCCGCCGGCACGCTCCAGGGCCGCACCGAGACCTACAACATCCGCGGCTTCAACACCCAGACCTACGCCATCGACGGCGTGTTCCTGAACCAGGCCAGCAACTTCTTCGTCACCAAGCGCGACCTCGCCGATGTCGAGCGGATCGAGGTGCTGAAAGGGCCGGCCTCGGTGCTCTACGGCCGCGGCGACCCCGGCGGCGTCATCAACATCGTGACGCGCCAGCCGAGCCTGGTGCCGACGGCGGATGCGAGCGTGCAGGGCGGCAGCTTCGGCTTCCGCCGGGTGCAGGGCTCGGTGTCGGGCCCGATTCCGAGTGCCGAGGGCCTGGCCGGCCGGGTCAGCTTCGCGACCGAGGCCGATCCGACGTTCCGCAACTACGGCGGACGCGACAACTCCCGCAACTTCGTCGCCCCGGCCTTCTCCTGGAACCCGAGCCCCGACACCCGGGTCACGTTCCTCGGCGAGTTCACCAAGCAGGACGGGCAGTACGACGAGGGCCTGACCGCCTTCCGCGGCCGCGTGCCCCTCGACAACATCGCGCGCTACTACGGCGAGCCTTTCGCCCGCTACAACGCGATGGCGAATTTCGGCACGCTGAAGATCGAGCACGACTTCAACGAGAACCTGATGATCCGCCAGGTCCTCAACGCGCAGGGCGGCGGCTTCGACCTCATCTCGCCGCGGGCCACCGGCGTCAACGCCGCCGGCACCGTGCTGACCCGGCGGCTGACCGCCACCAACTCGACCTACGCCTCGGTCGACAGCCAGACGGAACTCGTCGCCAAGTTCGACTGGCTGGGCCTGCGCCACACCGCCCTCGTCGGGATCGAGTACATCAACGGCTATCGCCACTCCTACTCGACGCAGGGCAACATCGCGTCGGTGAGCTTCCTCAATCCGGTCTTCGGCGCGTTGCCGGGCGCGCTCTCGCTGCAGAGCGACCTGAGGCAGAAGAACGAGCTGACCGGCCTCTACGCCCAGGACCAGATCGAGCTCGGCTACGGGCTGCAGCTGCTCCTGGGCGTGCGCTACGACACCGGCGAGCAGTTCTACTTCAGCCGCCTGCCGACCTCGCGCAGCCTGCCGCCGACGCAGGAATTGTCGGGCGTCTCGCCGCGCGTCGGCCTGATCTACCGGCCGGCCGAGCCGCTGGCGCTCTACGCCAGCTACTCGACCTCGTTCAAGCCGCAGACCGCCAACGTGCTCGGGGCCGTCAACCCGTCGCCCGAGACCGGCGAGCAGTACGAGGTCGGCGCCCGCTACGACATCAACCCCGGCCTGACGCTCAGCACCGCCGCGTTCCGGATCACCCGCAACAACGTTGCGGCGAGCGATCCGGTCAACAGCGGCTTCTCGGTCATCACCGGGCAGCAGCGCTCGGAAGGCGTCGAGGCCGACCTCGCCGGCACCGTCCTGCCGGGCTGGAAGGTCATCGGCGGCGTCGGCTACCTCGATGCCCGCATCACCCGCGACACCACCTTCGCGATCGGCAACCGCCTCGTCGGCGTGCCGGCCTTCAGCGGCAGCGTCTGGACCACCTACCAGGTCCAGGAGGGGCCGTGGCGCGGCCTCGGCGTGGGCGCCGGCGTGACGTATGTCGGCAAGCGCACCGGCGACCTCAACAACAACTACACGGTCGGGGCCTACGCGCGGGTGGATGCGGCCGTGTTCTACGATCTCGACGAGCACGCCCGGTTCTCGCTCAACCTGCGCAACCTGACCGACGCGCGCTACGTCGAGCAGCCCTACAACCAGTTCAACAACGTGCCGGGGGCGCCGTTCACGGTGCTGGCGACGATCACGGGGCGGTGGTAGGCCGATGTCCCGCCGGCTCCGTCTCGCGATCCTGCTCCTCGCGGCGCTCCCCGGCGCCGCGGCCGCCGCGGCCGCCGCGGAGCGGACGCCCACGATCCTGATCGTGGTCAAGCCGGACAATCCTCGCGTCCAGGCGGACCGCGCCATCAAGGCGCATCTGGAGGGCCGCGGCTACCGGGTGGCCCTGGGCAGCCAGTACGATTCCCCGGCACAAGCCGCCGCCTACGACCTCGTGCTGCTGTCCTCCAACATCCGCAGCCGCGACCTGCTCGGCGCCTACCGGCAACTCGCGGTGCCGGTGATGACCTGGGAGAGCGATCTCCTCGACGACATGGGGATGGCCGGCAAGAAGGCCGGGCGGGATTTCGGCAAGGCCTCGGCCGAGCATTTCGTCTGGCTCGTCAATGCTCCGCACGCCCTGGCGGGCGGCCTGCCCGCCGGCATCAACACCGTCTACGTCAAGGACGCACCGATGAACTGGGGCAAGCCGGGACTCGGCGCCGCCATCATCGCCACGGTGCCGGGCGAGCCGGACCAGGCGGTCGTGTTCGGCTACGAGAAGGGCGCGACCATGGACTACGAATCGATCGCACCGGCCCGCCGGACGATGTTCCTCCTCGACAACGAGACCTTCGCCAACCTCGCGCCGGCCGGGCTCGCGCTGTTCGACGCCGCGATCGACTGGACGGCCGGCCGCGCGCGCTAGCGCCTCACCCCCGCGGCCAGCGGAAATCGTCCGCCCGGCCGGGCTGGGGCGGGGGCGCCACGCCGCGGGTCAGGCTGCGCTCCAGGGTGTAGCCGGCATCGCGGTCGAGCCGGGGCCGGCCGGTGACGAGCGTGCCGTTCGGCGCGACCTCGTTGCGGGTCAGCGGCAGGACCGGGCCTGCGGCCGGCTTAACCGGCAGGGCCGGGATGCCCGGTGGCTCCGGCAGGCTCGGCAGCATCGCGGTGATGAGCCGGTCGATCGCCGCGTCGTCGTCGAGCTTCGCCGTGCCCGCGGCCGGCGGCGCCTCCGGGGTGAGCGAGGAGACCGCGTCCGGCAGGGCAGGGGTGCCGCCCTTCGCCTCGATCAGGCGCTTGATCTCGACATCGGCGAAGTGGGCCGCCTTGCGGGCGCCGGCCTGGGTGAAGTGCACGCCGTCGGCGGTCCGGAGCTTGGCCTGCTGCCCCTCGAGGTCCGGGCCGCTCGCGGCGTAGCGGTTGTTCTCGTCGACGAAGGCCGGCCAGATGTCGACGTAGACGCCGCCCGCGCGCTGGACGCGGTCGCGGACGATCTCGTTGAGCGAGGTGATGTCGGCCGAGAGCGTCTCGCTCTTCATCGGCGGCTCGCCGACCCAGATCACCGGCACCTTGCGGTCGGCGAAGACCTTCAGCAGCCCGTCGACCCGGTCGCGGTAGAGGGCACGCCAGCGCTCGCTCAAGGGCTCGAGGGTCTGGTCGCCGTCGCGCAGGGGCTGGCGGTCGTTGGCGCCGACCATCACGACGGCGAACGTCACCTTCGGATTGGACTTGAGGTAGTCGTCCGCCGCCTTCGGCCAGTCGATCACGTCCCGGCGCACGAGGCCGCTGTCGCCCTTGGCGCGGCGGATCACCACGACGTCCGGGTTCGATTCGTAGACGGTGTCGAGGCCCTGGCCGAGCAGGTCGGCGAGGGAATCGCCGAACACCGCGATCTGGGTGTGCGGGTCGGCCTTCGGCTTCGGGGCGGCGGGGCGGGCGGCGACCGGGGCGGGGCGGGGCTTCGGCCGCTGCACGGAGCGGCCCTCGCGGCTGTGGACGACCTCGCGCTCGCGCTCGCGCCGCGGGCGGGGCGTGCGGTAGGCGCCGCGATAGGCCGGCCGGCCCTGATCCTGCGCCTGGGGCTGGGCGGAGGGACGGTCCTCCCACGGCCAGTAGAATTGCCGCTGCGACTCGGGCGCGGGGGCCGGCCGGTAGGCGGGCGCGCGACGGTAGCCGTAGCCGTCGTCGTAGTACTGCGCCCGGGCCGTCCCGGGTCCGGCGAGGCCTCCGAGCAGGCCCGCGAGCAGGCCCTGAGCGAGGAGGCGCGACAGCGTCCGTCCCGTCCGCCACCCCATCCGCATCGATCCCGGCTCCGTCCGCATCCTCGTGGGGGATGAGTATAGCGCGGGCGCAGGCTCCTTCCCACCCCCGCGCCCTCGACGAGGCCGCGCGTTCGCGCTCCGTCAAGGTTATGGGACGATGAAGGACAGTGTAAAACCTCCGTTCAGCATCGCCGACAATCGTCGAGATCCCAACAGGACGCCGCTCGCGCCGACGACCGCTCGTTAAGCGGTGCCGGCCGATGGTGAGACCAAGCGAGCGACGGACACACAACACGTCGCCGCATGACAGGCGAGTGCTTCGAATGTTTCGGACCGTACGGCGGCTGGTCTTCCAGGCCGCGCTCATCGTCGCGATCGGGTCGGCCGTCCTGTTGAGCAGGGGCGGCCAGGAGGCGGCGGCCCTCGCCCTGCGCCCGGCGCTCGACCCGGCGCCGATCAGCGCGCCCCTGGCGCGCCCGGCCCCTCCCGCACCGGCGCCCGGCGTTCGGGTGGTGCTGGCGCTGCCCTGGACGAACGGCAGCGCCGAGCTGGCGAGCGAGGCCCTGGCGGCCCAGTTCGGGGCCGGCCTCAGCGGTTCGCGGTGACGACCGGCGACACCGCCCGGCCGAGGGAGACCCAGCGCACGCCCTCGTCGCCCTCGCGCTTGATGTAGGTGTAGCCGGTCTTGTGCCAGGGCAGCACGGCGCTGGTCTTGTTGTCGAGGACGAGGTCGCCGCGGTCGGTGCGCAGCATCAGCACGGCGTGGCCCTCGCCCTTCTCGTCGATCACCACCGTCATCCGCATCGCGCGCCGCGGCAGGCCGGCCTGGGCCAGCAGCTTGCGCTTGAGCAGCTGGAAATCCTCGCAATCGCCCGAGCCGTCCTCGGCGAGGTCCCAGCGGTCCGGGACGCCCCAATGCTCCATGTCGGTCACGGCGCGCAAGCTGGTGTTGACCTGGCGGTTGACGCCGGTGACCGTCTGCCACAGCCGCGGGGTGAGCGTCACCTGGGCCGGCTCGCTCGGATCGACCGCGCATTCGGAGGCGTAGCGGGCGCAGAACTCGGTCCAGGCCGGGACCGGCCGGGCCTCGCCGACCGGGGCGGCCGGTACGGTGACCGCGGGAAGCGCGGCCAGGGTCTGGCTGCCGGCGCCGCCGACCGAGGCGAGGAGCGCGGCGGCGAAAGCCGCGACCCGCGCGATTCCGATTCCATTCCGGCGACCCGCGATACGCATCCGACCCGCACCCGCAACCGTTAAGCTCTCGTTAACGAGTTGGTCGCACGGCGGCTCCGCCGGGGCAACGGCCGAGTTAAGAAAAGGTTAACGTGTGTTCACAGGTCCGCGTCGCCCGCCGCGGGCCCGTTTCGAACCCGTCGCAGCGAGAGCGCGGCGATCACCGACGCCGCGAGCAGGGTCGCCGCCACAGGGGTCGCCGAGCCGTCGTGCCAGGTGGCGACCGCGAGGGTGAACAGCGCGCCGAGCGCCATCTGCATGAAGCCGTAGAGGCTCGAGGCCGAACCGGCGGCGTGGGGGTCGACGTTCATCAGCCCGGCCACCGCGTTCGGTCCCAAGAGCCCGATGCCGACCGCGTAGAGTACCAGCGGCGCGAGCAGCGTCACGACGGTGAGCGCCCCGGCGCGGTCGATCGCCAGGAGCGCCAGGGCGGCGGCGAGGCAGACGCCGTTGCCGACCTTGGCGGCGCGCAGGATCGGCACGCGGCCGGCGAGGCGCCCGGCGAGGGCGGAACCCACCACCATCCCGGCCACCACGATCAGGCAGTCGAGTCCGACCTCCTGCGACGAGCGCCCGAGCCGGTCGACGAGGAGGAACGGCGCCACCGCCAGGAAGGCGTAGAGGCTGGTGCCGGCGCAGGCCCCGGCGAGCACGTAGGCCCGGTAGACGGGGTCGCGCAGGAGCCGCAGGTAGGCCCCGGCCACGGCGCCGATCCCCGGGAGCGCGACCGGCCGCCGGTTGGTCTCCGGCAGGGTGAGCACCACGAGCGCGCCGAGGCCCGCCACCACCGCGGCGAGAACCACGAACACCGCCCGCCAGCCGAAGGCGCCGGCGACGAGGCCGCCGATCGCCGGCGCGAGCGCCGGCGTCAGCGTCATCGCCATGGTGAGGATCGCGATCTTGCGGGCCGCGTCGGTGGCGGTCGAGACGTCGCGCACCATCGCCCGGCCGAGGACCAGGGAGCCGCAGGCCCCGAGCGACTGCAGCACCCGGGCGAGGATCAGCACCTCGATCGAGGTGGCGGGAATCGCGAGGAAGAGCCCCGCGAGGTAGAGCGACAGGCCGGCGATCAGCACCGGGCGGCGGCCGAACCGGTCCGAGAGCGGGCCGTAGACCAGCTGCCCGCAGGCGAGGCCGACGAGGTAGAGGGTGATCGTCAGCTGCGCCGCGACCGGCGTGGTCCCGAGATCGGCGGCCGCCGCCGCGAGCGCCGGCACGAAGATGTGCAGGGCCACCGTCCCGGTCATGGTCACGGCGACGAGGAGGGTGAGCGACGCCTGTCCGGAACGCCGTGGTGACATCTTCATCGCTCGGTCCGCTCGCGATCCTCTCGCCGGCCTCTCGGTGCCGGGCTCTCGATGCCGGGCTCTCGGGACGGGCCGTCCGGGGCAGGGCCTACCCTCTGTAGGCGCCGACGGCCGCGGGAGACATGCCGACCGCGAATGGCTGGGCCCTGCCGCCGGCGCCGCTCCGCACCCGGGGCATCCGTTCGATCATGGCCCGGCCCCTCATTCTCGTTTGCCTGCGAATGACCGCGACCGTAACCTGCGACCCACGGTGCGGCGGTCGGGGCGCGAGCCCGCGGGACGCGTCGCACCTCGATCGAGGGGCGGGAGGAGCCGATGTCCGATGGCGCGTTCGATCCCGGCGGCAGGCCGCGATCCTCCCGTGGGCACGCCGCAGCGTCAGCCGGGAGCCTGTCGGTATACCGCCTGCGCGAGATCGAGGCGCTGCTCGGGGCAGCCATCGGACCGGCCTACGACGCGGCGCCGGCGAGGGTGGGCGCCGAGCCGGATTTCGCGCGCCAGACGATCCGGCTCCTGCGCGCCTTCAACCGGATCGCCGATCCCGAGACCCGGCGCGCGGTTCTGCGCCTGGTCGAGGCGGCCTCACGCCGGGAATGCATCTGAGCGGTGCGCCCGCCGCGCGGTGCGACATCGCGGCGACGATCCCGGTCGCGAACCGCGACCGCCCGAGAGCCGTTGCTCCCCGTCGCCGCCCGCCGAAGGCGGTTCCAGGCAGGAGAACGCCGTCATGCGAGCCGTGCTGATCGGGGCAGGGATCTTGGTTCCGCTCGTTGCCACTCCGCTCATGGCCACCACCGCCGCCGCGACCCCGTGCGCGGAGCAGATCGCCACGATCGAGCGCCGGCTCGAGAGTCCCGGGGCCGCGTCGGTCACCGGCAGCACGCCGACATCCCAAGGGTCGCCCAAGGCCCTCGCGGCCCCGCCCGCGGGCCGCCCGAGCGACCCCGCGACCGTGCCGGATGCGGGGCGGATCGCCGAGGCGCGGGGCCTGATCGCCACGGCGCGCGAGCAGGACCGCGCCGGCAACGAGCGGGCCTGCGAGGACACCATGACCCGCGCCAAGGAGCGGATCGGCGCGCTGCCTTGAGCGTCGTTCAGGACGTCGCGCGCCCAGGACGTCGCGCTCACAGCGTCTCGCGCAGGCGCCGCATCGTCTGCACCCAGTCCCGCGGGCCGAGGCCGGGCGCGGCCGGGCGGAGCCCGTCGCGGGCGAAGCGGCGGGCGTCCCGCGGGGTCATCCCGAAGCGGCTCCGGAACGAGCGGCTGAAATGGGTCTCGCTCGTGAATCCGCTGCGATAGGCCACCTGGGCGATGCCGCCCCTTCCGTCGTCGGGCCGGCTGAGGGCCGCGAAGGCCCGGTCGAGCCGGCGCCCGGCGACGTAGGCCATCACGCCGCCGTCGAACCCGAACAGGCGGTACAGCGTCGCCCGCGACACCCGGCACGCTGCCGCGATCCCCGCCGGGCTGAGGCTCGGGTCGTCGAGGTGCTGATCGATGTAGGTGCAGATCCGCTCGTGCACGCTGGCGCTGGCGGCGGCCCGCACGAGCGGATCGGCCTCGCGCAGATCGCTGCCCGAGAGCATCAGGCAGAGAGCGTCGAGGGCGGTGCTCGCCTCCCGCGGCGACAGGAACGGCGCGTGCGCGGCGAGGCTCCGCAGGTGGCCGCCGATCACCGGTGCGAGCCCGTTCGCCCGGCCGATCCCGTGCCCGTGCAGGTCGTGCGACGCGGCGATCGGAAGCCGGTCCCGCGGCAGGATCAGCGTGAGGTTGGAGAAGTCCGTCGATCGCGTGCGCAGGGTGCGGTTGAGGTCGAGGACGTTGATGTCCCCGGCCGCCACCGCCACGGCCCTGTCGCCGCACAGCCCCTCGAAGCTCCCCGCGACGTAATGCTGGATCACGATGTGATCCCAGCCGGAGTTGCGCACGTCGCCCGCGTCGCGCTCGAAACCCTGCGCCCGCGACGCGCAGGTCGTCAGCAGCGCATCGGAGACCGCCACGGCCTGGATCTCGGCCCGGAACGATGCCGCGCAATCCCGGTCGAGGCTGACCCGGAACAGGGGCTGCACCAGGTCGTGCCACAGGGTGAATTGCTGCTCGGCCACGAGCCGGTCGAGCCTGAAATCCGTCGCGTCCCGCTCCACCATCGCGCTGGCATCCGCCTCTCTCGTCAGGCTCGCTCCGTCAACCTGCGATGTGGGAGCGGATCCTCAGCGTCAATCCGCAACCTGACGCCACGAACATCTTCGGCGATCATCGCTTCGTCCGCCGCGGCGGACCGGACGCCCTGCGGCGATCGTCGGCTGACCGGGAGGCGCCACCCCGGACCCCGTCCGGAAACAATCCGCGCCGGTCCGATGCCGCAGCGCCTTCGAACGGATCCGTTCGAAGGCGCTGGCCAAGCAAGAACGGGCGTCGGCGCCGATGCGCCGGACGCCTCGGCATCGACGGGTCGATGCCGAGGCGCGAGGGTATGAGACGCCCGGGCAAGTGTTCGAGACGCTGCGTCTCGTCGCGCCGCCGCGAAACGGATCGGTTGTGCTATGACGCGGCCGATCACTCCTCGTCGGCAAGCAATCTCGTCATGATCGGGCCGTGTTTCGCATCCCTGCCGCAGAAGGACCTTCTGATGCGGACGGATCTGCCGGGCGCCGCCGGGCGCTGCGCTTCCTTCGTCCTGGCGCTCGCGCTCGCGCTCGCCATCACCCTCGTGGTCACGGCACCGCTGCTGACCGCGCCCTGAGCCGCGATGCGCCGCGTCAGGCGCCCGGGCGCCGCGCGAGCCAGACCACGTGGGGCGTGCGCCCGGGGCGCTCGGAACGGATGCGGTGCTCCGTCACGCGCAAGCCGGTGCGCTGCAGCCGCGACTTGAACTTCCGGTCCGGGCAGCCGGACCAGATGCCGAGCACGCCGCCCGGCCGCAGGCTCCAGCGCGCCCGCTTGAGGCCCCAGGCGTCGTAGAGCCGGTCGTTCCCCCGGCTCACCAGGCCGCGCGGCCCGTTGTCGACGTCGAGCAAGACCGCGTCCCAGGCTTCCGGCCCGGACTGGATCACCCGGTTGACGTCGCCCGCGCGGATCTCGACCCGCGGATCGTCGAGGCAGTCGCCGAAGACATGCGCCAGGGGGCCGCGGGCCCAGGCCGCCACCGCCGGCACCAGCTCCGCCACCACGACCCGGGCCTGCGGCCCGAGGACGGCGAGGGCCGCCCGCAGGGTGAAGCCCATGCCGAGCCCGCCGATCAGCACCCGCGGCGCCGGATGGCCGCGCAGCTCCTCGCACGCCAGGGCCGCGAGCTCGCGCTCCGAGCCGCTGCGATGGCTGCCCATCAGCTCCATCCCGTCGACGACGATCAGGAACTCGTCGTCGCGCCGCACGAGGCGCAGGACGCGGTCCGTGCCGGGAATCGGGCCGGTGTCGAGTTCGGTCCAGGCGGCCAACCGGGCCGCCTCGGACGCGCCGGGGGCGAGGGAACGCCTCATCGCACTCTCGCTCTGTCGTGGGGAAGAGAGACGGACTTCGGGGCTGCCTCGCATCGCGAAGCGCTCGTCCGTTCGATCGTCGGGGGAAAAAGTGGTGCCGCAAGAGGGATTCGAACCCCCGACCCCCTCATTACGAATGAGGTGCTCTACCAGCTGAGCTATTGCGGCGCCGACCGGGCCGGGTGAGCCGGCGATCGATGGGCGCCGTCATAGCCGGGGCGCGGCGGCTTGGCAAGCGATTCCCCTGGCGAACCGCGCGGCAGCAGCCTGCGGAGCGTCGGACGGGCGGGTCGGAAGGCGTGGGCGCTCCCACCGTCCGGCGCGTGGACGCAGACCCCCGGCGCAGGGCTCGCGGGCCTGGCCCGGCGCCCTTGGCGCTTGACGTGGCGTCGGCGAATCCCGACCATAAGCGGGCCGAATATCCCAATTCCCTCAATGCCCCTGATCGCCCGCCTTCGCGCCTACGCCACCGAGATGTTCGGCGCGCCCGCCTCGCCGCCCGACGCCGCCGACGAGCAGCACCTCGCCGCCGCGGCCCTGCTCGTCCACGTGGCGCGGGTCGACGGTACCCTCGCGGCGGTGGAGCGCGATCGCCTCGCCCGCCTGCTGACCCACCGCTTCGCGGCCACCGAGGCCGGGGCGAAGGCCCTGATCGAGCGCGCGATCGACTTCGACGACGCGACCCGCGACGTGGCCGAACTCGTCGAGATGATCGGCCGCGACGTGCCGGAGGAGGAGCGGCGCGGGTTGCTCGGCCTCGCCTGGGCGGTCGCGGCCGCCGACGGGCAGGTGCACGAGTTCGAGGACGACCTCGTCTGGCGCGTCGGCCAGCTCCTCGGCTTCGACGACGCCGCGATCACCGCCACCCGGGCGGTCGCCCTCGCGGGGCTGCCGACGCCGCACGTGCCGGCCCGGTAAGTCCCGCCATGGTGAGCCCCTTCGCGATCCCGCAGCCCGGGCGCAGGCCGGTGCTGCTGATCCTGCACCAGGAGCAATCGACCCCCGGCCGCCTCGGCCGGCTGTTCCAGGAGCGCGGCCATCCCCTCGACATCCGCCGTCCCCGCTTCGGCGATCCCTTGCCGGAGACGCTGCGCGACCATGCCGGCGCGGTGATCTTCGGCGGGCCGATGAGCGCCAACGACGGCGACGCCTTCGTGCGCCAGGAGATCGACTGGATCCGGGTCCCCTTGCGCGAGGGGCGGCCGTTCCTCGGCCTGTGCCTCGGCGCGCAGATGCTGGCGAAGTGCCTCGGCGCCACGGTCTGCGCCCATCCGGAGGGCCGGGCCGAGATCGGTTACTATCCCCTGCTGCCGACCGCGGCGGGGCGGGACTTCGCCGGCGAGATCGGCCAGCCCTGGCCCTCCCACGTCTACCACTGGCACCGCGAGGGCTTCACCTGCCCGTCCGGGGCCGACACGCTCGCCACCGGCGACGACTTCCCGACCCAGGCGATCCGGGTCGGGCCCTCGGCTTTCGGCCTCCAGTTCCACCCGGAGGTCACCCACGCCATGATCTGCCGCTGGACCGTGCGGGCCGCCGAGCGCCTGCGCCTGCCCGGCGCGCAGGACCGGGCGCGGCAGATCGAGGGCCGGCTGATGCATGACGGCCGCGTCGCGGCCTGGCTCGACGCCTTCCTCGACCACTGGCTCGCCGGAGCCGGGACGGGGGAGGGCGCGGGGGCGCTCGCGGCGTCATGATCCTCAGCCTGACCCTGCTGCTGCTGTGCCAGCTCGCCGGCGAGATCCTGGCTCGGACCTTCGCGCTCCCCGTCCCGGGCCCGGTCGTCGGCATGGCGCTCCTCCTCGGGGTGCTCGCCCTGCGCGACCGGCGCCCCGGCGGCCTTCCGGCTCCCCTCGTCGACGGCACGCTCGAGCGCACCGGCAAGGGGCTGCTCGCCCACCTGTCGCTGCTGTTCGTGCCGGCGGGCGCGGGCGTGATCGGCCGGCTCGACGTCCTGGCCGCCCACGGCGTCGCCCTCGCGGTGGCGCTGGTGGTCTCGACGGCGCTCGCCCTCGTCGCCACCGTCTCCACTTTCTCGTACGTCGCCAGACGGGTCGGGCGATGAGGACGGGGCGATGAGGACCAGGCGGTGACCGGGGATTTCGCCCTCTGGGTGTTCCTGTCGCGCACGCCGCTCCTGTGGCTCACCGTGACGCTCACCGCCTACGTCGTCGCCGACCGGGTGTCGGCCGCCACCGGCCGCCACCCGCTCGCGAACCCCGTGCTGCACGCGATCTGGATGGTCGGCCTCGTCCTGGTCGTCACCCGCACGCCCTACGCGGTGTATTTCGAGGGCGCGCAGTTCGTGCACTTCCTGCTCGGTCCCGCCACGGTCGCCCTGGCGATCCCGCTCTACGAGCACCGCAAGACCGTGACCCGGGTGCTGGTGCCGATGCTGGCGGCCCTCGTGGTCGGCTCCACGGTGGCGCTCGCCACCGGCATCGGCACCGCGAAGCTGCTGGGCGTGCCGGATTCGATCCTGATCGCGCTCGCGCCGAAATCCGTCACCGCCAGCGTCGCCATGGGCATCACCTCGGCGCTGGGCGGCGATCCGACGCTGACCGCCGTGCTGGTCATCCTCACCGGCATCCTCGGCGCCATCATGGTGACGCCGCTCCTCGACCGCCTCGGCATCCGGGATTACCGCGCCCGCGGCTTCGCGGCGGGCCTCGCCGCCCACGGCATCGGCACCGCCCGCGCCTTCCAGGTCAGCGAGGTCGCCGGCACCTTCGCGGGCATCGCGATGGGGCTCAACGCCTTCCTGACCGCGGTGCTGGTGCCGCTGGCGCTGGCGTTGCTGCGCTAGGACAACGCCCGATCGCGGCGCGATGCCGCGAGCGCGAGGCGGCTCGTGCCTGCGCGAGACGTTCCCTCGTCCCCACCTGCCGCTCGACCAGGTCGGCTGACCGTTCGAGGGCCGAATGCGAGATCGATTACACGTTATTTCTTGTCTGATGTCAGTATCGCGCGGATAGTGGCTCAGTCAGAGATGGCATAGGAAGGGGACAGCTGCCATGCGGTGCGCCTTGCTCGCTTCTATCCTCGTCGTCACCTGTGGAATTCCGGCGCTCGCCCAGGCGCCCCTGCCGCCCGCCGAGACGTTGGGCGTCTATTCCGGGGCCGCCGTCGAGACCCGCACGGTGCTCACCTTCAAAGTCAGGGACGACGTCGTGCAGAAGCTCCTGCCGGAGGGATGGACACTCGCGCCGGTCGCGCAAGGACCCGCCAAGGGAGCCAATCTCTCCATCGTGTTCGCCGAACGACTGGCGACGATCGACCAGGGCGGCAAGCCGGTCGGAGGAGAAGAGGCGACCGTCATCCTGTCGGTTCCGGCCAGGAACGCCGCGGAGACGGCCTTCGCCATCGTCGAGGCCTACGGCGATGGCGAGACCGCGCCCGGTTTCTACAAGGTCGGCAAGCCGGCGAAGGTGACGGTCGAGAGGACCCTGCGGGCGACGAACCTGAAGGGGAGCGTCGAGGAGACATGGTCGGTCGCGGGCGAGGGCGGCGAGCAGATCGCGTTCCAGATCGGCTACGAGCGCTCCCAGCCGAGCCGCGTGCAGGCCGATTCGCGCAACGTCTCGGCGGTCGACGGCCGGGTCCGGCGGACCTACCGGATCGATCAGGGGCTGGTCGTCCTGGCGAGCGCGCCGAACGGCGTCGACAAGGCGAGGGGCCTCACCTTCAGGGCCTCGGGCGGCCTGCTCGGCAAGATCTTCGACGGCTCGCAGCAGCTGGTGAGCGCCGTCTCGCTCCCGTGGTACTCACGACAGCTATACGTGCCGGCGAGCCAGTGAGCGGACCGGCCTCGCGCCCCCGCCCCTCGTCGCCGTCGCGGGACGTCCGCGTCCCGCCCTCCGCACGCGATCACGACGCCGGGCCCGCGCTCAGGGCGCCTCGGTCGCCGCCCGCAGCGCACCGACGAGGTGGAGCGAGCCGGTCACCAGCAGCCAGCCGCCGCGCCGGGCGGCGAGGTCCGCCGCCCGGGCGAGCGCCGCGTCCGGGATCGCCACCGCCTCGGCCTCCAGCCCCTCGGCGGCGGCGAGCGCCCGGAGCGCCGCAGCGCCGTGGCCGCGCCGTTCCGGCATCTCGGTGCACACGACCGCCGCGGCGTGCCGGGCCAGCACGGCGAAAAACCCCGCCGCGTCCTTGTCGCCGGCGAGCGCCACGAGCGCGGTGCAGGTCCCCGGGAGGCCCGGGTCGCGATCGAGGTCGCGCAGGACCGCCGCGAGGTTGAACGGCACGTGGGCGCCGTCGAGCACCGCCGGCACCGGGCCGCGCGCGGTCGGGACGACCCGGCGCTCGAGCCGCCCGGGCAGGCGGGCGCCCGCGCACGTTTCGGCATCGAGGAGGTCCGCGCCGAGCCGCGCGCCGTCGCGGCCGCACGCCCCGCCGGCGCCGAGACGGTCGAGGACGAGGCCGGCGAGCGCCGCGTTCTCCCCGGCGATCGAGCCCGCGTCCGGAAGCGTCGGCCGCAGGACCGGGCAGCCGAGGGCGGCGGCGCGCGCGGCCAGGACGGCACCGGCCTCGTCGTCGGGAGCGAGGGTGGTGACGAGCGCCGCGCCGGGCTTGAGGATGCCGACCTTCTCGGCGGCGATGGCCGCGCGGGTGGTGCCGAGAATCTCGGTGTGCTCGAGCCCGACATTGGTGACGACCGCGACCGCGCCGTCGACCGCGTTGGTCGAATCGAGGCGCCCGCCGAGCCCGACCTCGACCACCGCCCAGTCGAGTCCGGCCTCGCCGAAGATCGCGAGGCCCGCGGCGGTCAGGACGTCGAACCAGGTCGCCTCGAGGCCCGCGGTGCCGTCGCGGCGCGCCGCCTCGTGGGCGTCGAGCGCCCGGGCCAGCGCCCCGGCGAGCACGGCATCCTCGACCGGCCGGCCCTGGAGGCAGACCCGCTCGGTAATCGCCTCGACGTGGGGCGAGGCGTAGCGCCCGACCCGCAGGCCCGCCCGCATCAGCCCGGCCTCGACGAGCGCGCAGACCGAGCCCTTGCCCTTGGTGCCGCCGACATGGACGACCTTCAGGCGCGCCTGCGGCGCGCCGAGCCGGTGCAGCAGGTCGCGCATCGGCGCGAGCCCGACCCGCATCCCGCCCCGCGGCCGCTTCTCCCAGTCGGTCAGGCGGTCGAGGCGATCCAGCACCTCGGGCAGGGATCCGGTCGGCGCGTCCGGCGAGGCGGCGGCGGGTCCGGCGTTCGAGAGTGCGGCGTTCGACAGTGCGGCGTTCATGGGTCACCCCGTGGTCGGCTCGGGAAGGGTGCCCAGGCGAGCGGCGGAAACGATGCCCGCGCTCCCCGGTGGTCGGACCACCTTGAACCTCGCCAGTCACGCGGGACATCCCCCATAAGAGACGAGCCGGCGCGGAGCAACGGGCCGCGAGACCGCGCGCACCGTGCGGGCGCCTTGTGCCGGCCCCGCCGGGCGGCTACTCACCCTCGACCCGTCACCCGCCAGGATCGCGTAGCCGCCTTGCCCGCCCGCCTCGACGCCATCGACTGGGCGATCCTCCGGGAGCTGCAGGCCGACGGCTCCATCACCAACGTGGAGCTGGCGCGGCGCGTCGGCCTGTCGGCGCCGCCCTGCCTGCGCCGGGTCCGCGCGCTCGAGGAGGCCGGCATCATCCGCGGCTACCGGGCGCTCCTCGAGCCCAAGGCGCTCGGCTACGAGGTGGTGTGCTTCGCCATGGTGCAGCTCGCCGCGCAGGGCCAGGCGGAGCTCGCCGCCTTCGCGGCGGAGATGCGCGGCTGGCCGCTGGTGCGCGAGTGCTGGACCCTCTCGGGCGAGACCGACTTCCTGCTCAAATGCGTCGCGCCGAATCTCGGCGCCTTCCAGCAGCTCGTCGGCCACCTCACCGGCCTGCCCAACGTGCGCACGGTGCGCACCGCGCTCGCCCTCGACCAGATCAAGGACGAGCCGATCGCGCCCCTCGACGACGGTGCGCTCGACGCGTAACGGCGCGGCCTGCGCACACTTTACCTGTGAAAACCTGACTCCTGCACCAGTCATGCCCTAAAACGGGGATGCGTCGAACCGCGGCTTGCGCTGTCATGGCGCCGTTCGCCAGAGTTCAGCGAGTGCGTTTCGGTGCGCAGATATAACTCTGAGTTGTCAATTGTGACCGCGGCGGCGATCGTAGGGTGTATTGTCGCCGCTATTACTCGGCTTCATTGTCAGAGTTGCAAGACTGGAGGATGACGATGCCGGAAAGCCACGACTCCTCCGCGCCGGCCCCGCGCCCGGGCCGGGATCCGGTGAGCCTGTTCGCCGACCCGATCGGCCGGACGACGAGTCCGCCCGGCGACCCCGTACCGGTGACGCAGACGCTCTACCGCACGCCGGACGGCCGCTACGTGATCCGCACCTGCCTGCATCGCGGTGCGGATCCGGTGGAGGAGGCCTGCGACGTGATGGTCTATGACGGCGAGGCCGCCTTGCGCGAGGCGCTCTCGGCCGGCGGCGACGGCCTCGACCGGGCGCTGATCGCCGCCGGGCTCGACCGGGCCGGGTCGTGACGCGGCGCGATCAAGGATCTGGACGAGGACCTGGACAAGGATCTGGAGCGCAGCCCGACGGCAGCCCGACCGCGCGCTGCATCAGTCCCGCGCGCCGACGTCGGTGACGACGATCCGCGGGCGGCGGCCGGCACCGATCGCCTTCAGCGCCCTGTCGACCGCGGCCAGCCGGCCGCGCCGGGCGCTCACCGCGAGGAGGAGGACCGGGATGCGCTCGTCGGCGATGAGGCGCTCGGTCACCACGTTGCCGCCGACGAGGCCGAGATCGACGACGACGAGGTCGGCGTCGCTGCGCAGGAGCGCGTCGGCGAGCCGGCCGGCGAGGTCGCGCGGCAGGTCGGAGGGCCGCGGCAGGACCTGCAGGCCCGACGCGAGGGTGATGAGCGCCTCGCCCAGGGTCCCGCGCTCGCGCAGGGTCGCGGGGAGGTCGCGCGGCGCCGCGGCGCCGAGGTCGCGGGTGACGAGGCCCTTCGGGTCGGTATCGACGAGGATCACCCGCTCGCGGTCGGACGCGGCCGAGAGCGCCAGCGCCCGGGCCAGCACCGACTTGCCGGTCCGGTCGTCCGCCGCGGTGACGAGGACGACGAGCGGCCTCTGCCCCGGCGCGGCGGCGGCGAGGCGGTGGCGCAGGCGCGCGAGCGCGACCTCGTAGGAGCCGTCGCCCCGCGCGGTGCCGAAGCTGGCGCGGAACGCGCCCGCGCCGGCGACGCCGCGGGGTGCCCGGGGCAGGGCGTCGAGGCCGGAGCGGCCGAGATGGCCCTCGAGGCGCCGGCGCGAGCGGACGCGGCCGGCCAGGAGCTCGAGGCCGAGGCTGCCGACGAGGCCGAGCCCGAGCCCGGCCACCAGGGCGGCGGCGAAGACCACCGGGGTCGGGGGGCCGAGGCGCTTCTCCGGCGGCGAGGCCGGCGAGATGATCCGCGAGGCGGAGGTGTCGAGGCGCTGCTGCTCCTGCAGCTCCCGGGCGCGGACCAGGAAGGCCTCGTAGACCGCGCGGCTCGCCTCGACCTGGCGCTCGAGCTCGCGCAGCTGCACGAAGTCGTCGCCGACCTTCAGGGCGTCGGCCTTGCGCCGCTCCAGGGTGTCGGCGAGGGTCCGGGCGCTGGCGAGCGCCGCCTGGTAGTCGTTGCGGCTCGCCGCCGCGATGCGGCGGATCTCGGCCTGGATCGTGCCGCGCACGGCCTTCTCCTGCACCAGGGCGGCCTGGTAGCTCGGATGGCGTCTCCCCAAGGTCTCCTCGGCGTCGGCGCGCAGGCGCTCGACCCCGGCGAGCTGGCCGCGGAGCGCGGTGATCGTCGGGTTCTGGACGATCTCGTTGACGGAATCGGAGGGACCGCCGGCGAGCACGCCCTCGATCTGGCGCAGGCGGGCGCCGGCCTCGAGCGCCTTCGCCCGGGCGGCGCCGAGCTGGTCGCTGAGCTGGGTCAGCTGCTGCTCGCTCACGAGCTGGGCGCGGGTGCCGACGAGGTTGTGCCTGGCCCGGAATCCTTGCGCCTTGTCCTCGGCCTTGCGCAGGGCGTCGCGCAATTCGGCGAGCCGGCCCTCGATCGCCTCGCCGGCGCGCCGGGTCGTGTCGGAGCGGGTGGCGGCGTCGCGGGCGAGGTAGGTCTCGGCGACGCCGCGGGCCAGCCGAGCGGCCTTGTCGCGGTCCTCGGAGGTCACCCCGAGCTCGAGCACGAAGCTGCGCTCGAGGCGCCGCGCCCCCGTCCGGTCGCGCAGGATCCTGAGCGCCGCGAGCCGCGGGTCGGCCGGGGGCTCGGTGCGGCCGGTGAGCCGCGCGACCAGGCCCTTGAGGGCGCCGAGCAGGGTCTCGCGGCCCTGGAACTCGGGATCCTGCGCGAGGTCGAAGCGGTCGACGACGCGGCCGAGCACGTCGTCGGAGGTCAGGACCCGGAGCTGGCTGTCGACGAGGAGGAGGCTCGCGTCGCTCGCCTGGTCCGGCGGCGTCAGCCCGTCCTTGACCACCTGGAGCCCGCGCGGATCGATCAGGATCTGGGTCGAGGCCGCGTATTGCGGCGGGTTCAGGTGGGTCCAGGCCGCGGCGAGACCGAGGAGGAGGAGCACGGGCAGCAGCACCGTGATCCAGCGCAGGCGCACGGTGCGCAGGATCTCCCGCGGATCGAGGAACCAGGGCTCGCGCCCCTCCTCGCCCCGCGGGCCCGCGCCGATCAGCAGCCCGTTTCGGACGTTCTCGACCATGGTCATGACGTGCCCAAGGCTCCCACAGGCTCTCGTTACGGGGCGGAAGTGGTCCGTTCCGGGACGAGCGGAGCGGACGACATTCCCGTTGCCCCAGGGGCTTCAAGCCGCGGGCCAGGCCCGGCCCGTCCCGCCGTAGGACGGCGAGGGGATCGTCGCCTCGGCCACGCTCGCCGTCGCCTCGGCCTCGCGCCGCGCCGCCCGCGCGGTGGCCAGCACCGCCACGTAGGCGAGCACGTTGACGTTCCAGTCCTGGAACAGGCCCGGCGTCGTCATCCCGTTGAGGGCGAGCATCAGGATCAGGCAGGCGACGATGCGGCGCGTGCCGCGATCGGCGCGGGCCGCGAAGCGGATCGGCTCGATCAGGGTCGCGAGCGCGAAGCCCAGGCCGACGAGGCCGGTGCCGGCCCAGGCGCTCAGGAACATGTTGTGCGAGCTCGTGATGAACACCGCGTCGCGGCCGAGCTCGTCGGCGAGCCCGGTCGTCGGGATCAGGAGCTGCACGAAGCGGTCCGCCGCCGAGAAGCCCGAGCCGAGCAGGCGGTCCTGCGTCGCCGCGATGAAGACCGGCCAGAACTGGCCGCGGCCGGTAGCGTTGGCGAGCTCGACCCGGGGCTTCTGGAGGATGACCGAGAGGGCGTCGAGGAGGGCCGGGAAGCTCGACAGGCCGACCATCAGGAACAGGAACACGGCGATCGCGACGAGGGCCAGCACGATGCCGGCGAGCCGCAGGCCGGGCCGGCGCGAGGCGATCATCAGCGCCGGCCCGACCGCGACCAGCGCGCCGGTCGAGGCGGCGGAGCCCGCGATGACGAAGCCGGCCGCCGCCAGCATCAGGTAGCGGCCGCGCCGCGGGTTGGGCGGGCCGAACCAGGCGGCGAAGCCGAGGAGCGCGCAGACGAGCGGCATCATGTTGTTCTTGGCCGAGGAGAACACGATGCCGTGGGCGAGGCTCTGGAGGGTTTCCGGGATCACCGAGACGAGCCAGGCGACCGTCACGATGGCGAGGAGGTCGGCCAGCCGCCGCCGGATGTCGGGCCGGTCGAAGATCAGGATCGAGGCGAGGGTGAACACCGCGAGCTCGGCGGTGCGGTAGAGCGTGTAGGCCGGCACGATCGACCAGGCGGCGCTCAGGCCGTTCACCCCGATCATCATCGTGAACGGCAGGTAGGGCATGGCGAAGGGCAGGGTCAGCACCCGGCGGTCGGCGGCGATCTTGGCGAGCAGGTAGAGCGCCGTGAGGCCGGTGAGCACGATGGTGACGACGTTCGAGGCCGTCAGCCCCTGCTCCAGCACCGCGTTGCCGTCCTCGCGCGGCACCGTGAAGACGAGCGGCATGAAGGCGAACACCGTCACGAGCGCGAGCGGCCAGAAGACCGGCGCGTTCGCGGACGCGGCCCGCACCGCGAGGCGGCGGCGCAGGACCGGGTAGGCGACCGTGAACCAGGTCGCCGCCGCGATTGCGATCAGGGCGTTCAGCATCGCTCGGGGCTCCCGGCCTCCGGCACGGTGCCGCGGCGGAGAGCCGCGAGCAGCGCCAGCAGCGAGGCGGCGTGGGCGAGCGCCACCACGGCCGCCGCCCCCGTGGCGCCGTAGCGGGTGAGCAGCGGCTGGATCAGCGCCAGCGACACCGCGAGGCTGACCGCGAAGGCGCGGAAGATCACGTCGGTGCGGCGCCGGGCCCGGAAGATCTGCGCCACCATGTCCCGCAGGAAGATGAACACGACCCCGAGCGCCAGCCAGCGCAGGCACGGCGCGAAGGGAACGTAGGGCGCGCCGAAGACGAGGCGCAGCCAGAGATCGGCCGGCACCGCCACCACCGCGAGGAGGAAGCCCACCGGCACGCCGAGGCGGCGGGTGACGCCGAGGAGATAGGCCCGCAGGGCCGGCTCGCCGCCGGTCGCGTAGGCCCGGCCCGCGCCCGTCGGCACCACGTTCTCGGTCGCGGCGAGCATCAGGAGCACGATGCCGACGAGGTACTGCGCCGCCCGCAGGCCGCCGAGCGCCTCGTCGCCGAGCGCGCCGCCGGCGATGATCCAGACCAGCTGCTCCTGCCCGAAGGTGACGAGCACGACCGGCAGGAGCCAGCGCGCCATCTGCCAGTGCCGACGGGTGGCGGTCGCCAGCCGCCGGCGCCCGGGATCCGAGGCCCGGCCGAGCAGCGTCGGCAGCGTCGTCACGAACGCCGTCAGCGCCAGGATCTCGACGAGCCGGGCGGCATCGAGCGGGACCCCGAGCCCCCACAGGCCGGCGACGCCGAGCGGGAAGGCCACGGCCCGGGCGAGGTCCATGGCGAGGGCGGAGCCCCCGCCGTCATAGGCGAACAGCAGGCGCCGGGCGGTGAGCTGGAGATTCTGGGCGAGCGTGAGCGCGCCGGCCGCGGTGACGAGGTCGAGAGGAACCGCCTCGCCGCGGGCGGCGAAGTACAGGGCGAGCACGCCCGCGACGCCGAGCGCGAGGCCCGCCGCCAGCACCAGGGCGCCGGCGCTGACCGCCGCGGCGTAGCGGGCCGGGTCGCGGACGCTGCCGGCGAGCGTCATCAGCGGCGCGGTGACCAGCGCGTTGTGGAGCCCCTGCGCGAAGCCCGCGACGATGAGCACGAGGGCGAAGCGCCCGAACGCCTCCATGTCGATCAGGCGGGCCGCCGCGATGCCGGCGAGGAAGCCGAAGCCGCTCACCGCCCCCTGGTCGAGGAGCGAGAGCAGGGCGGGTCCGCGCAGGCGGGCGAGGAGGGCGGAGGCCATCGTCACCGGGCGAGCAGGGCGCCTGCCGCCGCGGTCACGAGGCGGCTGCGGCCGTGGAGCCAGAGCGGCCCGCTCGAGGCGACGTTGCGGGTGAGCCCGCGCTTGAAATCGTAGACGCCGCGGTTGCCGGCCGGGTCGATCCCGCCGAAATCGAACACCCGGCAGCCCGCCTCGGCGCCGCGGCGGAGGAAGCTCCACACCGCGAGATAGGCGGCGGCGTTCGCCTTGGCGCGCTCGGTCGAGGCGGTGAAGAAGTCGGTGAAGCGGTCCCGGCTGAGATGCGCGATCCGCACCAGGCAGAGCTCGCCGTCCTCCCGGATCTCCAGCATGACGTGGTGCGGGTCGTTCGCCGCGAGGTCGCGGTAGGCGGCGGTATCGAAGTCGTTCGAGAACCCCTTCCGGGTCTTCAGGGCCGCGTACATGCCCGCGAAGGCGTCGAAGGCGGCGAGCCGCTCGGCCGGGTCGTCGAGGAAGCGGGCGGCGAGCGCCGGGTTGCGCTCGGCCTTGCGCAGACGCTGGCGCCACCGCGGGTCCGTCTCGGCCAGCACCGCCTCGAGCCCCGGGTGAGGTCCACCTCCAGGGTGTGGCGCCCCGCGGTCGCGACCGGCTTGAACCCGGCCGCCAGGAGCCCGAGCACGGCGCCCGGGCTCTCGGCACGGGCGAAATCCACGACCGCGAGGTCGAGCGGACCGAGGCCGAGATGGGCGAGGAGCGCGCGCACCACCGCCTCGCCGTGGCGCTCGCCCTTGTCGGTGAGGAGCGGCCCGCCCTGGATGTAGACCTGCCGCGCCGGACCGCGGCGGCGCAGCTGGACCTGGGCCAGGCCGAGGAGATCGCCCGCGTCGTCGAGGACGCTCAGCCGCGCGAGGCCGGCGCCGCGGCGCGCCTTGTAGGTGCCCCAGCCCGAGGCGGCGAAGATGCTGCCGCGGGGGAGCGCCCACACGGCCTCGTCCCAGGACGGCACATCGGCCGCCGCGACGACCCGCAATCCCGTCTCACGTTCCGTTCCGGTCATGGGATTCCCGTGCCAGGATGCGACAGATCTCGCCGCCCTGGCCCCCACCACGCAAGCGGCGCACCGTGGGCGGGCCGCGCGGCTCCCGGTCGCGCCGGAGCGGCGGCCGGACGGCGAAAGCTGGGGACATCGGGCAACCGCCCCCCGGAATCTCGGTAGTCTCGTCGGCTTGTTCCGACGCCGGACCGGGCTCACCTCTGGGGGCGGCGCTTCGACGACGGCGGGCTGGGATGCTGCAACCGTTCAAGACCCTCGCCCGCGACCATCCGGTGGTCCGGGCGCTGCTGCTGCGGGCGCTGGCGCGAATGCGCCGCCTCGCCCACGCGCCGCCGGGACTCTACACCCTGTGCTATCATCGGGTGCCGGAGCGGCACCGCGCCGGCTTCGCGGCCCAGATCGCCTTGCTGCAGCGTCACGGCCGCTTCGTCTCGGCCGACGAGGCGGCGGCGCTCCTGGCGCGCGGGGAGGCGGGGCGCGAGCGCCACTTCCTCGTCACGTTCGACGACGGCTACGCCGACACGGTCGAGGTCGCGCTGCCGGTCCTGCGCGAGGCCGGCGTGCCGGCGATCCTGTTCCTCGTCGGCGCGTGGCTCGACGCGCCGCCGGCGGACCCGCCCGGTCCCTACGCCGATCGCGGCCTCGTCGCCGCGTGGCTCGCGGCCGGCATGGAGGTCGGCTCGCACAGCCTCAGCCACGCCCGCATCGCCACGCTCGGGGATGCCGAGGCCGAGCGCGAGATCGGGGCCTCGCGCACCCTCCTCGAGGCCGAGTTCGGCCGGCCGGTCCGGCACTTCGCCTGCCCCTGGGGTGTCGCGGGGCGCGACTACCGGCCCGGGCGCGATCCCGGCCTGGCGCTCGCCCACGGCTACACGACCTTCTTCACCACCCGCCGCGGCGCGGCCGCCAGCGTGGAGGATCTCGCGGCGATGCCGCGCCACGTGCTCGAGCCGGAATGGCCGCTCCACGAGCTCGACGCCCTGATGGGAGCCCGCGTTGCGCGACGATAGGCGACCGGTCGTCGTGGTCACCGGGGCGCTCGCCCCCTACACGCAGGTGCTCTACCGCGCGCTCGCCGCCGCCCTCGACCGGCCGCTCGCGGTTTTGGCCTGCGCCGCCCGCGAGCCGGCGCGGCAATGGGAGCTCGCCGCGGCGGACGGCTACGCCGTCGCGGTGCTGCCGGGCCTGCGCTGGCACCGCGACGCGGTCCGCAACCTCTACGTCAATCCGAGCATCGTGACGCGGCTCGCCGCCGCGCGGCCGGCGGCGGTGATCCTGAACGACTTCTCGCCCACCATGGCGATGGCCGCGCTCACGGCGCGTGCCCTGCGCATCCCCTACGCGATCCGCACCGACGGCGTGCCGGAGACCGATCCGGGCGCGCGCTCGCCGGCCCACCGAGCGCTGCGGCGGCTGATCGTGCCGGGCGCGGCCTTCGGCCTGGCGCCGAGCGCGGGCAGCCGGGCGCTGCTCGCCGCCTACGGGCTCGCGCCGGAGCGGATCGTCCGCGCGCCGCTCTTCCCGGCCTGGGAGGCGCGGCCGCCGCTGCCCGCGCCCGAGGCGAGGGCCTACGACGTGCTGTTCTGCGGCATCCTCAACGAGGAAGTGAAGGGCGCGCGCTTCTTCACCGACGTGATGCGGGCCTGCGCCGCCGCCGGCCGTCCCCTGCGGGTGCGGGTGGCGGGCGACGGGCCGCTGCGGGCGGAGATGGCGGAGCGCCTCTCCGAGGCCGGGATCGAGGCCCGGTTCGACGGCTATCTCGGCCAGGACGCGCTCGCCGAGGCCCACGCCTCGGCGCGACTGCTGCTGTTCCCGAGCCGCGGCGACGTCTGGGGCATCGTCGTCAACGAGGCGCTCCAGAGCGGGGCGGCGGTCCTCGCCTCGCCCCATTCCGGTGCCGCCCGCGAGCTGCTGGAGGGGCGCGGCTGCGGCGTGGTGCGGCCGCTCGACGTCGAGGACTGGGCCGGGACGACCCTCGCCCTCCTCGACGATCCCGCCCGGCGGGCGGTCCTGCGCGAGGCCGCCGGGCGGGCGCTGCCGGACTTCTCGCTCGGCGGCGCCGTCGAGGGCTACCGGGCCGGGCTCGCCTCCCTCGCCTGAGGCGGGCGAGCCTGCGCCCTTCAGGCCGCCGCCGGAGCGGTCTGGCGCATCCGGCCGATCATCAGCGACATCAGCGCCGCCATGAGCGCGGTGAGGCCGGCGGCGAGGAACGCCTCGAGGTAGCGCCCCTCGGAGGCCCGCACCAGCCCGGCGCCGAAGGCCGCGGTCGCGGCCCCCAACTGGTGGCCGGCGGCGATCCAGCCGAACACGATCGGGGCGTCGCGCTCGCCGAAGGCCTCGTTGGCGAGCCGCACCGTCGGCGGCACCGTGGCGATCCAGTCGAGGCCGTAGAACACCGCGAAGATCGACAGGCTGTAGAACGAGAAGTCGGTGAAGGGCAGCGCCATCAGCGACAGGCCGCGCAGGCCGTAATACACGAACAGGAGCTTGCGCGGGTCGTAGCGGTCGGTGAGCCAGCCCGAGCCGGTGGTGCCGATGAGGTCGAACACGCCCATCAGCGCGAGCAGCCCGGCCGCCCGCACCTCCGGGATGCCCTGGTCGGCGCAGAACGAGATCAGGTGGGTGCCCACGAGCCCGTTGGTGGTGAGCCCGCAGATGAAGAAGGTGCCGAACAGGAGCCAGAAATCCCCCTTGGCGCTCGCCCGCACCAGCCCGTCGATCGCGGCCCGGAACGGGTTGGCGCGCCGCGGCGGCTCGGACGCCGTGCCGGGGGCCGCGCCGTAGGGGGTGAGCCCGATGTCGGAGGGGCGCTCCGGCAGCAGCCAGGCGACGACCGGGATCAACGCCGCGATGGCGCAGGCGACGGTGAGCACCACCGGCTGCCAGCCGCCGGCCTGCGCGATCGCCGCGAGGCCCGGCAGGAAGACCAGCGTGCCGGTGGCGGTGCTGGCGGTGAGGAGGCCCATGAACAGGCCGCGGCGCACGGCGAACCAGCGGTTCACGACCGTGGCGCCGAGCACGATGGCGACGCAGCCGCTGCCGAGGCCCGACAGCACGCCCCAGGTGGCGATGAGGTGCCAGGGCTCGCTCATCAGCGCGCTCGATGCCGTCGAGGCCGCCATCAGTGCGAGCGCGCAGAGGAGCGTGCGGCGGATGCCGAAGCTCTGCATCAGGGCCGCCGCGAAGGGACCGACGAGCCCGTACAGGAAGATGCCGAGCCCGGCGGCGAAGGAGGTGGTGGAGCGGCTCCAGCCGAAGGCCTGCTCGAGCGGCAGGATCAGCACGCCCGGCGAGGCCCGCAGGCCCGCCGCCGCGAGCAGGCACAGGAAGATCACGCCCACCACCACGAAGGCGTAGTTCTGCCCGAACGGCCGCGGCCGCGGCGCGGTGGGGGAGGCGAGGCCTTGCGGCGACGTCGTCGAACTCATGCTGGGACACCCTCCCCGAATCGTGCTAGGACGTTACGTACCGGTCAGTAACATCGTCAAGGGGCACGAGGGTGAAACGGATGGCGGGCAGCCAAGGGACGGACGGGCAAGGGACGGACCGGAACGAGCCGGTCCGGGCCGGCGACCGGATCCGGGCGGCCGCCCGCGAGCTGTTCTACGATCGCGGCATCCGCGGCGTCGGTGTCGACGAGATCGTCGCCCGGGCCGGGGTGACGAAGCCGAGCCTCTATCGCGGCTTCGCCTCGAAGGACGCGCTCGTCGTCGCCTGCCTCGAGGATTACGCCGCGGGCCTGCTCGGCCGGCTCGACGAGGCCCTGGCCGCCCATCCGGGCGACCCGCGGGCGGGCCTCGCGGCCTTCCTCGCCGGCATCGCGCAGCGCAGCGCCCGGCCGGGCTTTCGCGGCTGCGGCCTCACCAACGCCGTCGTCGAGTACCCGGAGGCGGACCATCCGGTCCGCCTCCGGGTACTCGACAGCAAGCACGCCCTGCATGCCCGCCTCGCCGAGGTGGCCGGATGGGCCGGCGCCCGCGCGCCGGAGCACCTCGCCGACGCCCTGCTGCTCCTCATCGAGGGCGCCTTCGCCTGCGGGCAGATCTTCGGGACCGAGGGGCCGAACCGCTCGCTCTCCGCCGCCGCCGAGACCCTGATCGACGCCAGCCTGGCCTGAGCGGCTCCAGCCCCGTTCCAATCCCCGCACCCGACGCATCGAGGCCCCGCCACGGATAGAATTCCGTCAATAATCCGGGGGGCGGCGGCAGCATGGTCTTGATTCCGTCGCCTTGATCGGTCGATACGCGAGAGTTGACGCCGATCGCGGTCCATCGCCTCACAGGCAGCCTCTGGGCCGCGACCCCCGTGGAGTTGAGCGTATGACCCTCGTACGACGTTTCCAGGTTGCGCCGGCGCTGGTCCGCCTGATCCGCAAGGAGCGCGGCTCCTCCCGCATCACCGAAGGTTACTTCCCGCCCCAATCCGGCCGGACGTCGTTCGTGCGCGTCGACGGCGGCCAGTGCCACCTCGTGCTGGTCACCTCCGACAACGGCGCCTCGAGCGAGGAGCGGACCGAGGTGCCGCGCGCCCACGGCGACGCGCTCCTCGACGTCTGCGCCGGCCGCGCCGCCTACGACCGGACCCAGGTGGCGCTCGGCAACGGCTGCGACGCCCTGATCGACCGCTACGTCGCCCCCGGCAACGTCGACGTCGTCACGGTGGTGTTCGACAATCCCGACGAGGCCAGCGGCTTCCCGGTCCCGCCGTGGTTCGGCCCCGAAGTGAGCGCCGACCAGGCCTACGAGGGCCGCAGCATCGCGCTCCAGGGCGTGCCGCATCCGGGCGAGATCGCCCTCTCCAACGCCGCCCTCGACGCCGTGCTCGACCTGATCGAGCCCCGCTACGGCTTCGGCCGCTACGCCGCGCCGAGCCGCAACGGCGAGGAGACCGGGGTGGTCAACGCCCTGCGCCGCATCGCCACGCCGCCGGCGCCCGAGCCGGCTCCCCCGCCGCCCGAGCCCGAGCCGGTTCACGAGCCCGTCCACCAGGCCGTGCACGAGCCGGCGCCGCCCCAGGCCGAGGCGTCCCCCGAGACCGCTCCGCCGCCCCTGCCGCCGGAGCCCCACCCGGACACCCGCATCGACGACGTGATCGAGAGCCTGTCCCAGGCGCTCGGCGCCGCGGTGCCGGGCGGCGACGCCGCCCGCGACGACGGCACCCCGGCCTTCGAGCGCTGGACCGTGCGCCCGCGCCGGACCCAGCCGACGCCCTGACCATTCCGGCCCCCGCGGCCGTCGCACGAAGGATCGATCCCGGGTTCCGCCCTGCCGGAGCCCGGGATTTTTCGTGACCGGGCCGCACCGAGGCGTCGCGGGCCCGGGCCGGCACGGTCAAGCGTGGCAGCACGATCGAACCGTCCCGCGTAATCCATGAGACCGTTGACGCGGCCGCACTTGCGCGTCATGCCGCGCTTTGTCCCGGTCGCGCGCGGTTTCGGAACGGGCGGGGCGGGCAACAGCGAGGCAGGACGACCGTCGGCCGCGCCGGTCCCGGGTGCCGCAAGGCAACAGGGGCCGGAACGGGGATGACCGACGCGAAATCTTGATTTTCTACTTGGATCTTGCGGCTCGGACTTCCTACACTGTCCGGGCCGTGGCCGGTTTCACACGACAGACACGCGGCGAAGGCCGCACCGCGACGGCCGAGCGAGAAGCGGCCGGCACCGTGGGGAGAGAACGATCATGCAGCACGCCACGCCCTCCGCGGCGGCCCCGGGCTCGTCGCAGCCCTGGTACAAGGTCCTCTACATCCAGGTCCTGATCGCCATCGCGCTCGGCGTCCTGCTCGGCTACGTCGCGCCCGACACCGCCAAGGCGATGAAGTGGCTCGGCGACGCCTTCATCGCGCTCATCAAGATGATGATCGCGCCGATCATCTTCTGCACCATCGTGCACGGCATCGCGTCGATCGGCGACCTCAAGAAGGTCGGCCGCGTCGGCCTGAAGGCGCTCATCTACTTCGAGGTGGTGTCCTCGCTCGCCCTCGTCATCGGCGTCGTCGTCGGCGAGATCGTGCAGCCGGGCGCCGGTTTCGGCGTCGATCCGGCCAAGCTCGACGCCAAGGCGGTCGCCGGCTACGCCAGCAAGGCACAGGCCGATTCGACGATCGCCCACATCATGGCGATCATCCCCAAGAGCTACTTCGACGCCTTCGCGGGCGGCGACCTCCTGCAGATCCTGCTGATCGCGGTCCTGACCGGCGTCGTCATCACGGGCCTCGGCGAGCGCGGCAAGCCGGCGATCCACGCCATCGAGGCGGCGGGCGAGATCTTCTTCCGCATCATCGGCATGATCGTGAAGCTCGCGCCGATCGGCGCCTTCGGCGCCATGGCCTACACGATCGGCGAGTACGGCATCGGCAAGCTCGGCAACCTCGCGGGCCTCGTCGCCACCTTCTACCTCACGAGCCTCCTCTTCGTGCTGGTGGTGCTCGGGCTGATCGCGCGCTTCTCCGGCTTCTCGATCATCAAGTTCCTGGCCTACATCAAGGACGAGCTGCTGATCGTGCTCGGCACCTCCTCGTCCGAGACGGTGCTGCCGCACATGATGCAGAAGATGAAGCGGCTGGGCGCCTCGGATTCGGTCGTCGGCCTCGTCATCCCGACCGGCTACTCGTTCAACCTCGACGGCACCAACATCTACATGACGCTGGCGACGCTGTTCCTGGCGCAGGCCGTCGGGGCGGATCTCAGCTTCGGGCAGTACGCCACCATCATCGCGGTCGCGATGCTGACCTCGAAGGGGGCGTCCGGCGTCACCGGCGCCGGCTTCGTGACGCTCGCCGCCACCCTCGGCGCCATCCCCGGCAACCCGGTCCCGGTCGCCGCGATGGCGCTGATCCTCGGCATCGACAAGTTCATGTCGGAGTGCCGGGCGCTGACCAACCTCGTCGGCAACGGCGTCGCCTGCGTGGTGGTGAGCCGCTGGGAGGGCGAGCTCGACCCGGTCAAGCTGCGCGAGGTGATGGCCAACCCGCTGGCGATCGGCACCGAGATCGCCGACGAGAAGCCGGTTCCGGTCGCGCCCTGACCGGATGACGGCCTTGCGCCTCGGCATCGATCTCGGCGGCACCAAGATCGCCGGGATCGTCCTCGACGAAACCGGCCGGGTGCGGGCCGAGCGGCGGGTCGCGACCCCGCGGGGCGACTACGACGCCTCGCTCAGGGCCATCGCGGCCCTCGTCGCGAGCCTCGAAGCCGAGGCCGGCGGCGGCGCTACCGTCGGGATCGGGATTCCCGGCGCCCTGGTGCCGGAGACCGGCCGGGTCAAGAACGCCAACTCGACCTGGCTCAACGGACGAGCCCTCGGGGACGACCTCGCGACGATCCTCGGCCGCCCGGTGCGGCTCGAGAACGACGCCAACTGCCTCGCCGTCTCCGAGGCCGTCGACGGGGCGGGGGAGGGGGCGGCCGTGGTCTGGGCGGTGATCCTCGGCACCGGCGTCGGCTCAGGGATAGCGCTCGCGGGCCGGGCCCTGTCGGGGCGCCTGCGCATCGCCGGGGAATGGGGTCACACCCCGCTGCCCGCCCCCCGCGACGACGAGCGCCCGGGGCCGGCCTGCTATTGCGGCCGCCACGGCTGCCTCGAGACCTGGCTGTCCGGTCCGGGGTTGGCCGCCGACCACGCCCGGCGCACCGACCGGGCGATGACCGGCGAGGCGATCGTGGCGGCGATGCGCGCGGGCGACGCGGCGGCGCGGGCGAGCTTCGCGGCCTGGCTCGCCCGGCTCGGCCGCGGCATCGCGGGCGTCGTCAACCTCCTCGACCCCGACGTGATCGTGCTCGGCGGCGGTCTCTCGACGATTTCCGAGATCTACGACGCACTCCCCGAACGCGTCGCCCCGCACGTCTTCGGCGGCGGCTTCGACACCCCGATCCGGCGAGCCCGCCACGGCGACGCCTCGGGGGTGCGCGGGGCGGCGTGGCTGTGGAACGACCGGGATGCGCCTGCCGCGTGAGGCGTGGTAGACGGTCGTTTCCACCGCGATTTCCCCGCCAGGAGGCACGGCGTGCCGGCCAGACCCGTCGATCTCGACCCGGCCTCGATCCGCATCCTCGAGCACCTGCAGCAGGACAGCGAGATCGGGATGGGCGACCTCGCCGAGGCGGTCGGCCTCTCGACCTCGCCGTGCTGGCGCCGGGTCGCCGACCTCAAGGCGCGCGGCATCATCCGGCGTTGCGTCGCGGTGGCCGACCCGCAGGCGCTCGGCCTCCACGTCAACGTCTTCGTCCACGTCTCGCTGGAGAAGCAGACCCAGGCCGCCCTCCAGGCCTTCTCCGACGCCATCCGCCACCGGCCGGAGGTGATGGAGTGCTACCTGATGAGCGGCGAGGCGGACTACATGCTGCGCGTCGTCGTCGAGGACCTGGCCGAGTACCAGCGGCTCATCGTCGACCACCTGACCCGGATACCCGGCGTGGCGAAGATCCGGTCGAGCTTCGCGCTCGATCAGGTGAAGTACACGACGGCGCTGCCGCTGGATCATCTGAAGGAGTGAGGCTCCGGCTCTCCCGGTCTCCGGGAGCCCGCCCCTCAGGCGCTCTGCACCGCCTTCGCCCGTCGGGCGAAATACGCCTGACGCTCGGCCTCCGCCCGCCCGAACGCCGCCCGCACCTGCAGCAGGTCCTTGCGGGTGAGGAGGCCGACCAGCACCCCGCTCGACGGATCGACGACCGGGAGCCGGCTCTGGCCGCTCGCGAGCATCAGGTCGATGGCGTGCGCGGTGACGTCCTCCGGGTGGGCGAGGGCGAGGCCGGCATCCGACACCCGCTCGTCGAGGCGCTCGTCGGCGTGGCCGCCCTCGGTCTTCCACAGGAGCGCGTCGGCCCGCGAGACGAGGCCGACCGGCCGGCCGGCCCGGTCGACGACCGGGTAGATCCGGTGGCGGCCCGTCTCCATGACCGCCACCGCCTCCGGCACGGCCATGTCGCCCGGCAGGGTGTCGACATTCTGCACCATCACGTCCTTGACGCGGGTGAACTCGTGCGGGTCGATGCCGTATTCGCGGGTGATGTGCTGGCCGCGCCGGGCGATCTTCTCCGTCAGGATCGAGCGCTTGAGCAGCAGCACCGTCACCGCGTAGGCCGCCGCCGAGGCGGCGAGCAGCCCCGGCAGCGCGTGGACGTCGCCGGTCAGCTCGACCGCGAACAGCGCGCCGGTGAGCGGCGCCCGCATCGTGCCGCCCAGCATCGCCGCCATGCCCAGCAGCGCCCAGTAGCCCGGTGCGCCCGGCATGACGGTGCCGACGAGCCAGCCCATCGCCCCGCCGAGGATCAGGAGCGGCGCCAGCACTCCCCCCGAGGTGCCCGAGGACAGGGCGACGAGCCAGATCGCGGCCTTGACCACGAGGATCAGCAGCACGGCCTTCAGCGCGAGGTTGCCGCCGAGCAGGTCGGCGATGACGTCGTAGCCGACGCCGAGCGCCCGCGGCTCGATCAGGCCGCCGAGGCCGACCGCGACACCGCCGAGGGCCGGCCACCACATCCAGTGGATCGGCAGGCGCTCGAACGCGTCCTCGCAGGCGTAGAGGAGCGTGGTGAGCACGCCCGACAGGAGCCCCGCCGCGACCCCGAGGCCCGCGCAGGCGATCAGGCCCCACCACGGCAGGGCCGGATCGGCCGCGAAGGGGAACAGGGGACCGGCGCCGAACAGGGTCGGGCGCAGCACCGTCGCGGTGATGGCGGCGGCCGCCACGGGGATGAAGCTGCGCGGGCGCCACTCGAACAGCAGGAGCTCGACCGCCAGCAGCACGGCGGCGACCGGCGTGCCGAAGATCGCCGTCATGCCGGCGGCCGCACCGGCGACGAGGAGCGTCTTCCGCTCGGCGGCGCTCATGTGGAAGAACTGGGCGAAGAGCGAGCCGAGGGCGCCGCCCGTCATGATGATCGGCCCCTCGGCGCCGAACGGTCCCCCGGTCCCGATCGAGATCGCCGAGGAGACCGGCTTGAGCACCGCCACCTTCGGCGACATCCGGCTGCCGCCGATCAGGATCGCCTCGATCGCCTCCGGAATGCCGTGGCCGCGGATCTTCTCCGAGCCGAACCGCGCCATCAGCCCGATGACGAGCCCGCCGAGCGGCGGAAGGCAGACCATCCACAGGGAGGGCTTCGCCTGCGCCAGGGACGCGACCCCGGCATCGAACCGCCCGAACCAGGCGAGGTTGGTGACGAGGGCGATCAGCGCCAGAAGCCCCCACGCGGCGACGGTGCCGGCGATGCCGATCACGACCGCCATGGCGACGAGGACGAGGAGGCGCCGGTCGGCGCGGAAATCGGCGAGGGCGCGGCGCCCCGGGGGCGCGGCTTGACGGGAAACGGACATGCGGCGGCGCTCGGGCGTGGGCTGCGACGCCGATCGATATATATCGTAATACGATATTTTCAAACGGGACGGGGGGCCGATGGGCGAGGAATCCGGAGAGGGGCTGTCGCGGGAGGAATACGCGGCGATCGCGGCGTTCCGGCTCGAGCTGCGGCGCTTCCTCGCGTTCAGCGAGGCGGCGGCGGGCAAGGTCGGCCTGCCGGCCCAGCAGCATCAGGCGCTGCTGGCGATCGCCGGGCATGACGGCCCGCCGACCGTCGGGTTCGTGGCCGAGCAGCTGCTGATCGCGCCGCAGACGGCGGCCGAGCTCGTCTCGCGCATGGTCGAGGCGGGGCTCCTGACGAAGGCCGCCTCGGTCCAGGACCGCCGCCGGGTCGCCCTGACCCCGACGCCGAAGGCCGAGGCCCTGCTGGCGCGGCTGACCGCGGCGCATCTGGAGGAATTGCGCACCCTGGAGCCGGCGCTGACGCGGGCGCTCGGCCGGATGCGCCGCCACGCGACCGAGGGATGAAGAGGTCTTCAGGGGTGCAGGGCCGCCCCCTTCGTCGCCTTGTCGACGTCCTTCCTCGGGCCGTGCAGGGCGAGGCCGACGAGGTCGGGCGCGTCGGCGGGTTCCTGCCGGAACACCTCGCGGTTGGCGGCGTCGTGCCCGGTCTCGAACATCGCCCGGACGTAGGCGCTGCGGGTGAGGTCGCGCTGGATCGCCTGCTGCCAGGCGCGCTGCAGCACCTCGGCGGAGGCGGCGAAGATCAGCATCGGCTGGCCGAGCAGGCGGGCGTGCCGGCGCCCGGCGGCGTCGAGGTAGGGCTCGCCCATCGCCTCGGGCACGGCGCCGGCGATGCCGGTCGCCAGGAAGGCGGTGACGTTGAGCTTCTGCCACACGGCCAGGTCCTCGCGGACCAGGATCGCCACCTTGGTGTCGAACATCTCGGATCTCCCTCGCGGTGATCCACGAGGGCTACCCGAGCGCTCCGGCGGCGTCTGGAACGTTCGTGCGCCCGGAGCGGTAGGCGGCGGGGGTGAGACCGTAGGCGCGGCGGAACCAGCGGCCGAGATGGCTCTGGTCGGAGAAGCCCGCCGCCGCCGCCGCTTCCGCCGGCGGCACCTGGGCGCGCAGGAGCGCCCGGGCGCGGGCGAGGCGCAGCTCGACCAGACAGGCATGCGGCGCGGTACCGAAGCGCCGGCGGAAGGCCCGGGCGAGCTGGAACCGGTCCGCGGCGCCGGCGGCCCGGGCGAGATCGTCGAGGCCGAACGCCGTCGCGGCGTGGGCGCGGATGAAGTCCATGGCCCGCTCGGCGACCACCGGGTCGCCGTCGGGCGGGGGCACCGGAGCGGCGAGGCTGAGGTGGCGGCGCAAGCCCCCGGCCAGCCGGTCGAGGGCGGCGTCGGTCCCGAGCGGGGAGGCGGCGTCGAACACGGCGCGGCAGGATGCGAGGATCGCGTCGCCGAGGGCGCGGTCGTCGGCGAGCGTGCGGCGAAAGCCGATTCCCGCGTCGCTGCCGGATATCTCGCGGCGGACCCAGGCTTGCGGCAGGTAGAGCATGCTGTAGCGAAAGCCCGGCTCGCGGAGGGCCTGCCCGTCGTGGCGCTCGCCGGGCTCGATCAGGATCACCCGCCCGGCCGTGCTCTGCCGGCGCGCGCCGCGGCAGTAGAAGTCCTGGACGCCGTCATGCGTCACGCCGACCAGCCACTCGTCGTGGTGGTGCATGTCGTAGGCGTGGCCGAGGAACCGCGCCGTCACCGCCTCGACGCCGCTCGCGGCGTCGCGCCGGAGGTGCATGAAGTCGCGGGGCGGCGGGCGGTCGTCGCCCGGACCTCGTGCCACGGCGGTCGTACCCGATCCCCTCATCCTCGACCCCGACGCCGGCGCGCCCGCGCATCCGACGCGAACGGCCCCCGGAGCGCGCTCCGAGGGCCGCGTCCCGCCTCAGGCGGACCGCATCAGTTCTTCTTCTCGTCCGCCTTCGGCGCGGCCGGCGCCGCCGCGGTCTTCTCGATCTTGGCGCTCTCGCGCAGCTTGGTGATGATGTCCTGCTGCGTCTTGCGGGTGAGGTAGGCCTCGACCTGCTCCTTCATCTCGTCGAAGCTCGGCACCGGCTTGGTGCGCTTCTCCTCAACCTTGATGACGTGCCAGCCGAACTGGGTCTTCACGGGATCGGAGATCTTGCCGGCCTCGAGCTTGAACGCCGCGTCGGCGAAGGGCGCGACCATCCGCTCCTTGGTGAACCAGCCGAGGTCGCCGCCCTCGGCCTTGGAGCCGGGATCCTTTGAGGTCTCGGCCGCCACCTTGGCGAAGTCCTCGCCGCCCTTCAGGCGCGCGGCGATCTTCTTGGCCTCGGCCTCGTTGTCGACGAGGACGTGGCGGGCGTGAACCTCCTCCTCGGGCTTCATCGCCTTGACGGTCTCGTCGTAGAGGGCCCGCTCGGCCTGCGGGGTCACCGCCTTCTTGGCCTCGCGCTCGAGGTACTCGTCGAGGAGGAGCTTGTCGCGGAAATAGGCGAGCTTGCGGGCGAAGTCCGGGTTGTCGCCGACCTTGGCCTTCTCGGCCGCCTGGGCGCCGATCTTCAGATCGACCATGTAGTCGACGAGGAGACCCTTCTTCTGCGCCTCGTCGACGCCGGGCAGCGACAGCGCCGGATCGTCGGCCGCCACCGCGAGGTCGCCGGCGGTGATGGGCGCGCCGTTGACCTTGGCGACGACCGTGTCGGGCGACGGGGCGGCGGGAGCCGGAGCGGCCGCGGGAGCGGCGGCGGGCGCCGGCGCCTGGGCGAGAGCCGCGCCCGGCAGGAGGAGCCCGAGGGCGAGCGCGCCGTTGCGCCAGAGGGGGGAGAGGGTCGGCATGGCGTGATCCTTGGGGCCCGTGCGCGAAGTCGGTCGTAAGACCGGCGGACAGGTGGCAAAGATCGGCCGACAAGACAAGCACCCCGCGCGCCGCAGCGGCAGCAACGGGCGGCGCCCCCACGGATCCGTGATCCGAGGGGGCGAGGGCTCAGTAGCCGGTCGAGGCGACCTCGACCCGGTCGCCGCGGCGGGCGAAGGCCACGGACGCAGCGGCGCCGTCCCGGGTGCCGGGCACCGAGAAGCTGACGACCTGATCGGAAGCGAGCGTGGTGATGACACGCAGCGGGGTCGCGGCCGCGGTCTCGGACGGCGCGAGCGTGGCGACGACGCGCAGGCCGTCCTTCTCGACCGTGTAGTAGGCCGAGCCGCGCACCGGGCCGAGATCGAGGCTGTGGGCCTGGCGCGGGTTCAGCTCGGAGGCGCCCGACGCGGTCGCGAGGACGAGGCCGAGAGCGGTGAGGGCGAGGAGACGCATCGGTGGTCCTGGGGGTTCTGTCCGGCGCGAGGAGCGCGTCCGGAAAGCCGGGATTCGCCGGGAGGCCTCAACTAACCCTTCATTATGATGCAGCGCAATAGAATTATGTTGCATTGCACAATCAAACGTTAGCACTTCAGATCATCCTGCGCGGTCCGGCGTGACCTCCGGGCGCCGCCGCCCTACCTGCGGGTCCTGATGAGTCCTGTCGCCGGGACCACGCCGCACCCGCCGCGGACCCGGACGCCCGTGAAGCCCGGAGGCCCATGAGACCCGCATGAGCACCTATCGCTTCGACAGGCTCCTCAGCCCGCGCTCCGTGGCGCTGGTCGGCGCGAGCGCGCGGCCGAACGCCTTCGGTGCCGCGATCCTGCGCAACCTGCGCGAGGCCGGGTTCGCGGGCCCGATCTGGCCCGTGAACCCGCGCCACGACAGCGTCGACGGCGTGCAGGCCTTCGCCGACCTCGCCGACCTGCCCGAGCCCGCCGACCTCGTGGTGATCGTCACCCCGCCCGAGACGGTGCCGGAGGTGGTGGCGGCGGCGGGCCGCCGGGGCTGCGGCGCGGCGGTGATCATCACCACCGGCCTCGGCAGCGGACCGGGCTCGCTCGCCGAGGCGGCGCGGGACGAGGCGCGGCGCCATTCCCTGCGCCTCGTCGGGCCCGACAGCATGGGCCTGGCGGTGCCGGCCGCCTCCCTCAACGCCAGCCTGCTCGCCCGGGCGCCGCTCCCCGGCGACCTCGCGCTGATCTCGCAGTCGCGCACGGTCGCGGCCGGCATCGTCGCCTGGGCGCAAGCGCGCGGCACCGGCTTTTCCGGTATCGTCTCGCTCGGCAACGCGATCGACGTCGACATCGCCGATTGCCTCGACCACTTCGCCGCCGACATCCGCACCCGGGCGATCGTGCTCTCGATCGACAGCGTGACGGACGCGCCGAAATTCATGTCGGCGGCCCGGGCGGCCGCGCGGGCAAAGCCCGTCGTGGTGCTGCGCTCAGGGCGCCACGACACCGCGCGGGCGATCGACGGACGGGCCGCCGCCCAACAGGGCAGCACGCATACCGGAACGCTGGCGAGGACCGACGCGGTCTACGACGCCGCCTTCCGGCGGGCCGGCCTCTTGCGGGTGCAGGACCTCGACGAGATGTTCTCGGCGGTCGAGACGCTGGGGCGCCAGCGCCCGTTCCCCGGCCGGCGCCTGGCGATCCTCGCCAACGGCCGCGGCGTCGGCGCCATCGCGGTCGACCGGCTCCTCGATCTCGGCGGCACGCTCGCGAGCCTCTCCGAGACGACCCGCGAGCGCTTGGCCGTGGCGGTGCCGGGGACCGAGGCGGAGGCCTGGCGCAACCCGGTCGATATCGGCGCCGACGCCGACGGCCCGCGCTACGCCGCGGCGCTGGAGGCGCTGATCGCCGACCGCGGCAACGACGCCGTGCTGGTCATCAACGTGCCGACCGCCCTGTCGGGCGGCAGCGCGGTCGCGACCGAGATCGTCGAGGCGGTCGGGCGCGGCCGGAAAGGGGCCTTCCGGGCCCGGCCGGTCTTCGCCGTCACCGTCGGCGACGAGGCCGCCGGCGAGATCCTGAGCCAGGCCGGCATCCCGCGCTTCGCCACCGACGCCGACGCGGTCGAGGGCTTCACCCACCTCGTGCGCTACCGCGAGGCGCAGGACGACCTCACCACCACCCCGGCGGTACTGCCCGACGACCTCGTGCCGGATGCCGGCGCCGCCCGGACGATCGTCGATCGCGTGCTCGCCGAGGGGCGCACCTGGCTCGACCCGCGCGAGATGGCGGACCTGCTCGCCGCCTACGGCATCCCGGCCCAGCCGGTGACCCTCGCGCCCGACGCCGACGCCGCGGCGGAGGCCGCCTGGCCGATCATCGCGGCGGGCGGCACGGTGGCGCTCAAGCTCGCCTCGCCGGACGTGGTGCACAAGTCCGACGTCGGCGGGGTGCGGCTGGGGCTCACCAGCGAGGCGGCGGTGCGGGAGGCCGCGAGCGAGATGCGGGCCCGGGTGGCGCGGGAGCGGCCCGACGCCCGGATCACCGGCTTCGTCGTCCAGGCGATGCTGCGGCGCACGGAAGGGCGGGAGCTGATCGCCGGCCTCGTCGACGATCCGGTCTTCGGCCCGGTCGTGGTGTTCGGCCGCGGCGGCACCGCCGTCGAGGTGATCGACGACCGGGCGCTGGCGCTGCCGCCCCTCGACCGGCGGCTCGCCGCCGACCTGATCGGCCGGACCCGGGTGGCGCGCCGGCTCAAGGCCTATCGCGACGTGGCCGCCGCCGACGAGGCGGCGGTCGCCCTGGTGCTGGTCAAGCTCGGCCAGCTCGCCGCCGACCTGCCGGAGCTGCGCGAGCTCGACATCAACCCCCTGCTCGCCGATCGCGACGGGGTCATCGCCCTCGACGCGCGCGCCGCCGTGGCGCCCCTGCCGCCGGAGCGCCGGCGCGACGCGGGCGCGGGTCCCAGCCACGCGCGCTTCGCCGTGCGGCCTTATCCGCGCGCCTGGGAGCGGCGCATCACCCTCGACGACCAGGGAATCCTGGTGCGGCCGGTGCGGGCCGAGGACGAGGGGCTGTTCGAGGCGTTCTTCGGCCAAGTCAGCGCCGAGGACTTGCGCCTGCGCTTCTTCGCGCCGGTGCGCGACTTCAGCCACGCCTTCCTGGCGCGGCTCACCCAGCTCGACTACGCCCGCGCCGTCGCCTTCGTGGCGATCGAGGAGGCGACGGGCACGATGATGGGGGCGGTGCGCCTCCACGCCGACGCCAACCATGAGACCGGGGAATACGCGATCCTGGTCCGCTCCGACCTCAAGGGGCTCGGCCTCGGCTGGTCGCTGATGGCGCTGATGCTCGACTGGGCCAGGGCCGAAGGTCTGCGCCACGTCGAGGGGCAGGTGCTGCGCGAGAACACCACCATGCTGGCAATGTGCCGCAAGCTCGGCTTTACGGTGAGGACGGACCCCTCCGACCCCGACCTGATGCTGGTGCGCCGCGCGCTCACGGAGGAGAGTGCCGCACCCGAAGCTTGAGACCCGTCACGGCTTCATGCGCGACACCCCTCCCACCGACATCGCCGGCGGCCTGCTCCTCACCGCCGCCGCCGGCTACGTCGACGCCGTCGGCTTCCTGCGGCTCGACGGGCTTTACACCTCGTTCATGAGCGGCAACTCGACCCAGTTCGCGGTCTCGCTCGCGCAAGCAGGCCACCCGGTCGCCTGGGAGATCGGCCTATTGTTCGCGTGCTTCCTTGGCGGGGGCTTTGCCGGCAGCCTCGTCTCGCTGCGCCTGCCCGGACGCTGGGGCCCCGTCGCGGTGCTCGGCCTCGAACTCGGCCTCTTGACGGTCGCGCTCCTCATGGCGGTGAGCCCGGTCCAGGGGCCGGCGCCGCCGCTGCTTGCCGCCGCCATGGGGGCGCAGAACGCGGCGCTCCGCCGGAGCGCGGGCTTTCGCCCCGGCGTCACCTTCGTGACCGGCACCCTGTTCAGCCTCAGCCACACCCTCGCCCAGGCCGCGACGAGGACCGGCCCGGCGCTCGGCTGGGTGCCGGATGCCTGCACCTGGCTCGCCCTCGTCGGCGGCGCGGTGGCGGGAGCCCTGGCGTATCGGAGTTACGGGCTCGCGGCGCTGGCGGCGGCGGTCGCCGGGGTCGGGCTGGTGCTCGCCGTCGCGGTCGGGCGGGCGGTGCGACGGGGCGCGACCGCGTGATCGGAGAGCGGGGGGCGGGACCGAGCCCCCCGCCGCACCGCCCCTACCGCAGCACCTGCGACAGGTTCGGGCCCCGCAACGCCGCGAGCGCCGCCATCCGCACCGGGGCGTTCGGCGCGCCGTAGAGGTCGTAGCCGCCCTTGCGCTGCACGACCTCGAAGTAGAACCGCTCCTCGAACGGCGTCGTGTAGAATTGCAGGAACTCGCCGTCGCCGACCCGGTCGTAGAGGATGCTCAGGGACTGCATCCGGGCGATGGTCGCGTCGTCGAGGCCGAAGCGGGCGGCGACGTCGTCGTAGTAGTTCGCCGGGATCGGCAGCAGCGTCGCGCCTGCGGCCTTCAGGGCTTGCGCCGCCGCGAAGATGTCGTCGGTGGCGAGCGCGATGTGGTGGACGCCCGCTCCCGCGAAGCTCGTCACCAGCCGGGCGGTGGCGGTGTTGCGGCTCTCCGAGATGTTGAGCGGCAGCCGCATGGTCCGCTCGGCGTTCGACATCGCCTTGCTGCGCACCAGCCCGTAGGGGTCGGGCAGCACCACCACGTCCTCCGGCTCGAGGCCGAGCACCGCGCGGTAGAACAGCACCCAGGAATCGAGCTGGCCCTCGGGCAGGGCCTGCGCCACGTGGTCGACCCGGGTCAGGAACCCCGCCGGCTCCGCGCCCTCGTCCATCACGAAGTCGCGCTCGAAATCGCCCCCGGTCTGCGGGTCGGTGAGGATGATCAGGCTGCCGTCCGGCGCCCGGATCGACGGGAAGGCGTTCTCGTCCGGCCCGATCCGGCCGCCGAAGCGGGCGGCGCCGTAGGATTCGGCCCGGCCGAGCGCGGCGAGCGCGTCGTCGGTGGCGATGGCCTGCGCGCAGACCGAGGGGCCGTGCATCAGGAAGTAGGACGAGGCGAAGGAATCCGGCTCGCGGTTGAGCACGATGCGGATCTCGCCCTGGCCGTAGAGCGTCACCGCCTTGCTGCGGTGCCGGCCGAGCCGCGCGAAGCCGAGCTGGCCCAGCAGCCGCGCCAGCGCGCCCTCGCAGCGCTCGTCCACCGCCACCTCGATGAAGCGGTGGCCGGCGATCGCCGGCGGCAGCGGCGGATCGAACAGCTCGACCCGGCGGCGGGGGCGCTTCACGGGGGAGGGCGCCAGGGCGGCGGCCTCGTCCGTGCGCCGGACCCGCTCCTCCAGGAACAGCAGCGAGCGGTGGCCATCGGCCGCGGTCTGGCGCGGGGGAGCGGCGCGCATGTCGTCGTTGAAGATCTCGAGCGAGATCGTGCCGGTATAGCCGCAGGCCAGCACCGCCTGGAGGAAGCCCGGCACGTCGAGGTCGCCCTGGCCCGGCAGGCAGCGGAAGTGGCGGCTCAAGGTCAGCGGGTTCATGCCGATGCGCGGCGCATCCGCCAGCTGGACGAAGAACACCCGCTGGCCCGGCAGCGCCGCGATGCCCGACCAGTCGTCGGGGAGCGCCAGCGTGTGGAAGCTGTCGAGGATCAGGCCGAGATGCGGGTGGTTCGCCCGCTCGACGATGCCCCAGGCCCGGTCGAAGGTGCGCACCTTCGTGCCCCAGGACAGGGCCTCGAAGCCGATCTTCAGGCCCCGCTTCGCCGCCCGCTCGGCGAGCTGGTAGAGCTGGTCGGCCATCCGGGAATCGTCGTCGGACACCTCCGTGCCGACATTCGAGCAGACGAGGATCAGCGGCGCGCCGAGCTCCTCCATCAGGTCGAACTTGCGCTCCGCCCGGTCGAGGTTGCGCTTCAGCTGCTCGTCCGACACGCCCTCGAAATCGCGGAAGGGCTGGAACAGGTCGATCGACAGGCCGAGGTCGGAGGCGTAGCGGCGCACGTCGCGGGCGGCGCCGGTGTGGAACAGGAGGTCGTTCTCGAAGATCTCGACCCCGTCGAAGCGCGCCGCCGCGATCGCCTCCAGCTTCTCGATCAACGTGCCGCTCACCGACACCGTGGCGATCGCCTTCCTCATCGCGCCCTCTCCCATCCGTTCGTGCCGGCTCTCATCGCAAACGGGGCCGGCGCCGTCGAGCCCGGAGCGGCGGCCTGACGCCTGCGGCATTTCCAGGTTGACATGAACGTACTGGTTCGTACATTTGGATTCAAGCGCGTCGCAATCGCGCCATCCGAGGAACGCTAGAGAGGAGCCCGCATCATGGGTGCTGCCCCCCAATCCGTCCTGGCCGGCCTGATCGGCAACGGCATCCAGGCCTCCCGCACCCCGGCGATGCACGAGCACGAGGGCGACGCGCAGGGCCTGCGCCTCGTCTACCAGAAGATCGACCTCGAGAAGCTCGGCCTTGGTGCCGACGCGCTGCCCGAGCTGCTGCAGGCCGCCGAGCGGATGGGCTTCTCCGGCCTCAACATCACCCATCCCTGCAAGCAGGCGGTGCTCGCCCATCTCGACGAGCTGTCGCCCGACGCGGCGGCGCTCGGCGCGGTCAACACCGTGGTGCTGCGCGACGGCAAGCGGGTCGGTCACAACACCGACTGGTGGGGCTTCGCGGAGGCGTTCCGGCGCGGCCTGCCGGACGTGGCCCTGGACCGCGTGGTGCAGCTCGGCGCCGGCGGCGCCGGCGCGGCGGTGGCCCACGCGCTGCTGACCCTCGGCGTGCGCGACCTCGTCCTCAACGACATCGACCCGGCTCGCGCCGCCTCGGTCGCGGCCTCGCTCTGCGAGCGCTTCGGCGCCGGCCGGGCGCGGGCCTGCACCGACCTCGCCGCCGAGGTGGCGGCGGCCGACGGCCTCGTCCACTGCACGCCGACCGGTATGGACAAGTATCCAGGCCTGCCGCTGCCGGCGGAATACCTGCATCCGAAGCTCTTCGTCGCCGAGATCGTCTATTTCCCGCTCGAGACCGCGCTCCTGCGCGAGGCGCGGCGGATCGGCTGCCGCACCCTCGACGGCGGCGGCATGGCGGTGTTCCAGGCGGTCGAGGCGTTCCGGCTCATCACCGGCCTGACCCCGGATCCGGAGCGGATGCTCCGCCACTTCGCCGAGCTCGGCCGGACGGCCTGAGCCTCCCCCGATCCGAATCCATGCGGCCCGAGACAACGGGCCCGTCTCCTCCCTCTCCCCACCACAGGAAACGCCCGATGACCTCCTCCGCCTTTCCGGCGGCCGCCAGCGCCGCCGCCGAGCCCGAGGCCGTGAAGACTCCGAAGAAGGCCGCCCTCGCGAGCTGGATCGGCAGCGCGGTCGAGTATTACGACTTCTTCATCTACGGCACCGCCGCGGCGCTGATCTTCCCGAAGCTGTTCTTCTCGCCCGACAACCCGCAGGCGGCGGCGATCGCCTCGTTCGCGACCTTCGGCGTCGCCTACATCACCCGGCCGCTCGGCGCGGTGGCGCTCGGCCATATCGGCGACCGCTTCGGCCGCAAGAAGGTGCTCACCTTCACGCTGCTCCTGATGGGCATCTCGACCTTCATGATCGGCTGCCTGCCCACTTACGACCAGCTCGGCATCCTGTCGCCGATCCTGCTCGTCATCGCCCGCCTGCTCCAGGGCATCTCGGCCGCCGGCGAGCAGGCCGGCGCCAACTCGATGACCCTCGAGCACGCGCCCGCCAACAGGCGCGCCTTCTTCACCAGCTTCACCCTGAGCGGCACGCAGGCCGGGCTGATCCTGGCGACGCTCGTCTTCCTGCCGGTCACGCAGCTGCCCGAGGCGCAGATGCTGTCCTGGGGCTGGCGCATCCCGTTCTTCCTCAGCGCCCTCGTCGTCGCGGTCGGCTTCTGGGTCCGCCGCACCCTGCCGGAGACCCCGGTCTTCGAGAAGGAGCAGCAGGCGCACACCCTCGAGAAGGAGGGCTTGCCGGTCGCGGTCCTGTTCCGCAAGCAGTGGGACGACGTGCTGCGGGTGATCTTCGCCGCGCTGGTCTCGGTGGTGAGCACGATCTTCAGCGTCTTCACCCTGTCCTACGCCGTCAACACCATGAAGATCGACCGGTCGATGATGCTGACCGTGCTGATCCTCGCCAACATCGTGGCGCTCGGCGCGATCCCGGCCTTCGCGGCGCTCGCCGACCGCATCGGCCGCCGCCCGGTCTTCATCTTCGGGGCGCTGGGCTCGGCCGCGCTGATCTGGCCCTACATGTGGGCGATCAGCCAGGGCAACCTTCCGCTCATCTTCGCCTTCGGCATCCTGCTCTCGGGCGTGGTCTACAGCGCCGCCAACGGGGTGTGGCCGTCGCTCTACGGCGAGATGTTCGACACCAAGGTCCGTCTGTCGGGCATGGCGATCGGCACCCAGATCGGCTTCGCGCTCGGCGGCTTCGCCCCGGTGATCAGCGCCTCGCTGCTCGGCACCGGCCCGACCGGCTGGGTCCCGGTGGCGACCTTCGTCACCGCCACGGCGGCGATCGCCGCGGTGTCGATCTTCACGGCGCGGGAGACCTACCGCACGCCGATGGAGAGCTTGGGCAAGCGGTGACGCAGCCTCGCTCCATTCGATGAGGAAGGACCCGCCGCCTCTGCCGAGGCGGCGGGTCCTTCCCGTTTCGCCCCGTCAGAACCGGTAGGTGAAGTTCCCCTTCACCGCGTGGTCCTGCGCCCGCTCGCCGGCCTGGCCGGTATAGGAGACGCCGAGCGTCGCCGCGGACGACACCGCCCAGTCGATGCCGGCTTGCGCCACCACCGCGTCGCGGTTGATCGGCACGCCGGCGACCAGGAAGCCGGTCTGGCCGGCGCCGAAGGCGAGGAGGGCCTTGGGCACCACGTCGCCGTAGGCCCGGCGCCAGCCGACGAGGCCGGTCAGGGTCACCGGCAGGTCGGCCGAGAGCCGGGTCGAGCCCCGCACCCCGACGGTCGTCGCGGCGAGGTCGTTGTCGCGGCCGAGGCCGGAGAGCGCCCCGGGACCGCCGCGCTCCGCGAACGCGTCCTGGCCGATGCGGATCGCGGCCGCGCCGACGAAGGGCTCGATCACGGCCGCCCCGAAGGCCACCCGGTAGCCGACCTCGCCGAAGACCTGCGCGGTGATGCCGCCGTAGCGGGCGCTGAGGCCCTGGGCGAAGCCGGGGGCCAGGATGCTGCGCCGGAGCGACAGGCTGTTGCCCCCGGCGACGCCGCCGAAGCGGAGCGCCAGCGGTCCGAGCGTCGTGCCGGCATAGAGGCCGCCGAAGCCGCTCTCGATCACCCCCGAGGAGGCGCGGCCGGTCACGTCGAGGCTGGTGTTGGTGTAGCCGCCGGCCACACCGACCCGCCAGCCGCCGGGCACCCCGCCGAGATCCATCCGCGTGTCGGCGCCGAGCACGAAGCCGCTGATCTGGCGCGACAGCGAGGCGGCGTTGCCGTCGCCCCGCGTGCGCCCGAAGGCGCCGAAGCCCTGGCCCCAGACCGCGTAGGGGCGCGGCTCGACGAGTTGCGCCGGCACCTGGACCGGCGGCGCGACCCGGCCCGGCAGGTCGGCCGAGTAGGCGGCCGGCAGGCCGGGGGCGGAGAGGCCCGGGAACGGGTTTGCGTCCGACAGGTCGCCGCGACGCAGCCGGTCGAGGATCGCCTCGCGGACGAAGAACGCGGTCTCGAACTGCGCCGTCACCGCGCTGGCGTGGACCTCGCCCGACAGGGACGCGAAGGCGTTGCGCGCCGCCCCGGCATCGGCGTTGACCAGCACGGTCTCGTAGAGCGCGTTACCGGTCCCTAGCGCCTCGATCGCCCCGCCCGTCGCCGCCTGGTTGCGGGTGGCTCCGATCGACGCGAAGGTGGTGGCGTTGCGTGACAGCGTCAGCCCGACGCTGTCGATGCCGTAATCGAGGCTCGCCCCGATGAAGGTGTAGCCCGGACCGGCCGCGTCGAACCGCCCGGTGACCCCTTGCGCCGCCGACAGGATGGTGGTGCGCTGGCCGAGGAGCCCGCGCAGGGCCCCGGGGCTCAAGGGCGCACCGCTCCCTTCCGCCGCTACCGTCACGGTGCCGCCGTCGATCCGCGCCGCGCCGGTGGCGCTGATGCGGTCGCTCACGCCCGGCGCGACCTCGACGGCGTAGAGCGAGCCCGACGCGAAGCTCACGTTGCCGGCGACGTTCAGCGTGCCGATGCTGTTGCCGGGCGCCACCGTGCCGCCCGAGCGGACGGCGAGCCCGCCGACCGTGCCGGTGCCACTGATCGTGCCGCCCGCATTGACGTTCGCCAGCGAGGTGATCGAGCCGTTGACCGCGAGCAGGCCGCCGTTGATCTCGGTCGCGCCCGTATAGGTGCTGGCGCCGGTCAGGATCAGGGCGCCGTCGCCGGCCTTGGTCAGCCCGCCCTGGTAGATGCGGGTGAGGAAGGCCTGGTCGCGGGCCTCCCGCCAGGTGTACTCGGTCTGCTGGTCGGCGGTGGCGCCCGCCGGCAGGCCGGCGCTCCAGCCGCGGGCGGCCTTGTCCTGGATCCAGGTCGCGTGCTCGGCGCCGTCCTCGACCTGGCGCTGGCGCAGGGCCGCGTCCGAGATGTCGTTCGACCAGGTGTCGACGGTGCCGCCCGGCAGGGTGGCGGTGAAGCGGCCGAGGAACTGGCCCGGCCCGTTCATCGCCCGGCCGAGATCGATCTTGCCCCAGCCGAAGGTCTCGTTCGGACGGTCGGCCGGGCCGCTGCCGAGATGGGTCGCCGTGGTGAGCAGCACGTCGCGCGCCTGCTCGTTGGTCATGTAGGGGTAGCGCTCCATCACCAGCGCCAGCGCGCCGGTGACGTGGGGCGCCGACATCGAGGTGCCGCTCTTCGTCCCGTAGCCGGCCACGCCCGTGGTCGAGGTGACGGTGCTGAAGATGTTGCGGCCGGGTGCCGCGATGCACCAGTACTTGGCGAGACCGCAGCGGTTGAACGCCGTGCCGTCGTCGATGGTCAGGCCCGAGGCGGCGATCCAGCGCGATTCGAGGTCGGGCTCGAAATAGGGCAGGGCGGCCCGCACGGTCGGGTTGTTCACCCCGGCATTGCCGGCGGCGAAGACCATGATCGTGCCGTATTGCCGGGCCGTCTCGGCCACCGCGTCGAGCCAGTCGAGCCGGCCCTGGAACTTGGCGTAGCCGGACGCGACCCCGGCGATGGTGTTGTAGTTCTCCGAGGGCGGCGGGCTGCCCCAGGACGAGTTGATCGCCCGCGCGCCGGACGCCGCCAGGTTGCCGTAGGCGGCCTTGAAGTAGGTGTAGTCCTGGTTGGCGCCGTAGATCGAGGAATCGGTGGCGTTGGTGTTGGTGGCGAGCAGGCTGGCGCCGAAGGCGACGCCGTGCATGCCGGTGCCGTCGCGCCGCGCCACGATCGTCCCGTCGACATGGGTGCCGTGGTCGTCGTTGGTGCCGCGGATCCAGGTGCCCGGCACCGAGAACGACGCGCCCGCCGAGAACAGGTCGCTGCGCACGCCCGCGGCGGTCTCGTAGCGGTAGCCGTTCGCGAGGTAATTGCCCTGGACGGTGAGCGGCGTCACCTGACCGGCGAATTCCGGATGGGTGGCGAGGAAGCCCGAATCGACCGAACCGACCACGATTCCGCGGCCGGTGATGCCGCGGGCATAGGCCTGGTCGGCCCGCATCGAGGTCAGGCCCCAATCACCCAGATATTCCGGCGTGCGCCAGCTCGCGGCGTCGCCGAGGCGGCCGGGATCCTGGTAGCCGGACGACTGGGCCAACGCTGCGTAAGAGATCGTCGAGCAGAGGAGCGAGATCAGGCCGCGGGCGGCCATCGTCTTGCGTCTCGTCTGTATCCTGACTTGCATCGAATTTCCTCGATCTGACCGTGGGCTTTGCAGCCTTCTTCTTCAGAGACGGCGCGTGAAAGCGCTAACGATGATGCTAGCCGCAAAAATGCCGGATTGGTGCCGCGATCGTTTCGCAATCGTGTCTTTCCGAGCCGTCGTGGCAGAAACATCACGCGGCTCGACCGTCCGGGCGCGGGCGCGCGGGAACCGATACTCCGGTAGGGCATTAGCCGGGCGTTCCCGCGCGAGGTGCCGGCATGACCCAGCAGATCCCGATCGGCCCCGATTGCGTCGTCGACGAGCCCGCCGGCCCGGACGGCACCCACGCGCTCCGCCCGGACCTCGCCTACCAGCGCCACGCCATCGTCAACGTCGCCTATCTCGGACCGCCGGGGGCCGGCGACCGCGGCTGGGTGCTGGTCGATGCCGGGATCATGGGCTCGCGGGGCGCGATCGAATCCGCCGCGTCCGCCCGCTTCGGGGAGGGCGCGCGGCCGGCCGCGATCGTGCTCACCCACGGCCATTTCGACCATGTCGGCGTGCTGGAGGACCTGGCGGAGGAATGGGACGTGCCGGTCTGGGCGCACCCGCTCGAGCGCCCCTACCTCGACGGCAGCGGTGCCTACCCGGCCCCGGACCCGAGCGTCGGCGGCGGCCTCGTCGCCCGGCTGTCGCCGCTGTTCCCGACGAAGCCCGTCGATGTCGGCGCCCGCCTGCACCTCCTGCCGGAGGACGGCAGCGTGCCGCCGCTGCCGGGCTGGCGCTGGATCCACACCCCCGGCCACGCGCCGGGCCACGTCTCGCTCTGGCGCGCCGCGGACCGGACCTTGATCGCCGGCGACGCCTTCGTCACCACGGCGCAGGAATCGGTCTACGCCGTCGCGACGCAAGCGCCCGAGATGCACGGGCCGCCTCGCTACCTCACGGTCGACTGGGACGCCGCCGGGCGCTCGGTCGAGGCGCTGGCGCAGCTCGAGCCGGAACTGGCGCTGACCGGCCACGGCCGGCCCCTGCGGGGCCCCGGCCTGCGCGAGGCCCTGCACCGGCTCGCCCGCGACTTCCAGGCTGTGGCGGTGCCGGACGAGGGGCGCTACGTCGAGGCGCCGATCCGCGCCGGCGATCCGGCGATGACGCGAAAGCCCTGACGGGCTCTCTCCCCGCTATCCACATCGCCGCCCTCATGGTGGCCGACAGGCGCGAACACAGCTTGACCGCATCGCCCTCGCCGTGGCTTGTTCATGGTATGTTCTAGCGTGAGTCGGCGGTGCCGGCGGCGTGCAGCTTTGGGCGACGATCCATGAACCACGAGCCGGCGGAGCGACGGGACGCGAGGGCGCCCGGCGTCGAGACGATCGCGGCGGCCTACCTCACGGCCGCCGGGGGCGATGCCGGCCTCGCCCTGCGCCGGGCGATCGCCGACGCGCTCGCCGATCTCGGCGAGGCCGAGCGGCGCACGCGCCAGCGCGACCGACTGATCTCGCGGGGCTACGTGCGGGCGGGGCCGATCGGGCGAGCGTGATGAAGGTCCTCGGAAGCGCGTCGCCCCTGAACCCTCCCCTCTGCGGGGGAGGGTTGGGCGTCGCGCTTCACCGTCGGATCGTCTGCCCGCCGCGCCGCGTGCGCGCCGGCACATCGACCCTGCCCTCACCGGACTACGCCATCCCTCACCAGCCGGGACGCTCACCCATGTCGATCCACGCCATCCGCTACGACATCCGCCGCGACCGGGACGGCTGGACCGTCTACGACGTGCGCTCCGGCGCGATCGCGGTGATCGAGGACGTGCTGCAGGTCGGCCTCGCGATGGAGGAGGCCGACGCCGTGGCCGACGCGCTCGCCGCCGAGTGCCCTTGCGCCTCGCTCGCCGGCCTGGTGCCCCGGTTCGCCTGGTTCCAGGTTCCCGCGCGTCCGTGACTCAGGGCCGGAAGCCCTCGAACACCATCTGGTCGGCATGGGCCCGGGCGAGGCGCACCTGTGCCTCGGTCCGCACGGTCCAGGTCATCACCGGCATCCGGCCGAGCAGGCGGCAGAGATGGGTGGCGGCGTTCGGCAGGTCGTCGACGCGCCAGGACAGGAAGTCCGGCCGGCTCTCGGAAAAATGCAGGAGCTGGCCGAGCCCGTGCCGCTGCGCCTCCGTGAGGGCGGCGTAAGCCGGGTCGTCGTGCCCGCTCTCGGCGACGATGCCGCGCGGGATGCCGGGGACGAGGTCGGCGAGCGCCCCGACGACGATCGGATCGAACGACTTCACCGCCACCGGGCCGTCATAGGCCGCCACGACCTCGGCAGTGCGCCTCGCCAGCGCGAGGTCGCCGTCGTGCCGGGTCTTCACCTCGACGATCAGCGGCGTGCGGCCGGCGATGCGGCTCAGGAACTCCGGCAGGGTCGGGACGGCTTCCCCGCTGCCGAGCACCGTGAGGGTCTTGAGGTCGGCGGCGTCGCGCTCGCGCACCGGGCCGTCGGCGCCGGTGAGCCGGCCGAGGCCGGCATCGTGGAAGACCATCGCCTCGCCGTCCCGGCTGAGCTGGACGTCGCACTCGATCGCGTAGCCGCCACTGATCGCGGCTTCCGCCGCCGCGACCGTGTTCTCGGGGATGCCGGCGGCCCGGTCGTGCAGGCCCCGGTGGGCGATCGGGCGGGCGGTCAGCCAGTCGGGGGCGAGTCGGTCTGTCATTGCTTCACAGGTCTCGGCTTCCGGAGTCTCGGCTCTCAGCGGAGCTCGAACATGCCCTCGACTTCGACGACGGCGTCGAGGGGGAGCTCGGCGACGCCGATCGTCGAGCGGGCGTGGCGGCCGCGCTCGCCCAGCACCTGCACCATCAGGTCGGAGGCGCCGTTCATCACGCCGGCGATGGCCGAGAAGCCCGGCGCCGCGTTGATGAAGCCGCCGAGCCGCAGGCAGGACACCACCGCGTCGTCGAGGTTGCCGGCCGCCGCGCGCAGCTGCGCCAGCACGTTCAGGGCGCAGTGCTTCGCCGCCTCGGCGGCGGCCTCGGGCGAGACCGCGGCCCCGACCTTGCCCTTGTGGCCCGGGTCGATCTGGCCGTTCGCCCCGAAGGGCAGCTGGCCCGAGATGATCACCAGGTTGCCGCTGCGCTGGAAGCCGACGTAGTTCGCCACGGGGGCCGCGGCCGGCGGCAGGGCGAGGCCGAGCTCCTTCAGGCGGTCGAGGGTCGCGCTCATCTGTCTGGTCTCCCACCAGGCCCGTCCGGGGCGTGACGCCCGCCGGATTCGAAGGCCGGTCCGTCGTCCCGCGGCGCCCCGCCGCGGCGCGGCCGAGACCGGCCGCCCGCCGGTCTGTGCCCGGAAGGAAGTCCGGCCGCAACCCCGAGCGAGGGGCATCTCGCCGTCGTCTCGGCGTCATCTTCGCTCCCCGGCGTTGACAGGGCGCGCTCGTTCCATAGTATCCGCGCGCGCCGCCCTTCGAGGCGGCGCTTTGTTTTCCGGTCGACCGACTCACTCGACCGCGACGGAGACGAGATCGTGACCTCCTCGCTGCTGCCGACCTACGCCCGGGCCAAGGTGTCCTTCGAGCGCGGTGAGGGCGCTTGGCTCATCGCCCGAGACGGCTCGCGATACCTCGATTTCGGCGCCGGCATCGCGGTCAACTCGGTCGGCCACGGCCATCCGCACCTCGTCGCCGCGCTGACCGAGCAGGCCCAGAAGGTCTGGCACGTCTCGAACCTGTTCGAGGTGCCGGAGGCCGAGCGGCTGGCCCAGCGGCTGACCGAGGCGAGCTTCGCCGACGTGGTGTTCTTCGCCAATTCCGGTGCCGAGGCCAACGAGGCCTGCATCAAGATGGCGCGCAAGTACCACGCCGCCGGCGGCCACCCGGAGCGCTACCGGATCGTCACCTTCGAGGGCGCCTTCCACGGCCGGACGCTCGCCACCATCGCGGCCGGCGGCCAGCAGAAGTACATCGAGGGCTTCGGCCCGAAGGTCGAGGGCTTCGACCAGGTGCCGTTCGGCGACCTCGAGGCCCTGAAAAGCGCCATCACCCCCGAGACCGCCGCCCTGATGATCGAGCCGATCCAGGGCGAGGGCGGCCTGCGCGTGGTCTCGCACGAGTGGCTGCGCACCCTGCGCTCGCTCTGCGACGAGCACGGCCTGCTGCTGATCATGGACGAGGTCCAGACCGGCATCGGCCGCACCGGCAAGCTGTTCGCCCACGAATGGTCGGGCGTGACGCCCGACATCATGTCGTCGGCCAAGGGCATCGGCGGCGGCTTCCCGATGGGCGCCTGCCTCGCCACCGCCGAGGCCGCCCGCGGCATGACGGTCGGCACCCACGGCACCACCTTCGGCGGCAACCCGCTCGCCATGGCGGTGGGCAACGCCGTGCTCGACGTGATCCTCGCGCCGGGCTTCCTCGACCACGTCCGGCAGACGGGCCTGCTCCTGAAGCAGCGCCTCGCCGCCCTCAAGGACCGCCATCCCGACGTGGTCGACGAACTGCGCGGCGAGGGCCTGATGACGGGCCTGCGCCTCGTCGTCACCAACACCGACTTCGCCGCCGCCGCCCGGGACGAGCACCTGCTGGTGATCCCGGCCGGCGACAACGTCGTGCGCCTCCTGCCGCCGCTGACCATCGGCGAGGACGAGGTGAACGCCGCGCTCGACAAGCTGGAGGCGGCCTGCGCCGCCATGGAAACGAGGGGCCGGAGGGCCGCCGAGTGATGAATGCGCCCGTGAAGATCGCGCCGGCCCCCCGGCATTTCCTCGACCTGACCGACTTCTCGAAGACCGAGCTGCGCACGGTCCTCGACGCCTGCGCCGAGCTGAAGCGGCGGCGCCGCAAGGGCGAGCCGCCGGCGGAGCGGCCCCTCGCCGGCAAGTTCCTGGCGATGGTGTTCGACAAGCCCTCGACCCGCACGCGCGTCTCGTTCGACGTGGCGATGCGGGAACTCGGCGGCGAGACCCTGATGCTCACCGGCCGGGAGATGCAGCTCGGCCGCGGCGAGACCGTCGCCGACACCGCCCGCGTACTGTCGCGCTACGTCGACGCGATCATGATCCGCATCCTCGACCACGGCATGATGCTGGAATTGGCCGAGTACGCCACCGTGCCGGTGATCAACGGCCTGACGAAGGACTCGCACCCGTGCCAGATCATGGCCGACGTGCTGACCTTCGAGGAGCATCGGGGGCCCATCAAGGGCCGCACCGTCGCCTGGTCGGGCGACGCCAACAACGTGCTGGCCTCCTGGGCCCACGCCGCGGCGCGCTTCGACTTCCGCCTCAACGTCGCGTGCCCGCCCGAGATGCCGGTGCCGGAGAGCCTGATCGCCCGGGCCAAGGCCGAGGGCGCGGACCTCACCATCACCGCCGATCCCTTCGAGGCGGTGGCGGGGGCCGACGCGGTCGTGACCGATTGCTGGGTCTCGATGGGCGACGAGGACGAGGCGCACCGGCACAACCTCCTGATGCCCTACCAGGTCAACGGCCGGCTGATGGCGGCCGCCGCCAAGGACGCGGTGTTCATGCACTGCCTGCCGGCCCACCGCGGCGAGGAGGTCACCGCGGAGGTGATCGACGGGCCGCAATCGGTGGTGTTCGACGAGGCCGAGAACCGGCTGCACGCCCAGAAGGGCATCCTGGCCTGGTGCCTCGGCGCGGTGCTCTGACAGCCTGCTCGACCGGTCGATCCGGTCGCTCCGGCCGACGCCTCGACCATCCTCGACGTCATCCCGCGTTCCGCTTCGCGGCCCCGGGGTGAGGAAGAGGGTGCGAGTGCCGTGGACCGGTCGGGGTCCGACGCGTCGGCTCGGGCGTAACCCCTTCGAAAACATCGCCCGGGCCTCCATATAGCGGGATACGCCGGTCTCTCGCCGCGGCGTCTCCCGCCCTCGCTCCGCCAGCCCGCTCCCCGCGAGGCCCTGCGGTGCGGCTCGCGCGGAAGGCCCCTCGCCGGGAGACCTTCAGATCGTGCGCGAGAGCCGGCCGACAGACGCGCCGGCGGCGGTGAGAGCATGTCCGACACCACATCTTCCCAAGGTCCCGCGTCCCAGGCTCCAGAGGGCCGCGACGATGCGATCCTGCCCTTCGCGGTCGAGCCCCTCGACGTGCGCGGCCGGGTCGTGCGCCTCGGCCCCTCCGTCGACACGATCCTGCGCCGGCACGGCTATCCCGACACCGTCGCGCGCATCCTCGGCGAGGCCGCGGCGCTGACGGTGCTGCTCGGCTCCTCGCTCAAGTTCGAGGGCCGGTTCCAGCTCCAGACCAAGTCGGACGGCCCGGTCGACATGGTGGTGGTCGATTTCGAGGCGCCGGACCGCGTGCGCGCCACCGCGCGCTTCGACGCGGACCGCGTCGCGGCGGCCGGGCCCCGCGCCGGCACCGCCGAGCTTCTGGGCCGCGGCCACCTCGCGATGACCATCGACCAGGGCTCGGCCCAGAGCCGCTACCAGGGCGTGGTGGCCCTCGAGGGCCAGGGCTTCGAGGAGGCGGCGCACCAGTATTTCCGCCAATCGGAGCAGATCCCGACCCGGGTGCGCCTCGCCGTCGCCGAGCAGGTCGAGGGGGAGGGCGGCAACTGGCGCGCCGGCGGGCTCCTGATGCAGTTCCTGCCGCATTCGCCCGACCGCGCACGGCTGGCCGACCTGCCGCCCGGCGACCTGCCGGAGGGGCACGCCCTCCTCGACGAGGCCACGACGCGGGAGGACGACGCCTGGGTCGAGGCCAAGTCCCTCGTCGCGACTATCGAGGATCACGAGCTCGTCGACCCGACGGTCTCGAGCGAGCGCCTGCTCTACCGCCTGTTCCACGAGCGCGGCGTACGGGTATTCGAGGCGCAAGGGGTGCACGAGGCCTGCCGCTGCTCGCGCGAGCGGGTGATGGGGATGATCCGCAACTTCTCGGCCGAGGAGCGCCGCCACATCGTCGGCGACGACGGCCGCATCGGCATCACCTGCGAATTCTGCTCGCGGCACTACGACCTCGACCCGGCCGAGGTCGAGGCCGAGATCGCCGGCGGCGCGAACGCCTGACCCTCGGGCCTGACGTGGGGAAAGCGCGTGCGGGAGGGAACCTTTCGCACCGCAACCGACTCATCAAGCGCCCGAGCGTGTCGGGCGCTTGATGCCGGAGCCGTCGATGTCCCGCCCCCTCCTCGCCGCCGCGTTCCTCCTCGTCGCCGGCGCAAGCGCCGGCCTGGCGCAGGGTGCGAGCGGTCCCACACCGGTGCCGGGGACGCCCGCCACCCTCGCCAACGACCTGCGCCCGACCTTCGTCGCGCAGGAGCCGAGCGACCTCGTCGCCTCGAAGCTGATCGGCCAGAGCATCCAGAACGGCGCCAACGAGACGATCGGCTCGATCGCCGACATCGTGCTCGGGCCCGATCTCGCGGTGAAGTCCTACGTCGTCGGCGTCGGCGGCTTCCTCGGCCTCGGCACCAAGTACGTGTCGGTGGCGCGCGAGGCGCTCAAGGTCACCCGGGTCGACGACAAGACCCTGAAGGCGGTGATCAACACCGACAAGGACCAGCTCCGCGCCGCGCCGGAATACGTCTATCTCGGCCAGCAGCCCGACAAGGCCAAGTCCGACGCCCCGAAGACCGCCGATGCGCCGAAATCCGACGCGCCCGCCGCCACCGGCACCACCACGACCCAGCCGGCGCAGCAGTAAGGACCTCGTCCGGCTGGCCGGACGGCGGCGCGCGTGGCACGCTGCCGGCCGGGTTCACCGCCGGACGCATCATGCCCCTCGACCTCTATCTCGGCTTCGTCGCCGCCACGATCGTCCTGATCCTGATCCCGGGCCCGAACGTCGCCCTGATCGTCGCCAACAGCGTGGCCCACGGCACCCGCTACGGGCTGATCACGGTGGCGACGGTCGGCGCCGCGCTCACGGTCCAGCTCGCCCTCACCGTCGCCGGCCTCTCGGCGATGCTGGCCGTGATGGCGGCGTGGTTCGAGACCCTGCGCTGGCTCGGCGTTCTCTACCTCGTCTGGCTGGCGTTTTCCGCCTGGCGTGCGCCCGCGACCGACCTCGCCCGGACCGCGCCCGAGCCCCGGGCCGTCCGGATCGTCGCCCTGCGCGGCTTCCTCGTGGCGCTCACCAACCCGAAGACGCTCCTGTTCTTCGGCGCGTTCCTGCCTCAGTTCGTCAGCCGCGACGCCGAACCCCTCGGACAGTTGCTGCTGCTCGCCGCGACCTTCCTGGTGCTGGCGATCGGCGGCGACGTGGTCTGGGCGCTGGCGGCGGGACGCGCCCGGGTGGTCCTGGCGCGCGGACGCTGGCGCAACCGGGTGACGGGCGGGTTGCTGCTCGGCGCCGGGGTGGGCTTGGCGCTGGCGCGGCGGCCTTGAGGATCCAAGAGCCTCCTTCATCCTACCCTGATCCTCATCCTGAGGTGCTGGGCGATCGTCGATCGACCGACACCTCAGGATGAGGTCGAGCATCGGAAGACGCGAAAGCGGACGGGCCGAGGCGACCAGTTTCGCCTCACACCGGGCTCCACCCCGCCGCGCAATCCCGCACCAGCTGGCGCAGGAAAGCCTCGCCCGCCTCGAACGCCGCCAGCGTGATGTACTCGTCCGGCTGGTGCGCCTGGTCGATCGAGCCCGGGCCGCAGACCACGGTCGGCAGGCCGGCGAGCTGGAAGCGGCCGGCCTCGGTGGCGTAGGGCACCGTGATGGTGTGGTTGCGGCCGGCGAGCCGCAGGGCCAGGCGCTCGGCCGGGGAGCCGGGCTCCGGCGCCAGCCCCGGCACCGCGGCATCCTCCTCGGTCTCGATGCGGCCGTAGGCGCCGAAGCGGTTGAGCCGCTCGCGGGTCACCCGCTCGACTTCCCGATCGAACAGGGCCGGGATCTCGTCCCGGGGAAGGTCCGGCAGGCCGCGGAACTCCCACTGGAACTCGCAGGCCTTGGGCAGGATGTTGCGGGCGGTGCCGCCGCCGATCACCCCGACATGGACCGTGGTGTAGCCCGGATCGAACCGGCCGCCGGCGTCGCCCCGCGCCGCCATCTGGTCGGCGATGCGGTTGAGGCCCGCCACCAGCTCGGCCGCCGCCATCACGGCGTTGGCGCCGAGCGCCGGCTTCGAGGAATGCGCCTCGTGGCCGTGCACGGTGGTGCGGTAGGTGTAGATGCTCTTGTGGGCGTCGGCCACGTCGAGGTCGGTCGGCTCGCCGACGATCACCGCGCCCGGCCGCGGGAGGTCGACGCCGAAGCGCGCGATCACGTCGGCGACGCCGAGGCAGGTCAGCTCCTCGTCGTAGGAGAGCAGGATGTGGATCGGCGTCTTCAGGTCGGCCGCCAGCATCTCCGGCACGAGCGCGAGGCACAGCGCGTCGAAACCCTTCATGTCGACGGCGCCGCGGCCGTAGGCCCGGCCGTCGGCGATGCGCAGGGTGTAGGGATCGCTGGTCCAGTTCTGGCCGGCCACCGGCACCACGTCGGTATGGCCCGACAGCACCACGCCGCCGTCCCGCATCGGCCCGACCGTGGCGAAGAGCGCCGCCTTGTCGCCGGCCTCGTTGGGCGCGATCACGTAGGGAACGCCCCAGGCGTCGAGGTACTCGGCCACCCAGCGGATCAGGGGCAGGTTCGACTTCTGGCTCTCGGTATCGAAGGAGACCAGCCGGGCGAGGAGTTCGAGCGGGGTCAGGCGGGGGCCGGTCTTGGTCATCGGGCGGGCTGTCTCGCGGGGAGGGAATGCCCCGGTCTTAGCGCAAGCTCAGCCCCCTCGACAGCCGCGCCGGCGCAAGGTTCCCCAGACGCCGGAGCACGGGTGCCCGTCAGTGCATCACCCGGCGCACGTGGGGCGAGTCGAGCGAGAAGGCGGGAATCGCCGCCTCGAAGCTGCTGCCGTCGGCGGTGGACATCGTGTAGGTGCCCTCCATCGTGCCGTCCGGCGTCGTGAGGGGGCAGCCGCTGGTGTAGCTGAACGACTCGCCGGGCCCGAGCACCGGCTGCTTGCCGACGACGCCGGCACCGCGCACCTCCTGCAGCTCGCCGCGGCCGTCGACGATGCGCCAGTGGCGGGAGCGCAGCTGCACCTGCTCGCTGCCGTTGTTGGTGATCTCCACCGTGTAGGCGAAGAAGTACCGGCCGCTGTCGGGCGAGGATTCCTCCTCGACGAAGCGCGGCTGCACGGACACGCTGATGCCGCGGGTCTCGGCCTTGTACATCAGGGAACCTCCGCTGGCGGCCCGCGCGTGAGCGCGACGGCCGGCGGGGGGCGTGGTACGTCCGGCCTTCCGGATCGTCAATCACCGGCGATGGCAGTCGGTAATCCTGCACGAGGCATCCTCCCCCGTCATGCGGCTTCTCCCCTCGTCCACAGCCGCCGCCGGCGCCGCCGCGGGGCTGGCTGCCGCCGCGGCGCTCGCCCTGCGCGCCGATCCCGCGGCGCTCGTCCTGCTCGCGGCCTGGTGCGGCCTGGCGCTCCTCGCGAGCCCGGGGCAGGGGAGAGGGGCCGGGAGCGGGCCCTGGCTGCGCGCCGCCCTCGCCGTCGCGCTCGCCTGGCGGATGCCGGGCTGGCCGGCTGCGGCGCTCGTCGCGGCGCTCCTCCTCGAGGTCGCGGCGGGGCGCCTGACCGCGCTCGCCGCCGCCCGGACCGGAATCGCTCTGCCCGGCCTCGACCTGCACACCCTCGTGCTGGCCGGCGGACGGGCGGCCGACGTCGTCGCGGCGCTCGCCGTCGCGGCCATGATCCTGCTGCCGGAGCGGCAGCCCCTGATCGCGAGCGCGCTCGCCGGCCTCACCGCCATGGGGGCGATCGCCCGGGCGAGCCTCGCGCTCGCCGTCGTCCGGGGGGTGCGCGACGAGGCGTGAGCCTCTTCACCTCATCGAAACCGTGGCATACGACGATGGCCCGTTGAGGATGGACGGATCATGGTGCAGCTCGAGGACGGGATTCAATCGGCGGAGAGCATTGCGGCGCTCGCCGCCGCCGGGGTGATCCGCCCCGCCGCCGCCTTCGCGGACGACCAGATCCAGCCGGCGAGCCTCGACCTGCGCCTCGGCGCCCGGGCCTGGCGGGTGCGGGCGAGCTTCCTGCCGGGGCGCACCCGCGACGTCGCCGCCTGCCTCGACAAGCTCAAGCTGCACGAGATCGACCTGCGCCAGGGCGCGGTGCTGGAGACCGGCTGCGTCTACATCGCCGAGCTGCAGGAGGGGCTGGCCCTGCCGCCCGACGTCGCGGCGAGCGCGAATCCGAAGAGCTCGACCGGGCGCATCGACGTGTTCACCCGCGTGATCACCGATCAGGCGCGGGAATTCGACATGGTCGAGGCCGGCTATGCCGGCCCGCTCTTCGCCGAGATCTCGCCGCGCACCTTCCCGGTGCTGGTGCGCACCGGCTCGCGCCTGTCGCAGCTGCGCTTCCGCCGCGGCGCGGTGCGGCTCGACGATGCGGCGCTCGCGCGCCTGCACGCGACGACGCCCCTCGTCGACGCCGCCGATCCGTCGTTCCAGGGCGGCGTCGCGGTCTCGGTGGACCTCTCGGGGTTCGACGGGCTGATCGGCTACCGCGCCAAGCGCCATACCGGCCTCGTCGACGTCGACCGACCGCGCTCCTACCCGGCGGGCGAGTTCTGGGAGCCCCTGCGGGCCGACGGCTCCGGCACGCTGATCCTCGATCCGGGCCAATTCTACATCCTGGCCTCCAAGGAGGCGGTGCAGGTGCCGCCGGACTTCGCCGCCGAGATGGTGCCGTTCGATCCCCTCGTCGGCGAGTTCCGGGTCCACTACGCCGGCTTCTTCGATCCGGGCTTCGGCCACGCCGAGGCCGGCGGCACCGGCGCACGGGCGGTGCTCGAGGTGCGCTCCCGCGACGTGCCGTTCATGCTGGAGGACGGCCAGATCGTCGGCCGCCTCGTCTACGAGCGCATGGCCCGGCGCCCGGCTGCCCTCTACGGCAGCGCCGCCGGCTCGAACTACCAGGCGCAGGGGCTGAAGCTGTCGAAGCACTTCGTCTGACGCCGCCCGTCGACTCGCCGGCAGGACCCGAAAACCCTCCATCGTCATCCCGGATTCCGCTTTTGCGGCCCCGGGATGACCCGGACGGTGTGACAAGGGAGCGCTCGTCACGCCGGCTCCGTCACGCCCGCCCCCGCCGGCGCGACCTCGGCCGCCGGGCGGGCCGGCGGCACCAGCAGGGTCAGCAGGGCGCCGAGCAGGCCGAGCCCGGCCAGGATGCCGAAGATCGTCTCGAGCGCGAAGCCGCCGCCCGCCAGGACCCCGCCCAGGATCGGGCCGCCGACGCCCCCTAGGCGCCCGAAGCCCGCGCACCACGCCACGCCGGCGCTACGCACGTTGGTGCGGTAGTAGTTCGCCGTGAGCCCGTAGATCAGCGTCTGCGTGCCGCTCGTTCCCATGCCGACCAGCGCCACGATGGCGAGGAGGACGCCGAGGGAGAAGCCCATCGTCAGGAGCAGGATCGCGACGGCCCCGATGGCGAAGCAGGCGGCGACCGCGAGCTTGGCCCCGAAGGCGTCCGCCACCTTCGATCCGAGCAGGGCGCCGAGCACCGCGCCCCCGTTGAGGACCACCAGGAAGGACAGGGAGCCGCGGGCGTCGAACCCGGCGCGCAGCATCAGCTCGGGCAGCCAGGTGTTGAGCGAGTAGACCAGCATCAGGCCGGTGGCGCTCATCAGGCCGAGGAGCAGGGTGGGGAGGGGGTAGGTGGCGAACAGGCCGGCCCAGCCCGCCCGTCCGGCCTCCGCCGCCTCGGGCGCCGCAGCGGCACCGCCCGGCACCGCGGCGATGCTCGGCATCGCGGCGATGCTCGGCACCGTGGCGATGCTCGGCACCGTGGCGATGCCCGGCATCGCGACGCCGGTCCGCTCGGCGATCGCCCGCGCCTCGTCCAGCCGGCCCCGGGCGACGAGCCAGGCCACCGATTCCGGCATCTTGACGTAGGCCAGCGGCAGCAGCGTCACGAGGGGCAGGGCGCCGATCCAGAACAGGCCGCGCCAGCCGATCGCTCCCAACAGCGCGATGGCCAGGGCGGCGGCCATCAGGCTGCCGAGCGGCACGCCCGAATACACGACGGCGTTGCACAGGTTCTTCCGGCCCCGCGGCGCGAACTCGGAGACGAGCGCGGCCGTCGTCGCCACCAGCGCGCCGACGCCGAGCCCGGTGAGGAAGCGCATGAGCCCGAACGTGGCGGTCGTCCCGGTCATCGCCGTGACGGCCATGCCGACCGAGAACCACGCATAGGCGACCAGCATCACCTTGCGCCGGCCGACGATGTCGCCGACCGAACCGGCCAGCAGCGCCCCGACCAGGACCCCGAGGAGCGCGTAGCTGCCGAGCTGGCCGGCGATGGCGGGCGTCACCGCGCCGAGCTGCGTCGGGTCGCGCAGGAAGGTCGACACGCACGCGCCGTAGATGACGAGGTCATAGCCGTCGAAGATCAGTCCGACCAGGGCGAGGCTCATCACCCAGAGGACGGTGCGGAACTGTTTCGCCTGCCGGGCAGCATCAGGCGTCGTCGCGGTGATCGACATGGTGCGCTTCCTCTTCCGTCATGTTTTGGTTTTTCAAGTCGCTTGCTGGTTCCGCTCGACGAGCGCGACACCCTCATGGTCATTCCCGGGGGCGCTGAAGCGGAGCCCGGAATCCAGGTGCGCAGGACGATCAGGATGACGCGGACAGCGTCCCGATCTGTGCGGCACCGCCGGCGGTTCCGGGGCTGCCTCCGGCAATCCGGGCTCCGCTTTCGCGGTGCCGGAACGACGCGGTGGTTGCCGGGTCCCGTGGAGGGGAGGGTCCTTGTCTCGACCGTCCGCCTCACCGCCGGTCGAGCAGGATCCGCCCGAGGAAGTCCGCCAGCGCCGCGTGCCCGTCGAGCGGCAGGACGTTCGCGACGAACTGGTCCGGCCGCACGACGACGAGCGCGCCGCGCGAGCGGTCGATGCCGCGCAGATCGAAGATGTCCGGCCCGGTCTTGAGGTCGGGGGTGTAGGCCTTCTCGTAGTCGATCAGCCCGAACCGGCCCTTGCGCGGCAGCAGCAGCGGCGGCAGATCCTCGACGCGCAGGTCGCGGTGGCCGCGCTGGAAGATCGCCCGCACGTCGATGACGCTGTCGATGTCGGCATCCCGCGGGGTGTGGCGACGGACCGGCGAATCCTCGGATTTCCACAGGACGTGCATCAGCGCGTCGAGCCGTGCGCCTTCCGCATCCGCGAAGGCGTAGAGCCGCCAGGCGCCGTCGGCCCGGGCGGCGTGGCCGAGCTGCACCGGCTTGGCATCGGCCAGGCGGACCACCGGGGCGGAGTGGAAGCGCATCCCGACGGGGAAGCCGGTCGCGAGGGCCTGATGCGTGCCGTCCGCGGTGAGGCAGGTCTCGGGCGCGTAGCGCGTCGCCACGCCGGCGGTGTAGCGGCCGGATTGCGTGAAATACGCCTGCAGCTCGGCCGGGTCGACGCCGGCGCGCTCCGGATGCCTGGGATCCCGCGGCGGCGAGGCCATGATCTTCGACCATTCCTTGTCGAAGTCGATCAGCTCCTGGGCGACCGCGTGGCGCTCGACCGTGTAGGTGCGCAGGAGTTCGGGCCCGGCGCGCCCGTCGAGCACCGCGGCGAGCTTCCAGCCGAGGTTGAACGCGTCCTGCATCGACACGTTCATGCCCTGGCCGGCCTTGGCGCTGTGGGTGTGGCAGGCATCGCCCGCGATGAAGACCCGGGGCGCGCGAGACCGATCCTCGCCGACGTCGTCGAACCGGTCGGTGACGCGCTGGCCGACCTGGTAGACCGCGAACCACGCCACGTCCTTCACCTCCAGGGTGTAGGGGTGCAGCACGCGCCGCGCCGTCTCGATGACCGTCTCCTGCGTGATGCTGCGGAACGCCTCGCGGTTCTCCGGGTCGATGACGCCGAGATCGACGTAGAGGCGCACCAGATGGCCGCCCTCCCGCGGGATCAGCAGGATGTTGCCGGCCTCCGCGGACTGGATCGCCGCCTTGAGCCGGATGTCCGGGAAGTCGGTGACGGCGAGCATGTCGACCACGCCCCAGGCGTGGTTGGCGAAGTCGCCGCGTGGAACGGCCCCGATTGCGTCACGTACCCGGCTGCGGGCGCCGTCGCAGCCCACGACGTACTTCGCCCGCACGATCCGCTCGCCGCCCTCCGCGTCCCGCAGGGTGACCGCGACCGGGTGGTCGCCCGCAGGGTCGATCGCGAGCGTCGCGAAGTCGAGGCCGTGATCCGGCGCGAGCCGCGTCGGCGACTTGGCCATGAACTCCGACAGGTATTGCAGCAGGCGGGCCTGGTTGACGATCAGGTGCGGGAACTCCGACAGGCCGTCCTCGGTGTCCTGGACGCGGCCGGTGCGGGCGATCCGGCCGCGATCCTCTGGTGCCGGGCGCCAGAACGCGGTCTCGTTGACCCAGTAGCCCTCCCGCACCAGCCGTTCGCTCAGGCCGAAGGCCTCGAACATCTCGACCGTGCGGCAGGCGACGCCGTCGGCCTGGCCGACCTGGAGCGGACCGTCGCGCCGGTCGACGATCCGGGTGCGGATGCCGGGAAAGACCGAGAGCTGCGCGGCAAGCAGCATCCCGGCCGGGCCGGTGCCGACGATCAGCACGTCGACGGTCTCGGGGAGGGGACCCGGCCCGGCCTCGAGGCCCGGCGCGGCCGCCTGGATGTCGGGATCGCCCGGCGCGTAGCCGTTCAGGTAGAACTGCATGGTTTCCTCCCGGAATGTCTCTCGCCGCGCAGGGCGAGGATCTCTTGTGCGGGCGCAGCCGCATCGGGCCGTGTCGGCGCGCAGGCCCGGCGCGATCGCCCGCGCAGGGGATGCCGGATCGTGCCGACCCGACCACATAAAGACCGTATACGTTCAATCAGTGTACTGTCAATATCGGTTGCGGATCGGCCGTGGGCATCCCCGCGTGGCCGGACGGGGCGCGAGGATGCATGGCCGCCTCGTGCCGAAGGGGTCGCCAGCAGGATTCCGGCACGCTGGATTTCCTGCCCGGATGAAGTACGAGGCCCCGATGAGCGACCTCTACGGGATGCCCGGCCACCTCGTCCGCCGGCTGCACCAGATCTCGACCGCCCTGTTCGCCGAGGAATGCGCCGAATCCGGCCTGACCTCGGTCCAGTACGCCGCCCTCACGGCGATCCGCGAGAATCCGCAGGTCGACGCGACGCGGCTCTCGGCCCTCATCGCCTTCGACCGGTCGACCCTCGGCGACGTGCTGGAGCGGCTGGAGGCGAAGGGCTGGGTGCAGCGCGGCCCGAGCCCTCAGGACAGGCGGGTCAAGCTCCTGCGCCTCTCGCCGGCGGGCGCGCAGGTGCTGCGCGAGATCGAGCCGGCGGTGGCCCGCGTGCAGGAGCGCCTGCTGGCGCCCCTCGAGGCGGGCGAGCGGGCCGGGATGGTCCGGCTGCTCGCGCGGCTCGTCGATCTGCACGGCCATCTCGGCGGGGACGCGCCGTAGGGAAGTGGACCGTACCGGCGCGGACGCGCCGGGATAGACGGGGCGGCGGGCCCCCCGCGTCAGGCCGCCTTGACCTGCCCGATGAAGCGCGTGACCTCCTGGCGCAGCATCTCCGATTGCCGCGACAGCTCCCGGGCCGCGCCGAGAACCTGGGACGCCGCATGGCTGGTCTGGCCCGCACCGTCGCGCACGCCGGCGATGCTGCCGGTGACCTGCTCGGTGCCGCGGGCGGCCTGCTGCACGTTGCGGGTGATCTCCTGCACGGCGCTGCCCTGCTCCTCCATCGCCGCCGCGATGCTGGAGGCGTAGGTCGACATGTCCTCGATGACCTTGGCGATCTGGCGGATATCGACGACCGCCTCGCGGGTGGCGCCCTGGATCTCGCCGATCCGGGCCCCGATCTCGTCCGTCGCCTTGCCGGTCTGCCCGGCGAGCTCCTTGACCTCGGCGGCGACCACCGCGAAACCGCGTCCCGCCGCTCCGGCCCGCGCCGCCTCGATCGTGGCGTTGAGCGCCAGCAGATTGGTCTGGCCGGCGATGCTCGACACGGTGGCGACGAAGTCGCCGATCCGGTCCGCCGTGCCGGCGAGGCGCTGCACCGTCGCGTTGGTGCGCGCGGCGTCCTCCACGGCGCGGGCCGCGATCCGTGACGACTGGCTCACCTGCTGCACGATCTCCTGGATCGAGGCCGTCATCTCCTCGCTCGCCGCCGCCACCGTCTGGACGTTGGCGGAGGTCTGGGACGCCGCGCTCGCGACCGTGACGGTCTGGCGCGTCGTCTCGTCGGCGACCCCCGTCATGGCGCGGGCGGTGGCCTCCATCTCGGTCGCGGCGCCGGAGAGGCCCGCGGTGAGGCCGGAGACCGTCTGCTCGAACCCTTTCGCCAGGTCGTCGAGGGCGCGGGCGCGGCGCATCCGCGCCTCGTCCTCGGCGGCCTGCGCCGCGGCCAGCCGCTCGGTCTCGACGGCGTTGCGCTTGAACACCTCGACGGCCTGGGCCATCGCCCCGACCTCGTCCCGCCGCGCGAGTCCCGCGACCACGATCGTCCTGTCGCCGTCCGCCAGCCGCGCCATCAGCGCGGTGATCGCCCGGATCGGCGACACGAGCGTGCGCGAGACCATGACCGCCATCAGGAGGGCGAGCGCCAGGCTCGCGGCGGTCCCGGTCAGGGTCATGGCGTAGGCGAGCGTGAAGCTCGTCTCCTGCTCCTTCACGCGCCCGGCCATCAGGTCCGCCTCGACCGTCCGGATCTCCGCGGCCTTGGCCCGCAGCGCGTCCATCATCGCCTTGCCGGCGCCGCCGGCCTCGAGCGCGCGGGCCTGCTCGCGCGTGCCCGCCGCGGCCATCAGGGCGATCTCCCTCTCGGCGACGTCGCGGGTCCAGGCGCCGGCGCTGCGGTCGAGGGCGTCGAGGCGCGCCTGCTGCGCCGGGTTGTCGGCGGTGAGGCGCCTGACCTCGTCGAAGGCGGCCCGGTAGGCCGTCTGCCCGCCGCGGTAGGGGGCGAGGAAGCTCGGATCGGCCGAGACCAGGTAGCCGCGCAGGCCCGTTTCCTGGTCGACCATGCCCGCCAGAATGCCGTCGACACCGTGGAGCACGGCCTGCGTGTGGTCGGTCCAGCCGATCCGGTCCTGGATCGTGCGCAGGCTGCCGTAGCTCACCGCGCTCATCGCCAGGGTGACGGCGACGAGGCTGCCGAAGGCGAGGCTCAGCTTGGGGAGAATCTTTAGATTGTTGAGCGCGCGCATCGGGTGGCTCGCAAGGGATCGCCGAGAGGTGGCCGGCGGCGGGTCGGCCGCGCTGGGTGACGCAGTGCCAAAATCCAAGTCAAAGATTAACGACCCGCAATGAGTTGGGCGCGCCCGATGCTAGGCGCGATCAGGTAACGGTTACCGAGATCAAATCTGCAATTCAAAATTGAAGCGCCGGACGGATTTTGCCCGTCGGCCGATGACGGACGATTGTTGCTATGAAAATCTTCCGCTCACCCTCATCCGGTCCGGCGAAGGCGCTTCCATGGCGGCGCGCGACCGCCATGGAGGTCGGTGCGCCGGCGCCCTGCCGGGGCGGGACGCACGGGCCGGCGTCAGCCCGCCGCTCGCCTGTCGAGGAGCCACACCGTCTCGCCCCGGGCCTTCGCGCGGCCGGACGGCAGATCCTCGCCAGCGGCGAGGCGCGCGAGCGGGGCCCGCTTGCCCTCGCCGGTGACCAGGAACAGGATCAGCGGCGTCGCGCCGAGCGCCGGCAGGGTCAGGCTGACCCGCGGCACGAACGGGCTGAGGCCCGCCTCCGGCACCGCCACCACCCAGGCCTCGCTCTCTTCCACCTCGGACTTTCCCGGGAACAGCGAGGCGGTGTGGCCGTCCTCGCCGAGGCCGAGGAGCACGAGGTCGAAGAGCGGCCGGGCCGGATCGAGCCGGTCCGCGCCGTACCAGATCCGCAATTCGGCCGCGTAGGCCGCGGCGGCGTCTCGCGCCGGCCGATCGGTCGGGATCGGGTGGAGGCGGCCGGGGGGGACGAGATCCCCGAACGCCTCCTCCGCCAGCCGCCGGTTGCTGCCGGCCTCCGGCCCGTCGCCGACCCGCTCGTCGCCGAAGAACCAGTGCAGGCGCGCCCAGGGGAGGCTGTCCCGAAAGTCCGGCCCGGCGAGCAGGCGGTAGAGGAGCTTCGGGGTCGAACCGCCCGACAGGCAGACCCCGACCTCTCCCGATTTCGCGGCCGCGACCGCGACCAGCCGCTCGGCCGCCGCGCGGGCGACGGCGTCCGCATCGGGCAGCACCTCGTGGTCCGCGGGGCGCGCGCTCACGGCTGGTGCTCCAGCGAGCGCCACGCCCGCCTGTCGCGGGTCAGGAGCTCGTCGGCTTGCCCGGGGCCGGCGCTGCCGGCCTCGTAGGGGATCGTCGCGAGCTCGCCCTTGGCCGCCGCGTCGAGGATCGGCTGCACGATCCGCCAGCCGGCCTCGATCATGTCGGCGCGCTGGAACAGCGTCGGATCGCCGATCATCGCGTCATAGATCAGCGTCTCGTAGCCGGTGCTGGGCTCGGCCTTGAAGTAGTCCTTGTAGCAGAATCGCATGTCGACGCTGCCGAGCCGAACTGCCGGGCCCGGGATCTTGGCGCCGAATTGCAGCGAGATGCCTTCGTCGGGCTGCAACTGCAGCACCAGCCAGTTCGGCACGTCCTCGCGCACGGTGGTGCCCTTGAACAGAGACAGCGGCGCCTGCTTGAAGCGGATCGCGATCTCGGTGTCGCGCCTTGTCATCGCCTTGCCGGTGCGCAGGTAGAACGGCACCCCCGCCCAGCGCCAGTTGTCGATGCCGAGCTTCAGGGCCACGAAGGTCTCGGTATCGGAATCCTTCGCGACGTCCGGCTCCTCGCGGTAGTCCTTCACCGCCTTGCCCTGCACCGTCCCGGCTTCGTAGCGGCCCCGCACCGCGTCCTCGGGGCGGGCGGAGGGGGTGGCGAGCAGCACCTCCTCCTTCTTGTCGCGCACGGCCTCAGCCTCGAACGAGATCGGCGGCTCCATCGCTACCAGCGTGTAGAGCTGGAACAGGTGGTTCGGCACCATGTCGCGGAGCGCACCGGTGGCCTCGTAGAACTTCCCCCGTCCCTCGACGCCGACGGTCTCGGCGACGGTGATCTGCACGTGGTCGATGTGGTCGCGGTTCCACAGCGGCTCGAACAGGCCGTTGCCGAACCGGAACGCCATGATGTTCTGGACCGTCTCCTTGCCGAGGAAGTGGTCGATGCGGAAGATCTGGCCCTCGGACAGGACCTTCAGGATGTCGGCGTCGAGCCGTTCCGCGGAAGGAAGGTCGTGGCCGAACGGCTTCTCGATGATCACCCGGCGCCAGCGATCCTCACCTTCGTCGGTCAGCCCGGCCTCGCCGAGCTTGGCGATGGTCGGCCCGAACAGGCTGGCGGCGACCGCGAGGTAGAACAGGACGTTACCGCCGTCCTCACGTCCCGACACCTCGGCGATGGCGCCCTTCAGTTCCTCGAAGGCGGCGGGTTCCGACAGGTCGCCCGAGCGGTAATGCACCCGCGAGACGAGATCGCTCCATACGCCCTCGTCGAACGACCCGCCGCCGGCCTCACCGCCCTTGGCGGTGATGAAGCCGCGCACGGTCTCGCTCAGCTCGGAGCGGAACTCCTCCGACGACATCGCCGAGCGGCTGACGCCGATGACTGAGAAGTCTTTCGGGAGCAGCCCCCAGCGGCCGAGATTGTACAGCGCCGGCATCAGCAGCCGGTGGGTGAGGTCGCCGGTCGCCCCGAAGATCACCAGGGTGCAGGCGGGCGGGGGGGCTGCCCCCTCGGCCATGGAACTCGTCATTTCGGCTCCTGGTGGCCGCCGAAGCCCTTGCGCATCGCCGAGAGCAGCTTGTCGGCGTAGGTGGCGCTCTGGCGCGAGCGGAAGCGGGCGTAGAGGGCGGCCGACAGCACGTGGGCCGGCACCGCCTCCTCGATCGCGGCGTTCAGCGTCCAGCGGCCCTCGCCCGAATCGGCGACGTGGCCCGAGAAGGCGTCGAGGTTCTCGTCGCCGGCGAGCGCCGTCGCCGTGAGGTCGAGGAGCCAGGACGAGACCACGCTGCCCCGGCGCCAGACCTCCGCGATGTCGCCGATGTTGAGGTCGAAGCGCTGCGCCTCCGGCAACTCCGAGGAATTGGCGTGCTTGAGGATGTCGAAGCCCTCGGCATAGGCCTGCATCAGGCCGTACTCGATGCCGTTGTGGATCATCTTGACGAAGTGGCCGGCACCGCTCGGGCCGGCATGGATGTAGCCGTGCTCGGCGCGGGCATCGCGCCCGTCGCGGCCCGGCGTGCGCGACACCTCGCCGAGGCCGGGGGCCAGGGTCTTGAAGATCGGGTCGAGCCGGTCGACCGCCGCCTTGTGGCCGCCGATCATCATGCAGTAGCCGCGCTCCAGGCCCCAGACGCCGCCGGACGTGCCGACATCGACGTAGTGCAGGCCCCGCTCGTCGAGGATCGCCGCGCGGCGGATGTCGTCCTTGTAGAACGAGTTGCCGCCGTCGATGATCACGTCGTCGGGCTGCATCAGCCCGGCGATCTTCATCACCGTGACCTCGGTCGGGTCGCCCGCCGGCAGCATCACCCAGGCGGTGCGGGGCACCTCGAGCTTCGACACGAAGTCCTCGAGGCTGTCGGCGCCGACCGCGCCCTCCTGCACCAGGGCCGCCACGGCCTTGGGATCCTGGTCGAACACCACGGCCGTGTGTCCGTTGCGCAGGAGCCGGCGGACGATGTTGCCGCCCATCCGACCGAGACCGACCATGCCGAGTTGCATCGCGTCACTCCTCGCCGGCGAGGCCGGGGCCGGCGGCCCGTGGGCACGAAGGCCCGTCGTATCTGTGCGGCGCGGTTCCCCTCTCCGGGCGATCCCGGGCTGGCCCGGGATCGCTGCGAGGCGTGGGAGAGGGGAGACCGGGTACCTGCCTAACTAAGGGCCGACTTCAGCCGGTCGAGCCCCTCGGCCACATCGCCCTTGATGTGGACCCGCAACGCCCGGCGGCCGCGCTCCGAGAGCACGCCGAAATCGCCCCGCGCCTGGGCGGCGATCACAGTGGCGAAGCCCAGGCTGCGGCCCGGGATGGCGAGATCGGGCGCCTCCGAGGTGATCTGGAGGAAGACGCCGGTGTCGGGCCCGCCCTTGTAGGCCTGGCCGGTCGAGTGCAGGAAGCGCGGCCCGAACTCGGCGCAGGTCGCGACGTGCTTCTTCTCGCGCAGGGCCACCCGCGCCTCCTGGAGCGGCCTGAGGTGCTCCGGGTTGCGGGTGACGTAGGCGAGGAGCGCGACGTAGTCGCCGGCAGAGACCCTGCCCACCTGCGCCTTGATCCAGCTCTCCGGATCCGAGCCGGCACCGGCCCGGCGCAGGGCCTCGGCGTTGGCGTCGTCGGTGTAGAGGGCGAAGTTCTCGTCCTCCGCCACCGGCGTCTCGGGCGGCAGCGCGCCGTCCGTCTCGGCGGCCGAGAACAGCTCGCGGGTCTTGATCTTGCTCGCCTCGACGTCGGGCTGGTCGAACGGGTTGATGCCGAGCACGGCGCCCGCCACCGCCGTGGCGATCTCGAAGCGGAAGAATTCCTGCGGCAGGCTCGCCTTGGAGGCGAGCGCGATCCGCACCACCGGGTGCCCGGCCTCCTCCAGCGCCCTCACGGCCGAATCCTGGGCCGGATCGGCGCCCGCGTCGATGCGCAGGTACACGAAGACCCGGTCCTTGCCGTAGGCGGCGGGCGCGGCCAGCGGCTCGTCGTCGATCGGGATGAGGCCCTTGCCCTCCTTGCCGGTCGATTCGGCGATCAGTTGCTCGGCCCAGGCGCCGAAGGTGCCGATGCCCGGGGAGGCGATCAGCGTGACCTTGTCTCGACCCTGCTCGGTCGCCGCCTTGCCGAGCACGAGGCCGAGCTGCACGCCCGGGTTCAGGTCCGGCGGCACGTCGGAGCCGCAGGAGCGCACCATGGTGCGGGCGCTGGCGAGGAACGCCTCGACGTCGAGGCCCATCGCGGCGGCCGGCACCAGGCCGAAGGCCGAGAGCACGGAGTAGCGCCCGCCGATCTGCTTCACGCCGTAGAAGATGCGCCGGAAGCCGTCGTCCTTGGCCGCCTTCTCCATCGCCGAGCCCGGATCGGTCACGGCGACGAAGTGCCGGCCGGCCTTCTCGCGGCCGACCGTGTCGCGCATCCGGCCGAGGAAGTAGTCGCGAAACACGTTGGGCTCGAGGGTCGAGCCCGACTTCGAGGCGACGATGAACAGGGTGCGCTCGAGGTTCACCGCGGCCTCGACCGCCCGCACCTCGTCCGGATCGGTCGAATCGAGGATGCGCAGGCGCGGGAAGCCCGCTTGCGGCCCGAACGTCTCGGCCAGCACCTCCGGCCCGAGGCTGGAACCGCCCATGCCGAGCACCACCGCGTCGGTGAAGCCCTCCTGCTTCACCTCCGCCGCGAAGGCGGCGTAGTCGGCCGCCTTCTTCGCCTCGTCCTCCACGATGGTGAGCCAGCCGAGCCACTGCGCCTCGTCGGCACCGCTCCACACGGAGGCGTCGCGCTGCCACAGGCGGCGCACCAGCCCGTCCTTGCGCCAGGTCTCGATGGCCTTCTTCACCGGCTCGTCGAGGCTGCCGAGCGCGAGGGCCTGGCGGTCGAGCCCGGTGTCGAGGAAGGTCTGGCGCTTGCCGGCGACGGCGCCCAGCACCTTGTCGGCGGCGTCGACGAAGAGCTGCACGCCCTCCTCGACGAGCTGGCGCGCCACCGCGTCGATGTCGATCCCGGTCTTGGCGAGGTGCGCCATCACCCGCTCGGCCTCGTCGACGCCCTCTTCCAGGCTCGCCCGCACTTTGCCGTGGTCGCGGAAGGCGTCCATCGTCGCCGGCGGGATGGTGTTGACGGTGTTGGGGCCGATCAGTTCCTCGACGTAGAGCACGTCGGAGTAGGCCTTGTTCTTGACGCCGGTGGAGGCCCAGAGCAGGCGCTGCGGATGGGCGCCCTTGTCCGCGAGCCGCTTCCAGCGCTCGCCGGCGAACAGCCGCTTGTAGCGCTGATAGGCGAGCTTGGCGTTGGCGATCGCGACCTTGCCCTTGAGGCCTTCCAGCGCCGCCTTCTCGTCCGGATCGTTGGCCGCCGCGATCTTCTGATCGAGGAGCTTGTCGACCGCCGCGTCGATGCGGCTGATGAAGAAGCTCGCCACGCTGGCGACCCGGCCGATATCGCCGCCGCTCGCGGCGAACTTGTCCAGGCCCTCGATATAGGCGTTGGCGACGTCCTCGTAGGGCCCTTGAGCGAAGAGCAGCGTGACGTTGATGTTGATGCCGTCGGCCGTGAGGTCGCGGATCGCCGGGATGCCTTCCGGCGTCGCCGGCACCTTCACCATCAGGTTGTCGCGGGCCACCGCCTTGTGGAGCCGGCGCGCCTCCTCGAGCGTCTCCCCGGTATTCAGCGCCAGGTAGGGCGAGACCTCCAGGCTGACGAAGCCGTCCTGGCCCCCGCTCGCCTCGTAGACCGGGCGCAGCACGTCCGCGGCGGCCTGGATGTCGGCGATGGCCAAGCCCTCGTAGAGGTCGATCACCCGCTCGTCGCCCGCCGCCTTGAGGGCGTCGTCGTACTCGTCCGAGTGGCCGATCGCCTTCTCGAAGATCGCCGGGTTCGAGGTCACCCCGCGCAGACCGTCCTCGTCGACCAGGCGCTTGAGCCCGCCCTCCTGGACGAAGCCCCGGGCCACGAAATCGAGCCAGACGGCCTGGTCCTGTTCGGCGTGCAGCTTCTTGAGCGGGTTCATGCCTGCGGTCTCCGCGTGTTTGCCGCAGATGTGGACCGCGAGGGGACGGTGTCCAGGGGGGCGGCCCCTGATAAGCTTGGCCGTTGGCGCGAAAACGGCGCTGCCGTCAGCGCCGCACCGGCCAGAACGCCGCGACGGCGACCAGCACCCAGCCGAGGATCAGGATCATCCCGCCGCTCGGCGCCGCCATCGGAAAGAGCGGCACCTGCATGAGCGCCCGCACCGAGAGGTCGCCGGAGAACAGCGCGAGGCCGAGCGCCAGGGCGAAGCCCGCCCCCCTGACCGGCGCCGGATGCGCCCGCCCGCTGCCGGCGAGGAGCGCGAGACCCAGGAGGGCAGGGGCGTGGAACAGCAAGAACTGCGCCGCCGTGGCGAGGCTCGTCGCTCCGGCGATGTGGGCCGCCGCGGCCGAGAGCCCGACGCCGAGCGCCCCGGCCAGGCCGGCGAGCGCGATCAGGGCCCGGTCGGCGGGGTGCATCACTCGCCCCGCTCGGAGAGCAGCCGGGCGATGCTGGCGCGCAGGTCCGCGACGCCGTCGTCGGTGCGGCTCGAGGTCAGGACGATCTCGGGGTAGGCCGCCGGGCGTCGGGCGATCGCCGCCGCGGTGGCGTCGAGCCGGGCGTCGATCTCGTGCTTCTTGAGCGCGTCCGACTTCGTCAGCACGATCTGGTAGGAGACCGCGGCCTTGTCGAGCCCGTCCAGCACCTCGGCGTCGTTCGGCTTGATGCCGTGGCGCGAGTCGATCAGCACGTAGACCCGGGCGAGGTTGGCCCGCCCGCGCAGGTAGGAATGGATCAGGTCGGTCCAGGCCGCGACCTTCGCCTTCTCGACCGCGGCGTAGCCGTAGCCCGGCATGTCGACGAGGACGAGCTTGCCGCCGCCCACGTCGAAGAAGTTGAGTTGCTGGGTGCGGCCCGGCGTGTGCGAGGTCCGCGCCAGCGCGTTGCGGCCAGTCAGCGCGTTGATCAGGCTCGACTTGCCGACGTTGGAGCGGCCCGCGAAGGCGATCTCGTGGCCCCGCATCGGCGGGAGGATCTCGAGCTTGTCGGCGGCGTAGAAGAAGTCGGCGGAGCCCGCGAAGAGCAGCCGCCCCGCTTCGCGCAGGGCGGCCGCCTTCTCGGCCTCGGTCTGAGGTTCGTCCTGCATCTCAGCTCCCGGGCCTTCAGCTCTTGGCCTTCGCCGCCTTCGGCGATCGCGAGAACGTCGAGCGCAGGTTGTCCCACAGCTCCACCTTCACCCCGTTGCGCCGCATGATCACGTATTGCTGGATCACCGACAGGGTGTTGTTCCAGGCCCAGTAGATCACCAGGCCGGCCGGGAACGAACCGAGCATGAAGGTGAAGATGATCGGCATGAAGGTGAAGACCTGGGCCTGGACCGGGTCCGGCGGCGCGGGGTTCATCTTCATCTGCACGAACATCGTCACGCCCATGATGAGCGGCCAGATGCCGAGGTGGAGGATGTCCGGCGGCGTGTAGGGCAGGAGGCCGAACAGGTTGAACAGCGAGGTCGGATCCGGCGCCGCCAGGTCGCGGATCCAGCCGAAGAACGGCGCGTGCCGCATCTCGATGGTGACGAACAGCACCTTGTAGAGCGCGAAGAAGACCGGGATCTGCACCAGCACCGGCCAGCAGCCGGCGACTGGGTTGATCTTCTCCTTCTTGTACAGCTCCATCATCGCCTGCTGCTGCTTGACCTTGTCGTCACCGTAGCGCTCGCGGATGGCGGTCATCTCCGGCTGGACGGCCTTCATCTTGGCCATCGAGACGTAGGAGCGGTTGGCGATCGGCAGGAACAGCAGCTTCAGCAGGAAGGTGACGACCAGGATCGAGACGCCGAAATTGCCGAAGAGCCGGTAGAAGAAGTCCAGCGCCTTGAACATCGGCTTGGTGATGAAGTAGAACCAGCCCCAATCGATCAGCAGGTCGAAGCGCTTGATGCCGAGCGACTGCTCGTAGCCGCCGATGGTGCCGACCTCCTTGGCGCCGGCGAAGAGGTGCTGCTCCGACGTGACCGTCGCGCCGGGCGCGACCTGCTTGGCCTCGCCGAGGCTGCCCGCCTGGTAGACCTTGGTGGCGCCCTCGTCGCGCTCGGTGAACGAGCCGGTATAGGGGGTCTTCTGGTCCGGGATCGTGGTGGCGGCCCAGTACTTGTCGGTGATGCCGAGGAAGCCGCCGGTCACGCCGGTCCAGGAATGGCCGCGGGTGCCCGGAGCCCCGAGCGGGTTCTCCTTGGCGAGCTTGTCGTAGGTGAATTCCTGCAGGCCCTGGTCGCCGAGGACGCCGATCATGCCCTCGTGGAGAACGTAGTAGCCCTGCGTGTGCGGCTTGCCCCAGCGCGAGACGAGGCCGTACGAGTAGAGCGTGACCGGGTTGGCGCCCTTGTTCTCGACCGCGTCGGCGACCGTGAACATGAACTTGTCGTCGACCGAGATCGTGCGGCGGAAGGTGAGGCCGGCGCCGTTGTCCCAGGTCAGGACGAGCGGCTTCTGCGGCGTCAGCACGTCGCTCTCGGCGGTCCACACCGTGTCGCCGCCCGGCAGCGGGCCGGCATTCTGGCCGACCCAGCCGAACTCGGCGTAGTACGGGTTGGCCGAGCCGACCGGCGACAGCAGATCGATGCGCGGCGACGAGTTGTCGACGGTCTCGTGGTAGTTCTTCAGGAGCACGTCGTCGATGCGACCGCCCTTGAGCGCAACCGACCCGGCGAGCGCCGGGGTGTCGATGCGCACCCGCGGCGAGCGGGCGAGCGCCTCGTCGCGGCTCGCCGCGAGCGCCGGGCTGCCGCCGGGCGCGCCCGGCAGGGTGCCGGGAAGCGGGCTCGCGGGGCCGCCCTCGCGCGGGCTCGCCGCCGGGCCGTCCTTCGCGGCTTGCGCCTGCTTGGCCGCCTGCTCCTGACGCTGGCGCTCCACCTGCGGCGCGCTGACGAAGTAGTTCCAGCCGAGCAGCACCGCCAGCGACAGCGCGACGGCGATGATCATGTTCGTCTTGTCGTTACCCATGGACCCGCGACGCCTGCCGCCTAAAGAGCGGGACCGAGGGCGGGCCTGGCGGCCCGCATCCCGGCCCTCACGACCACCACGACGAGGCGATTCCGGCTGCCCGGGATCGCCTCACGAACTCCGTTCCGGGGATCTCGCATCCGAGGCCTTCGCCGCCTCGCCCGAGCCCCGCTTGCCCCGGCCCCGTCCGGGCCTCCCGCCCTCCGCGGAGGGGGGCTTGGGCGCCTTCGGCTTCGTGACGATGCCGAGGGCCTGCCGGACGTCCTCGACCAGCTGCGCGAAGGGCGCCGCCAGGGCGTCGCGCCCGCCGATCAGCACCACGTCGGCCGCCTTGTCCCGCTGCGCCGGCCCGGCCTCTCCCGCCGCGATCTGCGCCGCGACCTTGAGGCGGCGGCGGATGCGGTTGCGCTCGGTGGCGTGGCCTTCCCGCTTCGTCACGGTGAAGCCCACGCGCAGGCCGCCCGGCGGTCCATCGTCCCGCAGGCGGCCCTGTGCCGTCAGGCGCTCGGTATGAAAACGGCGGCCCTTGGCCGCCGCCAGATAGTCCGGGCGCCGGGTGATCCGGCCGATCGGCGGCGGGCCGCCGGGCTCCGCGGCGCTCGTTGGCACCGCGCGCCGACCTTACGCCGAGAGGCGCTTGCGGCCGCGGGCGCGGCGGGCTGCGATCACCTTGCGGCCGCCGACGGTGGCCATGCGGGCACGGAAGCCGTGGCGGCGCTTGCGCACGAGCTTCGACGGTTGATAGGTTCTCTTCACGGCTCGTTCTCCGAAGGCCGGGGCCGGCCGGGCGCGTCGCGCCGCCGAGGCCCTCGTGGTCCAGAATGTCTCGACGAAAGCGAACCGCGCCCGAATGGGGCGCGGTCACGTCGCGCCGGTGTATGGCGGAATGGCCCCTGCGAGTCAATCGCGTTAAGGATCGCGCGAGGGACCATTCGGGGCACCCGCGACGGGTGCGCGCGAGGGAGAATGCCGATGTTCGACGACGCCGAGAACAGGCCGCGGCCGCAGATCCCGCACCAGATCGGCCAGGACCTCTCCGCGCTGTCGGTCTCCGACCTCGACGAGCGGATCGAGGCCCTGCGCCGCGAGATCGCGCGGCTCGAGGAGGACAAGCGCCGCAAGCAGGCCTCGCAGGAGGCGGCGCGGGCCGCGTTCAAGTTCTGAGACGAGACAGGAGGCGCGTGGTCCCGGAACGATGCCGCGTTCGGGCTGGGCTTCTTCTCTCTTCGTCCGCTCTCTTCGTCCGCCGGGCGAAGAGGGAGTTCGCGTCTCATCCGGCCCTCGCCGATCGGACCGATCCGCCTCCGTCCTCCGGCGTACGCCCCTCCGCCATCCGGTTGGCCTGTGAGTGCTTTTCGCGCCCCGCCCGGCGCGCGTTAACCATTCCTTAAGCCTTCCGGGCGATAACCAAACCCGTCCAGCTTTCTGGATGTCGAGTGGTCTCTGTCCACTCTGTTTGATGCCTCCCTGTACGACTCTTTCAGCCGCCCCTCGTGGGGCGGCTTTCTTTTTTCCTGCACCCGTTTCCTGCGCCCCGCCGCGCCCGACCGATTTTTCCCACGTTCCTCCGGATCACCCGTCCCCGGCCCGCGTTGACGTTAAGGTTAACGATTGGTTGACGGCGCGCCGCCCGCGGAGTGGCGCTATCGTTGCGCCAGACAGCCCGAGCGCACCGTGGATGTCCCGTATCGACGCGGGACCGGGGTCGCGGTGGCACAGGAGGGATCATGGGCGGGATGATGGACGTGATGTTTCGGGACGAGCGGCCCACCGTGCGCTTCGGCGAGACGTTCGTGGCGTCCGAGGGCTTCAAGATGCTGTTTCGCGAGGGCATGACCCTTGTGGAGGAGACGGCGGCCTATCTCGACGGTCCCGGCCGCGACGAATCGCGTCTGCTCGCCCGCCACGCCGCCCTGACCTATGCCAGCGAGAGCATGCGGCTCACCACGCGGCTGATGCAGATCGCCTCGTGGCTGCTGGTGCAGCGGGCCGTGTCCGAGGGCGAGCTGAGCCTGAGCGAGGCCGCCGAGGAGAAGACCCGGGTGCGCCTCTCGGCCGTCGAGCCGAACGAGTCCGCGCCCGTCCTCGTCGCCGAATTGCCGCTGTCGCTTCAGGCCCTGATCGGCCAGTCGAAGCGTCTGCACGCCCGCATCCTGCACCTCGACCAGCTCATCTCCGACGACCGCCCGACCCCCGAGCCGCGGGTGAGCCCGGTCTTTGCTCAGCACGACATGCTGCGGGTGGCGTTCGGCTGAGACGGGCCGGGGGAGGGCGCCCGCGGCGTCCTCCCGGATCGCGGGCCCGAGGGAGACGGAACACCGGGCACGAAAAAAGCCCCGGCCGCGAGGCCGGGGCTTTTTCGCGCGAACGATTCCGCCGCTTACTTCTTGCCGAACGAGATGCCGGCGAAGCGCGAGTTGAAGCGGGACAGGCGGCCGCCGCGGTCCATCAGCTTCTGCTCGCCGCCGGTCCAGGCCGGGTGCGTGCTCGGATCGATGTCGAGGTTGAGGGTGTCGCCCTCCTTGCCGTAGGTGGAGCGGGTCATGAACGAGCTGCCGTCGGTCAGCACCACCTTGATGAAGTGGTAGTCCGGGTGCTCGGTCGCGGTGCGGGCCACCTTCGGGGTCGCGACCGACTTGCCGGCGACGGGGGCCGCCTGCTTGGCGGCGGGGGCTGCTTGCTTTGCCATGACGAATTCCTAAGAGTGCGACCCGCGCCGAACGCTCCGCTTCGGGCCGCGGCCATTGATCGCGCGTAATCGGATGAGCGGCGGCCTATACCTCACCTCCGTGCGCCAAACAAGCGCCGGCACCCCGGACAGCACGACAGTTCAGATGGCACGTTCCGATACCGCCCGCCCCCGCGCGTCCCTCGGGGCGCTCAAGCCCCTGGTCCCCTTCGCCGCGCGCTACAAGGGCCGCATCGCCGCCGCGATCGTGGCGCTGATCGCCGCCTCGGGGGCGACCCTGGTGGTCCCGGTGGCGGTGCGGCGGGTGGTCGATCTCGGCTTCGCCCATGGCGAAGTGGGGATGATCGACGCCTATTTCGGCGGCCTGATCGGGGTGGTGGCGGTGCTCGCGGTCGCCAGCGCCGCCCGCTACTACTGCGTCGTGACGCTCGGCGAGCGGGTGGTGGCGGACCTGCGCGCCGCGGTCTTCGCCCGTCTCACCACCCTCGATCCCGCCTTCTTCGACCGGGCGCGCAGCGGCGAGCTGGTCTCGCGCCTGACCGCCGACGCCGCGCAGGTGAAGTCGGTCTTCGGGGTCTCGCTCTCGATCCTGTTGCGCAACCTGTTCCTGTTCGCCGGCGCGGTCGGCATGATGGTGTGGACGAGCCCCCGGCTCTCGGTGCTGGTCCTCGCCGCGATCCCGCTCATCGTCTTCCCGCTGATTCTCTCCGGCCGCGGCGTGCGCCGCCGCTCGCGCGCCGCGCAGGACCGGCTCGCCGACGCCTCGGCCTTCGCCACCGAGGCGGTGGGGGCCGTTCGCACCATGCAGGCCTTCGGCATGGCGTCCGCCACCGCCGCCCGCTTCGCGGCGGCTTCCGAGGAGGCGTTCCTGGCCTCGCGCGGCTCGGCCCGCGCGCGGGCGCTGCTCACCGGCGTCGCGATCTTCCTGATCTCGGCGAGCGTCGTCGGCGTGCTGTGGTACGGCGCGCAAGGGGTCGCCGCCGGTACGATCTCGGCCGGGCAATTGTCGCAGTTCGTGCTCTACGCGGTGTTCGGCGCCAGCGCGCTCGGCCAGCTCTCGGAGGTCTACGGCGAGCTGACGCTCGCCGCCGGCGCCGCCGAGCGCCTGGGCGAGATCCTCGACACCGTGCCGGCGATCGGCGCGCCGGACCGGCCCCGCGCCCTGCCGGTGCCGCCCGGGGCGAGATCGCCTTCGAGCGGGTGCGCTTCCACTACCCGACGCGGCCCGAGCACGCGGCACTCCACGAGCTCAGCTTCGCGGTGGCGCCGGGCGAGCGCGTGGCGCTCGTCGGGCCCTCGGGCGCCGGCAAGAGCACGGTGCTGCAATTGCTGCTGCGCTTCTACGATCCGGAATCCGGCGAGGTCCGGGTCGACGGCGTGCCGGTCGACGCCGTCGAGCCCGAGGCTCTTCGTGCCCGCATGGCCCTGGTGCCGCAGGATCCGACGGTGTTCAGCGGGAGCATCCTCGACAACATCCGCTACGGCCGGCCGCGGGCGAGCCAAGCCGAGGTGGAGCGGGCGGCGGTGCAGGCCCATGCCGACGGCTTCATCCGCGCCCTGCCGCAGGGCTACGCCACGCTCGTCGGCGAGCGCGGCGTCACCCTCTCGGGCGGCCAGCGCCAGCGCATCGCGATCGCGCGGGCGATCCTGAAGGACGCACCCGTGCTCCTCCTCGACGAGGCGACCTCGGCCCTCGATGCCGAGAGCGAGCGCGCGGTGCAGGCCGCCCTCGACGTGCTGATGAAGGGCCGCACCACCCTCGTCATCGCTCACCGCCTCGCCACCATCCGGGCCGCCGACCGCATCCTGGTCCTGGAGGACGGCCGCATCGCCGAGCAGGGCACGCACGACGCGCTGCTGGCGCGCGGCGGCCTCTACGCGCAGCTCGCGGCGTTGCAGTTCGGCGCCGGGGTGGACCTGGCGGGGGAGCGGCAGGTGGCGGAGGCGTGAAAGCCCCTCGCCGCTACGAGGATCGATGTCCGCCGCTTCGGTCCGGGGCCGCGACAGTGGAGCCCGGATTGACGCGGAGGTGGGCAGGATCGCTCGCTGGATAACCGAAATCTCGCCGTGAGGGTCGTCACCGCTCCGTCAGCTTCATCTCGATCCGCCGGTTGCGCGCGTAGGCCTCCTCGCTCGTCCCGGCATCCAGCGGCTGGAACTCGCCGAAGGCGCCGGCGAGCAGCCGCTGGGGTGGGATGCCCTTGCCCACGAGGTACTGCACCACCGCGATGGCGCGGGCCGCCGACAGCGCCCAGTTCGACGGGAATTGCGTGGACGAGATCGGCCGTGCGTCGGTGTGCCCGTCGACCCGCAGCACCCACGGGATGTCGGCCGGGATCTGGCGGTTGAGCTCCAGGATCGCGCCGGCGATCCGGTCGATCTCCGGGCCGGCCTCGGGCTTCAGCACCGCCTGGCCGGCGGAGAACAGCACCTCGGATTGCAGCACGAAGCGGTCGCCGACGATGCGGATGTCGGGGCGGTTGCCGAGGATCTGGCGCAGGCGGCCGAAGAAGTCCGAGCGGTAGCGCGCCAGTTCCTGCACCCGCTGGGCCAGCGCGACGTTGAGGCGGCTGCCGAGATCGGCGATGCGGGCCTGGCTCTCGCGGTCGCGGGTCTCGGAGGCGGCGAGCGCGTCCTCGAGCGCCGCGAGCTGCTGGCGCATCGCCGAGATCTGCTGGGTGAGGAGATCGACCTGGCTCAGCGCCCGGGTGGTGGCGCCCTTCTCGGCGTCGAGCTGGCGGCCGAGCTCGGCCGCCTTGCCCTCCGCGCCCTGGCCGGAGGCCAGGAGCCCCTGCAGCCGCCGGCGCTCGGCCTCGGAGCCGGAGAGGTTCGCCCGCAACGAGGCCGCGCTCTCCTCCAGCGCCCGCTTGCCGGAGCGCTCCAGGGCCAGGAGGTCGGTCAGTTCCGAGATCTGGCGGTTGAGCCGCTCCAGCACCGTGTCGCGGCCCGACAATTCCTGCGACAGGAAGAACTGGCCGGTGACGAAGATCGTGAGCAGGAAGACGACCGAGAGCAGCAGCGTCGTCAGCGCGTCGACGTAGCCCGGCCAGACGTTGAAGGTGCGGTCGCGCCGGGCGAGACGGCCGGCCATCAGGATTTCACTCCACCTTCTCCCGGGCGAGGCGGTCGAGCACCTGCTTCAGCTCGCGCTCGCGGTTCGCCTGCGCCTCGACCCAGTCGCGGATCATCTGCTGCTCGGCGCGCATGTGCTGGACGAGGCCCTGGATGCCCTCGGCGAGGTTCGCCATCGCCTGGGTGCTCGCGCGGCCGTGCGCGGTGCTGTCGCCGACGAGCGTGCCGAGCCGCGTCATCGCGTCGGCGATGTCCTTGAGCACCGCGTCGCCCCGCGGCGAGGGCTCGGGCGGGCGCGGCGCGGGGGCGGTGGCAGCAGGGGCGAGGGCGGCGGCCGCCGGTACCGTGACGGGGACCGGCACCGTGACGGGGACCGGCACCGTGACGGGGACCGGCACCCGCGCGGGCGCCGGACCGGCGGCGGTGACGAGCCAGTCCTCCAGCTCGTTGTAGAACCGGGTGTGGGCCTGTCCCGCCTGGAGGTCGAGGAAGCCGATCACCAGCGAGCCGGCGAGGCCGAACAGCGAGGCCGAGAAGGCGAGGCCGATCCCCGACAGCGGCACCGCGAGGCCGCTCTTCAATTCGTCGAACATCACCGCCGCGTCGCCGCCGCCGGCGCGCATCGAGCGGATCACGCCGCCGACCGCCGAGAGCGTGTCGATCAGGCCCCAGAAGGTGCCGAGAAGCCCGAGCAGGATCAGCAGCCCGCCGATGTAGCGCAGGATCTCCCGCCCCTCGTCGAGGCGCGAGGCCACGGTGTCGAGGAGCGGCTGGAACTGCGCCTGCGGGTGCGGCCGGCCGGCTTGCGCCTCGCGCAGGGCCGGCGCCAGGGCGCCGAGCACGCGGGGATTGCCGGGCTCGGGCGCGCCCGTGGCGGCGCGGTTGGCGAAGCGCACCTCGCGGAAGAGGCGCTGCACCTGCCCGAAGGCCATGAGGATGGCGATCAGGGTCGCGCCGAGGATCAGCCCGTTGAGGCCCGGATTGGCCATGAAGGCCGGCACGATCTGGCGATAGAGCACGAAGGCCAGGAAGCCGGCCAGCGTCAGGAACACCGCCATGCGGATGAGGTAGATCCGCGGCGATGTCAGGGGAGGGGACGCTGCGCTCGCCGCCATCGCGGGCCGTACTCACTTGTCGCTGGGTCGGGCCCGTCCGCCGACGGGGATCGACCGGCCGAGGATCGACGGGCCGATGATCGACTTGCACTGTGCCGGGTACGGCTTGGCCGATCAAGCCGGCGCGCCTCCGCCATCCCGGGGGTTTCCCGGGCAGTCCCCGGGGTTTCAGTCCCAGTGGCGCGGCCAGGTTTCCTCGAGATGCGGGCCGAGGCGCACCGGGCTCACCCGCCGGGCGAGGCCGGTGGCGTCGTCGGTCTCGACCGCGAGGCCGCAGAGCGTGCCCTCGCCGGTCGCCGCCTCGAGCCGGCTGCCCGGGGTCTTCTGCAGGAAGCGGCGCACCGGCTCGTCCTTCTGCATGCCGAGCACCGAATCGTAGTCGCCGCACATCCCGACGTCGGACATGTAGGCGGTGCCGCCCGGCAGGATGCGGTGGTCGGCGGTCGGCACGTGGGTGTGGGTGCCGACGACGAGGCTCGCCCGTCCGTCGAGGAACCAGCCGAAGGCCTCCTTCTCGCTAGTCGCCTCGGCGTGCACGTCGACGATCACCGCGTCGGCGGCGTCGCGGAGCGGGCAGGCCGACAACTCGCGCTCGGCCGCCGCGAAGGGATCGTCGAGGGGATCGAGGAAGATCCGCCCCATCACGTTGACGACGAGGACCCGGGCGCCGGTCGTCGTCTCGATCACCGTGGCGCCGCGGCCGGGCGTGCCCGGCGGGTAGTTCGCCGGGCGTACCAGCCGCGGCTGGCGGGCGATGAACACCAGCGCCTCGCGCTGGTCGAAGGAGTGGTTGCCCAGCGTCACCGCGTCGGCGCCGGCATTGATCAGCTCGTCGCAGATGCTCTCGGTGATGCCGAAGCCGCCGGCGGCGTTCTCGCCGTTGATCACCACGCAGTCGAGACGCCAGCGCTCGCGCAGGGCCGGCAGGCGCTCGCTCACCGCCAGGCGGCCGGGCCGGCCGACGACGTCGCCGAGGAAGAGGAGGCGCATGGCGGGTGTCAGTCTCCGGTGGTCGTGAGGAAGCCCGCCTCGGTGACGATGCCGTCGAGGGGCCGGTCGTGCGGGCCGTCCGGCACGCGCGGGGTCTCCTGCGCGGCGAACGCGATGCCGATGGCGAGGGCGCGGCCCGCGGCGTCGATGCGGGCGAGCGCCCGGTCGTAATAGCCCTTGCCGTAGCCGATGCGGTGGCCGCGCCGGTCGAAGGCGGCGAGCGGCACGAGAAGGACGCGGGGGTCGACGACCGGCGCGTCGGGCCCGGGCTCGCTCAGGCCGAAGCCGCCGGCGGCGAGCGCGTCGCCCTCGCCCGCGAGGCGGAAGACGAGGCCGTCGGGCGTGACCTGCGGCAGGGCCACGGCCTGGCCGCGGGCACGCAAGAGCGCGACGAGCGGCCGCACGTCGACCTCGCTGCGGATCGGCCAGTAGGCCGAGACGAGGTCGGCGGTCGCGATCCCGGGGAGGCCGAGGACGATCTCGGCGATGCGGCGGGAGGCGTCCTCGCGGGCCTCGACCGCCAGCCCGTCCCGCCGCGCCAGCGCCGCCTTGCGCAGGGCGGCCTTGTCCGGGGAGGCGGGAAGAACGTCCGTCGTCATGGAAGTCTCAGCGCGGAGCCACGAGAGCCGTTGGAGAATCGATCCCGGGAAACCTACGAAGTAGGTGGGCGCCGTTATGCCCCGGTCCACGGACCAGGGCAGTGACAGCTCCCGAGGGAGTCGATAAGGCCCCGGGGATATTGTCTCCTGACGAGAACCGCAGCCCCGCCGACCCCATGTAGCGCCGCCGGGGCGGTTGCGAAAGGGGGCCGAAGGGGGATTCGGGACGGGTGGCGACGGGCCGGGCCGGCCGTCCTCTCCCGCCGGATCGCTCGACGTACCGGCGGCGATGAGACGGAGCGACCGGTCCACCTCGCCGGGTCGTCCCGGGGCTCGCCGCAGGCTAAGGGCCCGGGAACCGGAGCCGGTGGTGAGTCGGGAAAAGCCGGCCAGCGTGCCGATCTGTTCGTCTCCAACAGAGCTTCTGGATTCCTGGCCCCGCTCACGCGGTCCCGGAACGACGATGGCGGGGTTCAACTCCCTATCGGATAAAATCAATTCTTCAAAAGGAACGTCGGACACCATGAGCGCCAAAGCCGTCCTCGCCCCCGTCTTCGTCCAGGTCCTGCTGACCTTCTGCCTGCTGCTCTGGACCGGGCGGGTGCGCTTCGCCGCGGCGCGGGCGGGAGCGGTGCGGCTCAAGGACATCTCGCTCGGCGAGCGCAGCTGGCCGGCCCCGGTGCAGCAGGTCTCGAACGCCTTCGCCAACCAGTTCGAGCTGCCGGTGCTGTTCTACGTGCTGACCGGCCTGGCGCTGGCGACCCGGACGGCCGACCACCTGTTCGTCGGCCTCGCCTGGCTGTTCGTGCTGACCCGGATCGTCCATGCGGGGATCTACGCCACCACCAACGTGGTGATCCGGCGCTTCCAGGCCTTCCTCGCCGGGGCGATCGTCCTGATGGCGATGTGGCTGGTCTTCGCCGCGACGATCCTCCTCGCGTGAGGCGCCTCCTCGCCATCCCGGAGCGAGGAGGGTAAGGGGGCGGTTCAGTAGCGCGGGGCCCGCGGCGGCGGGTTGCCGTATTCGAGCTGCGTCTTGGCGTCGTAGGGCCGGGGCGGCGGCGGGGTGAGGTCGACGGCCGGCGCCGCCGGGGCGGTGGCGCAGGCGCCGGCCGCCAGGGCGATCAGGCCGGCGAGACTCACGGCGAGGGCGGACGGAATGGGACGAGGGATCATGCGGGGAGAGCTCCGGCTCTGCGGGGAGAACGGTCAAGGTTTCGGGACGGTCCGGGCCGAAAGCTTGGCCGTGATGGGCCGGTCCCGCGGCGCGACCGTGGCGGTTTCGCGACCGGCGGTGTCGCGATGACCCCCGGCGCCCGCCTCTCCGCCGCGATCGAGGTCCTGGCCGACATCGCCGAGCGCCGCCGCCCGGTGGCCGACGCCTTGAAGGATTGGGGCCTCGCACACCGCTTCGCCGGGTCCGGCGACCGCGCCACCATCGCCACCCTGGTCTATGACGGCCTGCGCCGTCGCGCCTCCGCCGCCTGGATCATGGGTGAGGACACGCCCCGCGCCGTGCTGATCGGCTCGCTGCGGCTCCAGCGCGGCCTCGCCGCCCGGACCATCGCGGACCTGTTCACCGGCGAGCGCTTCGCGCCACCCCCTCTCACGGACGCCGAGCGCGCCCGGCTCGAGACCGGCAGCCTCGCCGACGCCCCGGTCCACGTCGCGGGCGACGTGCCCGAATGGGTGGTGCCCTCGCTCGAACGGGCGCTGGGCGACGACCTCCTGCCCGAGCTGCGGGCGCTCGCCCGCCGGGCGCCCCTCGACATCCGGGTCAACACCCTCAGGGCGACCCGCGAGGGGGCACGGGAGGCGCTGGCGCATCTCAACGCCGAGCCGACGCCGCTGGCGCCGGACGGGCTGCGGGTGCCGCTCGGCGAGGACGGGCGCGGGCCGGCGCTCCACGTCGAGCCGGAATTCCTCGAGGGCTGGTTCGAGATCCAGGACGAGGGCTCGCAGCTCGCCGCGCGCCTCTCCGGCGCCGGTCCCGGCATGACCGTGGTCGACCTCTGCGCCGGCGGCGGCGGCAAGACCCTGGCGCTCGCCGCCCTGATGGACAACGAGGGCCGATTGATCGCCACCGACGGCGATCCGCGGCGCCTCGCGCCGATCCACGAGCGCCTGCGCCGGGCGGGCGCGGCGGCCGAGGTGCGCACGCCCCGGGGCGGGAAAGGGCGCCCGGACGTGCTGACCGACCTCGACGGGACCGCCGACCTCGTCCTCGTCGACGCGCCCTGCACCGGCTCGGGCACCTGGCGGCGCAACCCGGACGCCAAGTGGCGCCTGCGCCCCGGCAGCCTCTCGACGCGGGTGGCCGAGCAGGAGGCGGTGCTCGACCGCGCCGCGCGGCTGCTGCGCCCGGGCGGGCGCCTCGTCTACGTCACCTGCTCGCTCCTGCCGGAGGAGAACGACGCGGCGGTCGCCGGGCTGACGGCGCGGCGCGACGACGTGGTGCCCGCCTCCCTCGACCTGCCGGCGGAGGTCGCCCGCAAGGTGCGGCGGACGGCCCACGGCGTCCAGATGAGCCCGGAGCGGACCGGCACCGACGGCTTCTACGTCGCGTGGCTGGAGCGCATGCCGAACCGCCCTTGAGCGGAGCGCGGGGCGTCGCCCTGCCGCCACGGTATTTTTCCGCCGTGCATCCGCCGCGGCTTGGCTTATTCAAGGCGGAGCAAGGGATGGTCCGGCGGCCGACGCGCCTCGCGGCGCCGGTCCCGGATCTTCGGGAGTGTCGGACGGTCGGCATGGCGCTGCATCGCAGGACGTTGCTCACGGGAGCGGCCGGCCTCACCCTCGCGCCCGCCGCCGTCGCGCAGCAGGCGGCCCCCGCAGGGCAGGAGCCGCCCGTGCGGCGGGACAGGCCCGCGGGACACGACGCGCCGCCCGAGACCGCCCCCGGCGCCACCCTCGAGATCATGCGGCTCTGGCCCGGCCGTCCGCCGGGGGGAGGGGGGCCGAACCCCGACGGGCCGCGCTTCGACGAGAGCCGCGAGGGTGTCGTCACCGGCGTCGCCGAGCCCTGCCTGCTGGTGATGCGCCCGGCCAAGTCGACCGGGACCGCGATGGTGATCGCCGCCGGCGGCGGCTATCGCCGCATCGACATCGGCCACGAGGCGGTGCCGGTCGGGCTCTGGCTGAACGGGCTCGGGGTCACCGCCTTCGCGCTGGTCTACCGGCTGCCCGGCGAGGGCTGGGCGGCGGGCGCCGACGCGCCGATCCAGGACGCCCAGCGGGCGGTCCGGCTGGTGCGGGCCCGGGCCCGGCGCTACGGCTACGAGCCGAACCGGATCGGCGTGATGGGCTTCTCCGCCGGCGGCCACCTGATGGGCGCGGCCAGCACCCGCTTCGCCTCGCCGCTCTACGCCGCCGTCGACGAGGACGACGCGCTCTCGGCCCGGCCCGACGTCGCGGCCCTGCTCTACCCCGTCATCACCCTGAAACCGCCCTTCGACCGCACCTCGAGCCGCCGCGTCCTCGTCGGCGAGAGCCCGACCCGCGTCGCCACCGAGGCCTACTCGGTCGAGACCCACGTTCCCCCCGAGACGCCGCCGACCTTCCTGGCCCAGGCCGCCGACGACCCGATCGCCGTCGTCGACAATTCCCTGCTGATGTTCGCCGCGCTCCGGGCCGTCGAGGTGCCGGTGGAGATGCACCTGTTCGAGCGCGGCGGCCACGGCTTCAACCTCGGCGTGCCGGGATCGCCCGCGGCCGCGTGGCCGGGCCTGTTCGCGACCTGGGCGCGGCGGAGGGGATTCATCCGGGCGTAGGGAAACCGTGTTTTCGAACTTCGGGGGCGAAAGCTCCCTTCAGCGCCATACCACTTCTTCCAACACCGATTGACACGGCCTTCGGCCCGGCCGCATCATCCGCGTCGTGACCGATCTGCCCCCCGACCCGAACCTCTCCGCGCCCCTTCGCCATCTCCAGGGCGAGCCGCCCCCGGCCCCCGCCTGGTTCCGCGATGCGGTCGCGGTCGCGCCCGAGACCGGCCGCATCGCCGTGAAGGGCGCACGCGTCGAGACCTTCGCCTGGGGGGAGCGCGGGCGGCCGGGCCTGATGCTGCTGCACGGCAACGGGGCCCATGCGGGCTGGTGGCGCTTCATCGCGCCGTTCCTCGCCGGGGGATACCGCGTCGCGGCGCCCTCCTGGTCCGGGATGGGCGGCTCCGACTGGCGCGACGTTTACGATCTCGACACCTTCGCCGACGAGATCGAGGCGGTGGCGGCGGCAGCGGGCCTGTTCGAGGCGGGGGCGCCCGTGATGATCGGGCATTCCTTCGGCTGCTTCCCGATGCTGACCGAGGCGGGGCGGGAGGCCGGCCGCTGGCGCGGCGCCGTGATCGTCGATCCGCCGATCTTCTCGCCGGAGCGCCGCACCGGACGCCGGCGCGAGGACGGGCGCTTCGCGCCCCACCGGATCTACCCGACCCTGGAGGAGGCGCTGGGCCGCTTCCGCTTCGCGCCGATGCAGCCCTGCGACGCGCTCTACGTCGCCGATCTCATCGCGCGGGAATCGTTGAAGGAGGTCGAGGGCGGCTGGAGCTGGCGCTTCGACCCCTCGCTGTGGGCGCGCCTCGCCCTGCCGGACCGGGCCGCGATGGTGCGGCAGGCCCGCTGCCCGCTCGCCCTCGTCACGGGCGCCCGCTCCGACCTGATGCGCCCGGCCGATGCGGCCTACGTCCAGGGCCTGCTGCCGCCGGGCTCGCCCCGGATCGACCTGCCGGAGGCCTATCACCACGTGATGGTCGACCAGCCCCTCGCCTTCGTGGCGGCGCTCAGGGCGCTGCTGGCCGTCTGGCCGGCATCGTGAAGAGAAGGGCGGCCCCGCAAGGGCCGCCCTCCCGAGTCTCGGCTCAGAAGCAGCGGCGCACCTTGCGCACCACCACCCGGCCGAACGGCCCGCGGGTGCGGGTCACCTGGACCGTGCAGCGGGGACCGCGGCGGACCACCCGACGGGTGACGTACTGCGCCTGCTCGATCGATGCGACGGGCGCGACCGTGCCGCCGGGGGCGACCGGCAGGGCCGAGGCCGGCGCGAGGCTGAGGCCCATGGCGAGGGTGGTGGCGATCCCGAGGACGATGGCTCACATGGCGAGGCTCCTTGTCTGGTGGGTTGGGGGCGCCTCACTCGCTGTTAGATCCTGAACACCCGGTTAATGCCGCGAACGCACCGTGGACCTGCGGCTGTCGCGCGTTGCGCGAGCGGCGGCCCTCGTCTAACTCATCGTCCCATGACGACCGAGCACGACAAGATCCTCATCATCGATTTCGGCAGCCAGGTGACCCAGCTCATCGCCCGACGGGTGCGTGAGGAGGGGGTCTATTCCGAGATCGTGCCGTTCCAGGCGGCCGAGGCGGCCTTCGCGGCGATGAAGCCGCGGGCGGTGATCCTGTCGGGCGGGCCGGAATCGGTCACGGTCGAATCCTCGCCGCGGGCGCCGCAGGCGGTGTTCGATGCCGGCGTGCCGGTGCTCGGCATCTGCTACGGCGAGCAGACCATGGCGGCGCAGCTCGGCGGCGAGGTCGAGGGCGGGCACCACGCCGAGTTCGGCCGGGCCGAGGTCGAGATCATCGCCGACAGCGCGCTCTTCCGCGGCGTCTGGCACGTCGGCGAGACGTACCCCGTCTGGATGAGCCACGGCGACCGGGTGACGAAGCTGCCGGACGGCTTCACCACCGTGGCGATCTCGCCCAACGCCCCCTTCGCGGCGGTGGCCGACGAGGCGCGCAAGTTCTACGCGGTGCAGTTCCACCCCGAGGTGGCCCACACCCCGCACGGCGCGCTCCTCATCCGCAACTTCGTGCGCGACATCGCCGGCTGCTCCGGCGACTGGTCGATGGCGGCGTTCCGCGAGGAGGCGATCGAGCGGATCCGCGCCCAGGTCGGCGGCGCGAAGGTGCTGTGCGGCCTCTCGGGCGGCGTCGATTCCGCGGTGGCGGCCGTGCTGATCCACGAGGCGATCGGCGAGCAGCTGACCTGCGTCTTCGTCGATCACGGCTTGCTGCGCCAGGGCGAGGCCGAGGAGGTGGTGCGCCTCTTCCGCGACCACTACAACATCCCGCTCGTCCACGTCGAAGCCTCCGACCTGTTCCTCGGCGAGCTCGCCGGGGTCACCGACCCGGAGGTCAAGCGCAAGACGATCGGGCGCCTGTTCATCGACGTGTTCGAGGCCGAGGCCAAGAAGATCGGCGGCGCCGACTTCCTGGCGCAAGGAACGCTCTACCCGGACGTGATCGAGAGCGTGTCGTTCACCGGCGGTCCCTCGGTGACGATCAAGAGCCACCACAACGTCGGCGGCCTGCCGGCGCGCATGAACATGAAGCTCGTCGAGCCCCTGCGCGAGCTGTTCAAGGACGAGGTCCGGGTGCTCGGCCGCGAGCTCGGCCTGCCCGAGGCCTTCGTCGGCCGCCACCCCTTCCCGGGGCCGGGCCTCGCCATCCGCTGCCCCGGCGAGATCACGGGCGAGAAGCTCGACGCCCTGCGCAAGGCCGACGCGATCTACCTCGAGGAGATCCGCAAGGCCGGGCTCTACGACACGATCTGGCAGGCGTTCGCGGTGATCCTGCCGGTCAAGACGGTGGGCGTGATGGGCGACGGGCGCACCTACGACCACGTCTGCGCGCTGCGGGCCGTCACCTCGGTCGACGGCATGACGGCGGATTTCTACCCCTTCGACATGGCGTTCCTGGGCCGGGTCGCGACCCGGATCATCAACGAGGTCAAGGGCATCAACCGGGTCACCTACGACATCACCTCCAAGCCCCCCGGCACGATCGAGTGGGAGTGAGGATCGACGACGGCGCATCGGCCGTCGCGACACCCGCAACGGGTGGGGTCAGTCGGGGAAAGCGACTCAACCTTCGGCGTCAGATCGCCTAATCTGCCGCCCCGACCGTGGGCGGCAGGATTTTCGGCAGATGCAGAGTGGCGTGATCGCGGCCAGCCCGGACGAACCGGCGGCGGCCCTGCCCCTCCACGCCGTCTATTCCCGCGTCGTCTGGGAGGCGGACGATCAAGCCCTGTGCCTGCTTGCACCGGACGGGCGGGTCACGGCCTGGAATCCGGGGGCCGAGCGGCTGACCGGATACGCGGCCGCGGAAGTTCTCGGCCGCACCTTCGCGTATGGCGACGCCTCCGGCGACGACGGCGCCCTCGCGGCGGCACGGGAGGCCGGGCGCTACGAGACGCAGGGCTGGTGGCCCCGGCGCGACGGCAGCCGGTTTCGCGCCCACACCGTCATCGCGGCGATCCGCGACGGCGAGGTCCTCGCCGGCTTCGCCCAGATCATCCGCGAGGCGCCGCCGCGCCCGGAGGAGGGCGGCGGGTCCGAGGCGGTGGCGCTGATCCTCGACCTCGCGCTCTCGACCATGTCGCAGGGCCTGTGCCTGTTCGACGCCGACCGCAAGGTGCGGCTCATTAACCAGCGCTTCTTCGAGATGTTCGCCGCGGCCGGCGGGCGCGACCTCGTCGGCACCGCGATCGAGGTGCTCTGGGCGCTCGCCTTCCACGGCCCCGAGGCCGGCGCCCCGGACGGCACCCAAGAAGACGGCGCCGCTCTCCTCGCCGGGCACGAGGCGCTGCTCGGCCGCGGCGAGGCCGTCGTGGTCTCGACGCCGGACGGCCGGGCGATCGCGCTGGTGCGCCGGGGCGTGCCGGGAGGCGCGTTCGTCGTCACCTTCGAGGACGTGACGCGCCAGCGCCAGGCCGAGCTGGAGGTCGTCCGGCTCGCCCATCACGACGCCCTGACCGGGCTCGCCAACCGGGCGATGCTGTGGCGGCGCCTGGGCGAGAGTGCCGTCGACGGGACGCTCCTCGCCGGCACCGCGCTCCTGTTCCTCGACCTCGACGGCTTCAAGGCGGTCAACGACGATCTCGGGCACCAGGCCGGCGACGTGCTCCTTCGGGAAGTGGCCGAGCGCCTGCGCGGCACGGCGCCGGAGCCGGCGCTCGCGGCACGCTTCGGCGGCGACGAGTTCGCCCTGCTGCTGCCCGGACGCGCCGGCGAGCTGGCGGTGCCGCTCGCCGAGCGGCTGCTGATCGAGCTCGCCCGGCCCTACGCGATCGACGGCCAGCGGCCGCGCCACGTCACGGCCAGCATCGGCATCGCCTTCGCGCAAGGAGGCACCACGCCCGACGCCATGCTGCGGCAGGCCGATTGCGCGCTCTACGCGGCCAAGGGCGCCGGCAAGGCCGCCTGGCGCCCCTTCACCGCGGCGCTGGAGAGCGAGCGCAGCGAGGAGCAGCGCCTGGAGCGGGACCTGCGCCGGGCCGCCGATGCCGGCGAGCTGCACGTCGCCTATCAGCCGATCATCGGCCTGTCCCACGGTGCGGTCGGGGCGCGGGAGGCGCTCCTGCGCTGGACCCACCCGGAGCGCGGCCCGGTCTCGCCGCGGGTCTTCATCCCGCTCGCCGAGAAGTCCGACGTGATCCGGGTGCTCGGGCTGTGGGTGCTCGAGCGCGCCTGCACCGACGCCGCCGCCTGGCCCGATTCGGCCCGGGTCTGCGTCAACGTCTCGGTGCGCCAGCTCGGCGACGGCAGCCTGCCGCGGGCGGTGAGCGAGATCCTCGCCCGGACCGGCCTGAGCCCGCGGCGCCTCGAGCTCGAGATCACCGAGACGGTGCTGAGCGAGGCGCGCGGCGGCATCGTCGACGACCTGCAGCTCCTGCACGCCATGGGCCTGCGCATCTCGCTCGACGATTTCGGCGTCGGCTCCTCGTCGCTGGCCCGCGTGCGCGCCTTCCCGTTCGACCGCATCAAGATCGACGGCTCGTTCGTGCGCGACGCCGTCGAGCGGCCGGATTGCCGCGCGATCGTCGGCGTGGTGGCGGAACTCGGCCGCCGCCTCGGCATCGAGACGGTCGCGGAGGGCGTCGAGACCCCGGCGCAGCTCGCGGTGGTGCGCGAGGAGGGCTTCACCGAGGCGCAGGGCTTCCTGTTCGGCCGCGCCGTGCCGAACCCGGTCCCGGCGGCGCGCGCCGCCGGGACCTGAGAGGCGGGGGCGTCAGGCGATCGGGCCGGTGTGCTTCTCGAGGAGCGCCCAGGCGTCGTCGCCGAACTTGCCCTTCCACTCCTTGTAGAAGCCGGCCGATTGCAGCTTGGCCTGGAACGCCTTGGTGTCGACGTCCTGGATGGTCAGGCCGCGGGCGCGCAGGTCCTGCTCGGTCGTGCCGCTGCGCTGGGCCATGTCTGCGCGCTGCGCCACCGCCTGCGTGTTGAAGTGCTTGGCCACCACGGTCTTCACGTCCTGCGGCAGGCCGCGCCAGACCTTGCCGTTCGACAGCAGCCAGAAGCCGTCCCACATGTGGTTCGTCTTCGAGAGGTACTTCTGCACCTCGTAGAGCTTGGCGGTGTCGATCAGCGTCAGCGGGTTCTCCTGGCCCTCGGCGATCTTCGTCTGCAGCGCCGAGTACACCTCCGCGAAGTTGATCGTCATCGGGGCGGCGTCGAAGGCCTTGAACATCGAGGTCCACATCGGGCTCGGCGGGACCCGGATCTTGAAGCCCTTGAAGTCCTCGGGCTTGAGGATCGGCCGGGTCGACGAGGTGGTCTGGCGGAAGCCGTTCTCCCAGATGCGGTCGAGGGCGAAGAGGCCCGACTTCTCGATCTGCGCCCGCACATGCGCGCCGAGGTCGCCGTCCATCGCCGGCCACAGCTTGTCGTAGGACGACCAGGCGAAGCCGACGCCGCTGATCGAGGCCGCCGGCACCAGGGTGGCGAGGATCAGGGGCGAGAGGGTGAAGAATTCCAGCGCGCCCGAGCGCAGCTGGCTCAGCATGTCGGTGTCGCCGCCGAGCTGGTTGTTGGGAAACAGCTTGATGTCGACCTTGCCGCCGGTCTCCTCGCGGATCGCGTCCGCGGCCTTGGTCATGTAGACCGTGAGCGGATGGCTGATCGGGGTGTTGTTGGCGGCCTTCAGGCTGAACTCGGCCGCGTGCGCCCGGGTGATGCGCAGCACCGCCGGGCCCGCGACGGCGCCGGCGACGGCGAATTGCAGCGCGCGGCGGCGCGTGAGCGTGGTCATGGCGTCCTCCTCCTTGGCCCGCCGCGGGGCGGACCGATAGCCGTCCCCGCATCTCCCGCGCGGGGTCCGACGAGGCTTAAAGCACGTTTTCCCCGCTCCGGCATCCGCCCTCGCGGGAGGGCGGGGGCCTTCGCCCGGCATCCCCTGTTCCGCGGGCGCCGAAATGCTCTAAGGAGAGCGCACCGCTCAACGCGGGCGGCGCTTCGACCGGGCGCCGTTCTCCCGTCCGCGCCCGAGGGGGCGGGCCCCAAGGTTCGCCGTTGCCGCCCGCCATGCCGCTCGTCCGCTCGATCCTGTTCACCGTCGCGTTCTATCTCGTCACCGCCGCGATCATGATCGTCGGCCTGCCGGCCCTCGCCAGCCGGCGCGGCGTGATCTGGATCGCCCAGACCTGGGGCCGGGTCGTCCTCAGGCTGCTGCACGCGATCGTCGGCCTCAAGGTCGAGTTCCGCGGGCTGGAGCACCGCCCGGCCGGGGCCGTGCTGGTCGCGGCCAAGCACCAGTCGGCGCTGGAGACGCTGGCCCTCGTCACGGTGCTTGACGACTTCACCTACATCCTCAAGCGCGAGCTGATGTGGCTGCCGCTGTTCGGCTGGTACCTCGCCCGCAGCGAGATGGTGGCGATCGACCGCTCGAAGGGCTCGCGCGCGCTCGCCCTGATGAACGAGGAAGCCGCCGCCGCGATGGCCGACGGCCGCCGCCTGATCATCTTCCCCGAGGGGACCCGCCGCGCCGTCGGCGCGCCGCCGGCCTACAAGTTCGGCGTCGCCCACATGTACGACCGCCTCGGCGTGCCGTGCCTGCCGGTGGCGCTCAATACCGGGGTGTTCTGGGGCCGCCGCAGCCTGACCTACCGGCCCGGCACCGCGGTGATCGAGTTCCTGCCGGTGATCCCGCCGGGACTGCCCCGCGACGCGTTCCTGGCCGAGCTGCAGCGGCGGGTCGAGACCGCCTCGGACGCCCTGGTGCGGGAGGCGGGCGGATCCGGCGCCGTCCACCCGGCGGCGCACGCGCGACAGAGCTGACCGTCCTCACGCCTCGATCGTCCTCTCGGCACGGCCGCGACGAGGCTCCGACGGCGAAAGGTTAACTCGTCGTAACCTGCGAAACGGTTTGACCGCCTCGCGCATTTCAAGGGCCTCGCAACAGGAGGCTCAAATGCGTTGGAGCATGGTTGCTGGCGCCGCGATCCTGTCTCTCGGTGCCGTCGTCGGCACCGGAACGACCGCGGAAGCGCGTGACGGCTGCGGCCCCGGGTTCCACCGGAACTGGCGCGGCTGGTGCCGTCCGAATCTCGGGCCGCGCGTCTTCTACGCCCCCGTCGTCGGCTACCGCCGGGTCGCGTACGGCCCGCGCTGGGGCTACGGCTGGCACCGGCCATGGGGCTACGGATACCGCCGTGTCGGCTGGCAACGTCCGTGGGGCTACGGCGGCTGGCACCGGGCGGGCTGGCACCGGCCCTGGGGCTACGGCGGCGGCTGGCACCGCGTCGGCTGGGGCGGCCATGGCTGGGGCCATCACGGGTGGCATCACCGCTGGTGACAGCGGAGCGCGCGCCGGCCGGTTTTCCGGCCGTCGCGCCGCCCGCTCCTTGAACCTCGCCCATCCTCACGCCAGATCTTCCGAACGCGGATCGTCCGCGCTTGACGGACCTCTGGAATCGGCACTAGGCTGGAACAAATGGCGAACAAACGAGCCCTGTCCTGGTCGGTGGCGATGCGGGACATCCAGAACGACCGCGCGAGGAGAATGGACGTGCGTGAGGAGCGCCTGAGAACGGCCACCGGCCTGCGAGGCACCCCGGCCCTGCCGCTGAGCGCCTGGCGCGGCCGGTCGGGCCGCCGCTACGTGGTGGGGATCCACGCCCTCGACGACGACCCGGCGGAGGTCGGCGAGGCGGTGGTGATCGCGGTGCGCCGCGGCGGCGACGGCACCGCCGAGCTGGTGGCGGTGGCCGCCGCCGGCGAGAGCCCGCGCGAGCGCCTCGCCCGCGGCTGGCTCACCCGCGCCCGCGCCCGAGGCGCGACCGAGATGCACGTCCATCGCCTCGCCGAGGACGCGGCGGCGCGCCGGGCGGTGGTGGCGGATCTCGGCGGCGCGGTGGCGTGAGACCCGCTCTCGATCGCTGCATACCGGCCGACACCCTCCTCGTCATCCCGGGCTCCGCTGCGCGGCCCCAGGATGACGTCGGGGAGTGTCGGGTGACGGCCGTCGATCAGTAGATCGGTCCCGACGACCAGGTCGGGCCGAGCGGCAGCGGCTCCGGCAGGGCGCGGGGCTCGGCGGCAAGCGCCGGCCGCGGGGCGGGGGAGGGCGGCGGAGCATAGGCGTGGACCGGCGCGGGACGCGGCGCCGGCGCGCGGGCCACCTTCGCGCCGGTCTCCCGGGCGCTCGTCGGCGACAGGCCGTAGGGGTCGTCCTCCTCGACGTCGATCGGCGCCGGATCGGGAGCGGGCTGCCAGGCCGGCGGCTTCTTGCGGATCGGCGAGAGCGGCGTGCCGGGAGGCGGCAGCCGGGATTCGTACTTGATCAGCGGCTTGCAGATCCGGCGCAGGCCGCGGGGATCGTGCCGCGCCAGGTCGAGGTGCAGGTGGTCGTAGTGGTAGACGTTCGACCCCGGCGCCAGCACCGTGGTGAAGTGGTTGCACGCTCCCAGGAACACCTCGCGCAGGAAGCCCTGCTCGGCCTCGGTGCCGCGCCACCCGCCCTTCACCGTCACCACGTAGCCGTCGGCGAAGCGGAAGGACATCACGTCGACGGCGTTGCCGAACGAGTGTTCCGAGAGCTTGGCGCCAACCTGGTTGTTGCGGCCGCGGCAGGAATACGAACCGGAATTGATCTCGACCACCGGCTGGCCGAAATAGACCTCGGCCGCCGGCTGCACCGTGCCGGCGAGCCAGGCCTCGACCTCCGGGATGATCGGGCAGGCGAGCGTCATGCGCTGCTTCAGCGCGACGGTGCCGCCGGCGAGCCGGGTCACCCGGAACGGATGCACCATGCCGCAGACGCCCGGCCCGTCGATCTCCTTGACCGGCTGGATGTCCTCGCTCGGGCGAACGAGCTTCTGGGCGAGGCAGACCTCCTCGGCCTGATTCCGCCAGGGTTCGCGCTGCTCAAAGCGGTTGAGCGCGCATCCGGTGAGCCCCAGGCCGAAGAGCGTGAGGGCTGAGAACGCTACGATGCCACGACGCATGGTGCGGACAATGCGCAGGATGCCGTAAACGGCCCGTCAACCCTCGGCGTCAGAGCTTGCCCCAGGATGGGGCGGGTCGCTCGCGCCCCGGTTCGCTCACGCGAACCGCTTGGCGCCCGCGACGCAGAGCACCACCAGCCCCGTCACCGCGATCATCGACGGGGCGACCGGCTCGCCGAGCAGCAGCCCCGCGAGCGCCAGGCCGAGGAAGGGCTGCAGCAGCTGCAGCTGGCCCACCCCCGCGATGCCGCCCCGCGCCAGGCCGCGATACCAGAACACGAAGCCGACCAGCATGCTGAACACCGACACGTAGGCGAGGCCGAGCCAGGCCGGGGCGCCGACGCCGGCCACGCCCGCCGGCCGGGCGACGACGGCGAGGACCAGCATCGCCGGGAGCGCGAGGACGAGCGCCCAGGAGATCACCTGCCAGCCCCCGAGCCGGCGCGACAGGGCCGCCCCTTCCGCGTAGCCGAGCCCGCAGAGCAGGATCGCGGCGAGCATCAGGAGGTCGCCGGGAAGCGAGGCCGGACCGCCCTGGACGAGGGCGAACCCCGCGACCGCGGCGCTGCCGAGGAGCGAGAAGATCCAGAACGCCGCCCGCGGCCGCTCTCCCCCGCGCAGCACCCCGAACAGGGCGGTGGCGAGCGGCAGGAGGCCGATGAACACGATCGAGTGGGCCGAGGTGACGTGCTGGAGCGCGAGCGCGGTCAGCAGCGGGAAGCCCACCACCACGCCGATGGCCACGATGGCGAGCGAGGCGAGATCGGATCTGGCCGGCCGCTTCTGGCGCAAGCCCCAGAGCAGCGCCGCCCCGAGGAGCGCGGCGATCACCGCCCGGGCCGAGGTGAGGAAGACCGGCGAGAAGCCGCCCACCGCCACCCGGGTCGCCGGCAGCGAGCCGCTGAAGATGACGACTCCGAGGAGCCCGCTGCCCCATCCGTCCGCCGAACGCGGCACCATTCGAACCTCCCCCGCATCGGGACGAGACGGCTCTCAATCCCGCGTGAGACATAGCGCCGCCGGAATGGCCGACGAAGGCACGATCCCGTACGGTCGCATCGAACTGTATGGGTGGCGGAAGCCGTACGATCGGGGCTGAGGCGATGACGGAAGGCGGGCGCACGGCCGCCGTGATGGCGGCGATCCGCGGGCGGATCGCGGCGCGGGGGCTGGAAGCGGGGGAGCGGTTGCCGTCGATCCGGGGGCTCGCCGCCGCCATGGGCGTCTCGCCCTCGACGGTGGTCGAGGCCTATGAGCGGCTGGCCGCCGACGGCGCGGTGCGCTCGCGCCCGGGATCCGGCTTCTACGCCGCTGCCGCCGCCCCGCCGCCGACGCTGGCCGAGATCGGCCCGCGGCTCGACCGGGCGGTCGACCCGCTCTGGGTGTCGCGCCAATCCCTCGACGGCGAGCCCGAGATCCCGAAGCCCGGCTGCGGCTGGCTGCCGGCGGAGTGGATGCCGCTCGCCCCCTTGCGCCGTGCCGCCCGCGCCCTCGCCAAGGCCGAGGATGCGGTGCTCACCGATTACGGCGCCACGCGAGGCCCGCTGGCCCTGCGCCGCCTGCTGGCGCGCCAATTCGCCGAGGAGGGCCTGGGCATCGGCCCGGACCGGATCCTTCTCACGGGGTCCGGCACCCAGGCGATCGACCTGATCTGCCGCCTGCTGGTCCGCCCGGGCGACGTCGTGCTGGTCGACGATCCGTGCTACTTCAACTTCCAGGCGCTGCTGCGCGCCCACCGGGCCGAGGTGGTCGGCGTGCCCTACACCGAAGCGGGGCCAGACCCGGAGCGCTTCGCGCAAGCCGCCGCCGCGCACCGGCCGCGGCTCTACGTCACGAATTCCGCGCTCCACAACCCGACCGGGGCCACGCTCTCGCCCCGGATCGCCCACCGGATCCTCAACGCGGCCGCCGCTCACGACGTCGGAATCGTCGAGGACGACATCTTCGCGCCCTTCGAGCCCGAGCCGTCGCCGCGGCTCGCCGCCCTCGACGGGCTCGAACGGGTGATCCGGATCGGCAGCTTCTCCAAGACCCTCTCGGCCTCGATCCGCTGCGGCTACGTCGCTGCCAGGCCGGAGTGGATCGAGGCGCTGATCGACCTCCAGGTGGCGACGAGCTTCGGCGGGGTCAGCCCGGTCGCGGCGGAACTGGTCGCGGGCGCGGTCGGCGACGGGGCGTACCGCAAGCATGTCGAGGCCCTGCGCCGCCGCCTCGCCCGGGCCCGGCGCGAGGCGGCGGGGCGGCTGGCCGATCTCGGCATCCGGCCCTGGCTGATGCCGCGGGGCGGATTCTACCTCTGGTGCAGCCTGCCCGACGAGCGCGATGCCGCCGCGGTCGCCCGGGCGGCCCTGCGAGAAGGCGTGGTGCTGGCACCGGGCGACGTGTTCAGCGTGTCGCGCACGGCGTCGCAGCGCATGCGCTTCAACGTGGCGCAGATGGGCGATGCACGGGTGATGCCGGTGCTGAAGCGGGCGCTCCAGGCTCCCGACGCGTAGCCGGGGGTGGTGCGCTCTCCCGGTGAGGAATCGAACCAAGTCCTCGCCACGCTCGCGGAATGGAAGACCGTCCTGACACGACTCTGCCAGGTTGATGCCTACCAGCTCTTGTGTGCTGAGGCGGGCGGGAGAACCGCGATGGATGAGCTCGGGCCGAAGGCGTGGCTGGACCACTTGGAGGCATGGCTGGCTCCGTTTCTGGCCGCCTTGCCTTGCGCCGAACAGCGCCGCTGGACGCCGCTCTACCTGCGCGGCCTGCACTTGGCCCGGCGAGCGCGAGAGCATGGAACCGATGGCGGCGCGCGTTGCGCCCGGCCACGTCCAGCAACTGCACCACTTCGTGTCCGCCTCGCCCTGGTCGTGCGCACGGCTCGAGCGCGTGCTGGCCGGGCAGGCCGACCGGCTCGTGGGCGGGCCGCAGGCCGTGCTGGTGGTTGACGACGCCGCGCTGGTCAAGCAGGGGCGCCACTCCGTTGGCGCGCAGCGCCAATGCTGCAACTTGACTGATTTTTACTGCTATAGCGTCATTTTTACCGCCCAACCGATGTCCGCTTCGGCGAATGATGCTCAGAGTCCGATCAGCTCGGCGATCAGGTCGGCGCCGGCGGCGGGCGAGCGCTCGCCCGCCGCTACCCTCCGCTCGGCCTCCGCCGTGGTCTTGCGCACCTCGGCGCTGCCGGTGAGGCGCTGGTGCAGGCGCTCGTGGACCAGCGCCCACATCCACTTCACGTCCTGCTCGCGGCGCTTCGCCCCGATCTCGCCGGTCGCCGTGAGCTTGCGGCGGTGATCGAGCACCGCCTCCCAGAGGGCGTCGAGCCCCTGGCCGGCGAGCCCCGAGATCGTCGTCACCGGCGGCGTCCAGGTGGCGCTCGCCGGGGTCAGGATGTGAAGCGCCGCCCGGTACTCGGCGGCGGCGGCCATGGCGCGGCGCATCCCCTCCTCGCCGTCGGCCTTGTTGACCGCGATCATGTCGGCGAGTTCGAGGATGCCCTTCTTGATGCCCTGCAACTCGTCGCCGGCGCCGGGCAGCATCAGCACCAGGAAGAAGTCGGTGAGATCGGCGACCGCGGTCTCGGACTGGCCGACGCCCACCGTCTCGACCAGCACCACGTCGAAGCCGGCGGCCTCGCAGAGCAGCATCGTCTCGCGGGTCTTCGCCGCGACGCCCCCGAGGGTGCCGGAGGAAGGCGAGGGCCGGATGAAGGCGTTCGGATCGACGGCGAGTCGCGCCATCCGGGTCTTGTCGCCGAGGATCGAGCCGCCGGTGCGCGACGAGCTCGGATCGACCGCCAGCACCGCGACCTTGTGGCCCCGCGCCGTCAGGCTGGCGCCCAGGGCGTCGATGGTGGTGGATTTCCCCACCCCCGGCACGCCGGTGATCCCGACCCGCACCGCCTTGCCGGCATGCGGCAGGGCGGCGTCGAGGAGTTCGCGGGCAGCGGCCCGGTGGTCGGCCCGCTTCGACTCGACCAGCGTGATGGCGCGGGCGAGGGCGGCGCGGTTGCCGGACAGGAGCTGGGCGAGGTCGGGGGCCGGGACGGTCATCCCGTCTTTCTGCCGGCTCGCCGCCCGCCCGTCGAGGCCGTCGCCTGTGGACGAAGGGCCACGAGGCGGACCTTCAGGCGTGACGTCCAGGCGTGACCTGCGGGCAACAGGGGCGGCTTTGCCCGGGCGCGACGCGCGTCGGCCACGATCATGCCGCATCCTCCGCCCCAAAGCTCGGGGCAGCCACCGGCCGAGCCGGAACCTGAAGTGGGACGACATGACACTGACCGCCGCGCCGACGCGCCGGGGCTTTGCCCGCCTCGGCTTCTCCGCCCTCGCGAGCCTGTCGCTCGGCGGCTGCCTCGGCGACGGGCTCCTCGGCGACGCGACACCGGAGAAGCAATCGGCCCTCGACGTGAGTCCGGTGCTGCTCGTGGCCACCACCCGGCGCCCGGCCGACCCCGCCGGCCGGCCGCCCTACTTCACCGACCAGCGCGGCCGCGGCCTGTCCTTCGCCACCCTGCGCCTCGCCCCGCCCGACCGCTCGCTGATCGGCAAGGTGTCGTCGGTGGTCACCGGCGACTGGCGCATCGCCGGTACGCCCCGGGTGGTGACCGGGCCCGAGGCCGCCACCGCCTTCGCGGAAGGGGCGCTCGGGCGCGACGTGCTCATCTACGTCCACGGCTACCGCGAGTCGTTCGAGACCGCGGCGGTGAGCGCGGCGCAGCTCTCCGACGGCATCCGCTTCCGCGGCGTCTCGGGCCTGTTCACCTGGCCGTCCGCCGGCAAGACCTTCGATTACGGCTACGACCGCGAGAGCGCGCTGTGGTCGCGCGACGCCTTCGAGGACCTGCTGCGGGCGCTCGCCGCCTCGCAGGGCGGGCGCATCCACCTCGTCGCCCACTCGATGGGCACGCTCCTCACCCTCGAGACCCTGCGCATGCTGCGGGCCGATGCCGGCGAGGCGGCGCTTGACCGGATCGGCGCCATCGTGCTCGCCGCGCCCGACATCGACATCGACCTGTTCACCAACGGCATCGAGCGCCTCGGCACCGCGGCGCAGAAGATCACCGTGATCTCCTCCACCAACGACCGCGCGCTCGAACTGTCGAGCACCATCGCGGGCGGCGTCATCCGGGCGGGCGCGGCGGACCGCAGCCGCCTCGAGGCCCTGGGCGTGCGCGTCGCCGACGCCTCGGATTACGGCAGCGGCCTCATCAACCACGACCTGTTCCTGTCGAACGTCGAGGTGCAGCAGGTGATCAAGCGCGCGGTGGCGCGGGCCGACGGGCGCTGACGGCGCGCCCGCGCCGTCCTCCCACCGCCCGCCCGGAGCCGGACCGGCGACGCCTCACGCCGTCGCGGGCACGGCTCACGCCGGGGCCGAGAACACGTCCGGCAGCGAAGGCAGGCGCTGGCGCAGCCGCAGCATCGCGATGGTCTCGATCTCGGCGAGGGCCCGGGCGCGCTCCTCCTCGGGCGGGTTGTCGAGGCGCTCGGCGAGTTGCATCAGGATCTCGTCCGGGCTCTTCCCCCGCACCGCCATCACGAAGGGGAAGCCGTGGCGGGCGCGGTAGCGCTCGTTGAGGTCGAGGAAGCGGGCGCGGCCCTCGGCATCGAGGGCGTCGAGGCCGGCCGAGGCCTGCTCGGCGCGGGATTCCGGCGCGAGGTCGGCCGCCGCCACCCGGCCGGCGAGGTCGGGATGGGCGCGGATCAGCGCCAGCTGCCGCTCCGGCTCGGCCGCCCGCATCACCTCGACCATCGCGGCGTGGAGCCCGTCGGCCGTGTCCTGCATGCCCGACAGCCCGGCGGCGTGGGCGCCGTCCGCCACCCAGGGCGAGTGCTCGAACACGTCGCCGAAGCTCTCGACGAACAGCGCGCGGCCCATCCGGCTCGGGGTCAGGCCGGCGGGCGCGTGGGTCCTCACCCAGTGGCGGGCAATGTCGATGCGCCGCGTCACCCACACGTCCGCGTGGGACGCCACGTGGTCGAGGAAGCGCGCGAGCGCCGCGATCCGCCCCGGCCGGCCGACGAGGCGGCAATGCAGGCCGATCGACAGCATCCGGGGCGTCTCGGCGCCCTCGGCGTAGAGCACGTCGAACGAGTCGCGCAGGTAGGCGAAGAACTGGTCGCCGGCGTTGAACCCCTGCGGCGTCGCGAACCGCATGTCGTTGGAATCGAGGGTGTAGGGCACGACGAGCTGCGGCGCGCGGGGCCCCTCGACCCAGTAGGGCAGGTCGTCGGCGTAGGAATCCGCCGAGTAGAGGAAGCCGCCTTCCTCCATCACCAGCCGCAGGGTGTTCTCCGAGGTGCGGCCCGTGTACCAGCCGAGCGGGCGCTCGCCCGTCACCTCGGTGTGGATCCGGATCGCCTCGCTCATGTGGGCCTTCTCCTCCTCGTAGGAGAAGTCGCGGTAGTCGATCCACTTGAGGCCGTGGCAGGCGATCTCCCAGCCGGCCTCGCGCATCGCCGCCACCGCATCCGGGTTGCGCTGGAGGGCGGTGGCGACGCCGTAGACCGTCACCGGCAGGTTGCGCCCGGCGAACAGCCTGTGCAGCCGCCAGAACCCGACCCGCGAGCCGTACTCGTAGATCGATTCCATGCTCATGTGGCGCTGGCCCGGCCAGGCCTGCGCGCCGACGATCTCCGACAGGAACGCCTCGGACGCCCGGTCGCCGTGCAGCAGGCAGTTCTCGCCGCCCTCCTCGTAGTTGATCACGAACTGCACCGCGATGCGGGCGCCGTCCGGCCATTGCGCGTGGGGCGGGGTGCGGCCGTAGCCGACGAGGTCGCGGGGGTAGGGGGAATCGGTCATGGCGGGGTCCGGCAGGGGCCCTCGTCGTCACCACGTTGGACGAATCACGCGCGGGATCCCCTCTCCCATGTGGGAGAGGGGTAGGGGTGAGGGTGACACGCTTCAGCGTGAAGCTCGGATCGTCCCGCTGCCAGCACGACGCTTCGTGCCTTATTGCGGAACCGTGTCACCCTCACCCCCGGCCCCTCTCCCACATGGGAGAGGGGAGGCGCGCCTTCTCGTCCGCGGCGGGGCATCGAGGACCGCGTGGAAAATTCTCCGCAACCTTAGCCGTGCGGCAGCCCCGGCGCAAAACTACCCCGCCACGGCCTCCAGCGCCGGATCGACCCGGGCGAAGTGGTCCTCCCAGGTCGGCGCGCGATAGCCCGCGAGGCGCGCGGCCATCTCGGCGCGCAAGGGGGAGCCCGGCGCCGCCAGCGCCTCGACCGTCCGCATCCACCCCAGGCCGTCGAGCGGGTGCAGGAACGCGGCGAACGGGCCGGCGATCTCGCGGTGGACCGGGATGTCGGAGGCGACGACCGGCAGGCCGCTGGCGGCGGCCTCCAGCACCGGCAGGCCGTAGCCCTCGGCGAAGGAGGGCATCAGGAGGGCGGTGGCGCTCCCCATCAGCCGCACCAGCCCGGCGGTCGAGAGGCCCGAGACCTCGGTGACGTGCTCGCGCACCGCCGGGCAGCGCTCGAGGAGGTCGACCACGTTCTCGCTCTCCCAGCCCCGCCGCCCGACGACGACGAGGCGCGGCGTCGCCGCCCCGTGCCGGGTGCCGAGCTCGCGCCAGGCGGTGAGGAGGCTGATCAGGTTCTTGCGCGGCTCGATCGTGCCGCAGACCAGGAAGAACGGCCGGGCCGGCGACGCCGATGGAGCCCCCCCGAAGGCCTCCTCGATCCCGAGCGGCCCGACGGTGATCGCGGGCGCCCGGCGTCCCATCCCGGCGAGGTGGGCGGCGAGGCGCGCCCCGACATCGGCCGAGTTCACCACGACCGCGCGGGCGTGGCGGGCCACGGTCTCCATCCGCACCCGGTGGCGCTCCGCCTCGCCGGCGCGGCCGTATTCGGGGTACTCGATCGGAATCAGGTCGTGGACGAAGAAGACCGGCCGGATGTCGGTCCGGTCGTAGAGCCAGTCGAACCGCGCCGGCAGGTCGAGGCGCAGGTGCGAGGTGTGGAGGTAGAGGCTGCCCCGCGGCAGGGCGGCCGGGCCGGGCGCCCGCAGGGCGTCGAGCCAGGCCCGCACCTGGCGCTCCCGGCGCCGGCGCGCCCCGTCCGGGGCCGCCGGCCGGACGGTTGCCGCGGGGAGCGGCAGGCCGAGCGTCCCGGCGAGGTCGCGATAGACCGGGTCGTCCCCGGCCGCGACCTCCTCGGTCCAGGCCGCGACCGCCGCCTCAACGAGGGCGGCCATCCGCGCCCGTTCGAGCACCTTCGGGCCGAGCCGCGTCGAGACGAGGCCGAAGCGCTCGCCGCCCTGCGCCAGCAGGTGGCGCGCGTAGGCCAGGTCGACCCGGTCGATCCCGGTCGGGCTCGCGTGCCGCAGGCGGGTGACGAGGCGGGTGAGATCGAGGACGATGGAGGGCAGGGGCATGGAATCCCGGACGCGGCGGAGTCTCGTATGCCTCGTCCTACACCGGGGGCGGGCGCGATGCCCAACCCGCCCTGTGCGGCAGCGCACAAGACGGGGGGCGGGCCATGGATAGTCGCTCTTGCAACGCTGAGTGCTGATGATTTATCGCAATCGTCACCGCTCCGTTGCGTCGCGGTGACAAGGATGGCGCGCGTCGCCTAGGATCTCGGCTCGGATCAGGATCTCGGCTAGGATTTTGGGGTCGGCGGCGTGGCCGACGTTCGGGTGAGACCATGGCGATCGTCGATCTGGATCGGGAAGCGGTGAAGAACGGCCTGGCGGACGGTTCCGTCCTGCTGATCGACGTGCGCGAGCCCAACGAATTCGCCTCGGGCCACATCCCGGGCTCGGTCTCCTTCCCGCTCTCGACCTTCGACGTCGAGCGGCTGCAGGCCCTGATCGCCGGGGACGGACGCCGTCCGGTCCTGTCCTGCGCCGCCGGGGTTCGCTCGGCGCGGGCGCTGCAATACCTCCAGGGCCAGGGCGTCCCCCTGACCGAGCACTATGTCGGCGGCTTCAAGGATTGGGCCAATGCCGGCGAGACCGTCGAATAGCTGAGCACGGCCGGCCGTCGGTCGATTATCTCCGCCCCCGCGGCGGTTCCACCAGTCCCGGCCCCGGGAGGGCCGCGCCGAGTGCGGCGCGGTTCCCGTTCAAGGCCACCCCCTCGACGCGGATGTGCCCCGGTGCATCTCCCTGCGCGCCCGAGGGGCCGCATGCACGAGATGAACGGGAGAGTGAGTATGCGCAGGCTGAGGCTGGCGGCGGTGATCCCGGCGCTCCTGCTGATGGCCGGTATCCCGGCGCGGGCCCAGGCTCCCGGCGGTCCGCCCCCCACGGTCACGGTTGCCAAGCCCGTGGTCAAGGAGGTGGTGGAGCACGACGACTTCACCGGCCGCTTCAACGCGATCGAGTACGTCGAGGTGCGGGCCCGGGTCACCGGCTACCTCCAGAAGATCCACTTCCAGGACGGCGCCGTGGTGAAGAAGGGCGACCTGCTCTTCACCATCGACCGGCGGCCCTACAAGGCGGCGCTCGACCAGGCCACGGCGGCCCTGGCCTCGGCGCAGGCCCGGCTGAACTTCACCCAGACCGACCTCGAGCGCGCCCAGACGCTGAGCCGGTCGGGCAACATCTCCGAGCAGGTCACCGACCAGCGCCGGCAGAACTCGCTCACCGCCCAGGCCGACGTCGACAGCGCCACCGCGGCCCAGCGCCAGGCCCAGCTCAACTACGACTTCACCGAGGTGCGCTCGCCGATCGACGGGCGGATCTCGCAGCGCCTCGTCACCGAGGGCAACATCGTCATCACCGACCAGACGATGCTGACCACCATCGTCTCGCTCGACCCGATCTACTTCTCGTTCACCGTCGACGAGCGCTCGTTCCTGGCCTACCAGGGCACGCTGCGCATCGGCATGGGGGCGACCCAGAACGAGCACACGGTGCCGATCCTGGTGGCGCTCACCGGCGAGGCGAAGCCCACCCGCAAGGGCGTGCTCAACTTCGTCGACAACCGCGTCGACGAGGCGACCGGCACGGTGCTGTTGCGCGCCACCGTCGAGAACCCCGACCGCTTCATCAAGCCGGGCCTGTTCGGCATCGTCAGCATGCCGGCCTCCAAGCCCTATCGCGGGGTGCTGATCCCCGACGACGCGATCGCGGCGAACCAGGACAAGCGCCTCGTCTACGTGCTCGGTCCCGACAACGTCGTCCAGCCGCGCAACATCCGCCCCGGCCCGAAGATCGACGGCTACCGGGTGGTGCGCGACGGGCTCAAAGGGGACGAGACCATCGTGATCGTCGGCCTCACCCGGGTGCGCCCGGGCGCCAAGGTCACGCCCGAGGTCAAGGAATTGCCGCCGGTCCGCGAGTGAACAAAAAGACGCGCCGCCGTGTTGGCGGCGCTTCCGTCAGGACGCCAGTGCCCCGCGAGGGGCGCCCCGCCCGCGTGAGGGCGCGAGAGGCCCACCGATGCGTTTTGCCCATTTCTTCGTCGACCGGCCGATTTTCGCCTCGGTGACCTCGATCGTCATCCTGATCATCGGTTACGTCTCGTACATCTCGCTTCCCGTCTCGCAGTACCCCGAGATCGTGCCGCCGACCGTGGTCGTGCGCGCCTCCTATCCGGGCGCCAACGCCGAGACCGTGGCGGCCACCATCGCGACGCCGATCGAGCAGGAGATCAACGGCGTCGACAACATGCTGTACATGTCGTCGCTGTCGACCAACGACGGCAACATGCAGCTGACCGTCACCTTCGCGCTCGGCACCAACCTCGACATCGCCAACGTGCTGGTCCAGAACCGGCTCTCGGTCGCCCAGCCGCGCCTGCCCGGCGACGTGCGCAACCTCGGCGTCACGGTCCGCAAGTCCTCGCCCGACCTGATGATGGTCGTGCACGTGCTGTCGCCCGACGGCACCTTCGACCAGAACTACCTCGCCAACTACATCTACCTGCGCCTGCGCGATCCCTTGCTGCGCCTCAACGGCGTCGGCGACATCACGGTGTTCGGCGGCTCGGAATACGCGCTGAGGCTCTGGCTCGACCCGAACAAGCTCGCCTCCTACCAGCTCTCGACCACCGACGTGATCAACGCGCTGCAGGAGCAGAACGTCCAGGTGGCGTCGGGTGCCCTCGGCGCGCCGCCGGCGCCCGCGAGCCAGGCCTTCCAGCTCACCGTGCAGACGCAAGGCCGGTTCCAGGATCCGAGCGAATTCCGCAAGGTCATCGTGAAGGCGTCCGACGGGCGCCTGGTGCGGGTCTCCGACATCGCCCGGGTCGAGCTCGGCCAGAAGGACTACACGACGAAGTCGTTCCTCAACGGCCAGCCGGCGATCGGCATCGGCGTGTTCCAGCGCCCCGGCACCAACGCGCTGGAGGCGGCCGAGCAGGTCCAGGCGCTGATGAAGACCCTGTCGAAGGACTTCCCGCCCGGCCTCGAATTCAAGATCGCCTACAACCCGACCGAGTTCATCGCCGAATCGGTGCACGAGGTCTACAAGACGCTCGGCGAGGCGGTGGTCCTCGTCGTGGTGGTGATCCTGGTCTTCCTGCAGAGCTGGCGCACCGCGATCATCCCGATCATCGCGATTCCCGTCTCGCTGATCGGCACCTTCGCGGTGATGGCGCTGCTCGGATTCTCGCTCAACAACCTGACGCTGTTCGGCCTCGTGCTCGCCATCGGCATCGTCGTCGACGACGCGATCGTGGTGGTGGAGAACGTCGAGCGCAACATGGCCGAGGGCCTGTCGCCCGGCGAGGCGGCCCACAAGACCATGGACGAGGTCGGCGGCGCGGTCGTCGCCATCGCGCTGGTGCTGTCGGCGGTGTTCATCCCCACCGCCTTCATCCCGGGCATCTCGGGCCAGTTCTACCGGCAGTTCGCGCTGACCATCGCGGCCTCGACCATCATCTCGATGTTCAACTCGCTGACGCTGTCGCCGGCGCTCTGCAAGCTGCTGCTGAAGCCCCATTCCGAGCACCACCGGCCGCGCTTCTTCCTCGCGCGGTTCGGGGCCTGGGCGGCCAACACCTTCAACCGCGCCTTCGACGCGACGGCGAACGGTTACGCGGCGACGATCCGCTTCCTCACCGGGCGCCTCGTGCCGCTGCTCGCCATGCTGCTGCTCTATGCCGGCGTGATCTACGGCGTGCTGCACCTCGTGCGCACCACGCCGACGGGATTCATCCCGCTCCAGGACCAGGGCTACCTGCTGGTGGTGGTGCAGCTGCCGCCGGGCTCGTCGCTGGAGCGGACGACGGCCGTGGTGCAGGAGGTGTCGCGCCGCTCCCTCGACATCGACGGCGTCGGCAACACCGTGGTCATCGCCGGCTTCGACGGCGCGACCTTCACCAACACCACCAACGGCGCGGTGATGTTCCTGCCGCTCAAGCCCTTCAAGGAGCGCCTGGAGAAGGGCCTCACGGCCGGCAAGGTCCTGCAGGCGGTGCTCGCCAAGACCGCGCCGATGCAAGAGGCGCGGATCATCGCGATCCCGCCGCCGCCGGTGCGCGGCCTCGGCAACGCCGGCGGCTTCAAGATGCAGGTGCAGAGCCGCGAGGGCTCGGACATCGCCCGGCTGCTCCAGGTCTCGGGTGATCTCATCGGGGCTGCCAACCGCGACCCGGCGCTCACCCGCGTGTTCACCACCTTCGGCAACGACACGCCGCAGATCTACCTCGACATCGACCGCACCGTGGCGCGGATGCTGAACGTGCCGCTCGCCAACGTGTTCTCGACCCTCCAGGTCAACCTGGGCGGCGCCTACGTCAATGACTTCAACACCTTCGGGCGCATCTACCAGGTCCGGGCCCAGGCCGACGCCAAGTACCGGATGGAGAAGGAGGACATCGAGCGGCTCAAGGTGCGCTCCTCCACCGGCGCGCTGGTGCCGATGGGGACGCTCGCCAGCATCCGCGACATCTCCGGACCCCAGATCGTCCAGCGCTACAACCTGTACTACTCGATCCCGGTGCAGGGCGATTCGCGGCCGGGCGTGTCCTCGGGCCAGTCCCTCGACGCGATGGAGAAGCTCGCCCGCCAGACCCTGCCCGACGGCATGAGCTTCGAGTGGACCGAGATCGCGTTCCAGGAGAAGGCCGTCGGCAACACGGCGATCTACGTCTTCGCGCTCGGCGTGCTGCTGGTCTTCCTGGTGCTCGCCGCGCAGTACGAGTCGTGGGCGCTGCCGCTCTCGATCCTGCTCGTCGTGCCGACCGGCGTGCTCGCGGCGCTCGCCGGCGTGCAGTTCCGGGCGCAGGACAACAACATCCTGACCCAGATCGGCCTCATCGTGCTCATCGGTCTCGCGGCGAAGAACGCGATCCTGATCGTCGAATTCGCCCACCAGATCGAGGAGAGCGAGCGCCGGGGGCCGGTCGCGGCCGCCGTCGAGGCGTGCCGGCTTCGCCTGCGGCCGATCCTGATGACCGCCTTCGCGTTCATCCTCGGCGTGGTGCCGCTCGCCTTCGCCACCGGCCCCGGCGCCGAGATGCGCCAGGCGCTCGGCACCGCGGTGCTGTTCGGCATGCTCGGCGCGACGATCTTCGGCCTGTTCCTGACCCCGGTCTTCTACGTGGTGATCCGCAACGTCTCGATCCGGATCAACCGCTGGCGCGGGGTCGACGACCATCACGGCGAGCCCGAGCCGGCGCGGTAACGAGACCGTCGCACCCCGACCGCACGAACGAATCCGGGGCCGCACACGCGGCCCCGGATTTTTTCATGACCGCGCCGGCCGGGGGATCACCCCTCCATCGCGATCAGCGCGGCGTCGCCGCCCGCCGCGGCGGTGTTCACCGTCACGGTCTGCTCGGTGGCGAAGCGGGTGAGGTAGTGCGGCCCGCCCGCCTTCGGGCCGGTGCCCGAGAGGCCGTGGCCGCCGAAGGGCTGCACGCCGACCACCGCGCCGATCATGTTGCGGTTGACGTAGACGTTGCCGGTGGAGAGCCGCGACACCACCCGCTCGACCGTGGCGTCGATGCGGGAATGGACGCCGAGCGTCAGGCCGTAGCCGGTGGCCTCGATCGCATCGAGCACCCGGTCGAACTCGGCGGCCTTGTAGCGCGCGACGTGCAGGATCGGCCCGAACACCTCCTCGGTCAGGGCTTCGGGGCCGGCGATCTCGTAGATCTGCGGCGCCACGAAGTGACCCTCGCCCGGCACCTCGCCGGTGTAGTGCGCCTTGGCGGCCCGGCGCATCGCGGCGCCGTGGCGGTCGAGGCGGGTGCGGGCCTCGGCATCGATCACTGGGCCGACATGGGTGGCGGGGTCGCGCGGATCGCCGAGGCGCAGCTCGCGGGCGGCGCCCGCCACCATCCCGATCACCTTGTCGGCCACGTCCTCCTGCACCAGCAGCAGGCGGAGCGCCGAGCAGCGCTGGCCGGCGGAGCGGAAGGCGGAGGTCACGACGTCGTCGGCGACCTGCTCAGGCAGAGCGGTGGCGTCGACCAGCATCGCGTTGATGCCGCCGGTCTCGGCGATCAGCGGGACGATCGGCCCGTCCTTGGCGGCGAGCGCCCGATTGATGTGGCGCGCCACCTCGGTCGAGCCGGTGAAGACCACGCCGGCGACGTCCCGGTCCGCCACGAGCGCCGCCCCGACCGCGCCGTCGCCCGGAACGAGATGGAGGGCCAACGGGGCGATGCCGGCCCGGTGCAGCAGGCGCACGGCCTCGGCGGCGATCAGCGGGGTCTGCTCGGCGGGCTTTGCCACCACGGCGTTGCCGGCCATCAGCGCCGCGGCGACCTGTCCGACGAAGATCGCGAGCGGGAAGTTCCACGGCGAGATCGCCACGAACACGCCGCGGCTGCGCAGGGTGAGGCGGTTGCTCTCGCCCGTCGGACCCGGCAGCGCTTGCGGCGCACCGAAGAGCGTGCGCCCCTGCGCGGCGTAGTAGCGGCAGAAATCCACCGCCTCGCGCAGTTCCGCCACCGCGTCGTCGAGGGTCTTGCCGGCCTCCTCCTGGAGCAGGTGGACCAGCCGGCCGCGGGACGCCTCCATCGCGTCGGCGGCCCGCTCCAGCGCCGCGGCGCGCTCCTCCGGGGGAACGCGTCCCCAGGCGACCGCGCCCTTGCGGGCGGCGCGCATCGCGGCGACCGCGGTCTCGGGCGAGGCCTCGACGACGCTGCCGACCACCGTGCGGGCATCGCTCGGGCTCACCACGTCGCGGCGCGCGCCGCCCTGCGCCGCGCCGTCGATGACGGGGGCGGCCTCAGCGGGGCCTCGTGCGGCCGCCACCGCCTCGGTCAGGCGCTCCAGGGCCGCCCGGTCGCCGAACTCGACGCCGGCGGAATTGACCCGCTCCGGCGCGAACAGGTCGGCGGGGCGGCGGAGCTTGGCGTGCCGGGCCCGGTCGGGATTGCCGACGCTCTCGGCCGGACGGCGCAGCAGGCTCTCCACCGGCACCGCCGGGTCGGCGGCCTGCGAGACGAAGGACGAGTTGGCGCCGTTCTCGAGCAGCCGTCGCACCAGGTAGGCCAGCAGGTCGCGATGCCCGCCGACCGGCGCGTAGGTGCGGCAGGCCGCGCCCGGCACGCTGGCCAGCAGCCGCGCGTACAGCGCCTCGCCCATGCCGTGCAGGCGCTGGAACTCGTAGGTGCCGGGCTCCGGCCCGGCCCGCTCGACGATCGCCGCGACGGTGAGCGCGTTGTGGGTCGCGAATTGCGGGAAGAGCCGCGGCCGGTGCGCCAGCATCCGCTCGGCCGCCGCGAGGTAGCTGAGATCCGTCATGCTCTTGCGGGTGAAGACGGGATAGTCGGGAAGTCCCCGCTCCTGGGCCCGCTTCACCTCCGTGTCCCAGTACGCGCCCTTGACGAGGCGGACCATCAGCCGCCGGTCGAGGCGGGCGGCGAGGTCCGCGACGTGGTCGATGACCTCAAGGCAGCGCTTCTGGTAGGCCTGGACCGCGAGGCCGAAGCCGTCCCACCCGGCAAGCGAGGGATCGCCGAGCACCGCCGCGATCACGTCGAGGGACAATTCAAGCCGGTCCGCCTCCTCGGCATCGACCGTGAAGTTGAGGTCGTAGCGCTTCGCCGCCTGGGCGAGCCTGAGGAGCACCGGGACCAGCTCCGCCATCACCCGGTCGCGGCCGACCGCCTCGTAGCGCGGATGCAGCGCCGAGAGCTTGACCGAGATGCCGGGACGGTCCGGCAGCGGCCGGTTGCCGGCGGCGCGCCCGATCGCCTCGATGGCGCTCGCGTAGGATTCCGCGTAGGCGAGGGCGTCCTGCGCCGTGCGGGCGCCCTCGCCGAGCATGTCGAAGGAGTAGCGGTAGAGCCGGCCCTGTCCGCTCGCCGAGCGCTTGAGCGCCGCCTCGATCGTCTCGCCGAGCACGAAATGCCCGCCCATCACCCGCATCGCCTGGCGGGCGGCCTGGCGCACCGCCGGCAGGCCGAGGCGCTTGGCGAGGCCGGCGAGAATCCCTTCCGGCGTGTCGCCGGGCTGGATGATCCGGGCCGAGAGGCCGAGCGCCCAGGCCGAGGAGCGTACCAGCAGGGCCTCCGAGCGGGTGGCGTGCTGCTCGAAGCCGCCGAAGCGCAGCTTGTCCTCGATCAGCCGGTCGGCGGTGGCGGCGTCGGGCACCCGCAGCAGCGCCTCGGCCAGCACCATCAGGGCGAGCCCCTCCTTGGTCGAGAGCGAGTACTCGCGCAGCATCGCCTCGACGCCGCCCAGGCCCCCCGTCTCCTGGCGGATGGCGCCGAGGAGGTCGCGGGCGAGCGCATCGACCTTCGCCTCGCGCTCCGGCGGGAGGCCGCCCCGCTCCAGGAAGGCGCGGGCGAGGGCGGCGTCGTCGGGAGCGTAGGGCGCGTGGAAGACGGGGAGGGGGGCGGGCATCGGGGCGGGTCCGGGCTCGTGGCGCTGATGACGATCCTCAGCGTATTCGGCCTTTCGCCGTGCTTCGATGGCGCTTATCGCGAGATGGCCGCAGGATCGGCGGCGAAAACGGGCTTTGGGCGCGAGAATGACGGACGGGCTCGACCGGGTCGACCGGCAGATCCTCAGGATCCTCCAGCGCGAGGGCCGGATCCCGAACGTGGAACTCGCCGAGCGGGTCGGCCTGTCGCCGACCGCCACCGGCGAGCGCCTGCGCCGGCTGCAGAAGGACGGGATCATCACCGGGTTCGGGGCGCGGCTCGACCCGCAGCTCCTGGGCTTGAGCCTGCTCGTCTTCGTCGAGGTCTCGCTCGACAAGACCACGCCCGACGCCTTCGCGCGCTTCGCGGCGGCCGTGCGGCGCGCCCCCGAAGTCCTGGAATGCCACATGGTCGGAGGCGGGTTCGACTACCTGGTCAAGGCCCGGGTCGCCGACATGCCGGCCTACCGGCGCTTCCTCGGCGAGGGGCTTCTGGGGCTGCCGGGGGTCAACAACACCCGCACCTACGCGGTGATGGAGGAGGTGAAGAGCGACGGGGTGCTGCCGCTTTAATCCAGCGTTCCATGCGTCCGGCGCATGATTCGCCTGCGACATAACGGAGCTTTGCAGCGGGTGCGGAGTTGGCAGAGGGCGCAGCTTGTCGCAGTCTCAGCCGACCGAGCCGCCGAAGAGCGGCCTGACGAGGACGGAGGTACGCCGATGTTCAATCCGAACCGCCTGGTGAAATCTGCCTGGATCGCCGCCGAAGTCTCGCGCGAGAAATCCGAGAAGATCCTGGTCGTCGAGGCCTATATCGCGGTCAGCCCGCTCGAGGGCGGCTTCGATGCCGACCGCTACGGCCGCCTCGTCGAGGACGTGCGCCGCATCCTCGCCGACAACCCGGACATCGACCGGGCCTCGATCCTCAGCGTCCACCGCGAATCGCGCTGCGCCGCCCTGTTCCGCCGCGGGGCCTGCGAGGAGGAGCGCCAGCCCGAACTGGTGGCGTGAGACGCCGGTCGCGTCCCTCCGCGGGTCTTCGAACCCTCCGAGCGATCCCGGATTCTCGCCTCCGGCGAGCCCCGGGACGACATCGAGGGTGTCGGGACCGGGGTGGAAGCGGGCGGGGCCCCGAAGGACCCCGCCCGGAGCCTCACAGCCCCTCGAACAAAGCCGACGAGATGTAGCGCTCGGCGAACGAGCAGGCGACCGTCACGATCCGCTTGCCCTTGAACTCGGGCCGGGCCGCGATCTCGAGGGCCGCCGCGACGTTGCCGCCGGTCGAGATGCCGCTGGGGATGCCCTCGATCCGGGCGAGCAGGCGGGCGGTGTCGAAGGCGGTCTGGTTGGAGACCGTCACCACCTCGTCGATCACGCCGCGGTCGAGGACGCCCGGCACGAAGCCGGCGCCGATGCCCTGGATCTTGTGCGGGCCGGGCTGGCCGCCGGACAGGACCGGGGAATCCTCCGGCTCGACCGCGACGACGCGAAGGCCCGGCAGGCGCGGCTTGATGACCTGGCCGACGCCCGTGATGGTGCCGCCGGTGCCGACGCCCGCCACGAAGGCGTCGAGCTGACCCTGCGTGTCGTTCCAGATCTCCTCCGCGGTGGTCTTGCGGTGGATCTCGGGGTTGGCCGGGTTGTTGAACTGCTGGGGCATGATCGAGCCCGGGATCTCCTTCAAGAGTTCCTCGGCCTTGGCGATCGCGCCCTTCATGCCCTGCGGGCCGGGGGTGAGGGCGAGTTCGGCCCCCAGATAGGCCAGCATCTTGCGCCGCTCGAGCGACATCGTCTCGGGCATCACCAGGATCAGCCGGTAGCCGCGGGCGGCGGCCACGAAGGCCAGCGCGATGCCGGTATTGCCCGAGGTCGGCTCCACCAGGGTGCCGCCGGGCTTCAGCACGCCGGAGGCCTCCATGGCGTCGATCATGTTGACGCCGATGCGGTCCTTCACCGAGGCGATCGGGTTGAAGAACTCGAGCTTCAAGAGGATCTCGGCGTCGATCCCGCGCTCCTTGGCGAGGCGGTTGAGGCGCACCAGCGGCGTGTTGCCGATGGTCTCGGTGATCGAATCGTAGACCCGGCCGTGACCGATCGGGCGGCCGGTCTCCGAAGTGGCGGTGGCGTCGGCCATGGTGTGTCTCTCCGTCGAGGATGCGTCGTCCGCGCACGGGTAGCGGAAATCCGGCGGGCCGTCGAGGTATGTCGATTTATACAGTTTTTGACTGTGAATTGTGCCCTCGCCCGGGTCCCGGCCCGCGTCGGCCGTCGCCGGAACAGCGTTAGATCTTCCGGGTTGGTCGCGGCGCGCGAGCGGGGCACCGTGCCCGGGAGAGGGGGCACGAGTAGGGGGCTTTCCAGTCCGCTCCGTCAGCGTAACCTTGGGTGAGAGTGCCGGTTCGGCAAGATCCTTCGGCGAGCCCCGACCCGGCCCATTCCGTTTCCGCACGCAAGAACCGCCCGAGAGAGCCGCATGTCCGAGACCCTGCATCGCACCGCCCTCGAAGCCGGCTCAGGCCCGGTGGCCGAGACGAACCGGGCGCCGTCCCCGGCCGCGGGACCGCACCGGGTGGTGATCGTCGGCGGCGGCTTCGGCGGGCTCACCACGGCGCGGGGCCTCGGGGGGGCCGAGGGCATCGAGGTCACGCTGCTCGACCGGCGCAACCACCACCTGTTCCAGCCGCTGCTCTACCAGGTCGCGACCGCGGTCATCGCGCCGGGCGAGATCGCCGAGCCGATCCGGGCGATCCTGCGCCGGGACCGCAACGTGACGGTGCTGATGGGCGAGGTCGAGGGGATCGATACGCAGGGGCGCGCCGTGATCCTGCGCGACGGCACCCGCATCCCCTACGACACCCTGGTGCTGGCGACCGGCGCCACCCACAGCTATTTCGGCCATCCCGAATGGGAGCGCTACGCGCCGGGCCTCAAGACCCTCGACGATGCCCGCCGGATCCGCGCCCGGGTGCTGCTCGCCTTCGAGGCGGCCGAGCGCGAGGAGGACCCCGCCGCCCGCGAGCGGCTGATGACCTTCGCGGTGATCGGCGGCGGGCCGACCGGCGTCGAGATGGCGGGCGCCATCGCGGGCCTCGCCCACCACGCCCTGTCGCAGGATTTCCGCCGCATCGACCCGAAGCAGGCCCGCATCCTGCTGATCGAGGCCGCGTCCCGGGTGCTCGGCACCTTCTCGGAGGATCTCTCGGCCTACACCAAGCGGGCGCTCGAGCGGCTCGGCGTCACGGTGCTGACCGATCACGCCGTCGAGGACGTGTCGGAGCAGGGCGTCACCGTCCAGGGCAGGCTGATCCCGGCCGCCACCGTGGTCTGGGGCGCGGGCGTGCGCGCCTCGCCGGCGGGCGAGTGGCTCGGGGTCGAGACGACGCGCCAGGGCCACGTGCCGGTCGGGCCGGACCTCGCGGTGATCGGCCGCCCGGGCGTCTACGCGCTCGGCGACCTCGCGATGCTGAAGGCCGAGGACGGCACGCCCCTTGCCGGGCCTCGCCCAGGTCGCGGACCAGCAGGGCCGCTATCTCGGCCGCTCCTTACGCGCGCGCATCCTGCACGGCAGGGCGCCGGCACCGTTCCGCTTCCGCAGCCGCGGCAACCTGGCGATCATCGGGCGCAATGCCGGCGTGGTGCAGTGGAACCACGTCAAGCTCAAGGGCGTCCTCGCCTGGATCGTGTGGGGCGTCGCCCACGTCTACCTGCTGGTCGGGTTCCAGAACCGCATCGTCGTGACCCTGCGCTGGCTCTGGGCCTACCTGAGCTTCCAGCGCGGCGCCCGCCTGATCGCCGAACGCGACGAGGCCGTGATGGCGCTCATCCGCGGCCGCACGCCGGCCGAGCTTCCCCCACCCTGAGAACCCGTCAGCGAGGCCTGCCATGGCAAAGCCACCCTCCGACCTTCCGCCGACCCGCACGATCGAGCCGATCGCGACGCCGCCCGATTCCGCGGCGCCGACCTCGGCCCAGCTCAAGGCCGACATCGACAGCGGCCGCACCGGCGACAAGACGGAGGTGTTCGATCCCGGCCTCTCGCCGCTCGGCACCGACGACGAGGCCGCGGGCAACCCGCCCTCGCCCGAGCGGGTGGCGCTGGCCCGGAGGACGGAGGGCGCGGAGCGCTGGAGCGGCGGCGGCGAGACGAAGTCCTACGCCCATCACCGCCAGAACAAGGCGCTGTGGTTCTTCCTCGCCTTCATCGTGCTGGCGGCTCTGGTGTTCGCGTCGGTGGCGTGGCTGCGGTGAGGGCAGGGACGATCCGGGTCCCTCGACCGGGATGACAGGGCGCCGCCCTCTCGCTCGGGCGAAGCGGGGCGCTCCCCTTCATCGCGCCTCCCGCCGCACGAAGAACGGCGTCGGCTCCAGTTCCGCATCCTCGTGCGCCACCATGCGGGGGAAATGCGCGTCGGCCTGCGAGACGAACAGGTCGCGCACCAGCGCCTGGGCGAGCCGCGTCGCCCCGATGCCGAGGCCCGGGATGTCGCCGGCGAGCGCCCCGTGGCTCAAGCTGACGCCCCAGTTGAAGACGTGCAGCAGGTTGAGTTCGGGCAGCTGGCCCGGCACCCGCTCCAGCATCTGCATGCCGTCGCCGAGGTAGGGGAAGCGCGCGGCCTCGGGATGGGCCTGGGCTTGCGCGGCCGGGACCCGCTCGCCCCAGGTCAGCACGGCATCCCGGAACGGCGCCAGCTCCGGCCGCCGGGTCAGGTCGATGTCGAAGCCCACCGCCACCACGGCGGCGTCGACGGCGTAGCGCCCCTCGGGCGTCTCGATCACCAGGCCGTCGGGCGCTTCCGCGATGCCGCTCCAGCCCTCGCCGAACCGCACCGAGAAGCCCGGATGGCGGGTGCAGCGCAGGACCGATTCGTGCGGCGGCGGCGTGCCCTCGCCCATCATGAAGGTCGTGAACGCCCAGCGCCACGCGTCGTCGAGGGCCGCGTAGCCGCGCAGGAAACCCGGGAAGGCGGCCCATTTCGACTTGTTGACCTGCGGGAAATGCGAGCGGCGCACGAACAAGGTCACCGCGGCGGCGCCCGCCTCCAGCGCCGTGGCGGCGTTGTCGATCGCCGAGGCCGAGGCGCCGAGCACCGCGACCCGGCCGCCGCGGAACCGCGAGAAATCGATCGGGTCGGAGGAGTGGAACAGGCGGCCCTCGCCGCCGGCCGCGAAGGCCGGCATCCGCCGCCCGCCCGAGCCGTCGCGGCCGCAGGCCAGCACCACCTTGCGGGCGTAGACCGTCTCCGGCCCGGCCGGCCCCTCGATCGCCGCGCCGATCAGCCCGTCCGCCGGCCACAAGCAGTCGAGGCGGGTATCGTTCTCCACCGGCACGCCGACGGTGTCGCGCACGAACAGGAGGTAGCGCAGCCAGTCGAGGCGGGGGATCTTGTAGAGATCGCGCCAGCCCTCCTCTCCCGCTTGCGCCTCCCACCAGGCCCGGAAGGTGAGGGAGGGGATGCCGAGATCCGGACCCGTCAGGTGTTTGGGCGAGCGCAGGGTCTCCATCCGGGCGAAGGTACCCCACGGCCCCTCCGCCCCCCGGGGCGCCTGGTCGACGATCCGCAGGTTCGAGACTCCCTCGCGCAGGAGCGCGAAGGCGGCGGTCTGGCCGCACATGCCCGCCCCGACCACCAGGACATCGAGGGCCGGGCGCCCGTCCGGGCCCGCGACCGGCAGGGTCCAGGGTGCGGGCGGGTGATTGAGACGGGCGAGGTCGCGCCGCACCTCGGCGGCGAGCGCCGTCAGACCCTTCACGGCAGCAGCCTCCTGGTGGATATCCATGCCCGTCGCTTCCATGCCCGCCACTGTCCGGAGCCTCCGATGGCCGAATTGTCCTGCTTCTACAGCCTATCCTCGCCCTGGTCCTACCTCGGCGGGCCGAAGCTCCAGGACATCGTGCGCCGCCACCGCGCCCGGCTGGTGCTGAAGCCCTTCGACTTCCAGGAGGTGGTGCCGAAGACCGGCGGCGTACCGATCCGGACCCGGCCGCAGCCCCGTCGCGATTATCATGCCGTCGAACTCGCCCGCTGGAGCGACCATCTCGGCCTGCCGCTCCACGTCACGCCCCGGCACTACCCGATGGAGAACCCGGCGCCGAACTGGAACAAGCATGCGGGCTGGACCGTCATCGCGGCTCAGGCGGCCGGGCTCGACGCGTTTCCGCTCTCGCACGCGATCCTGCGGGCGCTCTGGGCCGAGGAGCGCGACATCGCCGATCCGGCCGTGCGCCGGGCCATCGCGGACGAGAACGGCTACGACGGTGCGGCCCTGGTGGCGGCCGAGGGCAGCGAGGCCGTCCAGGCGGAGTACCGCCGCAACGGCGCGGAGGCGGAGCGCCTCGGCGTGTTCGGCTCGCCGACGATCGTGCTCGACGGCGAGCTGTTCTGGGGCCAGGACCGGCTCGACTTCGTCGACCGGGCGCTCGCACGGCGGCTGGCATCCGCCAGGGGCTAACCCGGCGCAAGCCTGGCCAGAGCCGGGCGCATGGCGCCCGGCCCCCATCGTGCGACAAGGGGCGGGGGCGAGAGCCTAACAATGCCCCGACGACGCGAGGAAACATGCACAACAGCGAGGCGATCTGGCGGCACGTCGAGGAGCACGCGGCGGCATTCACGGCGTTCTCGGACCGGGTCTGGGAGATGCCGGAACTGAACTTCCAGGAGGTGCGCTCGGCCGCCGAGCACACCGCCATGCTCCGCGCCCACGGCTTCCGGGTGACGGAAGGGATCGACGGCATGCCGACCGCCATGATGGGCGAGGCCGGCGAGGGCGGTCCCGTCATCGCGATTCTCGGCGAGTACGACGCCCTGCCGGGCCTGAGCCAGGAAGCGGGCGTCGCCGAGCACCGGCCCCGTCCGGGGGAGGGCGCCGGCCACGGCTGCGGCCACAACCTGCTCGGCGCCGGCGCGCTCTTGGCCGCCACCGCCGTCAAGGACTGGCTCGCGAAGGAGGGCCTGCCCGGCCGCGTGCGCTACTACGGCTGCCCGGCCGAGGAGGGCGGCGCCGCCAAGACCTTCATGGTGCGCGACGGCGTCTTCGAGGACGTCGACGCCGCGATCACCTGGCATCCCGGCCCGTTCGTCTCGATCTGGGAGCCGGTCTCGCTGGCGATCCAGCTCGTCGACTTCACCTTCGCCGGCAAGGCCTCGCACGCGGCGGCAGCCCCCCATCTCGGGCGCTCGGCCCTCGACGCGGTCGAGCTGATGAATGTCGGCGTGAACTACCTGCGCGAGCACATGCCGAGCGACGCGCGGGTGCACTACGCCTATCTCGATGCCGGCGGCATCGCCCCGAACGTCGTCCAGGCGGCCGCCACCGTGCGCTACCTCGTGCGCGCCGCCGACCTGCCGAGCCTCCTCGACCTCGCGGCCCGGGTGGGCAGGATCGCGCAAGGTGCGGCGCTGATGACCGAGACCACGGTCGCGAGCCGGGTGGTGAGCGCCATGTCGAACCTGCTGGCGAACCCGCCGCTGGAGCAGGCGCTGCACGCCAACCTGATGCGGCTCGGCCCCCCGCCCTTCGACGCCGAGGACCGCGCCTTCGCGGAACGGATCCGCGCGACGCTGACCCGGGAGGACATCGTCTCGGCCCATCGCCGCTTCGGCGTGCCGGTGACCGATGCGCCGCTCTGCGACACGGTGGTGCCGCTCGGTGCGGTCGGGGAGCGGATGATGGGCTCGACCGATGTCGGCGACGTGAGCTGGGCGGTGCCGACCGTGCAGGCCCGCGGCGCGACCTACGCCATCGGCACCCCCGGCCATTCCTGGCAGATGACCGCCCAGGGCAAGACCCCGGCGGCCCACAAGGGCATGATCCACGTCGCCAAGGCGATGGCCGGCACCGCGGTCGACGTCCTGCGCGACCCCGAGTTGCTCGCCCGCGCCAAGGCCGACCACGCCGAGCGGCTCTCGCGCACGCCCTACGCCAGCCCGCTGCCGCCGGACCTGGCGCCGCCGCTCGACATGGCGGGCTGATCGAGTTGGCGGGCCGATAGGCCCGGCAAGCGAACCTACGCCAGCAGGTCGCGATGCTCGCGGTGGCGCCGCAGCCACGTCGCCGCGTAGCCGCAGAGCGGCACGATGCGCGACCCCTCCGCCCGCGCGGCCTCGGCCACGCCCCGCATCAGCCGGTCGGCGGTGCCGGTGCCGCGCAGGGCCGGGGGCGCGTAGACGTAGGCGATGACGAGGGTGCCGGGCTGGCGGCGGTAATCGGCGTAGGCGACCTCGCCGTTCACCTCGAGCTCGAACCGGCTCCGCTCCGGATTGTCGCGCATGGGCCTGTCAGAGGGTTCGCGGGGCTGTGGAAGGGGAAGCGGCGGAGGCTGGAGCGGTTCCGCGCCGCGCGGGCGGGCCGGGAGCATCCGACGGCCCCGATCCTCCCTTCGCGACGTCCGGGCAGCGCCGCCGGGCGTCGCGGCCGGCGGCCTCAGCGCTTGCGCACGAACTCCGTGCGCAGCACCAAGCCCTTGATCGTGTCGTGGCGGCAATCGATCTCGTCGTCGGCGTCGGTCAGGCGGATCGAGCGGATCACCGTGCCCTGCTTGAGGGTCTGGTTCGCGCCCTTGACCTTCAGGTCCTTGATCAGCGTGACGGCGTCGCCGTCGCTCAGGAGGTTGCCGGAGGCGTCGCGCACCTCCCGGGCCGCTGCCATCGCCGGTCCGCCGGCCGGGCGCCACTCGCCCGTGGCCTCGTCGTACACGTAGTCGTCGTCGCCAGCGGTCACGCTCGTCCGTCCTCCGTTTGCGCGGGTGTTGTCGCCGGCCGGGGCGGCCCCCCGCAAGGGGTTGGACATCAGATGACCGGGAGGCCGCGCTGCTTGGCCTCCTCGGCCGGCTCGACATGGATCGTCACCACGGCGCCCGGCACCGCGCCCTCGATCGCCGCCTCGAGCCGGTCGCAGATCGCGTGCGATTCCGCCACCGTCATCTCGCCCGGCACCACGAGGTGGAAATCGATGAAGGTGACCTGGCCGGCGTGCCGCGTGCGCACGTCGTGGGCCTCCAGCGCGCCCGCGCCGTGCTCGGAGATCAGCCGGCGGATCTGCGTCACCATCTCGGCCGGCGCCGCCTGGTCCATCAGGCCGCTGACCGAATCCCGCACCATCGCGCCGCCCGACCACAGGATGTTGACCGCCACCACCGCGGCGATGATCGGATCGAGGATCGCCCAGCCGGTCGCGGTGGCGAGGCCGAGGCCGATCAGGACGCCGCCGGAGGTGAACACGTCGGCGAGCACGTGCTTGCCGTCCGCCACCAGGGCCGGCGAGCGCCAGTCGCGGCCGCGGCGGACCAGCATCACGCCCCAGACCAGGTTGATCACCGTGGCGAGCCCGTTCACCGCGACGCCGGCGAGCGGCGCCTCGAGGGTCTTGGGCGCCTGGACCGCATCGTAGGCGTCGCGCAGGATCACGACCGCCGCCACGATGACGAGCGCGCCCTCGATCACCGCCGAGAAGTACTCGGCCTTGTGGTGGCCGTAGGGGTGGTTCTGGTCGGCGGGCTGGGCGGCGACGCGCAGGGCCACGAAGGCCGTCATCGCCGCCACGACGTTGATGATGCTCTCGAGCGCGTCCGAGTAGAGCGCGAGGCTGCCGGTGATCCACCAAGCCCCGAACTTGAGGGCGAGCACCAGGAGGCCGACCCCGGCGCTGGCGAGGGCGGCGGCTTGCGCGCGTTCCATGACGATGATCCGGGTTGGTCTGTGCCGCAGCGCGATGGACGCTGCTGCGGCGCGGCGCCGCTCCCATAAGGCGGGGCGTTCCGGAAGGCCACGGCACAGGTCATAGCCCGGGCTAAGTGCACCTCCCAAAACTCCCGCTGCGCTGACCCCGCCACAGCGAGCGGCGACGGTGATCGGGAGTCTCGTGAGAGACACTAAGGCCGCGGGCGCCGGCCCGGAGGGCCCCGCCGGTCTCGTCAGGTGACGGCGGACCGGGCCGGCTCCCGGGCCTGCTCGCGCAGGCGGCTCACCTGCGCCCGCGCCCGGGCCGCGGCGGACTTGCGGGCGTAGTGCCGGCGCATGAAGCCGAAGCGGGCGGAGGCCGCGAGGCTCTCGAGCCGCTCCGCCTCGCACTCCCACCAGACGACGAGCTCGGCATCGAGGGTCGGATGGCTGGGCATGACGGACGACTCCTGGAACGATCCCGCTCCAGATGGGGCGCCGGACGCCGGCGCGCCACTCGGCCCCCCTCGCGGTCAGGTGCGGATCACCTGGTAGAGGCCCGGATGGTGCGGGAAGCGTTCCATCTCCGGTCCGACCAGGGCCCGGAAGGCGGGGTCCGCGGTCGCCGCCAGGAACGCCTCGGCCGAGCGCCAGGTGGCGAGGTTGACGAGCGGGAAGCGGGCGCCCGGCGCGACCGTCCGGTGCAGCCGCGTGTCGACGAAGCCCGGCTGGCGGCGCAGGTGCTCGGCCGCCCGCTCCCAGTAGGCGATGGCCGCCGCCTCGTCCCCGGGCGCCACCTCGAACGGATTGATCAGCACCACGTCGCTCATGAGCCTGTCTCCGGCGCAGCCTGCTCCTCGTCCCGCTCCAGCGCGGCGCGCAGGCGCCGGAGCAGGGTCGTGGCGTCGTCGAGGGCGGCGGGCTCGCACCCTCGCGCGATGCGCTCCGCCCAGGCGGCCTGGCGCTCCGAGGCCGCCGCGTAGGCGCGCCGCCCCGATTCCGTCAGCACAACCAGGGCGGCGCGCCGGTGATCCGGGTTGGGCGCCAGCGCCACGAACCCGTCCGCCGTCAGTTCGGTCACGAGGCGCCGCACCGCCTGCCGGGTCAGCCCCATCGCCCGGGCCGCCCCCGCCACCGTGAGCGGCCGGCCCGCGAGCGAGACCGCACCCAGCACCTGCCAGCGGGCGCTGGTGAGGCCGAGGTCGCGGGTGAGGCCGTCGCCGGCGGCGAGCAGGGCGCCGTTGAGGCGGAAGACCTCGAGGATCAGTGCGGTCGCGGCCTCGGCCCGGGACATTCTGCCCTCCTTCATTTCGACAGCATAATTCCAATACGACAATATGCTGTCAACCTGCCGATGCGCCGTGCCCCATTGATCCGGCGCGGAAATCCTGGCTGAAGGGCCGCATGCGCGTGGACCTGTTCGATTTCGACCTGCCGGAGGACCGCATCGCCCTCCGGCCCGCGGTGCCCCGGGACGGCGCCCGCCTGATGCTGCTGCACGAAGGCCACCCCCCGGAGGACCGGGTCGTGCGCGACCTGCCGGGCCTGCTGCGCCCCGGCGACGTGCTGGTCTTCAACGACACGCGGGTGATCCCGGCGCGGCTGCACGGCCTGCGCCACCGGCCGGAGGGCGGCACGGTGCGGGTCGAGGCGATGCTGCACCTGCGCGAGGGTCCCGATCGCTGGCGCGCCTTCGCGCGCCCGGCCAAGCGCCTGCGGGTCGGCGACCGGGTCAGCTTCGGCCGGGCCGGGGAGGGCGAGACCTGTGCCCTGACCCGCCTCGACGCCACCGTCGCCGAGCGCGGGGAGGGGGGCGAGACCACCTTCGCGTTCGACCTCGCGGGGCCGGCCCTCGACGAGGCGGTGGCGGCCTTGGGCGAGCTGCCGCTGCCCCCCTACATCGCCGCCAAGCGCCCGACCGACGCGCAGGACGCCGCCGACTACCAGACCGTGTTCGCCCGCGAGCCCGGGGCGGTGGCGGCCCCCACCGCCGGCCTGCACTTCACGCCCGACCTGCTCGGAGCTTGCGCCGCCGCCGGCCTGGCGCAGGTCCGGGTGACGCTCCATGTCGGCGCCGGCACCTTCCTGCCGGTCAAGGCCGACGACACCGACGAGCATCGGATGCACGCCGAGATCGGCGAGATCGCGCCCGAGGCCGCCGAGGCCCTGAACCGGGCCCGCGCGGCGGGCGGGCGCATCGTCGCGGTCGGCACCACGGCCCTGCGGCTCCTCGAGAGCGCGGCGGAGCCCGACGGCACGATCCGGCCCTGGACCGGCGCCACCGACATCTTCATCACCCCGGGCTACCGCTTCCGCGCGGTCGACGCGCTGATGACGAACTTCCACCTGCCGCGCTCGACGCTGTTCATGCTCGTCTCGGCCTTCGCCGGGCTCGACGCGATGCGGGCGGCCTACGAAGCCGCGATCCAGCGCGGCTACCGCTTCTATTCCTACGGCGATACCAGCCTGCTCTTCCGGGCGGAGACGCGATGACCGACCAGTTCAGCTTCACCGTGGCGGCGACCGACGGTCCGGCCCGCACCGGCGAGATCCGGATGCCGCGCGGCGTCATCCGCACCCCGGCCTTCATGCCGGTGGGCACCGCCGGCACCGTCAAGGCGATGTACCCGGAGCAGGTGAAGGCGCTCGGCGCCGACGTGGTGCTCGGCAACACCTACCACCTGATGCTGCGCCCCGGCGCCGAGCGGGTGGCGCGGTTAGGGGGCCTGCACGCGATGATGCAGTGGCCCTACCCGATCCTGACCGATTCCGGCGGGTTCCAGGTCATGTCGCTCGCCGGGCTGCGCAAGCTCGACGAGACCGGGGTGCGGTTCCAGTCGCATCTCGACGGCTCGACGCATCTCCTGAGCCCCGAGCGCTCGATCGAGATCCAGGGCCTGCTCGGCTCCGACATCCAGATGCAGCTCGACGAGTGCGTGCGCCTGCCGGCGCCGGAATCGGCGATCGAGAGCGCGATGCGCCTCTCCCTGCGCTGGGCCGAGCGCTGCCGCATCGCCTTCGGCGAGCAGCCCGGCAAGGCGATGTTCGGCATCGTGCAAGGCGGCGACATTCCCGCGCTCCGGGTCGAGAGCGCGCGGGCGCTGGTCGATCTCGACCTCAAGGGCTACGCCGTCGGGGGGCTGGCCGTCGGCGAGCCGCAGGCGACGATGCTCGCCATGATCGAGACCGTCGAGCCGCACCTGCCGACCCACAAGCCGCGCTACCTGATGGGCGTCGGCACGCCGGACGACATCGTCCAGGCGGTGAGCCGCGGCATCGACATGTTCGACTGCGTGATGCCGACCCGGGCCGGCCGCCACGGCATGGTCTATACCCGCCACGGCCGCCTCAACCTGCGCAACGCGCGCTTTTCCGAGGACAACGCGCCCCTCGACCCGGAATCGACCTGCCCGGCGGCCAACCTCTACAGCAAGGCCTACCTGCACCACCTCGTCCGCGCCGGCGAGATTCTGGGCATGATGCTGCTGACCTGGAACAACCTGTCCTACTACCAGGACCTGATGGCGGGCCTGCGCGCGGCGATCGCCGCCGGGCGGCTCCAGGACTTCATCGGCGAGACCCACGAGGGCTGGCGGAAGGCCGAGCGCGACCGGGCGGCGTGAGCCGTCACTGCGCCTCCGCCCGCGGCGCGGCGAGCACCCGGTAGAACCCGTCGGACGCGTCGCGCCGCTCGTCCACCGCCCGGCGCAGGGCGCCGACGATGCGGGCGGCGACCGGCAGCCGGTAGTGCAGGGCGTCCCAGTAATTGGTGTCGTCCCGCGTCACGGCGGACGGGATGCGGAAATCGACCAGCACGGCGCCGCGCCGGCGGGCGATCTCGGCGGTCCTCGCCTTGCAGACGGCCTCGCGCGCCGCCCCCGCGCTGCCGGGCCGCGGTTGCGCCGCCACGTTGACCGGCATGAAGGCGACGAGCTTGAGGGCGTCCGCCGGCGCGAGGCCGAGGAGGTCGTCGAGCCAGGCGAGCGCCGGCGTGGCGGGATCCCCCTCCGGGCCTTCGTTGGGCGCGGGCGCGTCGCCGTGGATGTGAGCCGCGGCGCGGACGGCGTCGTACTGCGATTCCGGCGGGGTGAAGACCTCGTAGCCGTCGCCGCGGATCCGCGCCGGCATCCGCCCGAGACGGTGCAGCAGCGCCCGCCCGGCGATCTCGGCGCTCTGCTGGTTCCACTGGTGGAAGACGGCGCTCCAGGCCGGGGGCTCGCGGTAGAGCCAGGGCGGGAAGGCCCGGAAGGTCAGGCGCTTCGTCTCCGCCTCCACCTCGCACCAGGGCGCGTCGAGACCGAACAGCACCGCCCTCGCGGGCTCGCGGCCCAGGAACAGCCGGGCGAGCTGCGTCTGCTCCCAGGGCGTGGCGGCGTTCATGGCGAGGTTGGCGAAGTGCCCGCCGAAGGCCCGGTCGAGCCCCTGCGGATCGAGGAGACGGGCGGTCGAGGTGCCGAACACCGCCGAATCGTAGGCCCCGCCGCGCACCACCTGCGGGTACATGAAGCGCTGGTTGAGATCCATGATCGGCCCCGGCGCCCGCCCCGGGGCGGCCCGTAGGCCGTAAGGGTCGAGGACGGCCACGAAGGCGAGCACGCCGAGCCCGAGGAGGCCGGCCGCGCCGACGAGGAGGCCTGCGAACCGCCTCCAGGACTCGGCCGGATCGGGGGAGAGTGTGGGTTCGGCGGGCATCGCGGCGCGGCTTTTGTGGGCGGCCGTGGTCTCCCGGTTGACCCGGCCGCGTCAACCCCCTATGTCCGCCTCTGCTCCGAACAGGACCAGGGCCGGCCCGCCAGCGCCGCGCCGTCATCCATGGGGCACGGGCGCGTAGCTCAGCTGGTAGAGCAACGGACTTTTAATCTGTAGGTCCTGGGTTCGAGTCCCAGCGCGCTCACCACTCTACTGCATCACAGCGGCGACTTGGGCGAATTCGGTCCTGCGGCCATCCAGCCTCGGTGTCCAAGATGGCCGGACCTGTTTCCGAATATCCCTTCCCGGACCCAGCGTCGAAGTCGGTTTCTCGTCGGCCGGCGCGATGGCACCGATACCCCCGCCCGCCGTCCTCGCCCGGTCCCGCGGCCTCGCCAGCCTGCCGCCGGGCGTCGTCCCTTGCCGCGGTCTGCGCTCCGACGCGTGGCGCGAGACGCACGGGCGGCTCTGCGACTTCATTGACCGGTGAGGCGTCCGGGCGCACGAGACGGGATGGAACACGCCGGCGCCGTTCGAGGCGCACACGCAAATCGGCACCTGTCACACCAACCATCACGGCGCCGCGGTCCTTCTCAACCGACGGGGATCTGCCATAATGACGTAGACGATCGGCTCCGGAGCCATGGCGTTCCCCAACGAAAAATCGGGCGTGCTGCGGGGCGTGCGGAATGGGTTTTCGACGCTAGGGTGAGCAAGCGATCCACCCCGGAAGGTTTGGCCGTTTGCTCCATTTCCAGCCTCGGATTTGTGTTCGGATACCGCCGCTGGTGAAAGGCGAGATGCCTCGCAGCGATCAGGAGGGTTACGTGTCAGATTTCGAACTGCCAGATGATTATGTAACGCGAAAAGAAGAAATTTATTTTGACGATGTACCGCAAGCGCACAGTGATATCATCTATCAGCCCGAAGTATATGATTTTGCCGAGTTCCTCTTAAAGTCGACCAAAAGATCTAAAATCATCGATATCGGTTGCGGGAGTGGGCGCAAACTTTGCAGCGTTCAAGCAGAAAAGCGCATAGGCATCGATTTTGGCCCCAACATCGCCGCATGCAAAGATTTACACGGCAACCAGGCGGAATGGCACGACGCCGACTTCACAGACGCCTCTTGTATCTCGCTGTCCGAGATGGCGGATTATGATTCAGTTGTCGTGTGTGCCGATGTTGTGGAGCATATCATCGATCCTGGCGTTCTGATTGCCCTATTGAAGGCCTGCTTCGAGCGTGGCGCAATCGTCGTTACGAGCACCCCCGACCGCATCAGGGTTCGGGGCGATGATCATCGCGGCCCGCCACCGAATCCAAGTCATATCAGAGAGTGGTCACTCGATGAGTACAAGCGCCTGCTCATCAAGCAAGGGCTCGTCCCGCTATTCGCCGGCTACACGATAAGCGACAACATCAACCGTCAGAATAAAACTATCATTACGATTCACGATATTCGATTGCAGACAATCGAGAGGGCTTCCCCCGCGCAGCGTCCTCTTGCAATTATCGCGGCCTATAATGAGGCCGATGTTATTGAAGAAGTGATTGCCGATTTCGTTTCTCACGGGTGCGATGTCCGCCTCATAGACAATTGGTCATCGGATGGAACCTGGGAGGCGATGCTACGCGTCCAGGGTCGCTTCCCGGGTGCGATCACCGCCGAGCGGTACCCTGCCGAGGGCCCAGAAGCCACGTGCGAGTGGCAGGCGATCCTTCGACGAAAAGCCGAGATTGCCGCGGAATTCCCGGGACGCTGGATCATCCACTCGGATGCAGACGAACTTCGACGCTGTCCTTTCGAAGGACGAACGCTTGCAGAAGGACTTTCGATTGCAGAGGATCTTGGATGTACGCGCGTAGATTTCAACGTTGTTAATTATCTGCCGACTGACGAGCGGGAGTATGAGTCTGGAACGCTTGAAAAACATTTCAATTTTTATGAATATGAAACACGATCCGGGCATTTTCCTCAGAAGAACGCGTGGCTACAGGGTCAAAAGGCGGTCGACCTGGCCTCGACTGGGGGACATACCGCCGTTTTCCCCGGCGCCATAGATTTTTGCTACAGATTTTTAGTGAAGCATTACCCGATTCGATCCGAAAATCATGGTCGTCGCAAGATACTAACTGAACGTCAAGGAAGATGGTCGCTCAGAGAGCGGCAAGAGTTGGGATGGCATACACATCATGACAAATATGATGCCGATTCGCGTTTCACATTTGACCGATCGGCGCTCCTCAGTCATGAGGAATTTTGGGCCGACAACTTTCTTCTGCTAGTCTCCGATCTTGTCGAGCGCAGGGTCAAGGCAGGTCACAAGCCGTAACAGTGAGCGTCACAATCGGTCGTCGTCGGCGCGCTGGGTTGCGCCTGAGGCGATAACGACCGCCGGTTGGAGAGACCGGCTGGCGTAGGCACGAGAACGAGAAAGCCCCGCTCGGCGTTCGCCGGCGGGGCTGAAGGCGGATTCTCGCAGATCCAGCGAAATCTCCGGCCAAGGGGTCGGCGGCGCAGCGGGGCTCGGTCCGGTCATCACCGGGCACTGGTCGTCGATGCGACTGGGAGCGTCGGCGCGATGCACATCGACGTCTCTCGCGTCTTCGTTGACGCTGCTCGCCGCCTATGCAAGGAGCCGTTGCCCAGATTTCCTGGAGGGGCAATGTCGGGGAATGATGCGCTCATGAAGGCCTTGGCTGATGTGAGCGAACGGAGAGCGGCGCTCGAGGTCGAGTACGAGCGCATCGGGGCGGAGCTGGCCAAGCTCCGGCTCGCCGAGAACGCGCTCCGGGCGATCATCGAGGATACGCCGATCGAGGAGCTCGGCCTGTCGCTGCCGTCCTCGGGTGCGGCCTCCGGCCCGGACCGGGGCGAGCCGCGGGCGAGCGGGCGGCGCGGCCCGCGGGGGCCGCGGGCGAACTCGACCAAGGGGCGGCTGAAGGCGCTGATCGACGGGGCGGGGCCGCAGGGCCTGTCGCAGCCACAGATCCTGCGCGCCCTGCCGGATGCGGCGCCGGCGACCATCAACGCCTATCTCAGCGCCATGGTCACCGCCGGCGAGGCGCTGCAGGCTGGCAACTTCTACACCAAGGTCCGGACCCGGGACGACGAGGTCGAGTCCCCGAACGAGGCCGACGACGAGATTGACGACGAGAACGCCTTCGACGGCGAGGCCGACGAGAACGGACCGCCCGGCAAGGCCTGATCCGGCACGCCGCGTGCGCTCGCGCACCGGCCGGCGAGGAAGAAGCGCGCACATCCTGGCCACGCCCGGCCGGTTTCTCGTCGCGTCCCACCCGGGCGCGACGACTTGCCGGCCGAGGGCGGTGGCGGCCGGGGCCCGATCGGCCTAGGTGATCCGCCACCCTGTGAGTGCCTCTCACGCAATGCCCCGTCACGGCCCGCCGTCGGCCCGGGCGTGGCGCGGGCGACGCCCAAGCCCCAGGACGCCCGGGATCGGATGACACCCATCATCGCCATCGACAACCTGTCGAAGACCTACGCCTCGGGTCACGCCGCGCTCAAGCGCGTCGACCTCGACGTTCGCCAGGGCGAGATCTTCGCCCTGCTCGGGCCGAACGGCGCGGGCAAGACGACCCTCATCAGCATCATCTGCGGCATCGTCACGCCGAGCACCGGCACGGTGACGGTCGGCGGCCACGACATCCTGGCGGCGCCGCGCGGCGCGCGGCGGCTGATCGGCCTCGTGCCGCAGGAGCTCACGGCGGACGCCTTCGAGACCGTGTGGGCGACGGTGAGCTTCAGCCGCGGGCTGTTCGGCCTCAAGCCCGACCCCGCCCACGTCGAACAGGTGCTCCGCGACCTGTCGCTGTGGGAGAAGCGCGACGCCAAGATCATGACCCTGTCGGGGGGCATGAAGCGCCGGGTGCTGATCGCCAAGGCGCTGGCGCACGAGCCGCGCATCCTCTTCCTCGACGAGCCCACCGCCGGCGTCGACGTGGCGCTCCGCCAGGACATGTGGCGCATGGTGCGCCGCCTGCGCGAGCAGGGCGTCACGGTGATCCTCACCACCCACTACATCGAGGAGGCCGAGGAGATGGCCGACCGGGTCGGGGTGATCGCCAAGGGCGAGATCGTTCTCGTCGAGGAGAAGGCCGAGCTGATGCGCAAGCTCGGCCGCAAGGAGCTGACGCTCCAGCTCCACGAGCCGCTTCCCGCCCTGCCGCCCGCGCTCGCCGGCCACGCCCTCGCCCTCTCGGCGGACGGCACGGCGCTGACCTACACCTACGACACCAAGGCGGAGCGCACCGGCATCACCGGAATCCTCACCGAGCTTGCCGCCGCCGGCATCCGCTTCCGCGATCTCCAGACCCGGCAGAGCTCGCTCGAGGACATCTTCGTCGATCTCGTGAGGGACCGCGCATGAACTGGCCCGCCGTCCGCGCCATCTACGGCTTCGAGATGCACCGCGCCTTCCGTACGCTGCTCCAGAGCATCGTCGCGCCGGTGATCTCGACCTCGCTCTACTTCGTGGTGTTCGGCGCCGCGATCGGCGGCCGGATCACCTCGGTCGACGGCGTGCCCTACGGCGCCTTCATCGTGCCGGGGCTGATCATGCTGACGCTGCTCACCCAGAGCATCGCCAACGCCTCCTTCGGCATCTACTTCCCGCGCTTCTCCGGCACGATCTACGAGATCCTCTCGGCGCCGATCTCGGCGGTGGAGATCGTCGCCGGCTATGTCGGGGCGGCGGCGACCAAGTCGATCATGCTCGGGCTGATCATCCTGGCGACCTCGTCGCTGTTCGTGCCGCTGCGCATCGAGCACCCGTTCGTGATGGTGCTGTTCCTGGTGCTGACCGCCGTCACCTTCAGCCTGTTCGGCTTCGTGATCGGCCTGTGGGCGGACGGGTTCGAGAAGCTGCAGCTGGTGCCGCTCCTCATCGTCACCCCGCTGACCTTCTTAGGCGGCAGCTTCTACTCGATCGACATGCTGCCGCCCCTGTGGCGGGCGGTCAGCCTCGCCAACCCGGTGGTCTACCTGATCAGCGGCTTCCGCTGGAGCTTCTACGGCCATTCCGACGTCAACCCGGCGGTGAGCCTCGGCATGGCGTTCGTGTTCCTGATCGCCTGCCTGGCGGCGGTGGCGTGGATCTTCCGCACCGGGTACCGTCTCAAGAGCTGAGCGGGCGCGCGGACCAATCCCGAATACCCCCTCTGCCCTGGCCGCGGGGCTCGCCCGACGATTCGGGCGGGCGCCCGGTCGATCGTCCGTGCAAGATCTCGCACCGGATCAGCGTCCGATCGCCTCGCGATCGGACGCTGATCCCGGGTCTTTGATTGTGCCGCATCGTCCGACGAACCGGTATCCGCCTCGTCGGGCGATGCTCTGGGGCGACGTCGTCGGAACGGGTCTCGATGAGATCCGCCGGGAAGCGGCGCGCCGTGAGGAGTGCCCATCGTGACCGATCCCGTCGACCTGCCCGCCCACGCTCTCGCCCGCGCCATCGCGACCCGCGCGCTCTCGCCGGTCGAGGCCGTGGAGGCGCATCTCGCCCGCATCGCCCGGCTCGACCCGACGCTGCGGGCCTTCGTCGAGGTCTATGCCGACGACGCCCGTCTCGCCGCGGAGGGCGCCGACCGGATGATCCGCGCCGGGCACGCCGTCGGCCCGCTGCACGGCGTGCCGGTGGCGCTCAAGGACCTGATCGACCTCGAGGGCCGGGTCACCACCGGCGGCTCGGCGCATTTCCGCGAACGGCGCGCCACCGAGACCGCCACCATCGCCCGGCGGATGCTGGCGCAGGGCATGATCGTGCTGGGCAAGACCCACACGGTCGAGTTCGCCTATGGCGGCTGGGGCACCAACCAGCACATGGGCACGCCGCTGAACCCCTGGGACCTCGCGACGCCGCGCACGCCCGGCGGCTCCTCGAGCGGCTCGGGCGTCGCGGTGGCGGCCCGGATGGCGCCCTGGGCGATCGGCACCGATACCGGCGGCTCGGTGCGGCTGCCGGCCTCGTTCTGCGGGCTCACCGGCCTCAAGGTCACGGTCGGCCGCGTCAGCACCGCCGGCATCGTCCCCTTGAGCACCACCCTCGACACGCCGGGGCCGATGGCGCGCAACGTCGAGGACGTGGCGCTCCTCTACACGATCCTGTCGGGGGCCGACCCGCGCGATCCCAACACGCGGGGCATCACGCCGGAGGATCCGATGCCGGTGCTGCACCGCGGGGTGCGGGGCCTTCGCCTCGCCCGGATGCCGGCGTCGGAGCGGGAGGGCGTCTCGTCCGAGATGCTCGCCGCCTACGACGCCTCGCTCGATCAGCTCGCCCGGCTCGGCGCCGAGATCGTCGCGGTCGACCTGCCGTTCCGCTTCGTCGACCTCGTCACCGCCTCGGCGATCGTGACGGCGGAATGCTACTTCCACAACGGCGCCCTGTCCGAGGACCGGGCCCTGCCGCTCGACGAGGACGTCCGCTTGCGCACGCTCGCCGGCGCCGGGGTGAGCGCGCAGGACTACCTGCGCACCCGCCGGATGCAGCAGGAGATGAAGGCGGCCTACGCCCGGGCGATGGACGGGATCGACGCGATCCTGACCCCGACCACCGAGACGGCGGCGATCCCCCTCGAGGCGGTCGACCAGGGCGTGCTGCCCTCGCGCTTCACCCGCTTCGGCAACCTGCTCGAGCTCTGCGCCCTGGCGCTGCCGAACGGGTTCACGGCCGACGGGCTGCCGCTCTCGCTCCAGATCGTCTGCCGCGGCTACGACGAGGCGACGGCGCTCCGCATCGGGCAGGCGTATCAGGGGGCGACCGAGTGGCACCTGCGGGCGCCCTCACTCTGAACGCCGCTCGACATTCGGCGCCGATCGAACGCGCTGCCTGCTGATATCCACCCCGACATCCCGGGGCTCGCCGGAGGCGAGAACCCGGGATCCACGACCGCTGGCGTTGCCTGACGAAGTCGAACGCTCGTCGCTTCGTCCTGGACCGTCGGCGATTATGGATCCGGAGTTCCGCTGCGCGGACCCAGGATGACGATGGAGGATCGATGCTCCATCTCCGCGAACCTCACGGGTGATCCAGAAGCATTGCGCCCCCGGACGGGATCCGTCCGGGGGCGCAAACTCTTCGTCGGAAGCCGAAGGCCGCTCAGCCCCGGCGCAGGGCCGCCGCGTCCGGAAGCGGCTGGCGCTTGGCCCGGGCGACCGCCTGGAGCGGATCGGGCCGGGGGGTCACGGCGTCGAGGATGTCGCGGCCGAGCGCCTCGGCGAGGCAGGCATAGCCCTGGTCGCCCATGTGGAACCGGTCCGGCGACAGCATGCCGGCGAGCAGGGCCGGATCCTGCCGGTTCCAGCCCTTCATCAGGGCGTAGCGCGAGAAGACCGGCACCTCGGCGCTCGTCGCCACCGAAGCGACGAGGCCGACGAAGCGCTCGTAGCGGGCGTGGTCGGGGATCGCCGGGTAGTATTGCTGGTCGAGGATGATCAGGTCGCTGCCGGCGGCGCGCACCAGGGCCACGCCCTGCTCGAGCCGGCGCCGGAAGGCGGCCTCGTCGCCGCCGGTGATCGCGTCGTTGGTGCCGACCTGCCAGATCACCAGCTCGGGCTTCACCGGCTGCTTCAGGGCCTCGGCGAGGCGCGCCAGCGTCTGGTCCGCGGTCTCGCCGCCGATGCCCGCATTGGTGACGCCGATCGGGGTGCCGCGCCAGGCCACCCGCAGGGCCTGCTCCAGCAGGTGGGGATAGGTCCGGTCCGGCGCGGTGGCGCCGATGCCCTCGGTCGAGGACGAGCCGATGGCGAGCACCCGCACCGGCTCGCGCCGCGCCACGTGGGCCTCGGTCAGGCCGAGGCTCATCCGCTCCGCCGCCGGCGGCAGCGGGGCCGGGCACGCCGCCGCCGGGAGCGCCGCGACGAGGTGACCGGCGACGACGGCCGCCGACAGGCAGGCCAGCCGGCCCAAGCGAAACCGGAAGGTCATGGCGTTTCCCGAGAGGGGCAGGAGGACGGAGCGATTCGTTCCGCATCTGTCGGGTAACATGCGCGTTACCGGCGATCCAGCCGAAAATGAAGCTGAGCCAAGACGAGCCCCAGGGCTCTGCTCAGGTAGTCAGCGAAACCGGAGACGATCGCGGAAAACTGCTCAGGTTCGGCTCACCGGCGATTAAGCTTGAGCACGGGTTGCCGGTGCGGTCACGCCGCCTCGGCGCCGAGCTTCTCCTTGCGCGAGGCGTTGGCCTTCTGCAGCGTCCGGACGGGATCGCCGAAATGACGCTCCAGCTCGGCCACGGCCGGATCGACCGCGCCGCGCTCGATCAGGTCGACGAGGAGCTGGTGCTCGTCGATGAGCGCCGCGTTCTCGCGGTAGCCGCCCATCAGCATCTGCAGGCACAGCCGGGTCTCGGCCTGGAGCGTGGCGAAGCTGCGGGTCAGCCGCTCGCTGCCGGCCTCGTCGACGATGCGGCGGTGGAACTGCATGTCGAGGTCGGCGACCTGCGCCCAGTCCTTGCGCCGCACCGCGGCCTTCATCTGGCGCACGATGCCCGCGAGGTCGCGCACCACGCCGCCGCGCTCGGGGACCTCGAGGATGCGGCGCATCGCGACGAGTTCGAGGGAGCGGCGCACGAAGTAGATGTCGATCAGGTCGGAGGGGGCGAGCTCGGGCACGAACACGCCGCGATGCGGCTCGCTGCGCAGCAGGCCCTCCTGGATCAGGCGCTGCAACGCCTCGCGCACCGGCCCGCGGCTGACCCCGAAGGTCGAGGCCAGCTCCATCTCGTTGAGCTGCGAGCCGAGCGGGTAGGTGCCGTCGAGGATCGAGGCGCGGATCTGCTCGGCGATCTGGCCGGACAGGGTGGTGCGGGGCAGGCGCCTGGCCGCCGGGGCGGGCTTCGCGTTCGTGTCGTTCCGGCTCGCCATGTCGCTCAGGTCCCGCTCATGGGTCGGACACCAGTCCTAGTGCAGGACGTCCTGCAGACGATAATACGCGCCGACGAAGGGAAGGAACCAGGGCGGGCCGAAATGCCCGGGGATGGCCTTCCAGTCCCAGCCCGCGAAGGGATTGCGCTCGCTGCGCCCCTCCAGCACGTCGGCCATCACCTGCCCCATATGGGTCGCCATCTGGGTGCCGTGGCCGCTATAGCCCATCGAGTAGTACAGCCCGTCGCGGATGCCGGCCCGCGGCAGGCGGTCGGCGGTCATGTCGACGACGCCGCCCCAGCAATAGTCGATCCGCGCGCGGGCGAGTTCCGGAAACACCTCGTCGAGGGCGCGGCGCAGCACGCGGCCGCTCTTCTCGTCCGAGAGCGGGTTCGACACCGCGAACCGGGCCCGGCCGCCGAACAGGAGCCGGTCGTCGGGCGTGACCCGGAAATAGCAGCCGACATTCTTCGAGTTGGTCGCCATGCGGCGGGTCGGCATCAGCCGGTCGAGCACGGCGTGCGGCAGCGGCTCGGTGACGATCACGAACGAGCCGACCGGCACGATGCGGCGGCGGAACCAGCCGAGCGGCCCGACCATCGAGGCGCCGGTCGCCATCAGCACCTGGTCGGCGGTCAGCGTGCCGCGGGCGGTGGCGACCTCGTGGGCGGTGCCCTCGAGCCGGCGCAGGCCGGTGACCGGCGCGTTCTCGAACACCGCGGCGCCGTGGCCGGCGGCCGCCCGGGCGAGCCCGCGGGCGAACTTGCCGACATGCAGGCCGCCGCTCTTGGCGTAGACGAGGCCGCCGTGGAACGCGTCCGATCCGACCTCGCGCCGGATCTCGGCGGCGTTGACGAGCCGGGTGTCCGGATCGGCCCGGCGCGAGACCGCCTCGTGGGTGCGCTGGAGCTTGTCGTAGTGCTCGGGCTTCGCCGCCAGCTTGATCTTGCCGGTGCGGCGGAAGTCGCAGTCGATGGCCTCCTCGCGGACCAGCCGCTCGACGCTGTCCACCGCCGCGTCGTAGGCGTGATAGAGCGCCGCCGCCCGCTCCTCGCCGAACCGGCCGACGATGGCGCGATAATCCGAGGCGAAGCCGTTGTTGCACTGGCCGCCGTTGCGGCCGGACGCGGCGCTGCCGACGGTCGCGGCCTCCAGCACCGCCACCTTCGCGCCGCGCTTCGACAGGGCCAGGGCCGCCGACAGGCCGGTGAAGCCGCCCCCCACCACCGCGACGTCGAACCGCCCCTCCGCCGGGCCGGGGCTGCCGGCCGTGAAGGGCGGCGCGGTCTCGAGCCAGTAGGATGCGAGCTTCATCGGTGACGACCCGTGACGGATGGCGGGGCCCGAGGGACGGCCCCGTGGCGATGCGCCATCATCGTTCTTATCGTAGGATTGTCAACAATGATGCGATCGCGAACGGCACGGTGTCGTCTCTCCCCGTGGCCGGCAGGGCTGTCCGGGGAAAGGGCGACCTTCGACGTCACGGCCGATATATTCGATCTCGAACGAGCCGGCCCGCCGCCCTCACCCCTCCTCCGGGATCTCCATGTCGAGGAGCGCGGCGCTCAACCCCTTGCCGTGGGCGTCGAGCGCCAGCGACCGGGTCACGCCGCCGCCGAGGGCGTCGGTCAGCACGAAGTTGAGGGCGCCGAGGCGGGGGAGGGCGTAGCGGGTCACCGTGCCGGCGCAGATCCCGGCGAAGTGGGCCTGCACCCGCTCGGGCGTCACGTGGCGCTCGAGGCGCGGGTAATCGGCCGGATCGTGGGCGATCAGCGAGATGTTGGCGGTGTTGCCCTTGTCACCGGTGCGGGAATGGGCGAGCGCGCGCAGCTTCATCGTCGTCTCCCTCACGCCTCGAACATCCGCACGCTCGGCCGGGCGAGGGCTGACGGCACCAGCACCGAGAGCACGCCGACGACCTCGCGGGCCGACTTCCAGGCCCCGCCGCCGCCGGCCGGGCCGTTGGTGTAGAGCGTCTCGACCTCGTTGCCGATCCGCGCCGCCTCGCCGAGGCTGTCGCAGCGCCCGGCGACCCGGATGCGGACCTCGTAGGGCTCCGCCTCACCGGCGAGGCCGGGGCCGTGCAGCGCGTCGACGCCGATCAGGTCGAAGCGCAATTCGCTCGCCCGCACGCCGGTGAGGTCCAGGCGCTCGCGCACGATGTCGAGAGCGAGCCGCCCCCGCGCCGCGGCGCCGGGCCCCGCGTAGGAGATCTGGCCCTCGCCGATGTAGGAATCGATCAGCCCGACCGAGACCTTGAGGAGCCCGGTCGCGGGCAGGCCGCGCCCGCCTGTCACCCGCACCCGGTCCGGGCCGAGGGCCTCTATGGTCACGTGGGAGAAGTCCGCCACCACGTCGGGCTGGAGGTAGCGGGCGGGGTCGTGCACCTCGTAGAGCAGCTGCTCCTTGCAGGTGGCGAGCGTCACCTCTCCTCCCGATCCCGGCACCTTGGTGATCTCGATCCCGCCGTCCTCGTCCACGATGCCGATCGGAAAGCCGAGGCGGGCGAGGCCCGCCACGTCCTTCACCCCCGGATCGGCGAAGTAGCCGCCAGTGACCTGGCCGGCGCATTCGAGGAGGTGGCCGGCGAGCGTGCCGCGGCCGAGCCGGTCCCAGTCGTCCATCCGCCAGCCGAAGGCGTGGATGAGGGGTGCGAGGAACAGCGCCGGATCGCCGACCCGGCCGGTGATGACGACGTCGGCGCCCCGGGCCAGCGCCTCGGCGATGGGACCGGCGCCGAGATAGGCGTTGGCCGAGATCACCCGGTTGCCGAGGTCGCGCACCCGGCCCCCGGTCTCGAGGATCCCGTAGTCGCCGGCCCCGAGCACCTCCAGCACGTCGTCGCCGGTCACCGCCGCCACCTTGAGGCCGGCGAGCCCGAGGTCGCGGGCGATCGCCCGGGTCCGCTCCGCGGCGGCGAGCGGGTTCGCCGCGCCCATGTTGGTGACGATGCGGGTGCCGTTCCTCCGGCACGGCGCCAGCACCGCCCGCATTCGGGCCTCCAGCAGCGGGTCGTAGCCCGCGGCCGGGTCGCGCAGGCGGGCCTGCTGGGCGAGCGCGATGGTGCGCTCGGCCAGGCACTCGAAGACGAGGTAGTCGAGGGCGCCGTGCTCGGCGAGCTCGAGGGCGGGCTCGATCCGGTCGCCGGCATAGCCGGCCCCGGCGCCCAGTCGGACGGACGTCATGTGTCTTCTCCTCACGTCAGAGCGGGAAGACCCCGAAGGCGACGGCCGCGAAGGTCATCACCACGGAAGCCGCGAGCAGGAACGGGAAGGTGAACTTCTGGTGGTCGGCGAGGTCGATGCCGCACAGGCCGCAGACCAGGAAGGTCGCCGGCGTCAGCGGGCTCACCGGGAACCCGGTCGTCATCTGGCCGAGCAGGGCGCCCTGCGCCACCTGGAGCGGCGGCACGCCGAGCTGGTGGGCGACCTCGGCCACCACCGGCAGCACGCCGAAGTAGAACGAATCCGGGTCGAACAGCATGCTGAGCGGCATCGAGACGAGGCCGAGGGCGAAGGGGATGTGCGGGGCAAGTCCCGGCGGCACGAAGGCCACCGCCCCTTGCGCCATCGCCTTCAGCATGCCGGTGCCCTGCATGATACCGGTGAACACGCCCGCCGCGAGCAGGATCGACGCCATCAGGATCGCCGCCTTGGCGTGGGCGTCGATGCGCTGGCGCTGCGCGTCGACGCTCGGGTAGTTGATGATCAGGGCCAGAGCCGTGCCGAGCATGAACATCAGTGCCGGCGGGATCTTTTCGGCCATCAGCACCATCGTGCCGAGCACCGCGACGGTCAGCACCAGGTTCGGCCAGAACCGGTCCGGGCGGCGCAACGCCCGCTCCGCGTCGCTCAAGGAGCGCGCCCCGGCGACGATCGCCTCGCCGCCACCGGCGCCCGCGCGCTTCAGCCGGCGCTCCTCGCGCAGGCCCAGCCAGTACGAGACCGCGAAGATGAAGGCGAGGCCCACCGCCTGCACCGGGACGAGCGGCGTGAAGATGTCGGGGATCGGCAGTTTCAGCGCCGCGGAGGCCCGGATCATCGGCCCGGTCCAGGGCAGGAAGTTGACGCCCGCCGCGAGCGAGGCCGCGCAGGCGAGGATGCGCCGGTCGATGCCGACCCGGTCGTAGAGCGGCAGCATCGCGGGAATCGTGATCAGGAAGGTCACCGCGCCCGAGCCGTCGAGGTGGATCAGGAGCGCGAGCAAGGTCGTGCCGGGCACGATCCGGCTCGGCCGCGTGCCGACGGTGGCGAGGATCCGGTCGATGATCGGGTCGAGGAGGCCGGCATCGCTGACGATCCCGAAGAACAGGATCGCGAACACGAACATGCCGACGACCGGCGCCAGGCTCTGGATGCCGGAGAGCACGAACTTGCCGGTGTCGAGCCCGAAGCCGCCGACGAGGGCGGCGGCGACCGGGATTACGATCAGCGCCACGAGCGGCGACAGGCGCTTCGTCAGAATGCAGGCGAGCAGCAGCGCGATGGTGCACAGGCCGAGCAGGGCCAGCATCGCTTCCTCCCAGGGTTTCCGGCGCTCGGGATCGTGGCGCCGTTGATGACCGGGAAATCACAACCCAGGGTCGGCGATCCGGCAATTGAAAAGATCCGATCGACGCCATAGCGTTTCGTTATGGATCTCAACCTGCGCCACGTCCGCGCCTTCGTGTCGGTCGCCCACCTGCGCAGCTTCACCCGGGCCGCGGCGCTGCTGAACCTGTCGCAGCCGGCGCTGACCGTGCAGATCCGCCGCCTGGAGGAGGCGCTGGCGGTGCGGCTCCTCGACCGCAACAGCCGCAGCGTCGAGCCGACCCGGGTCGGGCGCGAGTTGCTGCCGGTGTTCCAGCGCGTGCTGCGCGAGCTCGACAGCGTCGTGGTCGATACCCGCGACCTCGCGGCGCGCCGGCACGGAACCGTGCGGATCGCGGCCCTGCCCTCGGTGGCGGCGGGCCTCCTGCCGGACGCGATCGCGGGTTTCCGGGCGGCGCATCCGCGGATGAGCTTCGTCGTCAAGGACGTCATCGCCGAGCGGGTGCTGGCGCTGGTGCGGCGCGAGGAGGTCGATCTCGGCGTCACCGGCGGCCTCGTGCGCGATCCCGACATCGCGGTGCTGGCGCGCGCCGCGGACGCACTGCACGTCGTGTACCCGGCGGGCCACCCGATCGGGGCCGTCGCGACGGTGACCCTGGAGGCGCTGGCCGAGCACCCGCTGGTGCTGATGGATGCCGAGACCAGCGTGCGCGCGGTCGTCGACGCCGCCTTCGTGGCCGCCGGCCGGCTGCCGGTGACCGCCTGCGAGGCGACCTACATGATGACGGCCGTCGGGATGGTGCGGGCCGGGCTCGGCCTCACCATCCTGCCCGGCTCCGCCCGCGAGATCCGGGCCGAGCCGGACTTGCGCTCGCGCCCGATCGCCGAGGCGAGCTTTTCCCGCCCGGTCTGCCTGATCGCCAAGGCCGCCGCCGCACGCTGCCGGCGGCAGCCGAGGATTTCCTGGGGGAGCTGGTGCCGGCGCTGGAGGCGGAGTTTTCGGTGGAGGGATGAAGGGCGACCTTCCCCTGCGCTTTTAAAAAACCTCCGCGTCCTCCCGGGCTCCGCTGACGCAGCCCCGGGAGGACGCGGAGGACGGCAGAACAGGGGTCTGAACACCAGGACCCGCGTTTGCCCTTGGCCCGGGCCGTCAGCCCATCACGCCGCCCGCCCGTGCAGCGACACCCGAAAGAGCTCCCGGAACTCCTCGGCCCCGACCGGCCGGCCGTTGGTCGCCGTCGAGTGATCCTCGACCGCCCGCGGCACCAGCGCCTCGCACTCGGCCTGCGTCACTCCCATCGCCGCGAGGTCGGCCGGCAGGCCGAGGTCGCGGTTGAGCGCCTCGATCGCCGCGGCGAGGTCGGCCCCCTCGGGAAGGCCCATCGCCTGGCGCAGCGCGGCGTACTTCGCCTCGCAGGCCGGGGCGTTGAAGCGCAGGAGGTGGGGCAGGATCACCGCGTTGAGGGTGCCGTGGTGCAGGCGCTTCGCCTTCAGGCCGCCCAGCGCGTGCGACATCGAGTGGACGGCGCCCAGGCCCTTCTGGAAGGTCATGCCGCCCTCGAGGGCGGCCATCATCATGTCCTCGCGGGCCTCGAGGTCGCTGCCGTCGCGGAACGCGCGGGCGAGGGAGCGGGTGGCGCGGGCGAGCCCGTCGAGGGCGATCGCCTCGGCCGGCGGGTTGTGGCGCGGGCTGAGATAGGTCTCGATGCAGTGGGTCACCGCGTCCATGCCGGTGGCGGCGGTGAGGCCGGGGGGCAGGCCGAGCGTGAGCTCGGGGTCGCAGATCGCCACGTTGGGGATCAGGTGGGGCGAGATGAAGCCGAGCTTGCGCCCGTCGGCGAGCGTGATGAGGGCGGCGCGGCCGACCTCGCTGCCGGTACCGGCGGTGGTCGGCACCGCGATCACCGGGGGCTGGTCGGCGCGGATGCGCGGGATGCCGCCGAGGATCGCCGCGTAGGTCGCGAGCGGCTCGTCGTGGGTGGCCAGCAGCGCCACGCCCTTGGCGAGGTCGAGGGGCGAGCCGCCGCCGACCGCGATCACCGAATCGCAACCTTCCGCCCGGAAGCGGTCGCGGGCCTCGATCGTCGCCTCCTCGGTCGGGTTCTCGGGGGTGCCGTCGAAGACCGGGGTGTCCGCGGCCAGGCCGGCCGCGCCGAGGACGCGGGCGATCAGGCCGGCCGCCACGACGCCGCGATCGGTGACGATCAGGGGCCGCCGGGCGCCGAGGAGCGCCAGCTCCTCGCCGATCAGCCGGACGGCGCCGCGCTCGAACTGGATCCGGGTGAGATAGGTGATGAGGCTCATGGGACGCTGCCTGGTGTGCGCTACCTGGTATGACGGAGCCCGGCCGCGGCGCGCGGAGGCACCGGGAGCGCCGCAGCGCCCGTCCCGCTCCTCCCGCACGCCTCTTTCCGGGCATGCGGCAGCCTAGCACGGGCGGCCGGGATCAGCATTGCAGGCGCGGCATGCTGGGCCGTCACGGGACGTCCGTCACCCGGCGGCCTCCAGCAGGGCGTCGGTGCCGAGGGTCGTGGCGTCGAGGAGCGGCACACCGTCGATCGCGGCCGGCAGGCGCCAGCCGGGCAGGTTGGTGCTCCAGACCAGGACGGCATCGCTGCCGGCGCTCGCCTCGCGCGCGGCCTGCGCCAGGCGGGGCGGGGGCACGAGGGCGGCGAGGCGGTTCTCGGTGATGCCGAGCGAGGCGGATGCCCCGACGGCGATGCCGGCCTCTGCGAAGCGGGCGCCGACCAGGGCGGCCTCGTCGGCCCTACCCTGCACCACGAGGCCGAGGCGGCGGATCCCGCCGTCGCGGAGCCGCGCCCGGGCGGCGAGCGCCGTCGTCACCATCGGCAGGCCGGTGCGGCGGGTCACCGCCGCGCACAGGTCCTCGTCGGGGGTGAAGCCGAGGGCGGCGCCGCGAGTCGCGTTCCAGCACAGGGCCGAGACACCGGCATCGGCCAGGAGGTCGGCGGCGGCGAGGAAGACCGCCTCGTCGTAAGCCGCGCCCTTCAGCATCGCGCCGTAGGGCACGCGGGCGTAGCAGGCCTCGGCACGGCCGGCGGTGCGCGCCTCCGTCGCCCGTTCCACCACCCGGTTCGAGGAGGGCAGGATCACCCCGAGGGCCGGAACGGTCATCGTCTCTCTCCCTCGGTGAGCCGGCCCACCAGCAGGGCCTGGGTACGGGCGACGTGGGCGTGCATCAGCGTCCGGGCGCGCTCCGCCTCCCGCGCCCGCAGGGCCTCCAGGATCGCCCGGTGCTCGGCGAGCGATTCCGCCACCCGCCCGTCCGCCGCCAGGGCGAAGTTGCGCGCCCGCTCCAGCCGCGCGAAGGCCCGGCCGTGCGCCTCGGCGATGGCCGGGCTGCGGGCCGCCGTCACGATCAGCCGATGGGCCTGGCGGTTGAGGCGGGTATAGGCGTCGCGGTCGTCCCGCGCCGCCTCCAGGGCGTCCTGCAACCCAGCGAGCCGGTCGAGCTCGGCCGGGTTCATCCGCTCGGCGGCGAGGCCGGCGCAGGCGCTCTCCAGGGCCGCCTCCAGCTCGAACAGCGGCACCAGGTCGGCGGGATCGAGGCGGGCCACCAGGGCGGTCCGGTTGCGCCGAAGCGTCACCAGGCCCTCGCCGGCAAGGAGCTTGAGCGCCTCCCGCACCGGCGTGCGGGAGACGCCGAGGCGGGCGACCAGGTCGGGCTCGTTCAAGGCCTCGCCGGGGGCGAGCAGGTTGAGCAGGATCAGCCGGCGCAAGGCGGCGGCGGCCTGCTCGGTGAGGGAGGGGGAGGGGCGGGGCGGGGCGTCGGCCAGTGCCCGGTTCGGTTCCGTCACGGGCGCGCACTCACACCAGCCGCCGCGACAACCCGGTCACCCGCTCCATCACGGCGATCCCCCCGATCGTCGCGACGATCAGGATCCCGGAGAGCGCCGCGATGGTGACGTCGAGGCGGCCTTCGAGGTCCTGCCACATCCGGATCGGCAGCATGTCGGTCGCGGCGTCGCGCAGGAACAGCGAGACCGGGATGTTGTCGAACGAGGCCATGAAGGCGAGGAACCCGCCCGAGAGGATGCCCGGCCGGATCAGCGGCAGGGTGATGCGGCGAAACGTGTAGAACCGCGAGGCGCCGAGGCTCGCCGAGCCCTCGAGCAGGGCGGGCTGGAGCTGGGTCAGCGCCGCCACGGTGTTGCGCACCACGTAGGGCACGCAGACCACGGTGTGCCCGAGCACCAGCGTGGCGACCGAGACCGGCCAGCCCAGGAGCGAGAAGAACATCAGGCTCGACAGGCCGAAGGCCAGAGCCGGCAGGATCAGGGGCGAGAGGAAGAGGCTGTCGAGGAGCCGCGCCGACAGGCGCGGCGAGCGCGCCACCGCCAGCGCCGCCAGCACCCCGAGCCCGACCGCGAGGATGGTGGCCAGCACCGCCACCGTGAGGCTGTTCTTCAAGGCGTAGTGGAGCTGCCAGGCCTCCATCAGCTCGCGGTACCAGCGGAACGAGTAGCCCGGCGGCGGGAAGCGCAGGGACAGCCCGTCGGTGAACGAGACCACCAGCACGATGAGGGTGGGAGCGAGCAGCAGCACCAGGGCGAGAGCCGAAAGGGCGTGCAGCAGGCCCTCGAACGAGAGCCGGTCGAGGGCGCCCGGGGAGCGGGACATCGTCACTCTCAGGTCTGCGCGTAGCCGCGGGCGAGGCGGCCGAGCGCGTTGAAGCCGAGCACCACGGCGAGCACCGCGACGAGGAAGATCACCGACATCGCCGCCGCGAAGGGCCAGTTCTGCAGCGCGATCGCCTGCTGGTAGATGTAGCCCGGCATGAACAGCATCTGCCCCCCGCCGATCAGCGACTGGGTGATGAACCCCGAGATCGCCGCCGCGAAGGTCAGCACCGAGCCGGCGATCAGGCCCGGCAGGCAGAGAGGCAGGGTCACGCGGAGGAAGGTGCGCCAGCGCCCGGCCCCCAGGGCCTCGGAGGCGTCCCACAGGCTCGGGTCGATGCGCGCGAGCGCCGTCATCAGCGGCAGCACCATCAGCGGCATCTGCACTTGCGCGAGCGCCGCCACGAGCCCGCCCTCGGCGTAGAGCATCCTGAGCGGCGTCTCGATCAGACCGAGGGAGGAGAGCAGGGAGTTGATCACCCCCTGCCGCCCCAGGATCACGATCCACGCGAAGGTGCGGATGACCACGCTGGTGAGGAGCGGGGTCAGCACCGCCAGGATGATCAATCCCCGCACCCATCCCCCGGCCCGGGTCGCGACGAGCGCGAGCGGCAGCCCGAGGACGAGGCAGGCTGCCGTGACCTTGAGCCCGAGCCAGAGCGTGCCCAGCAGCACGCCGAGGCTGAACCCGTCGCCCAGGAAGGCCGCGTATTGCGACAGGCCGAAGGTCCCGTCCGCCCCCTGGAGCGAGAGCCACAGGAGCGCGACGAGGGGCGCGGCGAAGAACGCCGCGAAGAACAGCGCGAGCGGGCTTGCCAGCCGCAGAGGATAGGTGGTGACGTCCGGCAGAGCCACGGCGAAAATTCCTTACAACTTGATCTCGCGGTTGAACCGCTCGATCCAGGCCGGACGCTGGGCGTTGATCGTCTTCCAGTCCTGGAACACGAACTTCTTCTTCAGATCGTCGGTGTCCTTCGCCAGCACCCGGGCGATCTCGCCGGTCATCTTCACCTTGGTGTTGGTCGGCACGACGAGGTAGGGCGCCTGCATCAGCCGGGTCTGGACCGGCTCGGAGATCGCCGCCTCGATCAGCTTGAACGCCAGCTCGCGGTTGGGCGAGTTCTTCACGATCTGGATCAGGGTCTTGAAGGCGATGGCGCCTTCCTTCGGCGCCACGAACTCCACCGGCACGCCCTTGGCCTTCAGGATCTGGATCGCGTTGAAGTTGCCCGGCGAGATGTCGACCTGGCCCTGCTGGAACAGGGTGGCGAGCGCGCCGGGATTGGCCGCCACCGCCGACAGGTTGGGCTTCAGTTTCTCCATCGCCTTGAAGGCGGGATCGATGTTCGCCTCCGAGCCGCCATGCATCTTGGCGATCTCGACCATGAAGCCGGTGCCGAGCGTCGAGTTCATGTTGGTGATGCCGACCCGGCCCTTGTATTCGGGCCGCCACAGGTCGGCCCAGGAGGTCGGCGGGGTCTTCACCGTGTCGGGGTTGTAGGTCAGGCCGACGACCTGGAAGAAGGCGGCCGGGCCGTGCGGGTCCTGCGCGTCCGGGATCAGCTCCTTGAAGGCGGCGCTGCGCTCGACCGGGAAGGGCTCGACGAGGTCCTGGGCCAGAGCCGTCAGCGCCGGGCCGGGATCGTGCAGCATCACGTCGATCGGCGGGTTGGCCTTGGCGGCCGACACCTTGGCGATCTGGTCGACCGACAGCATCGGGTCGAGGACGATCGGGGCGTTGTTCGTCTCCTTGCGGAACGCCGGCACCAGCACGGCCTTGTGCGCCTCCTCCCAGCTGCCCGTGAAGGTGGCGAAGACGAGGGGCCGCGCCTGCGCGAAGGACAGGCCGGGAAACAGCTCCATCGCGCCGAGCGACAGGGCGGTGGTGAGAAGCGTGCGGCGGTCGAGCATCGGGAAACTCCGGGTGTGTCAGGCGGCGGCCGGGAAGGCGGAGGCGAGGCCGGGGGCGACGGCGATGCGCACGGGCGTGCCGGGCGGGCGCAGGGCGCCCCCGCCGAGGCGCGGCTCGGCGATCTTGAGCGGGCGGCCTGCCCCGACCCGGACCTCGTGCACGACGGTGGGGCCGAGCGGCAGGGCCATCTCGACCACGCCCGCGATACCGTCCTGCCCGTCGGTGAGGCGCAGGTGCTCGGGCCGCAGGCATAAGGTCACCCGGGAGCCCGGCGCGATCGGCCGCGAGAGGGGACGGGCGACGACCTCGCCGCCGGCATCGAGCGCGACGCGGGGCCCATCCCCGTCCTGGCCCAGCAGCACCCCCGGCACGGCGTTGGCGGAGCCCACGAAGGTGTTGACGAACAGGCTCTCGGGCGCGTCGTAGACCGTGGTCGGGGCGGCGAACTGCTCCAGCCGCCCGTTCGAGAGCACCGCCACCCGGTCGGAGAGCGACAGGGCCTCCTCCTGGTCGTGGGTGACGAGCAGCGTCGTCACGCCGGCGACGCGCTGAAGGCGCTTCACCTCGATCTGCATGTCGAGGCGCAGGTTCTTGTCGAGGGCCGCGAAGGGCTCGTCGAGAAGCAGCACCGCGGGGCGGATCGCGAGCGCGCGGGCCAGCGCGACCCGCTGCTGCTGCCCGCCCGAGAGCTGGCGCGGGTAGCGGCCGCCGGCATGGCCGAGCTGCACGAGGTCGAGGAGGCGCTTGGCCTCGGCCGCCTGCTCGGTCCGGGACGCCCCCCGGGCGGCGAGGCCGTAGGCGACGTTCTCGGCGACCGTCAGGTGGGGGAACAGGGCGTAGTTCTGGAAGACGATGCCGACGGCGCGCCGGCTCGGCGGCAGCGCGTCGATGACCTGATCGCCGACGATCACCCGCCCCTCGGTCTGGCGCAGGAAGCCGGCGACGATGCGCAGCAACGTGGTCTTGCCGCAGCCCGAGGGCCCGAGCAACGAGACGAGTTCTCCGCCCCGGATGTCGAGGTTCACGTTCTCGACCGCGACCGCGCCGCCGTAGCGGTGGGTGATGCCGTCGAGCACGACGGAGCGGCCTTCCGCCTGGGGTCGGGTGTGCGGGCCGGATGGTGTCACGGTGGCTGCTTCCTGCGGCATCGATCTTGCTGCCGGGGTGCAGCAAATCGTATGCCATTCCTGGGAAAGACCATGCCGCACTGCCACTTGACCGTCGGAGGACCCGCATGAACACGGAGCTGTGGCGCCTCTCCGCGACCGAGCTCGGCCGGCTCTTCGCCGCGGGCCGCGCCTCGCCGGTCGAGGCGCTGGAGGCCGCGCGGGCCCGCGCCGCCGCCTGGGAGCCGCACCTGAACGCGATCGCGCGCGAGAACCCGCGCGCGCGGGCGGAGGCCGAGGCGAGCGCCGCCCGCTGGCGCGCCGGGGCCCCGCTCTCGCCCCTCGACGGCGTGCCGATGACCGTGAAGGAGTTCCTGGTCACCGAGGGAATGCCCTCGACCTACGCCGAGCCGGGGGAGGCCGCGCCGGCCGGCCACGACGAGCTGCCGGTGGCGCGGGCGCGCCGCGCCGGCCTCGTGACGCTCGCCAAGACCACGATGCCGGAATTCGCCGTGCAAGGTTTCACGGCATCTGCCCGTTTCGGCGTCACCCGCAACCCGTGGAACGTCGCGCTCACCCCCGGCGGCTCGACCGGCAGGGGCGCTGCGGCGACGGCCGCCGGCTACGCGCCGGTCGCCCTCGGCACCGACGGCGGCGGCTCCCTGCGCCGGCCGGCCGGCCATACCGGCCTCGTCGGGCTGAAGAGCAGCCTCGGCCGGGTGCCGCGGCTCGGCGGCCTGCCCTCGCCGCTCCTCGATTTCGAGGTGGCGGGCGCGCTCACCCGCACCGTCGCCGACAGCCGCGCGATGCTCCACCTGATGCAGGGCGCCGATCCGCGGGTGCTGTGGTCGACCTTCGCCGCCCCGGGCCGGCCGGACCGGCCGCTGCGGGCCCGCTACGTCGAGCGCATCGGCGACGCGCCCCTCGACCCGGTCATCGCGAGCGCGTGCCGACGGGCCCTGACCGACCTCGAGGCGCTCGGCGTCGCGGTGGAGGAGGGGCCCTTGCCCTTCGAGATCGCCGCCCTGAACGCCCTGTGGCCGGAGATCGGCAAGATCGGGATCGCCCGGTTGTTCGAGGCCGATCCGGCCCTGGCCGCGCGAGCGAGCGCGCCGTACCGGGCGATGGCCGCCGAAGGCGCCCGGGCGCCCGCGACGCTGCTCGCCGAGATCCTGGAGCGGGTGCAGGCCCTGCGCAACGCCGCGAACGCGGCGTTCACGGAGGTCGACCTCGTCCTCACGCCCTCGGCCGCGGCGATGCCGTGGGCGGCCGACGCGGTCCATCCGGAGGTGATCGACGGGCGGCCGGTCGGCCCGCGCGGCCACGCGGTCTATTCGGGCTGGGTCAACGCCGCCGCGCTGCCGGGCCTGAGCCTGCCGGTCGACCCGGCACCGGACGGGATGCCGATCGGCCTCCATCTCGTGGCGGGTTTCGGCCGCGACGACCTGCTGCTCGACCTCGCCGAGGCGATGGAGGCGCGCCGCCCCTTCGCCGATCGCTGGCCCGCTCTCCCCGGGGAGGCGGCCCGATGAGCGCCGGCGGCATCTCGGTCCACGCCGTCGACGTGGCGGAGGGCTGCCCGGCGGTCGGCCTGAGAGTCACGATCCTGGTCCTCGACGGGACCGGCCCGCGCCCGCTCGCCGAGGGGACGATCGGGCCGGACGGCACCTTCGACCACCCGGTGGTCCGGGGCGTCGGCGTCGCGGCCGGCACCTACGAGGTCGTGTTCCACCTCGGCGCCTACTTCACCGCCGCCGGACGGGCGGGCCCGCATTTCCTCGACGCGGTGCCGTTCCGCTTCACCATCGTCGATGCGGCCGAGCACCACCACCTGCCGCTGAAGTTCACGCGATTTGGGTACGCGGTGTTTCGGGGTGTGTGAGGGCTGCTCGGCCCCCGCGCGCCGTTCTCTGCTTCGTCTCCCGGAGACTGTTTGACGAGCGAGATCGACGTGGCGATAGAAGTTTCTCTCCCACCCACGACCTCATCCTGAGGTCTGGAGTGGGACCGCGTCCCTGGATCAATCGAACAGGCTCTCAGTGCAGCGCCTTCGAACGGACCCGTCCGAAGGCGCTGGCTGAGCCCGAACGGGCGGCGGTATCGGACGGACCGCGCACGGGATCCCGGGATGATCGCCTCGACGCGGCCGCCGTGACGCCGGGAGGCACGGTCACGCGCAGGAGCGCTCCGATCGATCGACCGGACCTTGGGACGTCGCCCCGCCGAGCACCGCCAGCACCTCGCCGAACGGCACCGGCCGGCCGAGCAGGAAGCCCTGCGCTTCCGCGCAGCCCGCCTCCCGCAGGGCGGCGAGCTGCGCCTCGGTCTCCGCGCCCTTGGCGGTGACCGTCATGCCGAGCGCCGCACCGAGGGCGACGATCGCCGGCACGAGGCCTTGGGCTCCGGCGGAGGCCGCGACCTCGCGGTCGAGCTTGATCCGCCCGAAGGGCAGGCGCCGCAGGGCGCCGAGGGAGGAGGCGCCGGCACCGAAACCGTCGCAGGCGAGCCCGACCCCGAGCGCGGCGAGTTCGGCCAGCCGGCCGGCCCCGTCCGCGATCGCCCCCTCGGCGATGTCGAGCTCCAGGCGCTCCGGCGCCGCGCCGGTCGCCGCCAGGGCGGCCCGGATGGCGGCGGCGAGGCCGGCCTGGCGCAGCTGCGCGCCGCCGACGTTCACCACCACCCGGATCCCGGGCGGGAGCGCGCGGGCATCGTGGAGGGCGCGGCCCAGCACCCACTCGCCGAGCGGGACGATCACGCCGGTCTCCTCGGCGAGCGGCAGGAACGCCGCCGGCGGCAGCGGGCCGCGGGCCGGGTGGTTCCAGCGCAGCAGCGCCTCCACCGCCGCGATCCGCCCCTGCGCGAGGTCGAAGACCGGCTGGTAGTGCAGGACGAACTCGCCGCGCCGGAGCGCCACGCGAAGGTCGCGCTCGAGGCGCCGGCGCTCCTCGGCGGCCCGGTCCATGGCGGCGGCGAAGTGCCGGTAGGTGTTGCGCCCCTCCGATTTCGCCCGGTAGAGCGCGAGGTCGGCGCGCTTGAGCAGGGTGTCGCTGTCGAGGCCGTGCTCGGGCGCGAAGGCGATGCCGATGCTGACCCCGATCGTCGCCTCCTGCCCGCCGAGATCGACCGGAGCACGGAGCGCCGCGACCAGCCGCTCCGCCGTGGCGGCGGCGCTGCCGGAGCTCGCCTCGCCGCCGAGCAGGACCGCGAACTCGTCGCCGCCGAGGCGCGCCGGCAGGTCCTCGCGCCGCAAGGCGGCGCGGATCCGCCCCGCCACCTCGCGCAGGAGCGCGTCGCCGGCGAGGTGGCCGAGGGTGTCGTTGACCGCCTTGAACGCGTCGAGGTCGAGGCAGAGCAGGCCGCAGGTCCCGCCGTGGCGCGCCACGGCGGCGAGACGCTGGTCGAGGCTGTCGCGAAACAGTGCCCGGTTCGGCAATCCGGTCAGGCCGTCGTGCCGGGCGAGGTGGGCGACCTGCGCCTCCGCCGCCTTGCGGGCGGTGATGTCGGTGTAGGTGCGCACCGCCCCGCCGGTGGGCAGCGGCACGGTGCGGATCTCCAGCACGGTGCCGTTCGGCCGCTGGCGCTCGTAGGTGTAGGGATGGGTCGCGAGCGGCGCGCGCGCGACCTGCTCGCGCAAGGCGGCGTCGCAATGGGCGAAATCGTCCTGCGCGAGCTGATGGCGGCGGACCTCGTCGAAGGTCGGCTCGGCGCGCATCAGGTCCCGCGGCAGGTCGAGCAGCGCGAGGGCCCGCTCGTTGCAGACCCGCACGATGCCCGCCTCGTCGATCATCATCAGGCCCTGGTCCATATGCGCCAGGGTGGCGTCGAGGAGGGCGGTGCTGGCGCGCAGGCGCGCGGCGCTCTCCTGCAGCTCGGCCTCGGCGCGGGCCATCTCGGTCACGTCCTGAACGCTGCCGAACAGGGCCGTGGCCGTCCCGGCCTCGTCCTGCTGGCAGATGCCGCGCGAGATCACGACCCGCTCCTCGCCGTCCCGCCGGACGATCCGGGCCTTGAAGTGGAAGCCGGTCCGGTGCTCGCGCGCCGCCGTGACGAGGCCCGCGACCCGATCACGATCCTCGGGGTGGTAGTAGGACAGGGCCTCCGCGACGTCGGCGGCCGGATCGCCCGGCTCCCGCCCGTGCATCCGGCAGACCTCGTCCGACCAGGTCGTGGCACCGGACGCGAGATCGACCCGCCAGTGGCCGATCCGTCCCATCTGCTCGGCGAGCGTCAGGTTGCGGTTGGCGCGCGACAGGGCATCCTCGCTCGCGCGCCGGCGCCGGGCCTCGGTCTCGCTGGCGACGCGGGCCTCGTAGTGCCGGATCTGCGCCACCACGACCGCGGTGAGGTCGGAGAGGCGCGCGGTCTCGTCGTCGGTCAGCCGGCGCGGGACGGTGTCGGCGAGGCAGAGAGTGCCGAGCGGCAGGCCCGGCCGCAGCATCAAGGGGATGCCGGCGTAGAACCGCACGCTCCGCGGCCCGGTCACCAGCGCGACGTCGCGAAAGCGCGGGTCGGCCGCCGCGTCCTCCACCACCAGGGGCGCATCGCTCAGGATGGCGTGGTTGCAGAAGGCGGCGTCCCGGCCGGTGGGGCCGAACTGGATGCCCGCCGAGGCCTTGCACCACAGCCGGTCGGCATCGACCAGCGAGATCCAGGCATAGGGCACCCGGAACAACGTGCGGGCGAGGCGGCAGACCGCGTCGAAATGGTCTTCCGGCGGCGTGTCGAGGAGGCCGAGGGCGTGCAGCTCGGAGAGGCGCTCGGCCTCCCGCTCGGGACGAAGTTGCACCACGACGCTCCTTGCCGGCGGGGTCGGCGCCGAGACGCCGGGCGAGCCTCGACACAATGTCAGAAAAGTTACGAAGTCGTTAAAATCCCGCCGTCATCCCGCCCGACCATGGACGAGGCGACGTAGGCCGGGCGGCGTATCCCGTCACCGCGACGCCGGACGACGCGTGCACTCGCCGGACCCGGGCGATGAACTGGCATCGACCGGAAGGTTTTCGCTACCTCTACGTCGCGGGGCGGTCGCCGATCTATGGCGCTCACCCCGGATCCGCACCGTCCCGGACGGATCGCCCTCGGCGTCAGGCCGTCAGCGCCCGGCTGATGACGATGCGCTGGACGTCGCTGGTCCCCTCGTAGATCTGGCACACCCGCACGTCGCGATAGATCTGCTCGACCGGGTAATCGGCGAGGTAGCCGTAGCCGCCGTGGATCTGGATCGCGTCGGAGCACACGGCTTCCGCCATCTCGGAGGCGAAGAGCTTGGCCATCGCCGCCTCCTTGAGGCAGGGCTGCCCGGCATCGCGCAGGCGCGCCGCGTTCAGCACCAGGAGCCGGGCCGCCTCGATTTTCGTCGCCATGTCGGCGAGCCGGAAGGCGACCGCCTGGTGGTTCTTGAGGACCTGGCCGAAGGTCTCGCGCTCGCCCGCATAGGCCAAGGCCGCCTCGAACGCGGCCCGCGCCATGCCGACCGCCTGGGCGGCGATGCCGATGCGCCCGCCCTCGAGGTTGGCGAGCGCGATCTTCAGGCCCTCGCCCTCCTGGCCGAGCATCAGGTCGGGGGTGAGCTCCATCTCCTCGAACACGATCTGGGCCGTGTCCGAGGCGCGCTGGCCGAGCTTGTGCTCGATGCGCGCCACCTTGTAGCCGGGTGTCTTGGTCGGCACGATGAAGGCCGAGATGCCGCGCTTGCCGGCCTCCGGGTCGGTCACCGCGAACACGATGGCGAGATCCGCATTCGCCCCCGAGGTGATGAACTGCTTGGTGCCCGACAAAACCCAGGCATTGCCGGAGCGCCGCGCCCGGGTCTTGAGCGCGGCGGCGTCCGAGCCGGCGCTGGGCTCGGTCAGGCAGAAGGCGCCGAGCTGCTCGCCGCGCGCGAGCGGCCCGAGGAAGCGCGCCTTCTGCTCGTCGCTGCCGAACTTCAGGATCGGCATGCAGCCGACGGAGTTGTGCACGCTCATCACCGTCGAGACGGCGCCGTCGCCCGCCGCCACCTCCTCGATGGCGAGCGCGTAGGCGACGTGGTCGGCGGCCGCCCCGCCATGCGCCTCGGGCACCAGCATGCCCATGAAGCCGAGCGCGCCCATCTCGGCGATCGCCTCGCGGGGGAAGCGCGCCTCCCGGTCCCACGCGGCCGAGAACGGTTTCAGCCTCTCCTGCGCGAAGCTGCGGGCGGTGTCGCGGATCAGGATCTGGTCGTCGCTCAGCATCGCGCGGTCTCTTCCCTCGGGCCTCTTGCGTCGGTGGAGGCGTTCGGCGCCCATCCGGGCCGGCCTTACCGTCGAACCTCGCACCCTCGAACAGGTCCGACGGTGCTGCATCCTTACTTGGGCTGCATCCTTACTTGGGCTGCATGCGCAGTGCGCCGTCGAGCCGGATGACCTCGCCGTTGAGCATCGGGTTGTCGATGATGGCCATGGCGAGCTTGGCGTATTCCGCCGGCTTGCCCAGGCGGGAGGGGAACGGCACCGCGGCGCCGAGCGAATCCTGCACCTCCTGCGGCAGGCCGCGCAGCATCGGCGTCTCGAAGATGCCGGGCGCGATGGCGCAGACCCGGATGCCGGACGGCGCGAATTCCCGCGCCGCCGGCAGGGTCAGGCCGACGATGCCGGCCTTCGAGGAGGCGTAGGCCGCCTGGCCCACCTGGCCCTCGTAGGCCGCGACCGAGGCCGTGGAGACGATGACGCCGCGCTCGCCCCCCTCGAGCGGATCGAGGGCGAGCGCGCCCGCCGCGACGAGCCGCATCAGGTTGAAGCTGCCGATCAGGTTGACCTGGATCACCCGCGCGTAGGCCTGGAGGTCGAGGGGGCCGTTGCGACCGACGATCCGACCCGCCGTCGCGACGCCGGCGCAGTTGACCAGGATGCGGGCGGGGCCGTGTGCCGCCGCCGCCCGCGCGACCGCGGCCTCGGCGCTCCCCGCGTCGCCGACGTCGCAGGCGAGGGCGAGGCCGCCGATCTCCGCCGCGACCTCCGCGGCCGCTCCCTCGTTGAGGTCGAGGAGCGCGACCCGCGCGCCCGCCGCGGCGAGCGCCCGCCCGGTCGCCGCCCCCAGGCCCGATCCG